>CAZLCC010000013.1:0-10099 GCA_964558365.1 uncultured Candidatus Saccharibacteria bacterium | reverse complement strand
GGAACGAATAGGTGCAGAAAGGTCGTAAAAAATACGGCTGTGGCTGGTGCAGTTGATGAAATACCTCAAGACAGCGCTTCATCAAAGAATCTTGCGCCGTGGCTTATTGGACTTGCCGGGGGGGGTGTGGTGCTATACGGTATATATGAGTGGCGCACAGAAATTACGGAAGCAACGTTGCGCCTGCGTGACGCATTTGGCAAAGGAGGTCCGCCGGGTGAGTAGGCGAATTATTGGCATTGATCCAGGAACAGGAATTTTAGGATTTGGTGTTATTGATGTTGAGCGTGGTAAAACAAAGTTGGTTGACGCTGGTGTGGTGCGCACAAAACCAAAGCAACCACTTGAAGACTCTTTGCTTGAAATTCACGATTCATTAAAAGAAATTATTGAAACTAATAAACCGCAAGAAATGGTAATTGAGAAACTATTCTTTGCACAAAATGTGACAACGGCGATCAGTGTGGCACACGCACGCGGTGTGGCAATGCTGGCTGGAAAACAGGCTAATTTAAAGATTGCTGAATATACACCGTTACAGATTAAACAATCTTTGACAGGCTATGGTCGGGCAACGAAGCAGCAGGTGCAGGAAATGGTAAAAATCTCTCTAGGTTTAAAAGAAGTGCCAAAACCAGACGACTGTGCAGACGCGTTAGCTGCGGCTATTATGCATTCTGGCTCGTGAGCAGCTAATTAATAGTATAAACTTTGGCATAATTCATCTCATATGAAGACTGCAAAGGTGTAGAGTTGCAAGAGTTATTACTCCACCAATTATATCCCTCATTATCTTCGGGTTTTGGATTTTCAAGCTTTGCGAAGAAAGCATACTTATTGCTTACTCCGTTGCATCGATAATGCATATAGCTTCCAACTCCAGTCAGAGTCTTTGGATCTCCGACTCCATTGCCTAGATATCCTTCTGAGACAAGTCTATTAACAATTGAAATTGGATAACTCGCATTTTGATTATTAGTCCAGCCGGTTCCAGTGTTATTATATCCGGCATTAATTTCTATGGGGAGTTTATTTTGATTGATATACATAAGATTCATTGCCTTAATAAGCTGGTTAATATCTGACCGTCGCTTACTATCACGAGCATTTCGTTGTATTGAATTATAAGCAGATATAACCAACGCAGTTAAAATAGCAACAACCACAATAACAATCAGTAATTCAACAATGGTGAAGCCTTGGTTCTGCGTTTTCAATGTCATAGATAATTCTTGTGTTTAATTATAATATAAGTATAGCAGATTTGATAAGAAAATAGGTTTTCTTAAAAACCAAGGTTATAATAATACTGTATGATTGCAACATTACGTGGTCGAGTGACTGAGAAGACAACTAGTATCGTTGTTGAATGTGCTGGGGTTGGTTATGGCGTAACGGTTTCACTCTCTGACTTAGAAGTGATTTCAACTGACGGTGAAACAAAGTTCTATATTTATGAGCATATAAAAGAAGATTCTCATGACCTCTATGGTTTTTTGCACGAGACCTCAAAGCAGCTTTTTGAGCAACTGCTGAGTGTAAAAAATGTTGGGCCAAAAGCAGCGATGGCAATTTTGGATATCGGAACAGGCGAGGCAGTGCGAAACGCTATTGCGGGTGGTGATGTGAAATACCTCCAGCTTGCAAAAGGTGTTGGCAAACGTGCAGCTGAGCAAATTGTGGTTGAGCTTCGTGATAAAGTTGGCGCGACAGTTGGTGATGCCGCGGAGAATTTAGTCCATCGTTCTGGCATGGATGCAAATGATGAAGCATTACAGGCTCTTGTTTCACTAGGCTATACTGAATCCGATGCTCATAATGCGCTGAGCTCGATTGATAAGAAAATTAGCACCGAGGAGCGAATTAAAAAGGCACTGAAAAAAGGTAAATAGAAATGGCGATTGAAAGAATTGTAGACACAAGTAAAAGCGATGATGACCAAGTTGAAGAGCAGTTTGAAAATACTTTGCGGCCAAAAGATTTCAAAAATTATATTGGCCAAGAACGCTTAAAAAAGAATTTGAAGTTGGCAATTGATGCAGCGAAAAAACGTGGCGAGCCAGTTGATCATGTGCTTCTTTATGGCCCGCCAGGGCTTGGTAAAACGACGATGGCAACGGTGATTGCTAATGAGATGGGCGCGCAAATTCGTGTCACAAGTGGCCCAGCCGTTGGACGAGCGGCCGATCTTGCGAGCCTCCTCACCAACCTGCAAGACGGGGACATTTTATTTATTGATGAAATCCATCGTTTGAGCCGAAGTGTTGAAGAAGTGCTTTATTCTGCAATGGAAGATTTTAAGCTGGATATTATTTTAGGTAAAGGCCCGAGTGCAAAAAGTTTGCGGCTAGATTTGCCAAAATTTACGATTATTGGAGCCACAACTCGAACCGGTGCTTTGGCGGCGCCGCTTCGTGATCGCTTTGGGATTATGCATCGTCTTGAGTTTTATAACGAAGATGAGATCAAACAAATTATTCATCGTTCTGCCGATATCTTAAACGTTAAAGTAGATGAGAGTGCAGCAGCAACTGTGGCAACCCGCGCACGCTTAACGCCACGTATTGCAAACCGACTATTAAAACGAGTGCGAGATTACGCTGATATTAATGGTGACGGTATTATTGATACAAATATTGCACATGGTGCACTTGATCTTCTTGAAATTGATACAGCTGGGCTTGATCCTGCGGATAGGAAGTTGCTCGAGGTAATTATTGAGAACCATGCTGGAGGACCAGTCGGCGTCGAAACGCTTGCTGCAATTACTGGTGATGAGCGATCAACTATTGAAGATTTCTTTGAGCCATATCTTTTGCAGCTTGGCTTTTTAGAGCGTACTCCGCGTGGAAGAAAAGTAACTCATAAAGCTTATAAGCACGTGGGAAAAACTCCACCCAAGAAAAAAGGTAGCGATCAGCAAACTTTGCTATAAGAGATATAAATCGCATGAATCAAGAAGAGCTAAAAAATAGACATGAACAATCTGTTAGAGAATATCCAGATCTAAATCTTGGCGATGAAGAATTTGTAATAAGATCAGTTAAGAAGCACATTGGTGGTCAAATTAAGGTAATTGGTATAGCTGCGTTGGCGATACTAATAACTGTACTTTTCTTAATAGTGTATCCACTATTTTTTGCAAAAGACTTTAGTTCACCAGATTATTTACTTGTATTTCTCTTTGGGGTCGGCATTATATTATTAGCTCTCATTCTCTGCTCAATTTCTTTAACAGTTCGTAAGAACAATAGATTTTTCTTAACTAATAAAAGTATAATTCAACAAACACAAACTACCCTTTTTGCTAAAAGCCAGAAAGCAGTGGGTTTGGGTAATATTGAAGATATCAGTTTTGATGAAAAAGGTTTTGCCGAAACTCTTTTCGGTTTTGGCTCCATTTGTGTGATTAGCGACCAGGGAAAACAGACGACATATAAATTTGAGAATGTTGCAAATCCAAGAACTGAAATGAGAATCTTAAATAATGCTGTTGAAGCGTTTAAAGAGGGTCGACCAGTTATTGGCGAGTAGATAGCTCAGTTTTTATGTAATCAGCTTCTTTTTGCAGAACTGAGCGCAAAGAATATCCTTCACATTTTCCTTCAACACAGCCACTTGGATTATAGCGATAGTCCGACTGTCGGCTATTAATTTCATATCCACTCGGGTCTTTAAAAGAATCTGGGTTTACGTATGGTAATACTTCTGCATTGACTACTTCTGGGTAGTAATCGTTTTCTTTGCTAAATACTTCCTCAATTCCATAATAAATAGCGTTAATATCAGCCTTTCTTTGATTATCTCGCTCAGATGCTCGAATATCTTGAACTTGAATAAAAGCGACAACGCCAATTGTAATCAGAAGCAATATAAAAACAACTAACTCGATAACAGTAAATCCACGATGTGTTTGCATGTAAGTATTGTAACAAATCGCGTATAATATAGTTAGGACAATTATATAAGAGAGGGAAGAAATGGCAGACAAAAAGACGAAGTCTACGACAGCGAAAGCAGACGAAGGTAAGTTAAAAGCACTTGGTTTGGCAGTTGATCAAATTACTAAACAATTTGGCGATGGCTCGATTATGAAGCTTGGCGAAAACCATAAAGCAGATGTTGAGCTTATTCCATCTGGCACATTAGGGCTTGATATTGCACTTGGTGGCGGATATCCGAAAGGACGAATTATTGAAATTTATGGCCCTGAAAGTTCAGGAAAGACAACGCTTACACTCCATGCAATCGCAGAAGTTCAGAAAAAAGGCGGCACAGCAGCATTTATTGATGCAGAGCATGCACTTGACCCAGCATATGCCAAGAAGCTTGGTGTTGATACAGAAAATTTGCTTGTGAGCCAACCAGACAACGGAGAGCAAGCGCTCGAGATTGCAGAAACGCTTGTTCGCTCAAATGCAGTTGATTTGGTAGTGATAGACTCTGTTGCGGCACTTGTGCCACAGGCAGAAATTGAAGGCGATATGGGCGATTCTCATATGGGTCTTCAGGCGCGATTAATGAGTCAGGCGCTTCGAAAACTAACGGGTATTATTAATAAATCAAAAGCAACGGTGATTTTTATTAACCAAATTCGCATGAAGATTGGCGTGATGTTTGGCAACCCAGAAACAACTGCTGGTGGCAACGCATTAAAGTTTTATTCTTCAGTTCGCCTTGATATTCGCCGAATTGGACAGCTGAAAGTTGGCGATGAAGTAAAGGGGAATAGAACAAAAGTGAAAGTGGTAAAGAACAAAATCGCACCGCCATTTAGAATTGCCGAGTTCGACATTATGTATAACGAAGGAATCTCCAAAATTGGCGACACAATTGATCTAGCTGAAAAATATGGAATTGTTGATAAGTCTGGAGCGTTCTATAAATATAACGGCGAAACAATTGGCCAAGGCCGCGACAAGACAAAAGCTTATTTTAAAGAGAATCCAAAAATTTTAGCAGAAGTTGATAAAAAGATTAGAGAAAAAGTAGCCGAACAAGAAGGATAGAAATGACCAAGTATATCCTTTTAGGAGGCGCTGATCTATCAGCCTCAGGATCACAGAAGGCATCTTTGGCAGAAGAAATTAAAGATAGTCTTGATGAGCAACCGAAAATCCTAAGTGTGCCATTTGCTCTTCCGAGAGAAAATTGGGAACAATACTATCCAACAAGAAAAGAGTACTTCGGGCAGCTGTTCAGCGGCAACCATGAGAGTAAGATGGCTCAGCCTCAGCAATTTGAAGAGCAGATAAAATGGGCGAACACAATATGGCTGCATGGCGGAGATGAGACGTTGCTATCATATTGGTTAGATAAATATGACCTAAAATCATTATTCTCGAAAAAAGTTGTTGTTGGAAGCTCTGCCGGAGCTGAATACTTGAGCGCTACCTTTAATACTCCTGATTGGCGAGAAATAAAAAAGGGCAGAGGATTTATAGATGCTAATGTCATTACTCACTATGGGTCTGACTATGGATTAGATGATCCTCGAGGTCCCGTTGATTGGGTGAACATGAAAAGTGAGCTTGAAAAATTTGATTCCAGTATTAAAACCTATTGCCTTAGTGAAGGTGATTTTGCAGTATTCGAAAAATGAAAATTACAGCAATTTCAGCTCAGCAAAAAGATAAAAATCGTGTGAACATTATGGTGGATGGAGCATATCGATTTTCACTCGATATTTTTCAAGTTGGGGAGCTTGGCATTAAAACAGGCAAAGAATATTCTGAAGAAGAATTAATTGAGCTAGAGCAGGAAAGCCAATTTGGAAAACTTTATGCCAGAACGCTTGAATATTGCTTGTCTCGCCCGCATAGTGCAAAAGAAATAAAAGATTATTTATATAAAAAAACGCGAGATACTAGAAAAAAGGGTGGCGGTATTAAAAAAGGAGTTTTGCCAGAAGTAACGCAAAGAGTCTTTGAACGTTTAATTGAAAAAGAATATATAGATGACGAAAGATTTGCGAAATATTGGGTAGAGAATAGAAATATAACAAAAGGTGCAAGCAAGAGGAAAATAATTAGCGAACTAAGAGCGAAAGGTGTAGAGCAAAGCAATATTGAACAAGCATTTGTTCATTCGGCTCGTAATGATCACGATGAGCTAGAAAAAATCATTGCTAAAAAAAGAAAGCGCTACGACGACGAGCAAAAGTTTATTGCTTATTTAGCAAGGCAAGGATTTTCTTACGACGATATTAAAAGAGCGCTAGCGTAACTCTTTATTTTCAGCTTGCGGGCTTCTGAATGGATTTATGAAATCTGCATTTGAGGCGATGGGTATTTTAGATTTTTCAGCTTCGCGCACGCTTGCCTCTTTAACAATAATCTCATTGTCGTTGATTTCAACAATTTGTGTGCGGTTTATTAGTACTTCGGCAACATGAAAGCTTTTTAAAATAGGTTGCTTTACATGTAGCTGATGAATCATGAACGAGCGAGGATCGATGCCGTAATCAATCACTTTGCCAAGTTTTCGTTTCTTTTCATCGATAACCAACATGCCAATTAAAGCGAATTGTAACTTTGTAATTTCTTTAATACGCAGCAAGTCGCTTTCTGAAAGGATCTCATCTATTGAGTCGATAATAAGCCCAACTTGGCTTACTTCTCTAATATCTTGTGTTTTAAGTATCAAATCGTCTTCTTTTTTAATTTTGCTTTCAACAAAATAACCAATAACTTGCAAAGACGCCGGGTCAATTATTGCCTGCTTGGTGTGTGCAATTTCTGTACCTGTCTGTAGGCTCATAACTGGCTTTTCAAGTAATCGCTGAGAAAGCATTAGCATGTTCTTAGTATATCAGTTATATCAATATTATTCGGCGAAAGGATTAATACGACCGCTTGTTGGCAATTCTGGCTTTAAGGCATCGCGTCTATATTGAAGCTGCTCAACCTTCTTAATTGTTTCTTGGTCGAAAGTTGTTTTGGTATCTCTTTTTTCAACTTCAGCTCTATAGGTGCTATCTTCTGGAATGGTAAGTATTCTTTGTGTGTTATAAACCACAAACATTAAGAGCAGGAGCGAGCCAACGATGAAAATAAGCGCGTGGTGATTCGCCACAGGCCTAAATGCGGCTAGTGTTTTTCTTTTAATTGCTGCTGTATTAATTTTATCCATAGGTTACCTTGTGTATACCGTTATATTAATTGTTGGATTTGAAATGAGGCTAGGGTTGTCGGCAGGGGTCAGCGTTACACCGGTAATCTGCATTTTTGTGACGTTTTGTTCAATGTATTTTAAGAATATAAGAAAGTTTGTAAGAGGAATCGGACTGTCTAGCTGAATTGATGCATTAACTGTTTTAAGACCAGATGCAGCGGCTGGAGCTTGGGTGCTTTGTGGAGTTGTGGCTGTCTGGCCGGTGGTGCTTGATCCTGTTGCGGCTGAGCTATCGCTAGGTGTTGATCCGCTGCCACTTTCGCTGGAGCCAGAGCCGGCAGTCTCGCTAAAATCAAAGCCCAAGATAGTAACGCCCGCTGCCTTAGCGTAGGTGTTAATGTCATTAACAATTTGATCTTGATAACGATATTGTCGGCTGTCGGCAACAATAGAGGCGGCTCGTGTTGCTACATCTTTATTTTTTGATAGTTCTGTAGCCAAATCTTGAAGATGGTCAATATTTTGCGTGCCAACTTCGGAATCAATTGCGGCGTGGCTTGCTTCTTTGGATTTTTGCTCTAACGTGCCAAAAAGTGTGTATACAACGAAAGCAGAGGCGCCAATAAGGGGAATAATACCAACTATAAGTATATATTTCAGCGTTACTGCGTTTAAGCTTTGCTTTTTCATTGCGCTGCTCCTGAGTTATTTGCAAGAATGTTTCTTGGGTGGAATTTTGCACTAATATTTACGTCAGTAGGGTAGGCGCCACCACCTTCTTGACCTTTGCTAGTAATATTAGTAATGCTCACATCGCTAAATAAGTCTGAATTTTCCAAAGATGTTTTAAGTTGAATTCCTTGGTCGTAGCTTTTAGTTTTAAAAGAAAGTTCCATCTTTTTGCTAATTGTCTCTGGGGTAAGAGAGAGGCTTGTTAATATTGTGCCGGCTGGAATAGTGTTTGCTATATCGGTGATCATTTTGCTGTAAACAACTTCAGTTGCGAGAATTTGCTTTGCCATCTTTAAATTATTAGAGAATGTCTCTGCTTGTTGCCTGACGGTTGTGTAGTCTGCTGTATCATTTTCTGCTTGAGAAAGCTCAACTTTTGAACTATTTTTATTTTGATCAGCGATATAAAAACCACCCGCCAAGATACCTCCAGCTCCAGCGATAACAAGAATAGCTAGAAAATAATAGCGCAATAAAATAGTATTTACTCTGGCGGCTCGAAGCTGCTTTTTGTCTTCTGGTCCCAGCAAATTAATCATGACCAAATATCCTTTGGCTTAATTGAGGCAAGACCACCAGCAGTGATGTATCTAGGCTTAAATTGTTTGGAAGGTTGCGTAAGTTTGCCAAAGTCTAGCACTTGCCACGGGCTTGCAAGTCGTGCAGGCATCACAAGTGCGTTGGTGAAATAGTCGCCAAGCCCGGGAATGCCAGAACCGCCACCTACGACAAGCACTTGCTCGAGTTTATTTGTGGCACCAAGTCGTTCGTTGTAATAGCGCATTACTTTTTTTGTTTCAGCAATAATTCGTTTTAAATTTGGCTCAAGAGCGGCAGATATTTTTGCTTGGCGTGGTCCTGCGCCGAGCCCGTGCAAAACTTTTAGCTGATGCGCATTTTCTAGCGGTACGTGCATTTTTTTTGCAATATCTAACGTAAATGTATTACCGCCAATAACAATACTTCCCGTTACGCGAATTGAGCCATCAAGAATAGCAATATCTGTAGTAGTTGGACCAATATCAACAATGACAGTAGGTAAGTGACCATCTTCTGTGAGAGTTAAAAGCCGGGCAACTGCATTAATGCCAGGTTCAACCATAATAACTTCTAGATTTGCTTGTTTTGCTGCGTCAACACAGGCATCAACAATAGTTTTTGGCACGGCACACATAAGCACTACTAAATTATCTTTGTTATATTCAATGACTTGATGGTCGGTGTAGAGCTGTCCTAAGGGAACGGGAATATATTGCTCGGCCTCCAGGCTAATTGCTTCTTCTAGGTTGGCTTCGGCTTCAAGCGGAAGCGTGAAAGTGCGGGCATACGTACGAGAGGTGGGCACGCTTAACACAACATTATTACTTGGCATTTTTCCAATAATCTTTTTTGCAAATAGTGATTTAATATTTTTGCTTAAATAGTCATCTTTGCCATCAAGGCTTTTTTGCATCCTAACAGGGTCAAGATCAACCGAGCCGTAGCCAGTAACTAGTGGCTTTTTCTCACTTACAGCCATTACCTTTAAGCCAGTTTGGCTGATGTCCAGACCAATTATTGGTTTATCTCGATAGAATAATTTGCTCATAGTTGCCCACTGTTCATTGTTGCCTAACAGTATAGCATAAGAGGAACGCCGATTGGAATTGTTAAGCTATTGTTGAATGTTTTGAGAAATGCTTGTAATTGGACCCATTACACTTGCGGCAACTAAACCGACCATTGCTCCGAGTACAATAATCATCAACGGTTCAATAATAGAACTCAAACTGTTAACAGCAACGTCAACTTCTTCTTCATAGAAATCAGCTACTTTTACAAGCACAGTATCTGTTTTACCAGTTTCTTCACCCACGGCTAACATTTGCCCAACAATATCTGGGAAAAGGTCGCTTTTAGAAATAACGTCTGAAAGCTGCTTGCCATTTTTTACTTCTTCAGCTGCGTTATTAAGAAAGTCTTCGTAAACGGTATTACCAATTGCTTTACCAGTTACTTTTAGAGCGGCCAGTACTGTTACGCCGGCTCCCATTAAAGAAGAAAAGGTTCGAGCAAAGCGAGCAACGGCTACTTTTCTAATAAGGCCTTTCACAATAGGAACTTTTAAGATAAATTTATGAAAATTCTTTTTACCACCTTTAGTTCTTAAATAGCGGCTTGTACCAAAGAAAATTCCAAAACCAACTGCGAGAACAATATACCAATAACTTACCGTAAAATCACTAATACCAAGCATTACTTGAGTCAGGGCGGG
>CAZLCC010000012.1:0-97770 GCA_964558365.1 uncultured Candidatus Saccharibacteria bacterium | reverse complement strand
AGATTAGATTTCCCTATGAGCTCCCTGAGAGACGATCAGGTTGATAGGTGCAAGGTGGTAGTGTAGTAATACATGGAGCCAAAGCATACTAATAGAGCCATTGCCTTTTTATGCTCTAAGATATGTTCACTTTAGTGAATGTGTCTTAGATCTAGGGTAATACCTGGACACGACTTAACTAGTAATTGGTGAATATCACCACTGTTAATTCTTTACAAGAAACACGTGCGATGCATAGACATCGAAATTTAATATATACTAGGCGTATGAATTACTAAAATATATATTAAACTTCGGTGCCCATGGCACTGGGGAAACACCTGTTCTCATTCCGAACACAGAAGTTAAGCCCAGTCGCGGCGATTATACTGCCACAAGCGGGAAAGTAGCACGGTGCCGAATTATATAATAGCCATCCGAGAGGGTGGCTATTATCTTTTGTTTAAAAATCATATAATTGTATCTATGCAACATATTAATCCACTAGATATTAAAAAATATAGAAAAAACTTTGAGAAAAATACACAACAAAAAGTTGTTCAACGTGCGGTTGTTAATAATGGTATTGGCCATAGCTCAAGAGATAGCGCGATTGTTCAAGAAAATACAGATGTTTTTAATATTGAAATTGACTCGGGAGAGATCTATGATCAAGAGCATAGTGGAAGGTGTTGGTTGTTTGCCGCGCAAGTTTTACTTGAGCCGGTAATAGCAAAAAAATTAAAGATAAAAAAGATAAAACTTTCAAAAAACTATACCTACTTTTACGACAAACTTGAGATGTGTAATGCGTTTTATCAAAAAATTATTGATACAAAAGAGCTTCCGTTAACACATAAAAAAGTACAAAGTATTTTGCGCAACCCTCAGCCAGAGGGTGGCTATTGGCATGAGGCGGTAGATCTCATAGAAAAATATGGTGTCGTGCCAGATATTGTCATGCCAGAGACTCATGCGAGTAAGCGTAGTAACGAGCTCAATCAACTGTTAAACGAAAAGCTTCGTGCCGAAGTTAATGAGCTTCGAAGTAGCGAGAATCCACAGGAGACAAAAACTAAAAAACTAGGGGAAATATATCAAATTTTAGCAACAGTGCTCGGAACCCCACCAGAGAAGTTTACCTATGATTTTATTCCTCAGGAAGATGATAAAAAAGATAAGCAAAAAACTACCAAAAAAGACCACCACAAAAATACCAAAAGCATCACTTTAACTCCGCAAGAGTTTTATAGAAAATATGGCACGAAGCTCAATGATTTCTTTGATATAGATTTTCTTGGTGATTATAAGAAGAATACATTTGACAGAGTTTATGAAGAAGATCTAAGCGACATGATGTATGGCAAGAATTACACTAGTGTTGTCACGAAAATAAGCAACGATATCAAGAAGTCAATGATTCGTCAGCTTGAGAATGGAGAGCCGATTTGGTTCTGGTGGGATGCTTCAAAGCAACTTAGTGCAAAAGAAGGGGTTCTCGACTCAGAACTGTTTAAGTATAAAGAGCTCTTTGGCCAAGATTGGAGTATTAGCTACGAAGAGAAGGGGTTGTTGCGTGATAGCATGAATAGACTTCATGCGACAGCTATTACAGGAGTCTATATAGAGGATGGCAAGCCTCTGCGATGGAAGGTGAAAAACAGTTGGGGTTCTAAGGATCTAGGTAAAGATGGCTGGATTGTTATGAATGATAACTATCTTGATAAGTATATTTTGGGCGTATCGCTTCGCAAAAAATATCTGAACGCTAAAATGAAAAAAATGGTGGCGCAGAAGCCAATTAAGATTGCATACTGGGACTAGTGAATAGCGTAGAGTTACGGTGGCAGTGCAGCTAAAGAGCCGGCTAGCTCTATTTAAATAATAAAAACAGCCCTTCTCGCAGGAGGGCTGTTTTATCAGGTGCTAATAAGTATAATATCGCACGAATAGCATAAATGCAACATATTAATAAAAATAAAATAGCGTTTATGTAAATATTGACATAAAGCACAAGCTGTGTTATATTAAAAACATACACATATCACGTGTGAGTTAAATAAGGAGAAAATAGATGGCAGGAACAAGAGACGGCGGCGTAGCTGCTGCTAAAACGAATAAAACTCGTCATGGAAAAGACTTTTATGCACGCATTGGTGCTAAAGGTGGTCGTAATGGCCGAACGGGTGGTTTTGCTGCAAACCGTGAGCTAGCTAGAAAAGCTGGTGCTAAAGGTGGTAGCATTAGTCGTCGACGCAAAGCTTCAGATAAGAAAGCTACTACACAAGCAGCTGCCTAAGCGCTAGCTGTATAGCGACGTAGCTCGCATATACGCGCGTCATTAGCGCGCCAAGAACACCCACAAGCAGTACACTTGTAGGTGTTTTTTGGTTGTTGCAGGGCGTTCATAGAGCATTCAGGGCATGTGCTGCGGCTGTGTAGCCAGTCTCTATAGCTTTCCATGGCTTCTTCAACATCTTCTTCAGTAATCTCTACGCGAAACTTGCCTGAGAGCTTTTCAGAGGCGTAATCCCAAGCCTCGCGTTCTTTATGTAACAACTCAACGTCTTTATCGTAATCAGCGTGCCCTAGCAGCGCATGAGCAAGCTCATGCAGCAAGTTCTTTTCATCTTGCTTAGTGCTATTTTTGGCAAAATAGACTGTTTTTTGATGTGGTGCCCAGCGAAAAGCGTCACCTTCTTTAAGCGCGATGTCTGGATATGCTTTTTTTAGCTTGTTAACGAGAGAGTTTATCTGTTCCATAGTAATAACAGCCATAAATAACAGCCTCTTCTGGATGTTTTGCTTGAATAATATCGGGACAAAGAATGTGTTCAGGAAGGCGATATTTTAGGATTTTTTCGAGCTCTTCGTTGTAGTGGTTGAAGTAAGTACCAATGCTGCCACCAATAATAACAACATCTGGCTGTAAGAAGGGGATGATTGGTAAAAAGCCACGGCTAATTTTATCTGCAATACGTTCCCAAATTTTTGGGTCGTGAATATCTTTGCCATATTTTCCGTACGTTTTATAGATTGCTTTACCAGAGGCAAATGATTCCCATTCTCGTACAACCCCGTCGTACTCTACAAGTGCATGTCCACCTTCGCTTGAGCTGAGCGCTGGTTCGATCTTTTCATTGATAATAATTCCAGTGCCAATTCCAGTGCTAATTGTGACATAGAGGCTTGTTTCCGGGGTAAGAGAAAGCATTTTTGTTTCAGCAAGACCTGCTAAGTTAGCATCATTTTCTAGTAAAACGGGGCAGGAAAACTCTTTTTTTAACACATTTGCAATGTCAAAATTTTGCCACTGCAAATTCGCACACCATATAGCAATATTATTTTTTACAATTCCTGGAACAGCAACAATAATTCCATCGATTTTGCCGCTGTAATTTGTGCGAATAACACCTGTGAGTAGTTTAAGATACTCCTGGTGATCTTTTGGCGTCTCAAATCGGTGAGTTTCACCAAGCTTTCCCGACTCATCAAAGCTTGCAACAAGTGTTTTTGTGCCCCCGGTGTCCACTGTTATTAACATGTTTTTAGTGTACCACGTTTTTCATCTGGTATTTATTGAATGATTATTGTATAATAAAAATAATCGATAAGATAAATCGGGAGTGTATGATGATTAGTGGTAATAACAAGATGGCAGGAAGCTCAATCGCAATATTTTTAGTTGTGATTGCCGTGCTTGTTGTGGTGCTTTTAGGCGGTATTAGCTTCAGTAAGCAGCAGAATAATGCAGCCCAAAAAACAGCAAAAGAGCAGACAGCCAAACAAGAAAGCCAAAAGAAAAAAGAAGATAGCAAAAAGTCTGAGTCTAAGAAAGATCGGCCAAAAGAGGAAAAGAAGAAAGAGCAAACTTCTGCTAGTGCTGCAACAGCGCAAAGTGCACCAGCAGCGGAGCAGCCAATTGCGACGACTGGTCCATCGACAGTCTCTGAGATGCCATCATCTGTTGCATCAACTGGTCCCACAGAGAATATAATCGTAGGGTTTGTGGTTGGTTTTGGCGCGATATATCTTGCTCGTGAATACTATCGTTCACAAAAACTTTTTATTAAAGCTGCTCGTAAAGAATAAACTTCTTTGACTCCAGTAGTCGATCAGGGTATAATTTAAACTAATCTTTAAAAGCGCTTTTTGAGGGCTGCTTTTTATAGAAATACTACAAAGGAAGGAGTCTTTAAAAAAGACTATGGCTAAAGCCGCAATAACAATGGATGACCTCTTGAAAGAAGAGGCAACAACACAAACAACACCAAGTGAGGTGGTAGAAGGAACAGTATTCTCAATTCGTAAGCACGAGGTGCTTATTGACCTTGGTACGCGGGGTATTGGATTTGTTCCACGGCGCGAAATGGGATTCTCGCGCAATTTAAGCGAAGGAGATAGCGTTACTGCAAGTATCGTTGAACCAGAAATGGACAATGGTTATGCACTACTTTCTCTTCGTAAAGCTGCAAAAGATCGAGGTTGGGATGAAGTGATTGCAGTAAAAGAAAGTGGCGAAATTATTGATATTTCACCATATGATGCAAACCGAGGAGGGCTTCTTGTAGAACTTGAGGGCGTAAGAGGCTTCTTGCCTGTGAGCCAATTAAGTGCTGAACATTATCCTCGAGTAGGCGGAGCAGATAAAGATGAGATTTTGCAACGACTACACTCTTTGGTGAATAAAAAAATCAAAGTTCGTATTCTTGATGCCGATCGTAAAGCAAACAAACTTATTTTTAGCGAAAAAGAAGCGATTAAAGAAGGTCTTGCTCAACGATTTGAAAAACTTGCTGTTGGCGAAACAGTAAAGGGTGTCGTAACTGGCGTTGTTGACTTTGGCGTATTCGTAAATGTTGATGGTATTGAAGGCCTTATTCACATTAGCGAGATTAGTTGGGAGCGTGTGAATGATCCAAGTGATTATGTAAAAGTTGGACAAACAGTTGAGGCGAAAATTATTGCTGTTGATAAAGAGCGACTTAGCCTTAGCTTGAAGCAGCTTAGCGATGATCCATGGCTTAAGGAGGCGGAGCAGTTTAAAAAAGGCGATACTGTTGAAGGTTCAGTAACTCGCATTACGCCGTTTGGTGCTTTTGTACAGATTAGCCCAGCCGTAGAGGCGCTCATCCACATTAGTGAGCTTGGCGAAGGCAGCGATGTCGATCCCGAGAAGGTCTTTAAGCTAAACGAGAAGAAGTCTTTTAAGGTGCTTGAAGCAGATAAAGAGAATCGTAAAATTTCACTAGGATTGATTGATAAGAAAAAATAACCAGCCAATAACAATTACGCACAGTGCGTAATAGAGAGGAGTCAAATACAGTGGCAGAAAAAAAACTGATTGTTGCTGATATGATTACCGTTGGCGAGTTAGCCGAAAAGCTAAATTTACCCGTTACTAACTTAGTAGGCGAGCTGTTTAAGAATGGTATTGCAGCGACGGTTAACCAACGAATTGATTTTGAAACAGCGCAGATTATTATTGAAGAGCTTGGGCTTGATGTTGAGATTGAAAGACAGTCTAAAGAAGAAAATACTTCTGTAAAAAATACACGTGAACTTTCTGAAAAAGCAATTTCTCGTCCGCCAATTGTTGCGGTGATGGGGCATGTCGACCACGGAAAGACAACACTACTTGATGCAATTTTGGGTGTTAAGGTGGCAGAAAGTGAAGCTGGTGGTATTACGCAGCACATCAGTGCGTATCAAACGAAGCGTAAAGACCGTTCAATCACTCTGCTTGATACTCCTGGTCATGAAGCGTTTTCTGCGCTAAGGCAGCACGGAGCGGTACTTACTGATGTGGTGATTATAGTGGTGGCAGCTGATGACGGCGTGAAGCCGCAAACAGTTGAGGCAATCAAATTTGCACAAGCTGCGAATGCAAAAATTGTTGTGGCAATCAACAAAATTGATAAAGAATCAGCTGACCCCAACAGAGTAAAGTCGCAACTTGCAAGTGAACATAATCTCAATCCAGAAGAATGGGGCGGTGATACGGTAATGGTTGAAGTGAGCGCAAAAGCAGAAACTAATATTGAAAAGCTTCTTGATATGGTACTACTTGTTGCAGATCTTGAGGATTTGAGAGCTGAAGCAGAGATTCCGGCTGAGGGTTTGGTCATCGAAGCTCATATGGAGCAAGGGCGCGGCGCGGTTGTAAAACTGCTTGTTGAACATGGTATTTTAAACGTAGGAAGCTATATCGTTGCGGGCAGTGCATATGGAAAAGTAAGAACATTACTTGACTATGCAGGAAAGCCAATCAAAGAAGCTGGCGCAGCCACTCCGGCAATAGTAACAGGCATGAAGACGTTACCTCAATTCGGAGATTTATTTGTTGTTAAAGAAGGCGAAAAGGCAGCTCGTTTACTAGCTGAAAAGAATAGCGTTGAGGCAAAAAAAGACACCGCAAGTACAAATATTACAGGTTCAGATCTGCTACAATTAATGAACAAAAAGCGTGATGTACAGCAGGTGAATGTCATTATTAAGGCAGATGTACAAGGCTCTCTTACTTCTGTTAATGATAGTGTTCGTCTGCTAGAGAATGATGAGCTAACGGTTCGGATTATTGACTCTGGTGCGGGCAATATTTCAGAGAACGATATTCGACGAGCAGCAAGTAGCGACGCAGTTGTTTATGGCTTTAATGTTCAGCTTCCTCCCGCCGTCAAACGACTTGCAATGAGAGAAAAAGTGAGTGTTCGGATCTTTAAGGTTATTTACGAGCTTTTAGATGATATTCGTCAGACGATGGAATCTCTTTTAGAGCCAGAAGTAATAGAGACAGAGATTGGTATTTTGAAGATCAAAGGCATTTTTAGAACGACTCGAGATATGATAATTTGCGGTGGTGAAGTAACCAAAGGCAAGGCAATGCCAGGAACTCTAGCAAGGGTAAAAAGAGACGGGGAACAGATTGCAGAAGTAGAAGTAACAAGCGTGCAACGGCAGCAACAAGAAGTAAAAGAAGTTTTTGAGGGTGAAATGTGCGGTGTTTCATTAAAAACGCAGAGCAAACTTCAAATAGAAGAAGGAGATCGGCTAGAGTTCTTTAAACGAGAACTTAAAAAACGTACACTTTAAACTTTAATTTAGTTGACAACGAAAAACACAAAGGATACATTAATAAATAAGCATAAGAACAAAAAATAAATAAAAAGGCCTTTTATGAAAATGAAAAACAAAACCATCTTATCGCTTATCAGCTTCTTGCTGGTAGTTGCATTAGTATTTCTTGCGCTTCCTCAGGGCGTAAGTGCATCTTCCAACGACATTCTTAACGGCGGGGTTTCATCAAAGCAGCAATTAAAGAACAAGTTTGATAATGCGTACCACGTTTTCACAAAATATGGTATTAAAAAAGCTGACATAGATAGCCTTAAAGATGGTGTTGTTCATAAAAGTGGCGACATCTATGTCGGAAGTCAAAAAGTTGCTACTGGTGCAAAATCTACTGGTCGCGACGAAGGAAAAAGCTGTAGTCATAAGGTTAATATACCAAACAGCAAGCCTGTTTGGGAGGGTACAACACAATGTAGGTTCGCATCTAGTACTAGTAAGCTTGCGGCTTTTGTAAAGTTAGATAAAGACGGTCGCTTTCAATATGCAATTATTAAAGAATGTGGCAACCCAACTACGGGCACGCCAACAAAACCTAAGCCAAAACCGCCAGTACCAAGCATCAAAATAAATAAAAGCGTGAATAAAGGCAACCCACTACTAGGTGAACAATTTACTTATACATTTACGGCAAAGAATACTGGTGAAACAGCATTAAAAAATGTCACTATAACTGACCCAGCGCCAAAAGGTGGAAATGGTGTGCAGTTAATTGAATTTTTACCTAGCGAGACGGCAAAAGGGCAAAAAGGATTAACGGTAACCAAGAACAAAGTAACAGTTAACGTTGGTAATCTTGCAAAAAATGCCTCAACACAAACATATAGCATCAAAGCCAAGTTCATAAAAGAATCTAATAACTACATTAAAAACCAAGTTTGTGTAACTGGTCAAAGTACAAATAATGAAGCAAAACCGCAACAAGTTAAGGATTGTGCCACTGCTCAAAATAAGACCACGGATGTAAACATTGATATTAAAAAGTCAGTTAACAAACCTCTTGTAGATATTGGAGAGCAGTTTACTTATACGATTAAAGTTACGAATAAAAGCCAAAAGGACTTAACAAACCTCACTATCTATGATCCAGCAACTCCACCGATTGAATTTATCCCAAACAGTGGCGGCGGTGTTGGGGCAAAGATATCGAGCACTATGTATACAAAGACAGGTGTATCTTTAAAAAAAGGCGAAACTAAAACGTTTTCCTTTAAGGCAAAGTTCACAAAAGCTGTTACAACAGATGTAATCAACAAAGCGTGTATTAAAACAGATCAAAATGAACAGTTCTGTGCAACAGCATTCAATAGACCAAAGCTTCCCGTAGAAGTTGCTAAGTCTGTCGATAAGTCAGAAGTAAAAATTGGTGAAGAGTTTACTTATACTATTACGCTTACCAATACCACTACAGTAGACATCTCTAACCTTGGTTTGTTGGATGTTCTGAAGACGCCAGATTACTTGGAGTTGGTTCAAGGCAGTGGAACAAACGGCTTAGTGGTGCAAGATGGTGGTATTTGGTCTGTTAAAACAGGCATCGTATTAAAGGCAGGCGAAACGCAAACATTTACAATGAAAGCGAAGTATAAAGAAGGCACACCTTCGAACGCAGTGGGCATCAACGAGGTCTGTACTACAGGCGCAACACCAAATAGTTGTGCGACAGCTTCAAATAAGCCAATTACTCCAACTCCTCCAGCAATTACTATTACAAAAGATGTAAGTAAAGAAGCGGTTCATATTGGGGAAGTATTTACCTACACCGTTAAAGTAACAAATACTGGCGAAACGGATATTCCGGCTCTGAATATGCTTGATGCGCAGCCAAAAGGAATAGAATTCATTCCAGGAACAGCTACAAACGGGGCATCCATTAACTCTGGTGACCCATTCAATACGGGCCAAGAGAGTATGTGGTTTGGCAAAGCTAACTTTCCTCTTAAGGCAGGTGAAACTCAAGAGTTCAGCTTTCAGGCTAAATTAGTAGAAGAAATGGCTGGTGATATTGTCAACACTGTTTGTGCAAGTGATGGCGCCCAGGCAACAGCATGTGATGATGCTAAAAATATTATGGCGCCAATTGAGCCACCAGTCATTCCTGAGTGTGCTGAAGGTATTCCGGTTGGTGATGAGCGATGTATTCCTGCTCCAGAGCCTGTAACTCCAGCAGTGATTGCCTCAACTGGACCAGGTGCTGTAGCGGCAAGTATTGTTGGTATTAGCGCGATAGGTTACGGAGCGCGCCAATGGATTGCTAGCCGACGCGCAATTCAAGAAGCAACAAAGGAATTGTATAAATAATTCAAAGGTTTAGAACATGAATGCCTTACAAAAAATTACCAGAACAATATTTGTATTAATGCTTTGCCTTACTTTTGCTGGTGCAGTATCTCAGCAAAGTGCCAGTGCGGCAGGAGATAACTATGATCCAGAATGCGACCCTAATAGCTCGGAATATGTTGGCGCTGAAGACGCTGAAGAGTGGTGCAACGATGATGAGGGTGATGGCAGCAGCGAAGATTTATCTGATGATCCTGAGTTAGGGCCAGAAGATGAGACAGAAACAACGACAGCTCCTGCAGCTGAGGCTACGCCAGCAACGACACAAGAGTGCGCCAACATGAAAGAATGCGATATTCCAGAAACTGGCCCAGGCGAAGTAATCGTCAGCATACTAGGGGTGATGATACTTGGCTATGGCGCAAGAAAATGGGTGGCAAGTCGCCATGCAAAACATGTCGCAATGCAAGATTTATATAAAAATGAAGATAATGTTTGACACATATAAAACGCTTATGATATTATCCGGTCAGAAATTGTAAAAAGAAATAAAAAAACAAAAAAAGGAAACAGCCAAAATGCCATCTCAGCAGCAAAAACAATCTAAGCTTCATCAAATTAAGATGACTGTTTTAATGTTCGCGGCAGCTATTTTAGCCACTGCTCCTATACTGCAGCTTTCAGTGCAGAGTGATTTAGAGGCAAAACCTCCTCAAAGCACTGGCTCATCAAAACCTCCTCAAAGCACTACAACAACTGGCACTACAACAACTGGCACTACAACCTATACCGCCCCAGCTCCAGATAATGGTAAGATTACTTTATCCACACGGATTATAGGATTGAAGCAAAACAATAAGATAGATTGTACAAAAAAGAAGAATAAGAATAAATGTAAGGTTCCAAAGCAGCGTGATGCTGGAAAAGATTGGTTTAAGGTTCAATTTACCGTGGCGAATAAAGGTAATACAGATCTAAAGAACGTTAAGTTAAACTGGAGCCCAAGCGTACTAAACTTTAAGAAAAAGGGTAAAAAAGGTCAAAAATTATATGTTACTACTAAATCAGTAACCATTAATCAGAAGAGCTTTAAAAAAGGTGCTTCAGTTAAATATGTTGCAACTGCTCAATTTAAAAAAGGTGTAAAGCCGGGAACTGCGATTAAAAGTGAGCCAACAATTTCGGCTCAGTCTCGAACAAAAAAGGTAAAAGATAACGCGGCATTTAGTAAAAAAATAACAGCAACTGGCAAAGCTAAGAAGTCGCAAGAACCGAACTCAAAGACTAAAAACATTTACATAACAGCACGTGTGTTTAACGCTTCATTTAACAAGACACAAGACGGTAAGTTTAAATTACCTACAAACCTACTAAATTACGACTGGAAGAAAGATAAGAACAAGCCAAAAGATAAAAGAGTGTTTCCATACAACACTAAGAATTATAGGAATATAAGTCCTGGAGAGCAGTTTACGACACAGATATTAATCAACAACACGAGCGGTAAAGCACTTCAAAACGTTAAGGCAACCTGGGGACCAGATAATCTAGTATTTGATCAAGCAAATACTCAGAAGCAGGGCACCACTGTTGAGCCTAAGAAGTTTACGATTAAGCCCTTCAATTTAGGTAAAGATAAGAAGAAGACCTTCTATGTAACCACACACTTTAAAGGAGGTGCTAAAGATGGATCTGGACCAAATCCGGTACCCACTGTGAGCGCAAAGATTAAAGGCTCTGCAAAAGGTAAAGGTGAGGTAAAAGACAAGGTTGACGCTATTCGTGTGAAGCTTGTTGATAAATCTCAGCCACCGGCGGCTAATCCTCTTGTTGTCACAAAAGAAGTAGACAATAAGAATCCTGCACTTTATGCTCCGTTTAACTACAGCATAAAAGTAACTAATAATTCTGATAAAGATCAAAAAGTAACGTTTAGTGATGTCAACACTAATTCACTGGTGCAGAGTTTCGAGTCGTTTACAATCGACGGCGCAACAGGGAGTACTTTAAAGATTGATGATTTTGACAAGACAGCAGTTGATGATGGAAGTGATGTTGATGTTGACGATAGTCCTTCTACTGATACAACGGTAGCTGGGTTAAGAGAAGCTTACATAAAGAAATACCAAGTCCTTAAAAAGGCACGAGAAAATTTTAAAGCGGTGAAGAAAAAAGTTGCGAAGCAGCAAAATGCTGTTGATAAAGCAAATGAGATAGTAGCGAAAAGACAAAATGCTCTAAAGAATGCTAAAAACGATAAAGCTAAGAAAGCTGCGCAAAAAGCACTAAATCAGGCGAAGAGCGCCTTAAAAGAAAAACAAAAAGACCTTAACAAGAAAAAGGCAACGGTTAAATATGTTCAGAAAGAGCAAACCTTTAACAAAGCTCGAAAAGCTGCTCAAGCAGCCAAAGAAGCCTATAATAAAGCTGCGCTTGCTGATCCCAACCTTACGGCACTACAGCAGGCACTTAACCAGGCGCAAGCAGCGCTTAAACAGGCAAGAGAAGCTGAAATCGCACAAAAGCAGCAGAATATCAATAGAATAAACGGCAACCTAACTAAGCGTAATAGTGATTTGGCGGCTTGGAACGCAGTCAAGGATAAGATTGAAAAGATTCCAGCAAGCAAACGCACCCAGCAGCAGAAAGAAAATCTTAATAAGGCTAAGGCTGCTATCAATAAGCTCAATAACGCTATAGCTACTGCTAAAAATAACCTTAAAGCTGCGCAGAGCGTCAATATAGAAGTAAAGCCAGCGGTAGTAAAGGCAAAGGCGCAGTTCGAGGCAGCAAAAGAAGCACTTAGCAGTGCACTTGGTAATCTTCCAGATGTTGATGACGAGAGCGGGGATGTCGATCTAAGCTTAGAGGGCGATGTCACTGATGAAGAGGTTGAAGCAGAGGTAGATGAAACAGTTGTAGAAGTAGAACAAAGACTAGAGGGTAGCTTTAATATTGCTGCTAAAGCAACAGCTACTATCAAGCTTACTGCAATGATTACAGATGATCCGGATGCTGCAAACGCTATTACCAATAGCGCAACAGTGTCAATAGACGGTTCTCCAGCTGTTAAGTCTAATGAAACAGTAATAAGTGTTTGTCGCACGGAAGCATGTGGAGAGCCTACGGTGCCCCTACCTGTTAATCCAAACCCAGATGCACCAGGTAATAATGTTTCAGGCGGAGGAGCTGCTGGGCCTGCAACGATCGCTTCAACCGGCCCAGGCGCTGTAGCGGCAAGCATCATTGGTGTTAGCGCCATAGGCTACGGAGCCCGCCAATGGATTGCTAGCCGACGTGCTATGCATGAGGCAATGGAAGGCTTGTATAAGGCTAAGAAGTAACTACAGTGGCTACTTATAAAAAAATATTCACACGTTTCGGAGCAGTTACATTGACTGTTGGGTGTCTGGCGCTATTACCGGCCGTATTAAATACTAACCAGGTAGCAGCTACAGGGGGCTCAATTTCGTTCAATGGTAGCATCCTTGATGCTGATCAGAACTATAATACAACGGATTATAAGTACTCACCTAGTAATCCTAAAAAAGTTGCACCTGGAGAGTGGTTCAAAATTCAATTTCGTATTAAAAATAATGGACAGGCTAAGCTAAAGAATATAAAGCTCAAAAATCAATGGTCTCCTACTAAACTAGACTTTTACCCCTCAGGAGCTGGGCCTCATGGAGAGACCGTAACGGCAAATAGCTATAACATTTCGTTTGATTGGCTTAATAAAGATGACGAAAGGATATACGCGGTTTTAGCTAAGTTCGTCAGCGGTGTCGCGGATGGTGAAGGAATAGACAATATGCCAACAATTGTTGCAACCAATTCAAGCAACGGTAAAGAAGTAAGTAATAGCGTAGGTAAGCTTGGTGTGATCGTTCAAAGGCCAGCAGCACAGCCAGAAAATCCAGACCCTGACTGCCCTGATGGTCAAGAGCTGAATGAGAACGGCGCATGTGTAGTCCCAGGACCCGACTGTCCTGAAGGTCAAGAATTAGATGAAAATGGTGCATGTATAACACCAGACCCTGACTGCCCTGATGGTTAAGAGCTGAATGAGAACGGCGCATGTGTGGCGTCAGATACTGGTTCAGATCCTACGGGAGACGGCTCAGATACGGATGGCGAATGGAGTCCAGCGTACGGGTATGCAATTCCAGACTATAGCGACGACTCTGCGGATTCAGGTGAAACTCCACTGAAAATCGCTTCAACCGGCCCAGGCGCTGTAGCGGCAAGCATCATTGGTGTTAGCGCCATAGGCTACGGAGCCCGCCAATGGATTGCTAGCCGACGTGCTATGCATGAGGCAATGGAAGGCTTGTATAAGGCTAAGAAATAAAAAGCGTAGCTATTTTTGTAAACCACATATAACATAATAAAAATACCCCTAGACAGAAAGGGGCATTTTTATTTACTACTGCTATTTTATAGCATAAGGGTATTGACTTTTATGCAATTTTGGTGTAATATTAATACATTAGAAAATATAAACAACAAAAACAAAAATATTTAGAAAGAAGGATTCATGTCAGAAAAAGCACCAAAGACAAATAGCTATGAAGGATCTGCCGAAAAGCGACAGAGCTTAACGGAGCAGGGGACATCTTATAAAGAGGCACTTGAGACGCCTAATGCGCTCCTTGATGCTAAGTTAGCAGAAACCAAATCTAAGCCAGAGGAATCTCGCATTAGTATATCTGAAGCACTTGATGATGATGGCAATTTTGATTCCGCAAAGGCACGAGAAGCGCTGAGGAACGCAGGTATGTCATATAAAGATGCATACGAAATCCCCAACTCTCTTTTAAGGGGTCAGTTTGGTTCAACGAAAGTTGATAAAGCTCCAGAAGAAAGCGAAAAGAGTGACAAGAATCCCGAAACTCAGTCTCCAGCAGAAAAAGATCTTTCAGGTCTTACGGATGAAGAGCTAAGTGCTTTAGATAAAGATGCTCAAGATGCACAGAAAAGAGTTGACGAAGAGCGCCAGAGACGCGCTGAAGCCAAAAATCCTGATAACAACCCTCCGCATTACGACACTTGGCTTAATCTTGATGATGATCTAGACAGCCCCGAAAACCCCGAAAGTCCGCGAGGGACTGATATCGTACCGCATGAACCAACTTCCCCTGAGGTGCCACCAGCTGATGGAGGAAATGGCGGTAATGGTAATACACCTCCTTCTGAAGCTCCTAATAATCCTGAAGATAGAGATAAGAGAGCTTCTATAGAAGTGAATCATAAATTATTGACAGATTTAGGTGCTGCGCGCGAAAGATACGCAAACCTAACTGCAAAAGATAGACAGTCTTTTATTGGTCGCTTCTTCAAGAAAGAGACACGACTCGGTAATTTCTTAAAGAAAATTCCGGGAGTAGAGAAGGTAGCCGATAGCTTAAATGAACGTCAGGGGAAAGAAATTGAGGCGGCAATTGCTGAATATAAAAGCACGGTTGACAAGGTCATAGAGCAGCTTGTAACAATCAGTGAAGCACAAGGTGCTACGCCGGAACAGATTGAGCACTTGAAGCGAGCTGAACTTATTAACCAAAATGCCTTTTTAGAAAAAGCTATTCAAGAAAATAGAGAGAACTTAGCAAAAGACGCTGGTTTTTGGACAAATCAATGGGTCAACGGTGGCAAGCTAAAGAAAGCAGGTATCGTTTTAGCTGCTGGCGCTGCTGCTGGCGCAATTGTCGCGACTGGCGGCGCAGCACTTGGTATAGGATCAATTTTTGGAATGAGCTCTGGGGCACTAGCTGGTGGTTTAGCCGGCGGTAAAGTCGCTCATGGGGTTACTCGTCGTCGAGCCAAGGCTATCTTTAAGGAAGGCAACAAAGAGGGCGGAGAAGCCGGTCTTACTGTTGCAGAGCATCAAGCTAATGTAGATAGAGAAAATAAAGACACAGCTCTTAACCAGGAAGGTGCTTCAGTTGGAGATATCGTAGAAGGCACAGAGCAGAGTTCTGATGAAGAGATGTATCGTAACCGAAAACGTGTGCGTACTGCACGAGCACTCGGTGCTGCTGCTGGTGGTGCCTCTGGCTTTGCTGCAAGAGCTGCCTTTGAGGGCATCTTTGGTGGATCAAAAAGTGCAACTGTTGAAGCAGTAAGCCCTGATGCGAAGCCTCCAAAAGAGGTTGTAGATGCCCCTAAGCCTAAAGTTGTTGATAATGTTGGAGAAGCAACGCATTCTACTAAAGAGATTCTAAAGGGTAATAGTTTTAACGTAGAATATGGCAATGGTTTCTCTCATGAGTGGGTTGATTGGGCGCAGGCTAATGGTAAAAATCTTAGCATAGAAGATGCCTATAAACTCCATGAGGCGGTTCGTGGTAAGTTTGGTGATGCTGGTATCATCAACAAACTTGGTACATATACTCAGAATGGCGACCTTAGGATTGCCAGCCCAGGCAACACTTCTTGGGACCCTGGCGTAGCTAAGTTTGCACAGAGCTGGCTCGAAGCGCGTGGTAAGTGGTAATATATAGAGTAAGTACAGAGTTAAAACTTAAACAAAGGAAAATAAAAATGAATGACGAACAAATAATCAAAGAACTAGGATTGGAAACTGTACCAGAAGCAGTAAAAGAACAATCCCTTAACCAAGTGAAGTTTATTGTTGCAACTCGTGTTGGCGGTATTCTTGAAGCAGCAATGAACGAAGAACAGCAAGCAACATTTAAAGATCTACAAAAGGGTTCAGCTGATAAGGTTTGGCAATGGCTTGATGAAACATTCGTAAACACGAAACAGCTTACGGAAGAAGTATTGAAAGATTACATTCAAGAATTCAATGATGACTTAAAGCGAATGAGCGCTAAAGACACAAGCTCTTAACTTGTGTGATAGTATAAACCTTAAGAGATCGAAAGACTAATTTAAAGGAGCAGGGTAGATGTTTCAATTAGATGACAAGTTTTTGAAAGATGTGGGGATGGGTGATTTGCCTCAGGAGCAGAAGACAGCCTTCTTACAACATATCTATGAAGAATTAGAGTTAAGAGTTGGCACAAAGTTGGCGGATAGCCTAACTGATGCACAGCTAGCGGAGTTTGAAGGCTTTGTTGATAAGGATGGTGAAAAGGTTGCAGCATGGTTGAGTGCCAATGTACCTAACTATCTAGAACAAGAAGACTACAAAAAGTTTGCGAATTCTGCGCCAGAAGGCACTGATCCGAAATCACTTGCAGCGGAGTATGCTTCATTAAAGTGGCTGCAGAAAAATCGCCCAGACTATAAAGATGTTGTAGCTTCTGAGTTAGCAAAACTTCGTGAAGAAGTTATGGCGAATAAAGATAAGCTTCAAGAAGGATAGGCTAAGGCTTATAGCCTCTTAAAAATGTTGTTGCGTCGAGTAGTTTTCCGCTTGGCGCAATGAGTTTTTCTATAGATAAAAACGAAGTATTTTTGCATTGGATGATTAATGGTGCGCTACTTTGCGCTGCAGCAACGGAGGCGGCCGTAATAATGCACTTGTGACCAAAGATGGTGATTTTACTGCGAGGAAAGCCGAGGTAAGCTCGTATATGTCTTTCGCATTCGGTGGCGGACATAGTTTGAGGGTCGAGGGAACTATCTTGTTTTGTGAGCAGCTGACAATAGGTCGCCTTTTTTTCATCTTGTGCTTTTGGCTGTATTTCTCCTTCTAAAATTGCAGAGAGGTTATTTACTAACAAGTCTGCTCCGAGGGAAGATAGCTTTTCGTAAAGATGAGGCTTGGTTTCTGTACCATTAAGCACTAGTTCTTGTTGGCAATAAATAGGGCCAGCATCCATATTTATTGATAATTGCATGATTGATATACCAGTTTCTTCATCACCGTTTAAAATAGCTGACTCTATGGGCGATGGACCGCGATATTTAGGTAGAAGGGAGGGGTGAACATTGATAATTCCAGGAGTAAAAAGATCTAGAATATCTTGAGGGATAATTTTGCCGTAAGAAACTAAAACCCCAGCAACCTGAGAGATTTTTTTAATTTCTTCTTTAATCTCAGCAACTTTATTTGGCTGCCAAACAGGGATACTGTGCTTATTTGCAATGGTTTTTACGATTGGCTGCGTAAGTTTATGCCCACGACCTTTTTTGCTGTCTGGTTTTGTGACGACAGCTTGAATATTGAAATTAGCCGTAATGAGCTTTTCAAGGCTGGTGGCGCTAAAATCTTCAGTTCCAAAGAACAGTAGAGGCTTTGATGTCTTTTTCATAGTCTAGCTTTGTTAATTCTCCCTTTTCGTCGAGAGTGAAGAATGCTTCTGGATCTTCTTTAATATGGTCAATAAATACAGTGCCGTTTGTGTGATCAATCTCGTGCTGTAGTACGCGTGCTAAAAAGCCCTCGGCTTTTATTCGTATTTCATTACCGTCTAGATCGAGTGCTTTTACGCGCACTTTTGAATAACGTGGTACGTATCCGTAAACGTCTTTAACGCTAAGACAACCTTCGTAGTCTTTGATGATTTCACCTTCATATTTCACCACCTTTGGGTTTATGAGCGTTGTGAACTCTTGAGATGTTTTGTCGTCAAAGTCGCTTCGCACAATGACAGCTCTTTGCAATTGGTCGATTTGCACAGCTGCAAGTGCGGCGCCGATTTCGTATGGGCGAGAAGCTTCCCAATCGAGTGTAGCGTCGATCATGTTTTGAATAAGTTTTTTAGTCTCTTCAGAAACAACGCTAATGCGCTGCGATTTTTGCCGTAAATGCTTATTAGGCAGGGTGATGATGTCGTCTTTAGTGCACATTTACTAATGAGTATAGCGCAAATAGGGCTGAAATAACAGATTATAGCAAGCTAATTGGGTCGAGCTCGGCTTGCCATTTTGTGGGTGGAACTTCTGAAAGTAAATCAATAAGGTTTTGGCGCACAGGACTTTTAGCGATGAGCTGCCAACGGTATGTATTGCGTGCGCGTTCGTAAAAAGCCGGAGTAGGGCCAAACACAACAACGTTTTTATCTGCCTTTTCGCGCAGAAGATCAGCAAGTTTTTTTGCTGCGTTAATTGCGCCTGACTCTGTTTTATATGAACAAGTTAGCTTTAATAGGTAGGTATATGGCGGGAAAATGCCTTTATGTCTTTCTTTAAGAGTATTTTTATAGAAATTTTCATAATTACCCTCAATAGCAGCGCCAATGCTTGGATGTGTAGGCTGATAACTTTGCACGACAACAGTGCTGTCATTATTATTTCTGCCAACGCGACCAAGGGCTTGGGCGGTAAGCTGAAACACACGTTCGCTTGCTTGAAAATCGGGCAGAAGAAGGCCGCTATCTGCTTGCACAATACCGATGGTTGAGAGCTTTGGGAGATCAAGCCCTTTTGCCACGACTTGCGTGCCAACAATGATATCAACTTTGCCTTCGTATAAATCTTGATAGAGTTTGTCGATAGTTTCGCTGGTATGCGTGTCGCCATCGAAGCGCTTAATTATTGCTTTAGGGAATTGTTTGTGTATTTCATCTGCAATTAACTTTGTGCCGATGCCTTTATGGATGATGGTTGCGTTATGGCACTCTGGGCACGCTGTTGGTACGGCTTCTTTGTGATTGCATATGTGGCAATGAAGTGAAAACGTGTCGGCGTGAAGTATAAGAGGGACGAAGCATCGCTGGCAAATAGCGTGCCAACCGCAATTTTCGCACATAGTTGTGGGTGCACTGCCACGACGATTATGAAAAATAAGGGATTGTTCATTTTTATCTAAAGAAGACTCGATAGTTTTAAGAAGTGTGTTAGATAAGAACCTGTGTTTAGTGAAGTTTTGAGGCTTTGTCATGTCTATAACTTCGATATTTGCAGGCTTATAGTTAGGAGTTGCTGGCTTTGTTAGTTTTAGGATTGGTCGCTTTGATTTTTCTGCGAGGAAATAGTCAGAAACGCTTGGCGTTGCGCTGCCTAAAATGAGCTTTGCTTTGTGTTTGGTGGAAAGAACACTAGCTGCGCGAAGAGCAGAGTAGCGTGGACTTTGTTCTTGTTTGAAGCTTGGTTCGTGACACTCATCGATAACAATGAGACCGATATTTTTTAACGGCGAGAAGAGGGCAGAGCGCGGACCAATAATCACTTGTGGCGTATCTGCATTAAGGCATTTTAGCCACGCCGCGTGGCGTTCTGACTCTGTCATGGTGGAGTGGGTGACGACGATAGAATCCTTAAAATGGTTGTTAAATTCAGCAATTGTTTGTGAAGTTAGAGATATTTCAGGAACGAGGATGATGACGGATTGACCTTTTTCTTTGAGTATTTTTTTAGCGATTTCAATGTAAACCTGTGTTTTACCGGAACCAGTTACGCCTTGTAATAATGCCGTTCCAGGGGACATTTTTTCAATCGATTTAACAGCGTCGGACTGTTCTTTATTGAACACAATTTTTGTTCGTTTTCTAGAGACTTCAGGATAAGAAAAAGTGAGTTTTTGCCGCTTTTTTTCAAGGCCTTTGGGTAGAAGCGTTTGCCACACAGCAGCAGGTGGAGTTTGATAGTAGTCACTAAGCCAATTGGCTAGCTCTAAGAGAGCATTTGGCAGCGGTGTTGTTTCAATAATTTTTATAACTTCTTTGGTATTAAACTCTGGTTTTTTTGTTTTTTCTATAACAACGCCAGGAGCGCTTCTTTTGCCAACTTCAACTAAAACAATTTGCCCAGGTTCTAACTTTTGAGTGCTGGAATAAGTAAGAGCTTCTCTCTGCTGGTAGGTTCGGATAACGGGGGCGATTAAATAGTAGTGCATATTCTCTTATTATACTGTTGTTTAAAGAATAATGAGCGATGTTGTGCAAAATTTGTGGGTAATATGGCTTGTCAAAGAACGGCAAATGAGTGTAGAATAAAAAGCAACAGACTAAAAAATTAAGAGGTTACAGCGGGAGATTATGTTAGACGTTTTTATTACTTCTAGGGTGCGGCGTAAGATTATTGTTGTCTATGCGAAATATCCAGACTTTCGTACACATGTGCGCGGATTGGCAAAGTTAATTAAAGAAGACCCAGGTAATATTCAACGAGAGCTAAAGCGTCTTGAGAAGGTTGGCTTTTTGACGAGTGAAAAACAGGGGAACACAAAGATTTATTCTACAAATAAGCACTTTGCTATTTTCAAAGAGCTACAGAGTATTGTTATTAAGTCGCAACAAATGCAGGCGCAACGCGCAAAGCGGCCTACTAGCTAATGCATGAATCAAGATATATTTCATAAAATTTTAATTGCTCGTGGCTTGGATGACAAAACTAGTCGACGAGCTTTTTTAAATCCTGACTATTCTTTAACGCATAATCCGTATTTATTGCCAGATATGGAAGCGGCGGTAGAGCGAATAAAACAAGCAAAAATAAAAAAAGAAACAGTGGTAGTGTACGGTGATTATGACATTGATGGGCTCTCGGCGACCACCCTTCTTTTAGATTCCTTAGAAAAGTTTGGGTTGGATATTTCTGCGTTTATTCCGAGTCGTTTTGATGATGGTTATGGGTTAAGTGAGTCGGCCATTGAAAGCTTGGCAGATAATGGCGCGCAGCTGATTATAACGGTTGACTGTGGCAGCCTTTCACATGTAGAAATTGCGAAAGCAAATGAGCTTGGAGTTGATGTGATTGTAACGGATCATCATAGCGTTGGCGAGACAATGCCAAACGCAGCTGCGGTGATTAACCCAAAGCGAAAAGATAGTAAGTATCCGTTTAAAGATCTTGCAGGCGTGGGTGTTGCGTTTAAACTTGTGCAAGCGCTGCAAAAAGAGATGAAAGGCTTAGAAGCCGGACAAGAAAAGTGGCTTTTAGATTTGGTTGCGCTTGGCACAATATGCGACATTGTGGAGCTAAAAGATGAAAACAGAATTCTTGCTTACTGGGGGCTAAAAGTATTAACCCAAACGCGGCGATTAGGCCTAAAGGCACTTTTGGCAGTAGCTGGAGTAAAGAAAGAAGATATTTCTGCCAGAACGCTTGGCTATGTGCTGGGGCCGCGCTTAAATGCTTCGGGGCGGCTTGAAACAGCACAGCATAGTTTAGATTTATTAACCACAGAAGATGCAAACGAGGCGTTATATTTGGCTCAGCAGCTTGATGCTATGAACACCGAGCGGCGGATAGAGCAAAAACGCATCATTGAAGCAGCAAAAGCACAGGCGCAAGAGTTTCATGAAGACCCAGTTTTGGTGTTGAGTGCTGCAGATTGGTCACATGGGATTATTGGTATTGTGGCGGCAAAAATTTTGGAAGAATATAAAAAACCAACGTTTGTGCTGCAAGAGATTGATGAAGAAACAAAAGGTTCAGCACGGAGTTTTGGTGATTTTAGCGCGGTTGAAGCAATTCGCAGCAGCGAACAGTGGATTGTAAAAGGTGGTGGCCACACATTTGCTGCTGGCGTTACGTTAAAAACAAAGCACATTGTGAAGTTTAGAGAGTCTGTGAATGATTTTTATTTTTCACAAGGTTTAGAAAACCAAGAAAGACACTTAGCGCCAAAAGCAGATGTGATGCTTGAAAGTTTTGAAGGAATTAATGAAGAGCTTATAAGGCAAATTGCAACCCTAGAACCTTTTGGCAATGGCAACCCAGAGCCGGTTTTTTGTTTTGAAAAAGTGAAAGTGGTGGGTGAAAGGCTGATGGGCGACAAAAAGCAGCACATTAAGTTGCAGCTTGAAGATAGCCAAGGCAATTTATTGCAGTTTTTAGCTTTTAGTGCGCCAGAGCATTATTTTGGGTTGATGGGCGAAGAGGTGAAGGTATGGTGCAAACTGACCGTGAATGAATGGCGCAGCGCGAGAAATATTGAAGGACGATTACTAGATTTAACTAATTCTTAGCTTGTTCGCTTGGGTAGTTTTTGTAATAAGACTCCGGCTTCTTGGCGGTATCTATAATCGCCCATACCCACGCCACTATGGCCCATATTCCGCCGCTAATAATGCTTAATATTAAGTTCAACCAAAATTTCCAAGCATCTTTTTTGTAGGTATATATCCATGTGAAAAAGCTGAAGAAAACTGCAAAAAAGATTGCAGGGTTTCTCTTTCTTCGTGATTTATGAATCAGAAGAGTCACGTTAATTATAAGACACGGCACTAGGGCATATACGGACATTGCTCCAGCAAGAAACAAAACACTATTAATAATAGTTGTTAAAATATCTAGACCTGCTTCGTTAGACGTGTTGACCAGGATAAAGCTTATTAGTGCGTAGGCAATAAAGGTGATAATCAAGCCCAAAACAGGCGCAAATATAAGCCACCTAGCCTCCCTTGTATCAGTTTTTATTCTTGAATTTGATGATGTCATATTTTCTCCCTTCAAAATTAAAAAACGACAACCATTCTAGGTTGTCTACGCCAAACAATCAGGATCAAGCCCAACTGTCTTTCGAATGGTTGCCGCTTTCACGACTTGATCGAAAGACAAACTCCTTCACTTGATTGTTTAACGTAGACAAGTTCAGTATAGCGAAAATTAGTTACTTTGTAAGCTTTTTATGGTTGCGTGGCCCTCTCTTCTCTGTTACAATGCTTAGCGATATGGTACAAGTTACACGAAAAGATGCCAACGAGGCGAACGAGAATATTATCCGTCGGTTTAACCGAAAGGTGTTGCAATCTGGTGTTTTGGCAAAAGCGAAGGGAAACCAACGTTTTAGCAAGCCAATTTCAAAAACTGAACGACGCAAAAAAGCGATTATCCGCAAAGAGCGCAAAGCCGATAAACTTCTCAAGACCCGCCTTGGTGTGCGCTAATGACTCTAAAAGAACGCATTGACGCCGACTTAAAAAGCGCCCTTCTTGCAAGGGACGCTTTTTTGGCTGAAGTTTTGCGCGGAATTAAAGGCGTAATTTTGAACGAAGAAATTGCCAAAAGTCAGCGAGACGAAGGCTTGGGTGACGAAGCGATTATGCAGCTTTTGCAAAAAGAAGCTAAAAAACGTGCTGAGAGTGCGGAGCTTTTTGAAAAAGGTGGCAACCAAGAATCGGCTGAAAAAGAATTAAAAGAAAAAGAAGTGATTCAGAAATATTTGCCAGAGCAAATGAGCGAAGAAGAGCTTAGTGAAATTATTGAAAAAGTGATTGCTGAAACTGGCGCAAGCAGCATGAAAGAAATGGGGCAAGTGATTGGCAAAGTACGCGCAGAAGTTGGTAGCAAAGGTGACGGTTCGTTGATTGCCAAGATTACAAAAGAAAAACTAACGTAGGGTAGAATAAAAGTATGATTATATTTTTTGGACCAGCGGGAGCTGGAAAAAGCGTGCAGGGGCAAATTTTAGCAGCGCGGCATGATTGGCGATGGCTGAGCGCAGGACAGTTACTTAGAGACACACACGACAAAGAGCTGATTCACCAGATGCAAGACGGTAATTTGATTGAATCAGAAAGAGTGAGTGCGATTGTGGGTGATGCGCTTGGGCGTGCCAAGGACATTGACCGAGTTATTCTGGACGGCTATCCGCGTCAGCTTGATCAGGCTGAATGGTTGGTTGATAATCAGCCAAAACATGAGCGCTCCATTGGTATGGTGGTTGTGCTGGAAGTGCCAAAAAGTGAGCTTGTTAAGCGGCTACATTTGCGTGGGCGAGCGGACGATACATCAAAGGCGATTGAAGAAAGGCTGCGGTTGTATCGCCAAGAAATTTATCCAATTTTGACGTATTTAACAGAGCAAAAAGTAACGATTGCGCATATTGATGGAACGGGAACTGTTGGCGAAGTGCACGATCGCATTGAAAAGGAGTTGGCGGCATGTTCACTCGTGTAAAAACTGAAGACGAGATTAAAAGAATGCGCGAGAGCGGAAAAATTCTTGCGACGATTTTAGACAGAGCGTGTAATTTTGCTAGTGTAGGGGCGACTGGCAAAGATATTTCACAGTTTGTGCGCCAAGAGCTAAAAGGGTTTGGCGCGAGATCATCTTTTGAAGGGTATGAAGGATTTTCTGATGTTTTGTGTGTATCTGTGAATGATGCGGTGGTGCACGGTATTCCGAATGATACGGAATTTAGAAAAGGTGATGTGGTGAAGTTTGACTTTGGGGTTGTTTATAAAGAGATGATGACAGACAGCGCAAAAACATTTGTGATTGGCGAAGAGGCAGAAGGCAAGAAGAAAATTTTGCTAGATACGACAATGCAAAGTTTAGACGCGGGTATTGCAGCGGTAAAAGGTGGAGTTAAAACAGGCGATATTGGCGCGGCGGTCGAAGCGGTACTGAATAAAGATAAACTTGGAATTATAAGAGAGCTTGTTGGCCATGGTGTGGGACATGCTGTGCATGAACAGCCTGATATTCCAAATTATGGCACTGCGGGAACCGGGCCAAAGCTTGAAGCAGGAATGACGATCGCTATTGAGCCGATGGCAACACTTGGTGGCGAGAGAATTGTTGTTGATCCTGACGGCTGGACGATTCGCACTCGGGACGGTAGTTTGACGGCGCATTTTGAGCATACGGTGTTGATTACTCAAGACGGTGCTGAGATTTTGACGAAAGCGTAAAAGCCTTTCGTTTATCTCTACACTACAGAGTGCTTTTGAGTTGCCATATGTATACCACAAGCGGTATACTAGCAAAAGTATGCAAGAACTTTCCCGATATGCTGTTGGCCTTGATGTAGGGACGACGACCGTAAGATGTGTTGTGGGTCATATAGATGGCGGTACGCAAGTGCCGACCATTATTGGTGTTGGCGAAGCTCCGAACAAAGGAATGCGCAAAGGAACAGTGGTAACGCTAATGAACGTTGCCGATGCGATCGATAAAGCCCTTGAAGAGGCAGAAAGAATGTCGGGTCATCAGATCCATTCTGCGACATTTAGTATAAACGGCACGCACATTATTGGTATGAGTTCTCGTGGTGTAGTGGCGGTTGGTACACAAGGGCACGAGATTAATCATGATGACTTAGCCCGTGTAGAGGAAGCAGCAACAGTTGTGCAGTTACCGGCGAATCGTGAAATTTTAGATGTAACTCCGCGTGGTTATCAGCTTGATGGACAAGGAAATATTAAAGATCCAATTGGTATGACGGGTGTTCGACTTGAGGTTGATGCATATGTTATTACGGCATTAACACCACATATAAAGAATTTATATAAAGCTGCTGAAATGACAAAAACTGGCGTAAAGCAAGTGGTGCCAGCAGGGCTTGCGGCAGCGCGAGCGGTGCTTAATGATCAGCAAATAGAAAATGGCGTGGCGCTAATTGATATTGGCGGAACAACAACCAATATTGCGGTGTATGAAGAAGGCGATTTGCGGCATGTTGCTATCTTGCCAATGGGCGGCGTGAACATTACGAACGATCTTGCGATTGGTTTAAAGACAGATCTTGATATTGCAGAGACTGTAAAGCTAAAGCACGCAGTTGCGATTAAAAGTGCTCGCGAAAAAGATGAAAAGAAGGTAAGCGTAAAGATTGATAAAAAGACGCACGAATTTGCTACTAAAGAAGTAGATATGATTGTGGAAGCGCGGCTTGAAGAGATTTTTGAACTCGTGAATAAAGAACTTGAAAAGATTGGTCGCGCGAAGAAACTGCCTGGAGGCGTGGTGGTAACTGGCGGCAGCGCGGCTCTAAAGGGAATTGATGAATGTGCCAAAGAAGTGCTTGATCTGCCGGCGCGTATTGGTAAATCTCATGGCTATGGCGGCGTAACAGAAAAGGTTGATAAAACAGCACTTTCAACTGCGCTTGGACTTATGCTACTTGATCTAGAAGACGTAGGATCGCATCATTCTGGCAACAAAGTAAAAAGTAATTTAGATGTTGGCTCGACAATAAATAAAATTACTGGTATTTTTGGAAAACTACGTTCGTAGGTTGGTGACTGCGCCAATGCAGTGTATACTATATTATTGAAGAAAACGGGGAGAAATGCATCTATGCCTGAAGTGAAACCATCAGAAATACAAACATTTGCAACTATTAAAGTAGTTGGTATTGGCGGTGCCGGCGGTGCTGCGATTAATCGAATGAAAGATGTGGGGCTGCATGGTGTGCAGTTTATTGCTATTAATACGGACGCACAGGCGTTACATAATTCAAAAGCTGATGTGAAGATTCACATTGGTCACGATACGACTCGAGGTCTTGGTGCTGGTGCAGACCCAACAGTTGGCGAAAAAGCTGCACAAGAATCTAAAGAAGAAATTAAAAAAGCACTAGACGGTGCTGACATGGTGTTTGTTACCATTGGTGCTGGCGGTGGAACTGGCTCGGGTGCTGGCCATATTGTTGCAGAAATTGCACGCGGGCTTGGCATTCTAGTGGTTGGTGTAGCAACTAAGCCATTCAGCTTTGAAGGTGAAAAGCGGCGCAAGAATGCTGACTGGGCAGTAACAAATCTTGGTCGTCAGGTAGACACACTCATTACTATTCCAAATGATCGGTTACTGCAAACAATTGATCGCCGAACACCGCTACTTGAAACATTCAAGATTGCCGACGATGTTTTGAGGCAGGGTGTACAAGGTATTTCTGAACTTATTACTGAACACGGCCTTATTAACCTCGACTTTGCTGACGTTAAGGCGATTATGAGTAATGCTGGTTCGGCGCTTATGGGTATTGGTCGCGCAAGTGGCGACAATCGTGCCGCACAGGCTGCTCAGCAGGCGATTGAATCACCACTCATCGAAGTTTCAATCGATGGTGCTCGTGGCGTACTCTTTAACGTAACTGGTGGTTACGATATGAGTATGAGTGAAATTCAGGAAGCCGCGGAGATTATTACTAGTGCTGTGGCGCCAGACGCGAATATTATCTTTGGTGCAACATTGAAGCCAGAGATTGAAGATGAGCTAATTATTACTGTTATTGCAACTGGTTTTGATTCGGCGCATTTGCGTGAGCAAACACCAAGCAGTCTAGAGGACGGTGTTTCAACAGTTGAACAGGCGCCATCGGAAGAGTCAGCTACTCCTGTGGCAGATGTTGAGGTTGATAAAATTGATATGGATCTCGATAAGCAGCCAACACCACAAGGTTCGTTTACCGACGATGACGAAGGCAAAAATATTTGGAACTATGACGATAATGCTGAAGAAGAAACAGAGTCAGATCGCCCTTCTTTCTTGAGACGGCGCAAGAAAAATAAGAAAAAAGACAAAAAGCAAGAAGAGAATCAAGAAGACGACAATTAAAATTGTTGTAAAACACTATATGTTGTGTCAAAAACTCTTGCATTTAGCATATATGTGGGGGTACACTAATAACTAGCTACATCGTGAGAGAGGGTGTAGAGAGCCATTAACACAATAAATTAAAGGAGAACTTTAGGGTAATGAAGTGTCCACAATGCGGGCGACAAGATTCAAAAGTTGTAGAATCACGCGAGACAACCAATGGAGATTCTATTCGAAGACGACGTGAGTGCTTAAAGTGCAAGCAGCGCTTTACAACGTATGAGCGGATAGAGCGGCCAAACTTAGCGGTTGTGAAGAAAGATGGAGTGAGAGAATTGTTTGATCGCCATAAACTTTTTGCAGCAGTTCATCGTTCGGTAGGTAAGTTTTTATCGTCCGATGTTGAAGTTGAGGAGATTGTTTCTCGGGTTGAGAATGCTTTATATGCTTGCGGGGAGAGTGAGATTCTGTCTCGCCAAATTGGGGATTTGGTGTTGGCTGAACTAGCAGAGCGCAATCAAGTAGCGTATGTACGTTTTGCAAGTGTGTATCGAGATTTCAGAACCACAGAGGAATTTGAGAAAATTCTTAAACAGCTAAGAAAGTGATCCAAAATTTAACGTTAGTGGCATTCGCACTATCAAAAAACGAGCGGGGTTTTTGAGGGGCAAACAAAAACAATACTAAATAAACTAGGAGGGTAGTAGTTTATGGCACATGCAGTGTCCACACTTTCGGTCGCACGTCATTTTACGGAGGAAGATACGAATCCGTATGACTCGTTGACGTGGGTAAAACGAGATTCAAAAATTGTAAATCCGGGAACGGGCGAGGTTGTTTTTGAGCAATCTGGCGTCGAGTTTCCTGATTTTTGGAGCCAAAATGCAATTAATATCGTGGCTCAAAAATACTTTTACGGTACGCCAGGCGAGAAAGATCGAGAAACAGGTCTAAAAGATCTTATTGATCGCGTTGCCGATACGGTAACAAAACACGGCTACGACCAAGGCTATTTTTTAAACGAAGCAGAAGCAGATACGTTTAATGCTGAATTAAAATATATCCTTGCAACCCAACGAGCGGCGTTTAATAGTCCAGTTTGGTTTAATATTGGAACTCCAGATCGAGCGCAACAAGCAAGCGCATGCTTTATTCTTAAAGTTGAAGACACTATGCCCTCAATTCTTAATTGGTATAAAGAAGAAGGAATGATCTTTAAGGGGGGTTCAGGTTCTGGGCTTAATATTAGCTCACTTCGATCTTCTTATGAATCACTTAGTTCTAGTGGCGGAAAAGCTTCTGGTCCACTAAGTTTTATGCGCGGTGCTGATTCTTCTGCAGGAGCAATTAAAAGTGGTGGTAAAACTCGTCGGGCAGCCAAGATGGTTATTTTGAACGTAGACCACCCAGATATAGAAGAGTTTATTTGGTGCAAAGCGCGTGAAGAGAAAAAAGCTCACGTACTACAAGATGCTGGTTTTGATATGGGCTTAAATGGGAGTGATTCAATATCAATTCAATATCAAAATGCAAATAACTCGGTTCGTGTAACTGATGATTTTATGAAAGCGGTCGAAAACGATACAGACTGGGATCTAAAGGGCGTAAAAGATAAAAAGACATATAAAACAATAGAGGCTCGTAACTTATTTAGACAGATTGCCGAAGCTGCATGGGAATGTGCTGATCCTGGTATGCAGTTTGACACTACTATTAACGATTGGCATACAACGCCGAAAGCAGGGCGAATCAATGGCTCAAACCCATGCTCTGAATATATGCACCTCGATAACTCAGCATGTAACCTAGCAAGTATTAACCTTCTGAAGTATCTTGATGAAGACGGAAGTTTTGATGTTGAATCTTTCCGCCATACAGTTGAAACAGTGTTCTTGGCGCAAGAGATTTTTGTTGGCTACTCAAGCTATCCAACTGAAGGAATTGATAAAAATGCACGAGCGTATCGTGAACTTGGCATGGGATATGCAAATCTTGGAGCACTTCTTATGGCAAAAGGTTTGCCGTACGATAGTGAAGAAGGATTTGCAGTTGCTGCTGCTATTACCGCTCTTATGACTGGTCACGCATATGCAACAAGTGCAAAAATTGCGAAACGCGTTGGGCCATTTGCAGGATATGAAAAAGATAAACAGGGTATGAACCGAGTGCTAAAGAAGCACAGAAGTGCAGTGCGCGATATTGATGCAAGCTTGGTGCCAGAAGAACTGTTGAGCTCGGCGGCAAGTGCGTGGGACGAAGCAGTAGTATTAGGAGAAAAGCACGGTGTTCGTAACTCTCAGGCAACCGTTCTTGCACCAACGGGTACAATCGGCTTTATGATGGATTGTGATACAACAGGAATTGAGCCTGACTTTAGTCTTACGAAATTCAAGACGCTTGTCGGCGGTGGGTCAATGGTAATTGTAAACCAAACAATTCCTCGGGCACTAAAGACATTGGGCTATAGTAAAAAAGAATCAAAAGCGATTGTCGATTATATCCACGATAATAATGGTTCTGTATCTGGAGCACCACACCTTAAAAAAGAACACTACAGTGTGTTTGCTTGTGCAGTTGGCGAAAATGCAATCCACTATATGGGCCATGTAAAAATGATGGGTGCAGTGCAGCCATTCCTCTCTGGCGCAATCTCAAAGACCGTGAACATGCCAGAAGATGTGACGGTGGAAGATGTTGAACAGCTACACATGGATTCATGGAAGCTTGGGCTAAAGGCAGTGGCAATTTATCGAGACAACAGCAAAGCTTGGCAGCCACTTAGTGACAAAAAAGATGAAAAGAAGGAAGAAGATAGTGCAGCTGACGTTCAAGTGAAGACTGAAACAAAAGTAGTTCGTGCTGTGATGCGCAATGAGTTGCCACGCAAGCGAAACTCAAAGACCTTTAGCTTCTATGTTGCTGATCTTCACGGGCATTTCACGGTAGGCGAGTATGAAGATGGATCACCAGGTGAAATATTTATTCAGGTAGCAAAAATGGGATCAACACTTGCTGGAGTAATGGAGTCATTTGGTCGTTCTGTAAGCTATGGCTTGCAATACGGCGTACCGCTAAAAGCTTTTGTTAAAGGGCTGAGCAACACTAGTTTTGCACCATTTGGCGCGACTGACGATCCTGAGATAAAGACGGCAAGTTCAATTGTTGACTATGTATTTCGTCGTCTAGCGCTTGAATATCTAAGTATTGATGACCGACTTGAGTTGGGGCTAGCAAACATTGAAGATTTAGAAAAAGAGATGGAGAGTCAGCAGGCGAGTTTGCTCGAAGAAACAAGCAAAGAATCTGCAAGTGCTGAAGAGTTAGTGCAGCAAAAAGTAGTTGAAAAACAAAGTGTTACTACGGCTGATACAAAAGCGGCAGCTACGAGTGATAGCAGCGCTCCACTTTGCAGTAATTGTGGTAATATCACCCAGCGCTCAGGCAGCTGCTATGTGTGTACTGCTTGCGGCTCAACAACTGGCTGCAGCTAAACATAGATGGTATGCTAAGGGTGTGAAAACGTACGTAATTTACAAAGACGCAAGTGATCATGCTAGGGCGGTGATTGATTACTTGCGCGACTTTGAAAGACGAACAGGAAAGACGCTTAATATTGTTGATCCAGAATCGCCAGAAGGTGCATCATTATGCAGAACGTATGATGTAGTAGAATACCCAACTGTTGTGGCGACAGATAATAATGGAATAATGCAGCAGATGTGGCGTGGGCTACCGCTACCAACAATAAGTGAGATTAGTTACTATGTGGAATAAGATAAAAGAAGTTTTTCATAAAAAAGAAGCCACCGAGAAATCTGACAAATGGATTTTTGGCACAATGCTGGTGTTTGGCATTATTGCGCTTTTGGCATCTTTTGTTTTAACGATTGAAGAGTTTCATCTGTTGAAAAATCCTGATGCACAGCTAAGTTGCAGCATAAATCTTGTGTTGAACTGTGCTACGGTGATGCAAACGTGGCAAGCATCAGTTTTAGGATTTCCAAACATGCTCATAGGCTTAATAGCATTTCCAACAGTGATCATGACAGCTGCGTTGGGCTTGTCTCGAACAAAGCTTCCTCGTTGGTTTTGGCAGGCGGCAAGCATCGGCTTCTTTTTCAGCATGTTGTTCGCACAGTGGCTGTTTTTCCAAAGTCTTTATGACATCGGCACGCTATGCCCATGGTGCTTGACGGTCACTGCCTCAACAGTGGTCATCTTCGCAACAATAGCGCATTATGTAGTTCGAGAAAATGTCTTTAACTTCAGCAAAAAAACACACCAAGACTTGCTGAAGTTGCAAGAAAAAGATTACGGAAAACTCATCACGGTTGCTTGGCTAGCCTTGCTTGTGGTGCTTGTCTTTATTAAGTATGGCGACTCTTTATTTGCATAGATCAAAGAACAGAGATAAAATGAAGATATAAATGCGCTTCATCTTTTGATGAATGAGTGGCTATCACCCACGAAGCAGCGGGAAGAACGTTTGGAAAAACAACTAGAACCCGACGGAACTGGCCTGTAAGACCAAGCAACTAAGCGCTAAAAGAATCACTTCTTTTGGAAGTCAGATGGTACCTCCCAGCATCGGGATCTGACAGACAAGAGAAGTGATTTTTGTATTATTTAAGGAGATGGAAAATATGAAATTTAAATCAGGCACACGCAGGCGAGCGAAAGAATATGAAAATGAGCTTGTTAAGCAGTGGAAAAAAGATAAAACGTTTGAAAAGTCGATAGAGAATCGACCTGAAGATAACTCATTTGTGTTTTATGATGGACCACCGTTTCTCACTGGTACGCCGCATCATGGGCATCTTTTAATTTCAACAATTAAAGATACGGTAGCGCGATATAAGACAATGCAAGGCTATCGTGTTGAGCGACGTTGGGGATGGGATTGTCATGGCCTACCAGCAGAAGTTTTTGTTGAGAAAAAGCTAGGCATTAAGAACAAAAAAGAAATTGGTACAAAAATTAGTATCGCTGATTATGTACGTGAATGCCGGGCGGCGATGGTAAAAACTGGTACTGAATGGGAAGATACAATTGATAGGCTTGGCCGTTGGGTAGAGTTTGAAGGTGCGTATAAAACTATGGATAACGATTATATGGAATCGGTTTGGTGGGCATTTAAAAAGCTTTATGATGAGGGAAAAATCTATGAGGGTGAGAAGATCTTAATTTATTGCACTAAAGATGCAACGCCTATTTCAAAGAGTGAAGTTGCAATGGAAAATAGCTACCAGATGGACACAGACCCAAGCGTGTATGTTTATTTTCAAATTGAAGATACAGATGAATACTTACTGGCCTGGACAACGACTCCTTGGACGTTACCAGCAAATGTTGCTTTGGCGGTGAATCCTGAGCTTGAATATGACTTGGTTGAATATGAAGGTAAGAAGTTTTATGTTGGTAAAGACGCGGTTGAGAACGTAATGACCGACGAAAAGCATAAACCGCTGAACTATAAGACTTTGAAGACGGTGAAAGGTAGCGAGTTTATAAATAAACGCTATACGCCTCTCTTTCAAAATCATGGTCCAAATGCGCACCGAGTATTGGCGGCTAATTTTGTAACAAGTGAAAGCGGAACAGGAATTGTTCACCAAGCGCCAGCCTATGGTGAAGATGACTATGAGCTTTGCAAAAAAGAGAACGTTCCGATAGTTTCGATTGTTGACGATAACGGACACTACACAGAAGGTCGTTGGATTAGCGAGAATATTTGGGACATTAATAAAGAAATTGCCAAAACCCTAGTTGCCGAGAATAGCGCGTTAAAAGTTGAGTATATTCGACATGAATACCCACACTGTCACAGATGTGGAACGAAGCTTATGTATCGTGCGCACCCAAGCTGGTTTATGGATATTCAATCACAAAAACACGAGATGCTTGAAGCAAATAAGACAACTTCATGGACTCCAAAGAATCTACAAGAGGGAAGATTTAAACATATTATTGAAACTGCCCCAGACTGGAACTTAAGCCGTGATCGTTATTGGGCGACCCCAATTCCAGTATGGCGTGGGGTAAGAAACGATGGCACAGAAGTTGTAAAAGTAATCGGCTCCTATGAAGAATTCGAGAAGCTTTCAGGCAAGAAGCTCGACGACTATCATTTACCGAATGTTATGGATGTTGAATTTGAATTTGATGGCTGCACATTGCGGCACATTGGCAAGGTGCTAGATTGTTGGTTCGAGTCTGGTTCTATGCCGTTTGCGCAGTTTCATTATCCGTTTGAAAATAAAGAAAAGTTTGAAAATAACTTTCCTGCAGATTTTATTACCGAAGCAATCGACCAAACTCGCGGTTGGTTTTATAGCCTTACGGCGGTTAATGTCGCACTTTTTGGAAAGTCGCCATTTAAGAATTTAATTTGTACGGGCTTTATCAACGCGGCTGATGGCAAAAAGATGAGCAAAAAGCTCAAAAACTACACTGACCCAATGGATCTTATGAACGAATATTCGGCAGATTCTTTTAGGTTTTTACTGATGACAACACCGCTTACTCATGGAGAAAACTTTAGCTTAAAAGATAAAGATGTTGGCGATGTGGCACGCAAACTTAGCATGATTTGGAATATGTATGATTTCTTTACGATGTATGCTGAGGTTGATGGTTGGCAGTGGAGTGGTAAGCTTGAACATCCTGCAGAATTTCAAAACCCGCTTGATGAATGGATTGTGAGTCGTCTTCATCAAGTATCTAAAGAAGTAGAAGAAGCAATGGACGGATATGATATTGCCGAAGCAACAAAACTTCTTTTGCCATTTATTGACGATGCGAGTAACTGGTATGTACGCCGTTCTCGTCGACGTTTCTGGAAGAGCGGAAATAGCGATGATAAAAATAATGCCTATCAAACGCTCCATTATGTTTTGGTGTATCTCTCAAAAATTCTTGCGCCATTCACACCATTTTTAAGCGAAGAACTTTATGAAAAATTAACGGGTGGCGAAAGTGTTCATCTTTTAGATTGGCCGGAAGCGGGTCATATTAACGAACTTGTTATAAAAGATATGGCAACTGTTCGTGAGTATGTAAACGAAGGTTTAAGTGTTAGGGCAAAAAATCAACTCAAAGTTCGCCAGCCGCTTGCGAGTATTACCGTTCCAGAATTTGGTGAGTCTGTAGATTTTGAGAATATTTTAAAAGACGAGCTTAACGTTAAAGAAGTAAAAAAGGGCGATGTGTTGGAGCTTGATCTTGCTATTACGCCAGAGCTGCATCGTGAAGGCTTAATGCGAGAGGTGGTTCGTCGTGTGCAAAATGCACGCAAAAAGGCTGGGCTTAATGTTGATGACCGGATTGACCTGAGCTTGAAGGCAAACGGAGCTTTGGAGCATGCTATTAAAGAGCACGAAAAAACAATTCTTACGGAAGTTTTGGGTGAGAAAATAACGCAAGAAGAATATTCATATTCAGATCAAGTAAAAATTGAAGACCAAGAACTTGCAATTAGCTTAGTAAAAGCTTCCTAAAAAACAAGCAAGTTTAGTATGTGATATACTTTATTAAAATAATTTATTTATTTTGACGAGGTGGTGAGGTCAAAAATCAGGAGGTCTACATGCGGGTAGTAGGAGTTTTTAATAAAAAGATAACATTTGCTGTTATGGCAATTTCTGCGTTAATCGCGCAGCCATTTTATTTGGTGGCACAATCGCAGGTTGCGAGTGCTGCGACGACTAATATCACGCAGCTTAACTTTACAACTGCTGCTCAAAATATCGAAACCAACGCAGCTTCAGCTGCAATGACTATCCACAAAATACAGGAAGTTCACTAGAAAGTCTTGATACATCATCTACGAAGTTATTATTAAGCGCTAATTCAGCAACAGGTGAGTTTTCTGAAAATGGTACAAGTGGATGGACTAACGGCGGTCTTACGCTAACGATGGCGTCAGGAACGGCCAATAAAAGCTTTTATTATAGGGACAGTACGCCAGGAACGCATACTATAACTGGTACTGCTACGGATAGTGTCGGTAATCCTTACTCCTGGGTGGCTGCTACTCAAGCTATTGTAGTTACTGCACCGGCTTCACCAGCAGCTGTTCCTGCTGCTACATATACACCAACTCCTCCGCCAGTAAAACCAGCTGTTTCGGGGGAAGTTATCCATGATTCTATTCCTGGCACGCTGCCTTCAAATTCACCAAGCCTTGGTTATCAAGCAACTCAGACTAGTGAATTTGGCGATAGAATTACTTTTGCAGGTACAGGTCGTGATTTGAGTCAGGCAGCCATTACACTTAGTAGCTGGGCGTGTGAGTCGGGAACATGGAATACGGGCTGTACAACTACTCCAGGAGCGACATTTGATCATCCAATTACTTTGAATATTTATGAAGCTAATGAAGACGGTACAGTCGGCAGTTTAATAGCTTCTCGTACGCAAACCTTCAGTATTCCATATCGCCCAACTTCTGATCCAACTTGCGCTAGTCCAACTGCATGGCGTGATACGAATGGCAATTGTTTTAACGGAATTAATCATGTAGTACTCTTTGATTTAAGCGGTATTACTGTTCCAAATACGATCGTTTATGGTGTTGCTTTTAATACTCAGTCATACGGAGATACTCCGGCTGGGTCTAATGGACCATATAACGCCCTTAACGTTTCTTTAGCTACGGGCGCTTCTGTAGGAGCTAATGACAACGAAGATGAAGTGTATTGGGATAGCACTTATCCGGGAAGAACTGCAGGCTTTGCTTCAGACAGTGGGTGGGGTGCAAGTGGTAACCCAGCAGTACTCTTTACTGCCGTTATTTCTGATTCGGGAAATCCTGGTGGCGGACAAGATGGAGATGGTGGTGACGGTGAAGAAGTAGGAGGTTCTGGTGGTGGAATAGTTTTTGATGATGAGACATCTGCTTCACCGTTAATTACGACCAGCTCGGCGACACCATCACTCACTACTGCAGCAGCATTTAATCCTATCTTTAATGTAGATTTTGCAGGAACTGCGAGTAGCACAGAAGGCGATGTTTTGGGAACGACGACAGATAAAAATTCAGCAAAAAAGACAGCGCAGGCAAATGTTCCTGGTGTTGATGAAGAGGGAAAAATTCTTGGCCTAGCTTGGTATTGGTGGCTCGCTATTTTAGCCGGAATTGCCTCAGGCTTGTGGTGGCTGTTTGCAACACTTCGTCGCCGTAATTTAGCAGAGTAATGAGATAATATAATCACGAAAGTGGTATACTGTTCTTAGCTGTGAAAGTAAAACAGAAACATATTAAAAAAATAAAAAAGCCGCTAAAGAAAACGCTCATTCCGCATAAAGCGAATCAACATCGGCCATATCTTGTGCGTCGGCACGGTGTTGTTGCGTTAATTGCATTGGTGTTGCTTTTGCAGGTGGCTTATAACTATGCAATAACAGGTAAGGTTGCGGTGTTGGGCCAAACCTCAAATGTTAGTGTTAGCGAAATTTTTAAAGATGTAAACCAGGAGCGCAAAGAGAGTGGGCTTAGCGAGTTACATATTGATGAAAAGCTAAACAAAGCTGCTTTCCTAAAAGCTCAAGATATGCTTGAGAAAGGGTATTGGGCGCACGAATCTCCAGACGGCGTGCAACCTTGGCAGTGGTTTGCTAAAGCAGAGTATAGCTATGATGTTGCCGGTGAAAATTTAGCAAAAAACTTTACGTCTTCTAAAGGGGCGGTTGATGCATGGATGCGCTCGCCAAGTCATAAGGCGAATGTTTTGGGAGAAAAATATGACGACATTGGACTGGCTGTAGTAAACGGCAAGCTGGATGGAGAAGATACGACGCTTATTGTGTCACTTTATGGGTCCAAAGCAGATAACGCCGGTGTAATGGGCAGTAGTAATAACGAAGAGCAAAACTTTAACCAAGCAACCCAAGGCTCAACCAACCCGCTGACTAACTTTGGTAGCGCTTTGCAGGCGCTTAATCCGGCGGCACTTGGCGGAGTTGTTATTTTACTACTTGGCTTCTTGGTGGCGTCTCTTGCTCACTTAAATCGGCATAAATTGCCATTAAAAATGAGAAAGAGCTGGCGGCTGCATCATGGGTTATATAAAGCAGGCATCTTTTTATCGCTTGCTGCCTTGCTATTGCTTAGTGCACTTGGCGGACAAATTTAGATAAAACTAACATCTCTTTACACTAGGTTGCATATCTGTTACAATCTACCTCTGAAGTCAATAAATTATAAGGAAGAGGAAAATGACGAAAGCAGTCGTGAAGATAGGTGGCAAGCAGTTTATTGTCGCTGAAAAAGAGACCCTCTTGGTGGACCGCCTCCAAGATGGCACAAAAGAGCTCACGCTTGATGCACTGCTCACATTTGACGATAAAACGACAAACGTGGGCACGCCAACCGTGAAAGGCGTGAAGGTAACCGCTAAAGTGGTTGAGCCTGAAGTAAAAGGTGAAAAGCTACGAATTATTCGTTATAAAGCGAAGAAGCGTGTTCACAAAGAAGCTGGTCATCGCCAGAAGTATAGCAAGATTCAGATTACAGGAATCAAATAGCAAAAGAAAACCCTGCGAGAAGCGGGGTTTTTTGATGGTGAAAAACTTTTCACGCTCGTGCTACAATAGAGATATACAAAGAGAGAGGGAATAAACACGCGTGAAAAAAACCACAGTAATTGCGGTCACAAATCAAAAAGGGGGCGTTGGTAAAACAACGACGGCAGTAAATGTAGCCTTTTATTTGGCAAAAGCTGGCAAGAGTGTGCTGTTGGTTGATTTTGACCCGCAAGGTAATGCTACAAGCGGGCTTGGTTTTAATAAACAAGAGTTAGAAAAAGATGTTTTAGACGTTGTGCAAAACGGTGCTGCAATAAAAGATGTTGCTTTGAAAACGAAGCAAAAACGCCTTTTTCTTTTACCAGCAACACCGCATCTTGCAAATGCTGAAGTGGAGCTTGCCAAAGCAGAAAAACGCTTTACGCGCCTGCGCCAAGCGGTTGCAGGCACTGAAGAGTATGATTTTGTCATTATCGATAGTCCGCCATCGCTTAGCTTACTGACAGTGAATGCGCTTATTGCGGCGAATTATGTCATGCTTCCGGTGCAGGCTGAATTTTATGCGCTAGAAGGGCTGGGGCAACTTCTTGAAACAATGCAGCTGGTGCGAAAAGGCATGAACCCAACCTTAGAACTGATTGGCGTGGTGATTACGATGTTTGATGGGCGCACGACGTTAAGCGCGCAGGTAAGCGAAGAGGTGAAGAAGCATTTTCCTGGTAAGGTTTTTGAGACGATTATTCCGCGCAACATTCGCCTTGCTGAAGCGCCAAGTCATGGTGTGCCAGTTGGCGCATATGACCGATGGAGCAAAGGCGCTCGCGCCTACAAAGCGCTAACAAAGGAGGTGATTAATCGTGTCGGCTAAACCGAAGAAAGGGCTTGGGCGAGGGTTTGATTCGCTGCTCCCAACAGATATGCTAAATGAAGCTTTTGATCCAACGGCTTCGCAAGATGAAAAAGTGTCTGAACTTCGCTATGTTGCGGTAGGTGAGATTTCTGCTGACCCAGACCAGCCAAGACGATATTTTGATGAAGCGGCGCTTGAAGAATTAGCAACTTCGTTAAAAGAGCATGGAGTTGTGCAGCCGCTGGTGGTTGTTGCTAAAGACGGAAAGTATCAAATTGTTGCTGGTGAAAGGCGATGGCGAGCTTCGAAATTAGCTGGTTTAGAAAAAGTTCCAGTGCTTGTGCGCACGCTAAGCGATCAGCATAAGCTAGAACTTTCTTTGATAGAAAATCTGCAAAGACGAGACCTTAATCCGCTTGAAACTGCGACAGCATATTTAAAACTTCGTGATCAATTTAATCTTAAATTAGAAGAAATGAGCGTGCGAGTTGGCGGTAAATCACCAAGTGTTATCAGTAATGCCTTGAGGCTTTTGCAGCTTCCGGAGGACGCAAAACAGGCATTGGTTGAGAGAAAGATATCTGAGGGTCATGCGCGCCAAATTTTAGCTTTAGATAGTGACGATGCAAAAAAAGAGCTTTTAAAAAGAATTGTTAAAGAAGGATGGAGCGTTCGCCAAGCAGAACGGTTTGTGATTGGCTATAAAAAAGCTAGCGGCAAAGACGCAAAGAAAGCTTCTGCTGTGCGGCATACGCAAACACAAACGCCAACTACAAAGGCACTTTCTAAGAAGCTGAAGGCAGATGTGAGTATTAAAACAACCGCAAAGGGCGGACAATTGATCATTAAGTTTAAGAGCGGCGATGATTTAGAGCGAATTGCCTCGCTACTTGATTAAAACGTTCGTATTTTATTAAAAGGGAAGAACCTGATTTCTACTGGGCCGATGATGTCTTTATATGGAACGGTGCCGAGCCCGTTTCGTGAGTCAAGAGAATAATCACCTGCTCGATGGTCGCCCATAACGAATAACTCTCCCTTAGGTACTTTTGTATCAACGATGTTACTTGTGTAATATCCAGGTTCGTTATGGAAGGCTTTGTCGGGGTTGAACCCTTTTGGATGCTCTTTGTTATAAACTGTCACAAGGCCATTTTTTACTGTTACACGTTCGCCAGGAAAGGCAATAACGCGCTTAACGATAAATTCTTCGCCAGCACCAGAAACATAATGCGGATTTCTAAATACAATTACTTGCCCTCTTTCAGGCACATATTCTTTACCGCGTATGTGATCCCAAGTAACAGGCAGTTTGTTAACGATTAAACGATCGTTTGTATAGAGTGTTTTTTCCATACTAGGCCCGTTAACGTTAAAACTGCGGAAAATAAATTCATTTATAAAAAGAGTGCCAAGGATTACTAAAATAATGAACCCAACAAGGTTGAGGATATCTTTTGAGGTTGATTTTTGCTTATCTGACATAGCTTACTTAGCATACATCCATTGGTGGTTATTGTGCAAAAATAAATAAGCATTATTGTTTACGAAATGGGTGAGAATCGGGTATAGTAGAACTCGACATTCATGAATAGAAAAAGAACTTCAACAGATGGATTTATATTACGACGTCGACAACCTCAGCAAACAGCGGGGAGCGAGCGTCGTCAACTGGGAATTGATAATTTACAGGTTCCTTCTCAGTTTTTGGACGAGAAAAAATCTCGCTCAAACCCAACTGCTCTTAATAAACATAATAACAAGACAACCGGTATCGGTATAAATAGAAGAGACATTGATGATTCGCTAAAGGATATTGACCTCAATGAACCAAAGAAAAAGAAGAAGCGACACTTTAAACCGAGTAAAAAAGCTGTGAAGCGTACGTTTATTGCATTGTTTATTATTTTGGCGCTGATTGGCGGTTATTTAGGCATAAAAGCGCTGATTGCTAGTGGGCGATTATTTGGCGGTAATTTTTTGGATCTTTTTGGGCAAGGGCAGCCACTCAAGACTGACCAGTTTGGTAGGAGCAATATTCTTATTTTTGGCACATCAGAAGATGACGAGGGTCATGACGGTGCAAGCCTAACAGACTCGATTATCGTTGCAAGTGTTGACCAAAAAAAGAACGATGCGTTTATGTTTAGTGTTCCAAGAGATCTTTATGTTGATTATGGAGAAGCGTGTAACAGTGGATATGAGGGCAAGATTAACGAGGTATATGCTTGTGCTCGAGGTAATAGCACAGACGATGTTTCAGAGCGACGTGGCCAGCAGGCACTTCAAGATATGGTGGGTGAAGTGTATGGTATGGATGTTCAATATGCGGTAAAAGTGAACTATAAAGTAGTGCGCGAATCTGTTGATGCTATTGGGGGTGTAGATGTTACTATCAATAGTCGTGATCCTCGGGGCGTGCTTGATAGAAACTTTGACTGGCGCTGTAATTACCAATGCTACAAAGTTAAATACTCAAACGGAAAGCACCACCTGAACGGCGAGCAGGCGCTGTTCTTGGCCCAGGCGCGTGGTGAATCTGCACCAACGTATGGTTTTGAAGAATCAAACTTTGACCGCGAAAGAAACCAGCGAAAAATTATGACCGCGATGTTAAAGAAAGCAAATAGTTCAAGTACTCTTTCAAACCCTGTTAAAGTAAGTAATTTAATTGATGCACTTGGTGATAATGTGCGTACAAACTTTGTTGCCGGAGAAATTAAAACACTTGCACGTCTTTCAAAAGATATTAAAGCCAACACCATTCAAAACCTAGACTTCTTTAAAGAGGGAGAAGCACTCTTTACTACTGGAAATATCGGTGGAATGAGTGTTGTCATGCCTGCAGCTGGAACGTTTAATTACGATGATATCCATGCTTTCATTCGCTCATATCAGATTAGTGATGAAGTAACAAAAGAAAAGGCGAGCATAGAAGTTCTCAATGGGTCTGGCGTACCGGGTGCGGCGCAAGAAACCGCCGATAGACTAGAGGATAATGGTTTGATTATATCGAATATTGGCAATGCACCAGCCGGACAATATGGCAAAGTGGCGGCATACACAGCTAATGGCAACAAGCCTGCAACGAAGAAAAAGCTCAAAAAGCTGTTGAAAGTTAGTAAAGTGAAGTCTTTACCGAGTAATATTCAATCTTCGGCTAACTTTGTTGTAGTGGTTGGCCAGTAAATTCTTCGATTCGCTGACTGTAAAATCATGCTATAATGGCTAACATATATGGAGTTAATACGAACAGCTTCACGTAAGCGCTCTTTGCTTAGTGAAACGATTTACGTTGTGCTTAACTTGGCTTTGGCAGCCATTGTGCTATTACTTACTTTGAGCTTTAACGAATCGCCAGTTTTAGCGTATATTTTTATTCTTCTAAGTAAATGGCGTATTTTTGCCGTTCGTCCTCGTTTTTGGTTTGCAAATATTCAAACGAATTTGCTTGATACGCTGGTTGGTCTTAGTGTCGTCACACTATTGTGGCAGGCAACAGGCGCGTTGCCATTACAAATTGTGCTCACAATTCTTTTTGCATTGTGGCTCATCGTTATTAAACCGCTTTCTGGGCGTGTGGCAATGGTGTTTCAAGCAGGGCTTGCCCAGTTCGTTAGTATTACTGCACTATTCACTATTTCTTACGCCTGGCCAGCTTTCTTTGTTGTTCTTATGATGTGGCTCATTGGATACGCTGCAGCACGACATGTTCTTAGTGCCTATGACGAGGAAGATATGAACCTACTGAGCTTGCTGTGGGGGCTCGTATTGGCGCAACTTGGCTGGCTTGGTTATCACTGGGCTATTGCCTATGCTTTGCCATTTACGAAGATGTTATTTCCGGGTGCGGTTGTGCAGATTCCACAGAGTGCCATCGTCATCACACTTATTAGCTGGTTTGCTGAGAGATGTTATTTTATCTATCGTACAAAAGGCAAAATTCGCGCTAAAGATGTTTTATGGATGGCAATATTTTCTGCTGTAGTATTGTTTATTTTATTCTTACCTATTTTTAACCAGGTATACGACCAGTAGTTTAATCTTTTCCTTGGGGAGATTTAATGAAAAAAGAAAGCACAACATCGCACTCAACGGGTAAAACAGCAGCAATTATATTTCTTTGTTTTATTGCTAGTTTTTTTGGAAGTTGGCTATTTTTAGCTACTGGGCTTGTAAAGCAAGATGCTTCTCAGACAATTAATAATAATCGTGAAAATATCGTTCTTCAAGAAGGCGAAGTTGTTTCCGAGGTAGCTAAAAAGGTTTCGCCAAGCGTCGTATCGATCGTTGGTCAAGCAGGAACTACTATGGGCACAAATGGCATTGTGGCTCAGCAAGAAACAGCTGGTACAGGAATTATTATCAGCGAAAATGGCTATGTTGTTACAAACAAGCATGTACTTGAAGGTTCTTCTGGCAAAGTTAGTGTAGTGCTTTCTGACGGTACACGATATAAAAATGTTAAAGAGGTTGGCAAGGATCCGCTGAACGACATTGCCTTTTTAAAAATTGAAGATGCAAATAATTTAACTCCAGCTCAGCTAGGGAATTCTCGAAACGTTGATATAGGTCAAAAGGTTGTTGCTATTGGTAATGCGTTAGGGCAATTTAAGAACACGGTTACTTCAGGTATTATCTCTGGCATTGGACGACCAGTTGTTGCGGGAGGCAGCGAAGGGCAAGAACGGCTCGAAGGGCTTTTCCAGACGGATGCAGCTATTAACCCGGGCAATTCTGGCGGACCGCTTACCAACCTTGCTGGCGAAGTAATTGGTATTAATACTGCAGTGGCGCAAGATGCAGAAGGTATTGGTTTTGCTATTCCTATTAATGCGGTGAAAGGTCTTGCGAAAGGGGTGATTGAGAATGGTAAGATTCAGCGACCTTACTTAGGTGTGCAGTATATTTCTATTACGCCAGATGTTGCTGAAGAATTTAATCTTAGTGTTAAACGCGGTGCGTTTGTTTTTGATGCTAATGGAAATAACGCAGTAGTTTCTGGTGGTCCTGCTGCAAAAGCTGGTATTCGTAACAGAGATATCATTACAAAAATAAATGATATGCCAGTAAATGAGCGTAATAATCTTGCAGGCTTGCTTGCTGAGTTTGCGCCAGGAGATAAAATTAATCTTACTGTGTTACGCGATGGTCAGCAGCGAACGCTAGAGGTTGAGCTCGGTCAGCTAAGGCAGTAGACTATTTCTTTTTTAAGACTACAATAAAATCTTGCTTTTTAAATAAAGAGAGCCCATGCTCCTTTGCAAAATCTAAGACTACTTGATGCTGACGAGGATCCGCTTCGAGTAGAAGAAAGCCACCGCTAGGCAGCTTCTTTTGTGTTTGAGCAATTAATTTTTTAATAAGATCTAATCCGTTGTCTTTAGCGAAAAGGGCGAGGGAAGGCTCAAACTTTGTCTCAAAAGAATAATCCCAATTCCTATCAACATATGGCAAATTAGCAACGATAACGCTATATGCATCATTCGTTTCTTTTAATAAATCACTTTTTAAAAAAATAACATTCGCATTAAGTTTCTGGGCATTTTGCTTGGCAATGCTCAAAGCCTCTTCGCTTATATCACTTGCAAAAACGTTGGCTTGAGGCAGCTCTAATTTCGCAGTGATAGCTAATGCGCCCGAGCCCGTGCCAACATCAATTATGGTTTGAGTATCTAGCACAATTTCTTTGAGGATTTCTATAATTATTTCGCTTTCAGGGCGGGGGATGAGCACCGTATTGTTAACTGTAAAGTTTCTTCCATAAAATTCTTTAAAGCCACGAATATATGCTAATGGCTCGCGCTCATATCGTCTCGAGAGAGCGTCTTTTCCTGTATTTTTATCAATCTCATCTTCGCTATGGGCAATGAGCCATTCGCGGCTAACATCAAGTGCATCGCATAAAATAATCTCTGCATCAAGTCGCGCCGAAGCTACGTTAGATTTCTTTAACAAAAATGAAGCTTCTTCAAGCCACGTTTTAACTTTTATTTTCGACACCTTGGGCTTTAAGCTCGCGTTCATAGGCAAGTAATTTGTCAATTAAATCTTGAATATCGCCATCAAGCGCAGCCGGCAGATTACTGCGGCTATAGCCAATTCGATGGTCGGTAATACGATCTTGCGGGAAGTTATAGGTGCGAATCTTTTCGCTGCGATCACCAGAGCCAATCAGGCTCTTTCTTTCAGCTGAAAGCTTAGCTTGTTCTTCATCAATTTGCATTTGTAAAAGCCGGCTTCTTAGAACTTTCATAGCCTTATCTTTATTTTTAATCTGAGATTTTTCGTCTTGATTCGCCACAACTAGGCCGGTTGGCAGGTGAGTAATGCGAATAGCGCTGTCGGTCGTGTTGACGCTTTGCCCGCCGTGTCCGCTTGCGCGAAAAGTATCAATTCGTAAGTCGCTTGGGTTAATCTCGATATCTTTTTCCTCAGCTTCTGGAAGAACAGCAACCGTAACAGTGCTTGTATGAACGCGCCCCTGACTTTCAGTTGCGGGAATGCGTTGTACGCGATGTACGCCACTTTCAAACTTTAGCCTTGCATATGGAGAATCTCCCTTTACGGCAAAAACCACTTCTTTATAACCGCCAACTTCAGAAGGACTGTCATTTAAAAGCTCTGTTTTAAAGCCGTTTTTTTCGCAGTAGCGCATATACATTCTTAGAAGTTCGCCGGCAAATAGGCTCGCTTCATCGCCGCCAGCTCCAGCACGAATTTCAACAATAACATTTTTTTCATCGTTTGGGTCTTTTGGCGTCAGCATCACAAACAGTTCTTCATCTAGCGCTTCTATTTGCTTTTCTAAAGAGGGAACTTCTTCTTTAGCAAGCTCAGCAAGTTCGTCGTTTCCGCCGCTTAGCGTTTTTGCCTCTTCGAGCTGTTTTTGCAACTGCGCTTTTTTATTAACGCGTTCTAAAATACCTTCAAGTTCTGTGAGGCGCTTACTTTTGGCTGTAAAGTCTTTATTTGCATAAGCATCTGGGCGCGACAAAAAAGCCTCAAGCTCTGCTTTCTCTTCTTTAAGCTGGCTGGCATTGAGGTTTAATTGTGCCATTATTTTGCCCCCGGAGTTGGCGTGTCCGCCTGTAGTTATTTATCTTTTTCGGCTTCTTTTTTCTCGGCGCGCACTTTTGCTTTTTTTGCCTTGCTCGCAAGTGCAGCTTTTCGCTCTTCAGCTTTTGCAAACTTCGCTTTAAAGCGATCAACACGACCTTCGGTGTCGATAATCTTTTCTTCACCAGTAAAGAATGGGTGAGAAGCACTTGAAATGTGAATTTTTACAAGCGGATATTCGTTTCCATCTTCCCACTTAATAGTGTCGTCTGTTTGTGCAGTAGACTGTGTTAAAAACGCAAATTTTGCCTGATCGTCTTGAAAAACGACAGGTCGATAGTTAGTTGGGTGTAAATCTTTTTTCATAATCTCGAGCTATTGTATCTGTTTTTACAGAGAAAGTCAAAAGGGTTGAAAATAAAAAAGCGCTGGAGCAATTTTTGCTCACAGCGACTTATTTAGAATTGTCCGTTTCAGCTCCCTTGATCATCGATGCCAAGAGAGGCGAGAGATTGTTGCTATGTCCGCATTGGCTTTAGCACTCTGTCGAGTGCAATGATGAGTAGTAGAGCAGCAAAGCTAATCACCACCGAGAGAATAAACCCCGCCATTACTAGCGCTCCTGCTATTACTAGCGCAGCAAGGATGGCGATTGAAATCCACCCCATGGCAAAGAGTAAGCCATTTATGATATAGCCATAAATGATCCATCCAATAGGCCAGCCCTCATATGTTGTCGCTTCTGGGCTGTTTCCATAGGAGAACAACCCTACTACAAACAACCCAACGAATATTGAGATTGCAAGAACTGTGCAAACCCTTTTCAGATTCACAAGCTTAACCTTTCTCGTCATTGACGGAATGAGCATTGGCAAAACTGTCACCAGGACAGATATTGCCAGTACCCAGAGTGCCGTCGGATTTATTTTCTCAACTGTCACTCCTCGTACCACCAGCAAAAACCAGCGATAGAAAGGAGCGTCAAAAGCAGCGCCAGTTTTGCAATGGCAGCCTGCGCATATGCAATATCTACATATGTCTCCACTGAGACCTCCTTTTTAAGGAACGAGTACAATTCTATTTACTATCTATAGCATAAATTTATTAATATTACAAATTATTTTAGATTATAAAAATAGCTGGGAGTGAAAATCACTCAACCAGCTTTTTTAAGAATAGTATCTGCGAACCCCTCCCGATCTTCGGTGCCGAGAGGGGGTGTGAATTTCGTTTAGCACTCGGATCCATGTATCGTCACATGTTTTATCTCAGCGATGTTACTAGGATAAGTACCGAAGCCATGAGCGAAGGAGGAAAATTCGTCCTCCACTCTAAAGTCTTCGAAGTTTACTATGGGCTCTTCGTCATCGTGTTCTTCCAAGCCCTTGAATACGACATAGGCCTCGTGTCCTTCTGTGCTGACAATCTTGACGTGATCCTCGGGCTTTATGCCTTTGGCGTCAAGCACCGCTTGAAACTCGATTGCCCGAGGGTCGCGGAGTGCTTCATCGTTGAGTACTTCGTTTTTCTCACCGAAAATACGACGCAAAAAAGCGAACATGCAGTCCTCTCAACTAGATATTTTTTAGATACAACCCTTAAGCAAGACTATACTATTAAATTTCAAAAAAGCAATCCACCTCTTGAATAAAACACGCCCTATCTGTTATAATAATTTTCGTAACACATTATTAACGACACAACTTGCGCGGATAACTTCTTAGAAAAGGTGCGCAGGTGAGGAAAAAGGAGTAACACACTATGGCAGTAACTGTCGATATTAAAGCTCTGCTTGAAGCAGGCGTTCACTTTGGTCACAAGACCAGCCGTTGGCATCCTAAAATGGCGCCATATATTCATAGCAAACGGCAAGAAAATCATATTATTGATTTAACAAAAACAGTAGAAGGGCTTAACGTTGCACTTCCTGTTATTACTGAAACCGTTACAAAAGGCAAGCAAGTTCTTTTAGTTGGCACTAAGCGTCAGGCGAAAGATTTAGTGAAGAAAGCAGCCGAAGAAGTTGGGCAGCCATATGTTAGCGAGCGCTGGCTTGGCGGTGCTTTAACGAATGCCGCTACTATTGGTGGTCAAATTAAGCATCTTAAAAACCTGCAGCGACGCATGGACAGTGGTGAGCTTGAAAATCGTTACAATAAGCTTGAGGTACAGCGCTTTCAAGAAGAGATTGATGATCTAAAGATGAAATACGGTGGCATTCAAGATATGAATGGCAAGCCGGGCGTTGTATTTGTAACAGATATAATTTCTGATGCAAATGCGGTTCGCGAAGCAAATAAGCTTAATATTCCTGTGGTAGCAATTGTTGATACGAACGCAAATCCTGAAAATATTGATTATGTTATTCCTGGCAACGACGATGCGATTAAAAGCATTCAACTTATTTTGGATTACGTGAAGCAGGCAATAAACGAAGGCGCTGCAAAAAAGAAAGAGGAGGCAAAATAAATGAGCGTATCTTTAGAGGAAGTTAAGAAATTAAAAGAACTTACCGGTGTTGGTTTGAGCGATGCAAAAAAGGCGCTTACTGAAGCCGATGGTGATTTTGATAAAGCGCTTGAAGCTATGCGAAAGAAGGGGTTAACTAGAGCCGAGAAAAAGGGCGAGCGCGAAGCACGTGAAGGTTTAGTTGATTCGTATGTTCATAGCAATCGAATTGGTGTTTTAGTTGAGGTAAACTGCGAAACAGATTTTGTCGCCCGAACAGACGATTTTAAAAATCTTGTGCATGATGTTGCAATGCATGTTTCTGCAACTGCGCCAGAGTATATTTCAACTGATGATATTTCAGATGAAGAAAAAGAGCGTGTGATGAGTGAGTTTTCTGAAAAGGCAAAAAATGAAGGCAAGCCTGAGGATATGATTGAAAAGATTGTTGGCGGGCAAGTAAAGAAATACTTTGCTGAAAAAACACTTCTTGAGCAGCCGTTTATTAAGAACCCAGACCAAACAGTGGGTGATCTAGTAAAAGACCACATTGCGCGCCTAGGCGAGAATATCGTTATTCGCCAGATCAAGCGTATTGAACTTGGTGTGAGCGAATAAAAAGCGAGCGCAAGTAAACTAACAGCCTCTGCCTAGAGTAGGGGTTGGTTTATTATAAATATATAAATAATATTGACATATTAACAAATTTATGCTAATATGTTGCACAGTACGAATTGAGCGTGGAGTTCTTCGTATCAGTACATTTACAAAAGAGATACTAAGATTTCCTTTTCAACGGGAAACCTAGAATGCAATGGCTGCATAAGATTTTGTGCTGTGATTGCATTCTAGGTTTAGCCAACAAGAAAGGAAACATAAGAATGGAGCAGACTGTTCCCGAGCGTCCGAGTTCAACCGCTACACCGAAGGTGAAGAAGCGGTTTTACCGTCAGCTTGATGCTTTGAGGCGTCAGGCCATCGAAACTGGATCCTTCAAGAAGAGAGGCAAGGCTGCCCCGTTGAGGGGCGAGGAAAAGGATTTCCTCGTTCAGACCAAGATCAATGCCAAGATGGCGGCGCTGGATCGCGACCGTATGATTACGCTCCTGCAGCGTGTCATCAACAGCGAGCGTCGCATGCAGAGGGCGCATCACGGCTCCGACTCGCGCCGCAAGGCCGAAGCGAGGAAACGTGAGCGTCAGCTGCGTGACAAGGAGCTGCGAAGCAGGATGCGAGGTAGTAGTGAGAAGAAGCCGCTGCACGCTGGCGCTCGCTAACTTCCAGTTTCTGCAAATTCGATGACCTTGAAAGGGGCATTTGTGATGAAGCGGCACGCGGAGGGGTGGGTTGCGGCAGGCAACCCACCCCATTCACCTCTATTTGTATCTCTTTTGTAATTTTCAACCTAACGATTTATCAGGACTCGCTGAAAAAGCCAGTCCTTCTTTTTATGCCAAAATTTGCTACACTTATAGATATGTTTGATACAAAACCATTTGAAGATAAAATGAGCCAAGCGCTCGCACATTTTGAAGAAGAACTAAAGAAAATTCGTACTGGTCGGGCACATCCAAGCATGCTTGATGGCGTGATGGTTGAAGCGTATGGTGCAAAAATGCCACTTAACCAAGTGGCGAATGTAACAGTGCCAGAGCCGCAACTTTTGCAAGTAACGCCGTTTGATCAATCAAACGTGCAAGCAGTTTCTGATGCAATTCGCAACGAGCAAACACTCGGCTTTAACCCAAGCGATGATGGAAGAATTGTGCGTGTGCCAATTCCACAGCTTACCGAAGAGCGCCGTCATCAGATTGTGAAACAACTTGGTGACAAGGTGGAAGATTGCCGAATTTCTCTTCGAAATATTCGCCACGATGGTCTAAAAGATGCAAAAGGCAAGAAAGACTCTAAAGAGCTTTCAGATGACGACTATAAACGAGCAGAAAAAGCGCTTGATAATGTAGTGGCAGATTTTCAAACCAAAATTGAAGAGATCACCAAAGCTAAAGAGAAAGAAATCTTAACAGTTTAAATGAGCGAAGAAAAAATCATTCCTCGCCATGTTGGGTATATTGTTGACGGCAATAGGCGATGGGCAAAAAAGCACGGTTTGCCAGGCTATGAGGGTCATTTAGCTGGCTATAACACGCTAAAAGATATCTTGCGTTACACGGTTGATGCAGGGGTAGAATACGTTTCGTTATATGCGTTTTCAACCGAGAACTGGAAGCGTGGTGAAGGTGAGACGGGGAAGCTGATGAAGCTTGCTTTAAGGTTATTTAAAACAGATCTAAATGAGCTGATTGAAGAAGATATTCGTCTGAAGGTTTTAGGCACTACAGAGGGCTTAAGTGAGGAAGTGCAAGAGGCAGCGCGAAAAGCCGAAGAGGCAACAGCGCAGTGCAAAAAGGCAACAGTAGCGCTTTGTTTTAATTATGGCGGACAAAGAGAAATCGTAGACGCAGTGCGTAAATTAGTTGTTCAGGGCAAAAGCGCAGAAGAAATTACTGAAAAAGAAATTGCCAAAAATCTTTATGCTCCAGAAGTGCCAGAGGTAGATATTGTTGTACGCACAAGTGGCGAAGAAAGATTAAGTAACTTTATGCTGTGGCGCGTGGCATATAGCGAGATGCTTTTTCTAGAGAAATATTGGCCAGACATGACTAATGAAGATATAGGGATTATTATAGATGAATATCAAAAACGTTCACGGAGATTTGGAGGATAAATGGACATCATTGGAATTTTAATAGGGCTATTTTTACTTATTGTTTTAGTAGTAATTCACGAGCTAGGGCACGCAATTGTTGCGCGTCGTAACGGAGTTGTTGTTGAAGAATTTGGCATTGGTTTTCCGCCTCGTGCGTGGGCAAAGAAATTAAAAAACGGTGTTTTATTTAGTATTAATTGGTTGCCGCTTGGTGGATTTGTAAAACTGCAGGGTGAAAATGATGCTGCTAAGAAAAAAGGCGATTACGGCGCAGTAAACTTATGGGCAAAAACTAAGATTTTAATGGCTGGTGTTGCAGTAAACTGGGTTTTTGCAGCGTTTATTTTCTCTATTATTGCTGTTGTTGGTATGCCAAAAGTGCTAAACAATCAGTTTACTGTTCCGGCCGATACTCAAGAGGTAAGCCAGCCAGTAACAATTAGCACGGTGGCAAAAGATTCTCCTGCATCAGCAGCTGGGTTAGAGGTCGGTGATGAGATTTTGCGATTTGACGGGCAGCCAGTTCCAACTCCAGAATCGCTTACGGCTTTAACAGAAGATCATAAAGGTGAAGAAGTCGAAATTATTTATAAAAGAGGCAGCAAAGAAGCAACTGCTCAGACAAAATTAAATGAAGAAAATAAAGGAAAAGGCTATTTAGGCGTTGGATCCACACAGCGGACGGTTACTCGATCAACATGGTCTGCGCCGATTGTTGGCGTTGGCGTAGCAGTGCAGTTTACCGGTGCAACGTTAGATGGGCTTGGCAATTTGGTGGCAAGTCTTGCGAAAGGCACAACGTCGCAACTTAGCTCAGATGAAAGTGTGCGAAAAGAGGGCAGTCAGCAACTTAGCGAAGCAGGGAATAGCGTTGCTGGTCCCATAGGCATTTTGGGTGTTATCTTTCCTGCAGCAAAAGATGCTGGACTAACATCGCTCTTGCTCTTAACGGGTATTATTTCGCTAACACTGGCAATTATGAACGCACTACCAATTCCTGCGCTTGATGGAGGGCGATTGTTTGTAACACTTCTTTTCAGAGTAATGAAAAAGCCTCTCAACAAAGATTTAGAAGAAAAAATTCATGGCACTGGCTTTGCCTTCCTCCTTTTATTAATAGTAGTGATTACGGTGGCAGATGTTGGAAAATTCTTTGGCTAACAAGCCGAACATGACGAACAAAAAGAAAATAGCACACGTTATTTCAATAACTGCATGGGTGTTTTTTGCCTTTGTTGCAACGCAGATTGGCATGCTTGCTATTTTGCAAGCTGCAAAAGAGCTGGGTTTTCGTGTTCAGGCTGGAGATCAGGTTCTTTCTATGCTTTTACTGAATGCAGTTATTTATACACTTGCACTCATTATTACAGTGGGCGCGCCGCGTTTTGCTAGGTTGCTGCCAAAAGATCTTTCAATCAAAAAATTGCTTGGCATAGATAAAAAGCCAACTTTATCTGATTTTGGTATGGCGGTTATGGCATATATTGCATATCTCGTCATCTCGGCGGTTGTAATGCTAGTAATAATTCAGGTGATTCCAGGTTTTCAAGCTGATCAAAAGCAAGAGTTAGGATTTGAGTCACTTGCGAGTGGGTTCGAATATATCTTTGCCTTTCTAGCGCTTGTTGTAATGGCGCCACTGGCGGAAGAGCTACTTTTTAGGGGGTATTTATTTGGCAGGCTTCGTAGCTATATTTCTTTTATTCCCGCAACAATTATTACGAGCGCTTTATTTGGCCTTGTGCATGGGCAGTGGAATGTTGGGATAGACGTTTTTATTCTTAGCATCGCACTTTGCTATCTTCGTGAAAAAACACAGTCACTTTGGCCTGCGATATTTTTGCACGCTACAAAAAACGGTATTGCGTTTATGCTGCTGTTTGTTTTTCCAACGCCTTTTGTATAAAGGAGTGGGATCGTTTATAATAAGAGAATATATGGCTACTAATATTGCATTATTTTTAACTCCGCCAGCTCCGATGCGTCACCGGGGGCTTTGATAGATTTTAATTAAAAATAGTACAAACGGCCCTCGGGCCGTTTTTTATTTTGTACTGGGGCTAAATCGGAGATGAAAGAAAATGGAAATGGTAGAAGTAGAAAAAGAAACATTGATTGAGCGATATGTTGAAGAAACAATTGATGCAATTATATTTGGTGATTTTTCGGTGCAAAGTTTAAAGAAATTTCACCAAGAAGTAAATGAGAAGAATCGACAAATTGCGCACGGTGAACATGAGGAGAATTTAAATATAGATGATTTACAATTTATGCACCAAGTAACCAAGTATGCCGTCAAGGCTGTTGGAACACGGCAAAGATTGAATACGCAAAGAGCGCGCAGAAGTATACGCTTAAGAAACTCTGTAGTAGAATAAGAGGCATTATGAGACTTTCAAAACTTTTTACAAAAACACGAAAAAACGCGCCTAGCGATGAAGTAGCGAAAAACGCACAGCTCTTGATTAGAGCCGGGTTTATACACAAAGAAATGGCGGGCGTGTATAGTCTTTTGCCTTTGGGCCATGCCGTGATTGAGAATATAACGCGCATTGTAAAAGAAGAGATGAATGCAGTTGGTGGCGTACAGATGAAAACTTCAGCGCTGCAGACAAAAGATGTTTGGGAGAAGACGAACCGATGGGACGACGAGATAGTTGATAACTGGTTTAAGACAAAATTGAAGAACGGTACTGAGCTTGGTCTTTCATTTACGAACGAAGAGGCGTATTCAAACATTGTTAAAAACTTTGTGAATTCGTACAAAGATTTGCCAATATATCCATATGACTTTAAAACTATTTTTCGTAATGAGCTGCGCAGTAAATCTGGGATTATGCGCGGACGAGAGTTTTATTGGAAGGCACTCTATTCATTTTCAAAAGATGAAGCTGAACACAACGAATTTTATGAAAAGATGAAAGTTGCCTATGCGAATGTATTTGGGCGTGTTGGGCTGGGTGATAAGACGTATATTACATTTGCATCTGGCGGAACGTTTTCAAAATATTCTCATGAATTTCAAACAGTGTCTGATGCTGGCGAAGATATTATTTATATTGATGAAGACAAAGGAATTGCGATTAATAAAGAGGTGTTTACTGATGAAGTGCTGGCAGATCTAGGCGTAGACAAAGCAAAATTAATTGAGCAAAAAGCAATTGAAGTAGGGAATATTTTCTCTCTTGGACATAAGTTTTCAGAACCATTTAATTTAACATATACGGATGCAGACGGAGCCGAAAAAACAGTATTTATGGGATCATATGGCATAGGGATAACTCGCTTAATGGGCACGATTGTTGAGCTTCTTTCAGACGAAAAAGGTATTGTGTGGCCAGAAAATATTGCACCAGCCAAAGTTTATTTAGTACGAATTGGCGATAAAGATGAAGTTGTAAAAGAGGCAGATAAACTATATGCGCAGCTTGAAGAAAAAGGAATTACTGTACTTTATGATGATCGCGACGAGCGCCCAGGTGCAAAATTTGCAGATGCAGAACTTATGGGGATCCCGCATAGAGTGGTCGTGAGCGAGCGCTTATTGGCTGAGAGCAAATATGAATATGCGTCTCGAATGAACGGTGAAACAGAAACATTGACGGCAGAATTTTTGTTTGATAAACTGACTTGACCTGCGGTATATTTTGACATCGCGGTAACTTTGATAAAGAAAATTAGAAATTTTGAAAATAATAGAGTAGGTTTATTGCAATTTTGTTTAAGAAAATGGCAATTCAGGCGAGAGAAAGGAAGGGTTTTATAGTATGAAAAAGCAATATCAATTGACTCTTGATGGTAAGAAATCTTTAGAAAAAGAGTTAGAAGAACTAAAGAGCCGACGCGGTGCAATTGCAGATAAAATTGCCGATGCGCGCGACTATGGCGATTTAAGCGAGAACGCGGAATATGATGCAGCTCGTGAAGAGCAGGGTCAGGTTGAAGGTCGTATTTCTGAGATTGAGGAAATATTAAAGAATGCAGAGATTATCTCTCATAAGAAATCTTCAAAGGTTGCCGTGGGCAGCACAATAGAATTAAAGGTAGGCAGAAAAACTGTTACTTATACGCTTGTTGGCCCTGTTGAGGCAAACCCGCTTGAAGGCAAGATTTCTAATGAATCACCAATTGGCGAAGCGCTGCTTGGGAAAAAAGCAGGCGATACATTTTCTCTTGAAACGCCAAAAGGGAAAGTAAATTACGAAGTTATAAAAATTAGCTAATATTTGCTGCTTAATAAAGAATAGCGCCGCACAAATTTAGCTGCGGCGTTTTTATTATTTTCTGCTATAGTATTAGAGAAGTAACAAGAGAGATTTTAAATGGCAACACTAAAAGAATTGCGCGATGAGCGCCTGCGAAAACTAGAAGAACTAAAAGGACTCGGAATTGATCCGTATCCTTCAGTAGCCAAGGCAAGTACGCACACCGCTGCAGCGGCAAAAAATAATTTTAACGATTTTGAAAACGAAGAAATTACGATTGTTGGTCGTGTAAAAAATATTCGTAAATTTGGCAAATTAGCTTTTGTTGTCGTGAGCGATGGCACAGATTCCATCCAGCTTTTTATAAAGAGTGGAATAATTTTACCTTTTGATGCCAAGAAAGGTTTTTTGAATATTGAGCAACTTAGCCTTCTAGACGCAGGAGATTTTATTGAAACTTCAGGAAAACTTATTAAGACAAAAACGGGTGAGGTTTCTATTGAGGTGAAAGAGCTAAAGCTGCTTGCGAAAAGTTTGCGCCCTTTACCAACCGAACAAGATGGCTTTACGAATAAAGAAGAGCGTTTGCGTCGCCGATATGTTGATACGAATGTAAACGAAGATGTGTTTGGAAGATTTGAGCGTCGTAGTATGTTTTGGCGAGCGACACGTGAGTTTTTGGAAGACAAAGGCTTCTTAGAGATTAATATTCCGGTTTTAGAGCATACAACTGGTGGTGCAGACGCAAATCCTTTTGTAACGCACATGGACGCGTTAGATCAAGATTTTTATCTTCGTATTAGTCATGAGCTGCCACTTAAAAAACTGCTTGGTGGTGGATATCAAAAAGTTTTTGATATTGGCCCACGATTTAGGAATGAGAATTATTCAGAAGAGCATTTACCCGAGCATGTTGCAATGGAATGGTATGCGGCATATATGGACTGGCGTGATGGCATGAAGTTTATGACGGAAATGTATCGGTATGTTTTGAAGAAAACGTTTGGAACGCTGCAATTTAAGGTAAATGGCTTTGATATTGATCTTGAGAAAGATTGGGAAGAATGGGATTATGCTGAAGTTATTAAAAAACGATACGGCATTGATGTTTATGACTGTACATTAGATGAAGTGAAGAAGGCGCTCAAGGATAACAAGCTTGAGGTTGCCGAGACAGAGAATAAAGCGCGTGGCATTGATAAGCTTTGGAAAAACATTCGCAAGGACGTCGCTGGACCAGTTTGGCTTATAAATACACCATTGTTTATAAGCCCGCTTGCTAAAACCAATCCAGAAAACCCGAATACAGCGCAGCGTTTCCAGCCAGTTATTGCTGGCTCGGAGCTTGGCAATGGCTTTTCAGAACTTAATGATCCGATTGATCAGCTTAATCGCTTTAAAGAGCAGCAGGCGATGCGAGACGCTGGGGATAAAGAAGCTATGATGCTTGATATAGATTTTATTGAGATGCTTGAATATGGCATGCCACCAGCTTGTGGCTGGGGATATAGCGAGCGCGTTTTTTGGATATTTGAAGGCGTTTCTGCTCGCGAAGGTGTGCCGTTTCCGCATATGCGCACTGAAATAGATGAAGTAACGAAATCAATTTATCCCGACGTTAATTTTGATAAATAAAAACGAATAATAATCTTACTTAAGAATATTTAGGCTTTTGGGCACAATTTTGTAAGCCAACGGGGTTGCAACCTTACTTACTTCGCCATCGTGTGAAACATATATTTTCTTGTGCCCATGAGCCTTAATAGTAATTTCGTTTGCCGAATAACTTTCAAATTCATCTGCTTCGTGAAGTTTGCCAGTGGTGGCATGGGCAAAGATTTTAATTAAAGCAAAACGACTGTGTGCTTTGGTGACGTAGATAGAAAGTTGGCCTTTGCTTAGTGATTTGCGGTTTGTTAAGGCAAAATCATTTACTTCATATGGATTGTTTCCTATGAAAATAAAGGGCGTAGCAAATGTTTTTTGGTTAATTGTAACGATGTAAGTTTTATAGCGAATAAGAGCTTTTATAATACCAAATGCTGCCGCAGGCCATTTGCCAAGTGTGCTTTCGGTATCTTCACGCACTTTAAGCGAAGAGGGATAAAGCCCAATACTTGAATTATTTATAAACACAATATTATTTACTTTAGCGATGTCAATTTTTTGCTGTTTTGCCTTTTTAAGATGAGCAATCGCTTTATCAATATCCTGAGACACGCCTAAATCTTTTGTAAAGTGATTTAAGGTGCCGCCAGAAAGAGGCGCTAGAATAGCAGGAGTTTCTGCAACGATGCCTGCAACGGCACTAATTGTGCCATCGCCACCAATGGCAGCAATAATTTGTTTTGGCTTTAGAAAAGGTTTTAGCTTCTTTTCAAAACCAGGCTCGATTTTAATATCTTTTTCAATCTCAATATTGTTTTTCTTAAACTTCTTTTTTAAAGAAGTAAGCGAGAGCGCACTGCCAGATTTTGCATTGTGCACTAAAACGATTTTCATAACACAGGTTTTATATAGTGGATTATGACGTAAAGTCCTGCGGCACCAAGTAGCCAACCGCCAATAACATCACTTGGGTAGTGCGCACCAAGATATATTCGAGAAATGCCAATAAGAAAAATTAATATGCCAAGCGCAACTGCAGCTACAATATTCCATGGCTGAGGCAAATACATAATAGCGAAGTAGGCGAGCAGACCATACGTGACCATTGCGCCAGCGGCATGACCACTCGGAAAGCTAAAAGTGTCGAAGAACATATTGTTTACATAGTCAGTCTCTGGTCGATCGCGTTTTAAAAATGCTTTTAATAGGCTGCAAATACCAAATGTAATTGCAGCTGCACTACCAGCAAGCACGAGCTTTTCGTTAGTTTTATAAAAGCCGTAAGCGGCAATAGCCAGCGCAATACCAACAGTAAAAAATGGCTGACCAAGAAAGGTAACTATTACCATCGGAAATTCTAGCCAATGTGGCCATGATTGCACAAGCTGTGTTATGCCTGTATCAAAGCGCGCCAATATACCTCTCATACTTACAGCATAACAAAAAGCTTTTACTTGCGCAGCATAATTAACAGAGTACAATTAAGAAAAGCACAATAACTGGGTGGCAGAAGAGGCTAATTATAGATAATGTCTGAAAGAGTAGAGTCACACTTTAGTGAAGAAGAAGTTTCAAAAGCGACGGTTTTTGAACAGGCGACTGAGCTAAACTTGGTCATGATGCAAGAGTCAATTTTTGACAGCACGTTTAGCGTTAAGAGGGAATATCAAGAGCAGATAGATGCTTTGAACGAAAATGCTGCAATCGCTAATTTATTTGGTAGGCGTGTAGAGATGTACGGGGAGAGAGTATATATTCCAGATGTGCAGTATTGTGAAGATGGTACTGCATCGCTTTTTCATATAGCAATTTCTAGACATAATGAATCAGGAGCGCAGCCATTTGAAAAGGGTGAGTTTGCTGGATTTGGTTTGCAGATTATTCCAACATTTGAAGACGAGGACGATGAGAGCGAGCCTGTTGGATATGCTGCAAGAGTTTGCATACGTGTTAGCGAAGAGGATACGGATGTTGCTGGGTTTGAGGGCGCGCAATTTAGCTATGGTTCTATTGATGAGGTGCAGGTTGATTTTATCGACGATCGAGCGGCGCGGAGAATAGCTGAAGCCGAAGAGTCGCTTTTGTCTGTAAAACATAAAGAATCAGCACGAGATATAGAAAAAATGAAACAACTTTTTTCAGAAATTTTTGATGAAGATGATCATTATAATATTGAAAATATTCAAGATGCGGCAAATCTAGCCAAACAATTATTAAAAAGAGAGAAAGATAAGGCTAATTTTGATATAGAAGGAGCTCTATTAGAATGGTTTGAAGCACAGCTTATGCTGAAAGGGGCATATGTGGAGGTAATTGCATTTACATCGGCGAATCTATACCCTGTTGGCTCGGGAGGGGTCGAATGTACTTATACAAGAAGCAAACACATAAATTCAATTGAAGTAGAGGGCGAAGTACTAGGCGTCGCGTTAATCCCATCCGACTGTGGAGAAGACAAAATTTATAGTCACAAAGAGACCCAGCAGCTATCTGACACACTGTGTCTATCGATAGAATATGATGATAACGACAATAAGAATGAAAATGAAGATGATCGTTGGAAAATAGCCTATCTTCCACTTGAGGCAATTGCTGGAATAGATGTTCAGATTCAAGGCTAAAAGAGTATACTAAAATTATGCAAATTTCAGATGAACAGTTTTCGCAGATTATAGCTGAGGCGGTGGAATCATTGCCGGAAAAATATACAAAGCTTTTGAAAGATCAAAATGTGGTGATTGTTTATGAAGATGAGCCAACGCATGGGCAGCGACAAAAAATGCACCTAAGAGATAACCAAACACTCTTTGGCTTGTATGAAGGTATTCCAATGACGCAGCGCGGAGCAGGATATAATTTGGTACTGCCAGATAAGATTACTATTTTTAAGCTGCCGATTGTACACGCAAGTCGCGATGTTGCAGATTTAAAAAAGCAAGTAAGACATACGGTTTGGCACGAGATCGCACATCATTTTGGGCTTGATCACGATCAAATTCATAAGCTCGACGGAACGGACCAAGAAGGGTAGAATAAAGTCAAGTAAATTAAGTTGGTGGGTGAATATTGAATTGTATGCCAAAACACCACGACCATCTTCAACATCTACAGGAAGTCAGTGATCTGATTATTGATCCGCATGTTGAGAGAAGTCAAAATCAGGTACGACATGTGAACAATCTCTCTGAAAGCGGAATGCTTGAGGATGATGCCATGGAGAGCGCAGTAGAAGAATTCAATAGACTGTGGCCTTATGAAGGGCATTTAATGCTTGTTTCTGGTGAAGTTCATGAGAAAGCAGATGGCTATGGAGGCGAGTACGTAGTAGCCATTAAGGATCGAATGGCTGTATCATATGGGTTTACCCTAAACACTGTAGATGGAATTTCTGTTATCGGGCACCAGTTGGGTATTCTTCGACTAGATGATGGATCGGATGATATCGAAGAGTCGTTTGTAGCTTGGGCGGACCCGGGCGATATTTTTATTGATCCAATAGAGGTAGATTCTGAAAAAGCTACAAAGTTATTTAGTTATCATTACCCACGGGCATTTCAGGCGATAGAGTCGCGATTGCTGAATAGTGGCGAAGGATGTGAACAAAGGAATGAGATTGATATTGCTGCAATAGAATCTTTAGGGGGGGTAGTGATTACTCATGATGTTGAAAAAGGAGACGTTCAGGAAGATCGTAATATGATATCAAAATATCTTGAGCATATGCTGCCGCTTAATCACGCTAATATGATTCCATATAGCATTGCTTTTAAAGGACTATACTATACTGTTAATCAGGAAACAGGAGATATAGATTTAGGTACTGCGAGGAATCTTAATCATTGGCATAAAACGTTGGCGGTTCCTCAGAAAATACTTCTTATACCGCACTTATCTGTCGATGATGAGCTAAATGCAGAGATTAACTATAATCAGTCAATTGCTGCCGTCTATTTTCATACCTCCGATATCGAGGGCAAAGATCCAAATACTATTCATCCGGTTGTTATACCTGTTGGCGACAATATAATCATGGATCCCAATACAGATTTTCAAAGATTCAGCCATTTAGATTAGTCAATGAAAAACTCTTCCTATATTCTAGTATGGTGAATAAAAAACAATTTCAGTTTAAGATTTCTAAAAAGCTTGATGGTGCGTTGGCGCGCAGCGGGGTGATTTCTACACCTCATGGCGAGGTAAAAACACCGGCTTTTATTCCCGTTGGCACGCAAGCAACTCTCAAAGGCTTAACGCCAGATCAGCTTGAATCAACCGGCGCGCAAGCGGTTCTAGCAAATGCTTACCATCTTTATTTGCGCCCTGGCGAAAAGGTAATAGATAAGGCTGGTGGTCTTGGTAAATTTATGAATTGGAATAAGCCAACTTTTACAGATAGCGGTGGCTTTCAAGTAATGAGCTTGGGCGTTGGGTTTAAAAAGATTGTTGACATGGAAGGTGGTCAGCCCCTAGAAAAAAAAGAAAAGCTCGCTTGGATTGATGATGACGGGGTAACATTTAAATCTCATCTTGATGGCAGCAAACGTCGGTTTACTGCTGAGAAATCAATGCAAATTCAGCACCAATTAGGTGCGGATATTATTTTTGCGTTTGATGAACTGACGACATTACAGCACGATAGAAAGTATCAAATCGAGTCGCTGAAAAAACGAACGCATCCGTGGGCAGAACGAAGTTTGGCAGAGCATGAAAGGTTAACAAAAGAACGAGCAGACAAGCCATACCAAGCATTATTTGGTGTTGTGCAGGGCGCAAATTATGAAGATTTGCGACGGGAATCTTCACGCTTTTTAGCGAATCTTGATTTTGATGGCTTTGGGCTTGGTGGTGCATTTAAAAAAGAGCAACTTGGTGAAACGGTGCGCTGGATGAATGAAGAGCTGCCAGAAGATAAGCCGCGACATATGTTAGGGATTTCTGAACCAAACGATATTTTTGATTGCATTGAAAATGGTGCGGATACGTTTGACTGCGTGAGCCCAGCAAGAGTGGGGCGTAACGGAGCGCTGTATGCAAAAAATGGTCGTTTTAATATTACAAATGCAAAATATAAAGAGGATTTTAGTAAAGTTAGCGCTGATTGCAGCTGCTATACTTGCCAGAATTACACAAAAGCATACTTACACCATTTGTTTAAAACGAATGAACTGCTTGCTTATACGCTTGCGACAATCCATAACGAACAGTTTATCGTTGAGCTGGTTGATGATATTCGTGAAAGTATAGAGAATGATACCTTTTTTGCTTTTAAAAAAGCGTGGCTTTCGCAATATTATAATTCTTGATTGACAAAATATAATTTTGCTTTAATAATGACGATACTATGAGTGAGCAGTTTTCTGAGTCTCGCCGAGAGATGGAGCATCCCTCTATTGTTGTGGGCGAGGCACAGAGTCCTTTGTACAACCAAGACGCCATATTAATTGATAGAGAGAACTGCTTTTTTGGGGTTTTTGACGGTATGGGAAGTGGTGGAGGCAGTCCACGTAGAGCGGCAGAGATTGCTAAATCTACAGTCAGCGAAATAGCTGAGTTTTCGGGTAGTCCAGAAGAATACACAGAACTATTTGCAGCCGCAATGGAAAAGGCGCATCGAGACATTCTTGAAGCAGCTGGAGAATACGAACATCCTGGTGGCACAACAGCAGCCATCGGTAAGATTATTTACCATGACAATGCACCATATTTAATATGGGCCTCCGTTGGTGATTCTAGAATCTATCTTAATAGAGAGCCGAACAGTGTTTTTTCTAATCCAGAACAGCTCTCAAAGGACGAAGGTTTTGGGACATATTTATTTCACTGTTTAGGCTGCGAAGTATCTGCTTTTCGCAGTTTAAAGCAGGCGGATATTGTTAGGTTGGAGCTTGGCTGCAGGATAATTATCTGCACAGATGGTGTTACCGGAGATAAAGAGGAAGAAATTATTGAGGCGCCAGAGCTAAAAAAGATGACATATAAAAAAGAGCCTCAAGAAGCTGCAGAGTATCTTGTGAAAATGGCAAGAAAAAATGATGACCGAACTGCAATTGTGATTGATATAAAATAGCAACAGAGCTGTTATAATATAACGCATGTTAGATATCCGTTTCGTTAGAGAAAATCCCGAAAGAGTAAAAGAGGCAAGCCAACAAAAGGGCTATGAGGTTGACGTTGATCGAGTATTGGAGCTTGATGCACGCCGCCGAGAGCTGCAGCAAAAAGCTGATGAATTGCGTGAAAAGCGTAATGAAATTTCTGGGAAGATGAAAGGTGGAAAGCCATCACCAGAATTAATAGAGCAGGGCAAAGAAATAAAAACACAGCTTGCCAAGCTTGAGGCAGATCTTGGCTTAACGAACGAAGAGTTTGTTAAAGATCTTCAGGCAATTCCAAATATGCCGCTTGGCGATGTGCCGGTTGGGGCAAGTGAAGATGAAAATGTTGTTTCAAAGACAGTAGGCGAGAAGCCGACATTTACTTTTGAGCCAAAAAATCATTATGAAATTGCCGAAGCAAGGGGCTGGATTGATAAAGAACGAGCAGCAAAAGTAGCTGGCGCTCGGTTCGCGTATATAAAGGGTGATCTTGTGAAGCTTCAGTTTGCGCTCATGCAGCTGGTGGTAGATGTTTTAACTGATGAACAAAAACTACAAGAGATTATTCAAAAAAATAATCTTTCTGTTTCAAGCAAGCCATTTGTGCCTATTCTGCCGCCGTATATGATCCGGACAGATATCTATAGCGCGATGGATCGCCTTGAGCCAAGAGACGATAGATATAAGATAGAAGATGAAGATCTTTGGCTGCAAGGCAGCGCAGAGCATGTGCTAGGAAGCATGCACGCAAAAGAGATTTTAGATGAGAAAGAGTTGCCTATTCGCTATATTGGCTATGCTACGAGCTTTCGCCGCGAAGCCGGAACATACGGCAAAGATATGGAAGGCATTATTCGTATGCACCAGTTTGATAAGCTCGAGATGGAAAGTATCACTGATGAATCGGCTGGTGAGCAAGAACACCTTTTCTTGGTGGCTATTCAAGAATATCTCCTTGATTTATTGAAGCTGCCATATCAAGTTTTGCTAAAATGCACGGCAGATATTGGCAAACCAAATGCTCGTGGTGTTGATATGGAGGTGTGGCTGCCAGGGCAGAATAAATACAGAGAAACGCACACGGCTGACTATATGACCGATTACCAATCACGACGTCTGCAAACGAGGGTAAGAAAGAACGCCGAAGTTGAATTAATTCACACTAATGATGCAACGGCATTTGCGCTTGGGCGAGCGATGGTAGCGATTATTGAAAACTATCAAAACGAAGACAACACAGTCCGCGTCCCTGATGCTTTGCGCCCATATCTTGGCGGTAAAGAGCTCCTTTAGCTGCTATAATAACCATAGGCACTAACAGGATAGTTGGTGTAGTAAAGGAGGGTAGCTATGATTACGCATATTGATATTGCAGGGGTGAAATATAACCTCGACGACACGACAAAAAAGTATGTGAACAAAAAAATTGGACGCCTAGATAGATATCTTCCTAAAAAAGATCGAAATGGCGTACGTGCTGAAGTGAAGCTAAAAGAAGTTAATCGTGATCATGGTAATAAATATGAGTGTGAAGTTCTTTTATTTGTGCCAGACAAAACGTTGATGGCAAAAGATACCACCGTTAACATGCTTGCAGCAGTTGATATTGTTGAAGAAAAATTAAAGAATCAGTTGAAAAAATATAAAGGCGAACGCACAAGCCACAGGGGCCGTCATGATCTTCTTGGCAAAGTAAAAAGAAGTTTTCGCCGAGGATAAAACCTCTATAAAACTGTTTTCTATTAACGCAAAAAAGCGTATACTATTAAGTAATTATTGTTACGAAATAGTTAGAGAGGGTTTTCCGGTATGACCAGTATGAAAAAAGCCACTGTGCTAAAAAAAGTGTTTGGCGATCCGCAAGCACGGATATTAAAACGACTTCAAAAGAGGGTGAAGGCGATTAATGACCTTGCTGATAAATATAAAAAAATGAGCGATAGCGAGCTAAAAAAACAGACAGATGTTTTAAGAAAGCGGCTTGAAAACAAGAAGACGACACTCGACGATATTTTGCCGGATGCATTTGCATTGGTGCGAGAAGCATCTGACCGTTCGCTTGGAATGCGCCATTTTGATGTACAGATGATTGGCGGTATGGCGCTGCATGAAGGCAATGTTGCTGAGATGAAAACTGGTGAAGGTAAGACGTTGGTGGCGACGCTACCAACCTATTTAAATGCACTCACTGGAAAAGGTGTGCATGTGGTAACGGTAAATGACTATTTGGCGCAACGAGATACTGGCTGGATGGGCGAATTGTATGATTATCTTGGTTTGAGCATCGGTGTTATTGTTAATGATGCCTCTTTTATCTATGATGCAGAATACGACAATGAAGATCACGATGATCCGCGCTTAAAGCGCCTTCGCCCCGCTACGCGAAAAGAGGCCTATGCGGCTGATATTACCTATGGAACTAATAACGAGTTCGGCTTTGACTACTTGCGCGACAACATGGTGAATGAAGTTGATTTGCTTAGGCAGCGCGAACTCAACTTCGCGATCGTTGACGAAGTAGACTCAATTTTGATTGACGAAGCAAGAACGCCACTTATTATCTCTGCACCGGCGGCAGAAAGCCCAGAATCGTATCTGCAATTTTCAAAAGTGGCTGAAAAACTAAAGCCAGAAGACTATGTTTTAGACGAGAAACGCCGCAGCGTAGCGCTGAGCGATAAAGGTGTTGAAAAGGTGCAGCAACTACTGGGAATAAAAAATTTATACAGCCCAGATTATGTACGCATGGTGTATCACATGGACCAAGCCTTAAGGGCACAAACACTCTTCAAGAGAGATAAAGATTACGTGGTAAATAATAAGGGCGAAGTCGTTATTGTTGATGAATTTACCGGTCGTCTAATGCAAGGGCGTCGCTATAACGAAGGGCTTCATCAAGCAATTGAGGCAAAAGAGCGAGTCGATGTCTTGCAAGAGAGCATGACACTTGCGACAGTGAGCTTCCAAAATTATTTTCGTCTTTACGACAAGCTTTCTGGCATGACTGGAACGGCATTTACAGAGGCAGAAGAGTTTCAGCAGATTTATGGCCTAGATGTTATTCAGATTCCATCGAACAAGCCAATTGCTCGTGAAGATAAGACAGATCTTATTTTTAAAACCGAAGCAGGTAAAATTCAAGCACTTGTAAAAGAGATTGCGGGACACCAGAAAGCGGGAAGGCCGGTGCTGGTAGGAAGCGCTTCGATTGCAAAGAACGAACTCATTAGCGCAGCACTTAAAAAGGCCAAAATCCCTCATGAACTTTTGAATGCAAAGAATAATGAACGTGAAGCAGCGATTGTTGAAAAGGCTGGTGAAAAAGGCGCAGTAACACTTGCGACTAACATTGCTGGTCGTGGAACGGACATTAAACTCGGAAAGGGCGTAAAAGAATTGGGCGGTCTAGTTGTAATTGGCTCAGAGCGACACGAAGCACGTCGAATTGATAATCAGTTGCGTGGTCGTGGTGGTCGTCAGGGTGATCCTGGCATTACGCAATTTTATGTTAGCACTGAAGATGATCTTATGCGTATCTTTCAGGGTGAGAGAATTGCCAAGCTTATGGATAGGCTTGGCGTTGAAGAAGACACACCAATCCAAAATAAGGCCGTAAGTAAGACGTTAGAAGCGGCGCAAAAACGTGTCGAGGGCTATAACTTTGATACACGTAAGAACGTGGTGCAATATGATAACGTCATTAACCGTCATCGTCGTGCAGTGTATACAATTCGCCGTGAAATTCTTGAAGGCGAAAACATTAAGCCAGAAGTTGATAAATTACTTGAGGTAAAACTAAAAGAACTGACTGTTGTTCCGGCAAAAAATAATCCAAATTTTGTACAAGAGTTTGAAATTACTTTCCCGCTTGACGAAAAAGAGATTAAGAAATTTGGTGAAGAAAAGAAAGACAAACTACGTTTTGAAAAGGCTAAAAAAGCCGTCGAAGGGCTTTATGCCAAGAAAGAAAAAGAGCTTAGCGAAACAACAATGCGCGCTGTAGAGCGAGAAGTATATCTGCAAGTGCTCGATACACTTTGGATGCAGCATCTTGAGAATATGCAGCATTTACGTGAAGGTATTCACTGGCGCAGTGTTGGGCAAAGAGATCCGTTGGTTGAATATCGCCAAGAATCACAAAAGCTGTTTGATTCTTTACAAATGACACTTCGAAACGAAGTTCTAAAAGCGATTATGCATGTTACAAAAGCAGATGTTTCGCAGCAGGTTGAAGAAAATTATGAAACCGAACTTACAAGAGCTGCCGAAGGTGCTGTTGAAGCAGGAGTAAATGAAATTTCATCTGGCGCAAAAGAAAACGACTTTAAAGTGAAGAAAGCTGCAAATGATGGTGCAAAGCGCAAAAAAGCGAAAAAGAAGAAGCGCAAAGCGCAAAAGCAAGGCAGAAAAAAGAATCGATAAGATAAGACAGACGGTGGGAGATTAGGGGAATACCTTTTGAAACATACAGTAAAAGAAATTAAATTAAAAAACGGCGCAAGAGGCTTGCTGGTAGATATTCCTGGTTCAACCGTAATGAGTTATCAGTTTCACTTTAGAGCTGGCAATCGTTTTGTACGCAGCAAAGAAAGCTATGAAACAGCACATATCATGGAGCACATGGCTTTTGGTGCGAATTCAAAATATAAAGACGAGCATGCGTATGAGGCGGAGTTCACGAAAAATGGTGCGTACCACAATGCGTTTACGAGTGATTTAAGCATGGTGTATGTTGCCGATTGTGCTGAGTTTGAGTGGGAAAGAATTTTAGAACTTCAGAAGTTTGCAATTACAGAGCCGCGGTTTAATAACGAAGAGTTAGAGGCTGAAAAAGGCAATGTAAAAAGTGAACTAACAGAATATCTAAATAATCAGGGGCGTGTACTTTGGCCAAAAATGCAACAGCTTCTGGGCGAAGACGTTTTAACATATTGGCAGCGTTTGCAGACAATTCAAAATGTTACGCTGGCAGATATTAAAGAACACCATAAGCGAACGCACACAGCAGAAAATTTGCGATTTGTGATCGCTGGCAAACTGCATGGCAAAAAATCAGGGATTTTGCGCCAGCTTGAAACGTGGAAATTACCAAAAGGTGAGCGGTTTGTTGTGCCAAAAGATGAGCTTTCAAAAGCGAACCCAACACTTATTCGCCGTAAAGAGATTCCAAACTTAACTTTTGGTCTATCTATTATTTTGCCAAGAAAATTAAACGACAAAGAACGTGACGCAATGAACTTTTTGAACCATATTCTTACTGGCACTATGTACTCAAGAATTTACGGTGCAGCACGTAAAAAAGGCTTGGCATATGGCATTTATTCGGGCACGAATTCTTATGCTCATGATAGCGCTTGGGATTTTGAAGGTCAGGTGAATTTAGATAAAGCACCGGCGCTTTTTGATATCATTACTCGCGAGATGAAGAGTGTTCTTAATGGGAAAATTAGCGATAAAGAGCTTGAGGCTGCAAAACAATATGCGCTTGGTCGTCATCAAATGGGGGCGCAGACAGTTGCACAAATTAGTAATTTTTATGCTGGCAGATATTTCTTTGATGGATTTGTAAAAAACTATGAAAAAGTGCCAGAGCTAATTGCTGGTGTTTCAAAAGAGCAAATTATTGAAACGGCCTGCTCTTTCTTGAAGGCGGATACATGGGTACTAGCAGGTGTTGGCAGTGCAGAAAAAGAACTTGTTGATAGCTTGGGTGAAAAGGTAGATAAGCTATTTACAACATCAGTAAAGGAGTAGTTTTATATGCAGCTAGATTCGCAGTTTAAGAATAAGAAAATACTTCTTACCGCGTTTAGCACGGCTAAAACAAGCGAGTCAGTGGCGCTATATGATTATCTTAAAGCGCATGGCTGCAGTGATATCTCAACACTTTTCTGGGGTGGTGATGAAATCGCAAAAGACATTCCCGAAGATGTAAGTAAAATTGAAATTAATTCACCAAAAGATATAAAGAACTTTGATAAAAGCGATTTTGATATTGTTTTTCGTCACACGTCAGTTCCACCTAGAGATGTTGCAGGCGCGAAAGAAACAATGACTGCAACGCAACTATTTTTTAACGAATGCAAAGCACCGATTATTGGCGTGACGGGCACAAAAGGGAAGGGTACAACAAGTACGCTCATTACAAAGATGCTTGAGAGGGCTAGCAAGAAAACATGGTTAGTTGGCAATGTTGGCTTGCCAGCGCTTGGTCTTACCTCGCAAATAGAGCAAAGCGAAGATTCAATTGTTGTCTATGAAATGAGTAGTTTTCAGTTGTGGGATTTAGATAAAAGCCCGGAAACAGCAGTGGTTCTTTTAATTGAGCCAGATCATCTAGATGTTCACACTGATTTTGATGAATACGTAAATGCAAAAAAGAATATTGCCAAGTTCCAAAAAGAAGACGATCTTGTGGTATTTCACCCTACGAACCAACGTAGCCAGCAAATTGCAGATGCGTCACCGGCAAAAAATAAAAAACGTTATTTAACGTCAGAAGGTGCATATGTAAAAGACGGTAACATTATTATAGAAGATACGATGATATGCGGCGTAAATGAAGTTGGCTTGCCGGGTGAGCATAATTTGCAAAATGTTTGTGCAGCAATAACAGCTGTGTGGAAATATATACAAGATGTGAGCGCGATAAGAAAGGCAATTACTGAATTTCACGGGCTTGAACACAGACTTGAAAAGGTAAAAACAGTGAATGGCATTACTTTTTATAATGATAGTTTTTCATCTGCGCCGGCAGCGGCAATTGCGGCCGTTAAATCTTTTAGTAATCCAGAAATTATTATCTTAGGTGGGCACGACAAAGGTGGCGACTATGCTGGTTTGGCGCGTGAACTTTCGCAGCAAAAAAATATAAAACAAGCTCTACTTATTGGGCAAAATAAAAATAAGATTGCCGCTGAACTGTCTACATTAGGGTTTAATAAATATATGATTATTGAAACAACAGACTTTGAAAGTATTATAAAAGCTGCATATAGAATGGCAAACGAAGGGGATATCGTTTTGCTTAGCCCAGCATCTGCGAGTTTTGGAATGTTTAAGAATTTTTATGAACGCGGTCGCCAATTTAAAGAAATAGTCAACAAGCTATAAAAACTATGAAGCCTTTTATATTTCGTTCATATTTTTTTGATGAAACAAATAAAGAGGCTGTTTTTGAGTATAGCTATAATAACCAGCATTTTTTTAAAGAGAAAATAGTTTTTTCGCAAGTTAGTGAAAGCTACAATAAAGCCGTTTTAGATAAAGCGCTCTTTTTAGCTTTTATTGTCATAGGGACTTCTTATTATAAAGCTTTTCCGACTAATAAAATTGTTTTTGAGATGGGTGAACTTGACGAATGGCAGGCTAAGTTTACAAACCAAATATACCAAGATGGGCTTAGCCAATTTGCATATGAGAATAAGTTAAAACGAGAAGATTTGGCTTTTTTTGAAGCAACTCAAGAAGCTAGTAATGGTGCGTTGGAATATAATGGCGATGGTGTTTTGGCATTACAAAGCGGCGGCAAGGATTCATTGCTTCTTGCTACTTTTTTACAAGACAAGAATATAGCATTTACGCCTTGGTATGTCGGGTCGTCAGATACATATCCAGATGTTTTAAACAAATTAAAGCACGCACCCATAACTGCTAAAAGATTAATCGATCACCGCTCTTTAGATGGGGTAGCGCAAAAGGGCGCTTTAAATGGGCATGTTCCTGTAACCTTTATTGTGCTGTCTATTGCATTAGTAGAAGCGATTTTAAGTAATAAAAACACAATTCTTGCTTCGATAGGCCATGAGGGCGAAGAGCCCCATGCGATGATCGGTGATTTGCCGGTAACGCATCAATGGTCAAAAACGTGGCGTGCTGAGCAGTTATTTGTGCAATATGTTCATAGATATGTTTCGTCGGACATTAATGTTGGGTCGCCACTACGTGGTTACAGCGAGCTTAGAATTGCTGAGCTTTTTGCAAAATATTCATGGGATATGTTTGGCAAGCATTTTTCTTCTTGTAATCGCGCTAACTATGCGCAAGGGCACAACAATACTCATCTGCGGTGGTGCGGGGAATGCCCAAAATGCGCCAACAGCTATCTATTATTTGCACCGTTTATTTCACCTAAAGAGTTACAATCTATCTTTAATAACCAAGATTTATTTACCAAAGAGTCTTTAGATACGGTTTTCAAGGGTCTGCTTACTATTGATGGAGTGATGAAACCATTTGAATGTATAGGCGAAGTAGATGAACTAAGAACGGCGTATTATATGGCAAAGAAACGGTGGGGAAGTGAACTAGGAGATCTACCTTTTTCTGTTCCAGAAGCCACGTATGATTATAAGAAAAAATATCCAATGCAAGAATGGGCTAAAAAGTTTGTAGAATAAATATTTCCCACAAGAGTATAATAGAGAATAATGCAGCCACTACTAAAAAAAAGTAAAGAAGTTGAAGCATCTATAAATGATGCCTATGCAAAGCTCGCAATTGATCAAAAAATAGCTGAGCAGCAAAAAATTGAAGAAGAATTAGCGCGACCAGACGCCTGGAGTAATTCAGATGCAGCACAGACGAAGAGCAAAAACTTAGCTAAACTACAGGAAATAACTGAGCCATGGCTGGCGTTAAAAAACCAGCTGGCAGAGGTGAGTGAATTTATTGCGACCGAAGATGAGACGCTAACTAAAGAAATTGAGAAGCAGCTTGATGAAATTGAACAAAAATGTAATACATTAAAAAAACAACTTCGTTTTCAGGGAAGATATGATGACCATAATGCGATTTTACGTCTAAGCGCGGGTGTTGGCGGTACGGATGCGGCCGATTTTACAGAAATGCTCGAGAGAATGTATTTGCGCTGGGCAGAGAAGAGCGACATGAAAGCAGCTATTATTGAACGCTCACCAAACGAAGAAGCGGGGATCAAAAGCAGCGTGATTGAAGTAAGTGGAGCGTTTGCGTATGGAAAGTTGAAAAGCGAGCATGGTGTGCATCGTTTAGTGCGGCTGAGCCCGTTTAACTCTGATAATTTGCGCCAAACAAGCTTTGCTTTAGTTGAGGTTCTGCCAGATATTGATACGCCAGACGAAGTGGGTATTAATGAAAAGGATTTAAAAATTGATGTGTTTCGTGCAGGCGGACATGGCGGGCAAAGTGTTAACACAACAGATAGCGCAGTGCGCATTACACACATTCCAACTAACATTGTGGTGAGTATTCAAAATGAGCGTTCGCAACTGCAAAATAAAGAAACCGCCATGAAAGTCTTGCGCTCAAAATTAGCACAACTCCAAATGGAGCAGCATGCTGAAAAACTCTCAGATTTAAAAGCAAGCGAGAGTGCAAACTGGGGGAGCCAGATTCGAAACTATGTTTTGCATCCATACACTATGGTGAAAGATACTCGCACAAAATATGAAGAGCGCGACGCGCAAAGCGTGCTTGATGGAAAGGTTGATGGGTTTATTGAAGCGTATCTAGAGCAGCGAATTTCTGAATAAAATGAAAGACTTAGGAATTATTTCATCGTTGCTTATGGTATAATTAAGTACTGTATGATTCTGTTAGATAGGGTAACAAAGGTATATTCAAAAGATGCAAATCCGGCGCTTAATCGGGTGAGTATTCATATTGAGCCAAAAGAGTTTGCGATTTTAGTTGGCACCAGTGGTGCTGGAAAATCAACTCTTTTAAAGATTTTAACAAGAGAAGAAAAGCCAACTAGTGGCAAGGTGGTAGTTGGGGGTATTGATTACGACGTACTAAAAGACAGTCAAATTCCGCTTTTGCGCCGTAAAATTGGTGTAGTATTTCAAGATTTTAAACTATTGCCGCAACGAACAGTGTTCGAAAACGTGGCATTTGCGCTTGAGATCGCAGGTATGACCAACCGCGAAATTAAAAGCACAGTGCCAAAAGTTATTAATCTTGTGGGACTGAAGGGCAAAGAAAAGCAATTTCCACGTCAGCTTTCTGGTGGAGAGCAGCAGCGTGTAGCAATTGCACGCGCCGTAGTGCGACAGCCTAAAATCTTGATTGCCGACGAGCCAACGGGGAACTTAGATCCAAAACATAGTTGGGATATTGTGCGGCTGCTAGAAAAAATTAATCGTTATGGCACGACCGTTCTTTTAACAACGCATAATGCCGAGATTGTGAATAAGTTAAAACGACGAGTGATTACGATTGAACATGGAAAAATAACCTCAGATCAAGTGCAGGGGAGTTATAGGCAATAATGAATAAAAAGAAGCAAGCAAAAGGCGCAAACGCAAAATCTGGCTTAAAGCAAAATAAGCGTATGCGACGTCAATGGATTACCTTTGTGCGCATGTGCCGTTATGGTGTCAATAACTTTTCTCGTAATGCGTGGCTAACTGTTGCGGCAACTGCTGTGATGACCATTACGCTACTAATTGTCTTTACTACTTTATCTGCTCGTAGTGTATTGACGAGCACAATTGAAGAGATTGTTAGCTCTAAGGTTGATGTATCTATTCCGCTTAAAAAAGATATTACACGGAATGAAGTAAAAACACTTGAAGATAAGCTTAAAAAAGAGAGTAATGTATCGAGTGTTGAGTATATTGATATAGATAAAGCACGGCAAATCTATATAGACAATAATAATCCTAGCAAAGAGCAGTTGGAAATTCTTGCAGAACTACAAGGAGACCAAACTCCTTTTTACCCTGAGTTAAAGATTTTTGTTAAAGACTTGAATCGAATGCAAGGGTTGGAGAAACTATCAAGTGATGATAGCAATTTCCAATTAGCGTTACACCCAACAAGAAAACCAACCTTTCAGGATAATCAAATAGTTATAGAGAGGATTAGCAGTTGGATTAGGTTCGCTGACAGAGTAGGTCTTATTGCAACTATAATATTTGTATCTATTTCTATACTTATCATTTTTAACACTATTCGTATGGCTATCTTTAACCGTAAGGAAGAAATTGAAATGATGAAGCTGATTGGAGCGGATAAGAGCTTTATCCGTGGTCCGTTTACTGTTGAAGCTATGATGTATGGCTTTATTGCTGCTCTCATTGCGTTTGCGCTGGGGCTTATAGGAATTTTTAGTATAAAACAAAAGCTTGTTGATTATGGCATTGCTGTTCAGCCGACAATTGATGCAATTATTGCCCATAGCCCCTTCGTAATTATTGGCTTGATCCTACTTGGTTGCTTTATTGGAGTTATTTCTTCATTCTTTGCTGTGCGTCGGTATCTAAAAGTATAAGAATAAATTAGCTATAAGCAGAAGCGTGTTGACGCTTATGTTTATGTCTGCTAGCATAGGAGTTAAAGCTATGAAACTACGGTCCACCACACCATCGTTAAAACAGCTTGCGTCGTCATCAACTCTCGTTGCCGCCGCAGTATTAGCTGTTGTTGCATCGCCTCTAGCGATGACTAATTCGGCGTATGCTGATCGTTTTGATGATGCGATTCGTGCAAAAGAACAAGAAATTTCTCAATATCAGAAAGAAGCAAGCAAACTCGCCAAGGAGGGAGATACTCTTCAGGCTGCTGTTAGCAAGATTACTGCTCAGAAACAGACCATTCAAGGTCAAGTAGATCTAAGCCAAGCAAAATACGATAAATTACAGTCGGAAATTGAAAAAACAAAACAGAGGATAAAGAAAAATCAGAGTGCCTTTGCAGAGAATGTAGAAAATCTATACGCTGATGGAACTATTACTCCACTAGAGATATTAGCTGGAAGTGATAGCGTAGGCGATTTTATTACGAATCAAGAGCAAAGGTTGGGCGTCAACGATGAGATTGGCTCCAATATCGAAACTATTGCAAGAGAACAGAAGAAACTAAGTCGTCAGAAAGACCAAGCAGAACAAGTGCTTAATGACCAGAAGTCTCAAAGAGATGCACTTGCAGCAAAAGAAAGCGAGCGGCAGAAATTACTTAATGAAACTCGCGGCCAAGAGTCAGCGTATAATTCATTAAGCGCAAAAAGAAACCAAGAAATCTCTGGCTTGCGTGCTCAACAAGCGTCTGAAAATGCAGCTAGGGCACAACAATACGGTGTTCACGTGACGGTTAGCGCTGGCGGCGGCGGCGGCGGGTACCCATCGTATCTTGCCGGTGCTCCAATGGATAGTTTAGTGGACCCATGGGGAATGTATAACAGAGAATGTGTAAGTTATGCAGCATGGAAAGTACATCAAGCATATGGCAATATGCCATATTGGGGCGGTTATGGAAACGCTAACCAATGGCTTGGTAATGCTCGATCATCTGGTATTCCAACTGGCTCAACGCCAAAACCTGGTTCTGTTGCGGTAATGATGAGTGGTTATTATGGGCACGTTGCGTGGGTAGAGAGCGTAAGTGGCGGTATGGTGCATGTCAGCCAATACAACTGGGATATGGCGGGCAGCTATAGCGAAATGACGGTTCCGGCTTCATTCTTTGACGGCTATATTTACTTTGGTCGATAAACTGAATATTTCTCTTTAGTCTTGGTAATTGCTTATGGTGTGTATAATAGATTTGTAGATGAAAAAAACTGAACAAAAACTTGAGGAAGTGCACTACCAAAAACTCCCAAGAAAAGGGGTCTCTTGGTTTATATTTATTCCAGTAGTTCTATTGATAGCTGGTGTTTCTTTTGTAGCGGGAATGCGCTCGCACGAGATAGCGCAATATATTGATCTTCCTTTTGTAAAATCTGCAGCCCCGCTTGATGTAAGCTCTCTGCAGACAACCTACGAAGCGTTGCAAAAGCGTTACGACGGCTCTTTAAGCACTAAAAAACTCATTGAAGGAGCTAATAGAGGACTCGTTGAAGCAACAGGAGACGACTACACTGTATTCTTTAATGCAAAAGAGGCAAGAGAGTTTTCTGATGATCTAGAGGGGACTTTTGAAGGAATTGGCGCTGAACTTACGAAGCGCGACGGCAATCTTAAAATCGTTACAACATTAGATGGTAGCCCAGCAAAGAAAGCAGGGCTACAGTCTGGTGATGTTATTGCTAAAGTGAATGGTCAGGATACGACTGACTGGTCGGTAGATAAGGCAGTTTCTCAGATACGAGGCGAGAAAGGGACGACCGTAAAACTAACTATTATTAGAGGTGGTACTGAGGTAAAAGAATTTAACATTACCCGTGATACAATTACCGACCCAAGCGTAAAGACTGAAATTAAAGATGGCATTGGTATCATGCGAATATCCCGCTTTGGCTCAACAGACACTGTGTCATTAGCCCGTAAAGCTGCACAGGAGTTTAAAGACAAGAAAGTGAAGGGCGTGATTGTTGATGTGCGCGGTAATGGCGGAGGCTATGTATCGGCAGCTCAAGAAGTAGCTGGCTTGTGGCTAAGTGATAAAGTAGTTGTTTCTGAACGAAGAGGTGGTGAAGTCGTAGATAGTTTAAGAACGGGCACTAATGCGCCATTAGCGGGTATTCCAACGGTTGTATTGATAGATCAAGGCAGCGCCAGCGCGAGCGAGATTTTAGCTGGAGCTTTAAGGGATCATGGGGTTGCAAAACTTATTGGCGATCAAACATTTGGCAAGGGGAGCGTTCAAGAGCTGGTTGATCTTCCAAATGGCGCCAAGCTAAAAGTAACGGCAGCTCGTTGGTATACGCCAAACGGCAAGAATATTGGCAAAGATGGCATCGCGCCAGATGTGAAAGTTGTGCTTAGTGAAAGTGATATAAAAAATAATAACGATATTCAACTGCAAAAAGCTTTAGATTCATTATTGCAGTAAGCATTAGTTGTATTCGCGAAGTAAACAAACTATAATTTAAAAGTATAATTTATGGAAGAAAAAAAGAAAATATTACTAGTCGAAGATGATGAAACGCTATTAAATGTTTATAAGTCTCGTTTTGAGCTTGAAGGTTTTGAAGTTGCAGAGGTGAGTGATGGCGAACAGGCGCTGGCGAAAGTGATGGAGTTTAAGCCGGATCTTGTTTTGCTTGATGCAATGATGCCAAAAATTAACGGTTTTGATGTTTTAGATATTATTCGTAACACACCCGAAACAACGAGCATTAAGGTGATTATGCTCACTGCGCTTAGCCAAGAAAGCAATAAAGAACATGCACGTTCTGTAGGTGCAGATGATTACCTTGTAAAGTCGCAGGTTGTTATCGGCGATATTGTTGCGAAGGTAAAGCAACATCTTGGCATTCCGGCCAAAACACAATATCTTGATCAAGAAAAAGAAGCTGCCTAAAAAGCAGCTTCTTTAAAATAAAGATTTTATTTTATTAAACAACCATCACTTCGGTGCGAGGCACAGTTTTTCCTGTAAAGCGTTGCTTTTTTACTTTCCTAAATTGCACTATACCGTCTTTTTCAGCATGAATTGTGAAATTGCGGCTAATGTAAGTGCCAGCACCGGCCAATTTGGTTTGGCCAACTTGGCGCACAATAACTTGCCCAGCTTTTACTTTTTGACCACCAAAAAGCTTTACACCAAGCCTTTGCCCGGGTGAATCATGGACGTTTTTACTGCTTCCGCCAGCTTTAACTTTTGACATATTATCTCCTTATAAGCACTAATAGTTCACGCCCAACGATTTGACCTTCTCGATAGTAGATTAAATCTTCATTAGAAGCGTGAGTGAAATCTAATCGATTATAGCCCAGATTCTCGAGGTCGTCAAGCATTGGCATGTGATACACTTTGTTTTTTACATGCCATGCAGGAACGGCGAGACAAAGTGATAAACCAGAGGCTGTTTGGCGGGTAACATTTGCTAAGAATTTTTTATGAATAGTGTTGCAGTCGTGGATTACTTTTCTTAAGGATTCTTCATCAGGCTCAGAAGAGAAGGGGCGACCAAGATAGGTTTCGCCGGCAATAACATCAGGTGATTTTTGCCAGTTAAAATCAGTGGCATCTCCTTGCTCTAAACTCAAAAGTGTTCCATTTTTATTATAGTTTTCGTGTCTACGAAGCCACTCTATATTGGCTTTTGAATAATCAATCATGCGCTGGTCGATATCAGATCCCATTACAAAACAATTCATAAGCAACGCTTCTTGTAAAATTACCCCTGTTCCGCAGAAAGGATCAAGCAGGCGTAAGTTCTCGGTATTTTTATCACCAATCGCTAGATTGATAATTGTTTGCGCTAGCTTTGGCGGCAGCATGCCAACACGTGCATCACGCTTTGGGCGAGAACGATCGCGCTGGGTATACGCCGTAATATCTTGCACGTGAGTTGTTTTGGCAAGAAGAACGTCGCCAGTAAACGTTTTAATAACGAGAACTTCCCACTTGTGCGAAGAAGTGAGTTTGTTATGTAGAACTTGGGCGCTATTTAGGGCCGCTTCTTTATTTGGAATGAGCCGGGTGCTAAAATTATTTTTTTTACGTTTTTGCTTAAGAATAAGTCCTAGTTTTTGCACGTCGTGCCCAGAAACAGCAAAGTTATATGCGCTGATTCCAAGCGTTACTTTGCTATCAGTTGGAAGGTTTTTTTCTAAAAAAGAGACGGCTTTTTGGCTAGCGTCACGAAAGGAGGTCGCCTGAAACTGTGTTAACGTCTCGCCAATTTTTAAAGCGCTACCAATTGGTCTATCTGATGGCGGAGTGTCAACTAGCGCGACCTCAGGGGCGATATGAGAGACTTTTTTGCTGCCAAAAACTCTTTCAAGTTCTGCGAGCCCGATGTGCGGCTGTCTGCCTAAGATATAAATCGTCATTGCCTTATTATACATTCTCTAAAGTGTTTTAGGTTATAATGGCTTAAGTATGTCATTTCGATTTTGGGTTAGTATCATTACCGCTCTCATCTTGGCTGTGATTATTTTCTTTGCAAGAGAAGATATCATTCAAGCCTGGGATCTTATGAGCAAAGCCAACTTATGGATTTTACTTTTAATGATACCGGCACAAATTATTGTTTATTTTGCTGCCGGAGAAATGATTTTTGAATACTTGCGGGGAAAGAATGCACTGCAGAATGTCTCAAGATGGTCGCTAACACGACTAGCGCTAGAAATTAATTTTGTGAATCATGCCTTGCCAAGTGGTGGAGTTTCGGGTGTGTCGTATACGGGATGGCGTCTTAGCAAAATGGGAGTTTCACCCGGTCGTTCAACCATGGCTCAAGTAGTGCGTTATGCGATGGGCTTTTTGTCTTTTCTTGTGCTTTTAATTGGGGCGGTGCTTGCGGTTACAATTGACAGCGGTGTTAATAGAATGGTCATTCTGGTGAGCTCGATATTGATGTGCGCGATTATTGGAATCTTTTTATTTGGAATTTATATCATCGGCGATATTGATCGTTTACACTCAGCTGTTCATTGGGTCGCTGGCGTTATAAATCGAATCGGAAGGTTTGTAACAGGCGGAAAACAAAAAAAACTCCTAAGTAGAAAATCGCTCGAGCATTTCTTGCTTGAAATGCACAGAGACTACAAAGAGCTACTTAACGAAAAGAAGCTCCTTTTAAAGCCATTTTTATGGGGTCTTGTATTCACGACATTCGATATTATTTTATTTGTGATTGCTTTTTGGTCGCTAGGTATTGAAGTTAATTTTGCGCCACTTGTGATTGCTTATGGACTTGCCTCACTTGCAGGATTTATTGTTATTACCCCAGGTGGAGCAGGTGCCTACGAGGCATTAATGATTGGTTTTATTAGCGCGGCTGGCATGCCGCAAGGGGCGGCGATTGCTGGTATTGTGCTGGCGCGAACTCTTATTTTGCTCGGTACGATTTTTTCTGGGTACATTTTTTATCAATTAACTATTTGGCGATATGGAAAAGCTCCAACTGGGCGTTAGTGAATGCGTTGCGCTCATAAACCAAACGCTTGAAGGTGCATACCCAAGCGTTACAGTTGTGGGCGAGATTGGCTCATTTAAAGTAAACCAGAATAAATATGTCTTTTTTGATATTAAAGATGAACAGGCAAGTCTAAGCTGTTTTATGACAATATGGCAGCTACGTACACCACTTGAAGATGGCATGAAGGTTGAAGTAGTTGCGCAGCCAAAAATTACGCCCTGGGGAAAGTTTAGCTTAACGGTTAGGGAGGTGCGACCTGTCGGAGAAGGAAGTCTGCAAAAAGCGTTTGAACTTCTAAGGGCAAAGCTGCAAAAAGAAGGGCTTTTTGATATTGAAAGAAAGCGAGCGCTCCCAAGCTTACCGGCACGTATTGGGGTTATTAGCTCTACGCAAGCTGCTGGATATAACGATTTTATAAAAATTTTAAACGATAGATTTGGCGGACTACACATAGAAGTTGCGCATGTGCAGGTGCAGGGCAGCGGTAGCTCGCAGCAAATAATACGCGCCTTAGATCATTTTAATAAATCGGCAAATCCTCCGGAGGTTATTGCGATTATTCGTGGTGGTGGTAGCGCAGATGATTTAGTAACTTTTAACGACGAGCCGCTTGTGCGCTCAATTGCAGCAAGCCGCGTTCCAACAATTGTTGGAGTGGGACACGAGGTTGATACAACACTTGCTGATATGGTGGCAGACGTTCGTGCGGCAACGCCAAGTAACGCAGCACAGCTTCTTGTTCCTGATAGAAGAGAAATTATATCTCAAAATAGACGAGAGTTGGTTTATACGGTGGATCGTATAACAAAACGATATGAAGAACAAAAAACAGCGCTGCAAGACATGCGCCTTCAAGCTTTGGGGCAGATTACGAGAAAATATGAGCAGATGCAGCAGGCTGTTATTTCCACAAGACAGATTCTTCAGCAAATTAACCCCCAACAAGTTTTAAAGCGTGGCTATGCAGTAGTGCGTAGCAAAGACGCAATTGTCGCCGGAGAAAAGGTAGCAAGTTTAAAAAAAGGTGAGGTTTTAAATATTGAGTTAGAGCAGTTTATAATTAAAGCAGGAGTAGAAAATGTCGACAAAAAATAAAACCTTGCAAGACAAGATTAACGAACTAAATCATCTTATAGAATGGTTCAACCAAGAAGATTTTTCAATTGAAGAAGCGCTAGAAAAGTTTAAAAAAGCAGATGCGCTAGCTTCAGAAATTGAAGAGCAACTTGATGGCTTAAAAAACGAAGTAACTGTGCTAAAACAGCGCTTTGACACGGAGTAAGCGTGACGTTACTTCTTATTGCTGCAGCGATTATTGTTGTTTGCTTTGGCTTTGTTGTCTTTCGAGGTGCGCCCTATGTTCCAACGAGACGAAAGCAGATTCAGCAGGCGTTTGACGAACTTTATGCGGTTAGTACAAAAGACGTTGTGGTTGATCTTGGATCGGGTGACGGAGCGCTTTTAAGAGAGGCAGCAAAAAGAGGTGCAAGAGCTGTTGGCTACGAGCTAAATCCAATTTTAAGTATCATCTCAAGATTATTGAGCCGAGATGAAAAAATCACTATTAAATGGGGTGATTTTTGGAATCAAAAGCTGCCAAGCGACACCACGGTTGTTTATGTTTTTATTAATAGTAAAGACACAAAGCATATGAAGCAGTTTTTAGAGCAGCATGTTGTGCGTACAAAAAAAGATCTGAAAGTAATTAGTTACGCATTTACTTTGCCTGAAATGAAGCCCAAAAAAACCGTTGGCCCAATGCATCTATATGAGTTTAAAGCATAAACGTCTTTACAGAGAAGGGCATCTGACATATAGTGAAGATTAATATGAAGATAAAAACAATTTTAAAACAAGAAGAAGGCGCAGTAACTGCTGCGTTTGTTGCAAGTGTTATTTTAGGATTCTTTACTGTTATTTTTGGTGCAGTAATGATTTGGGCTCTAGTAAACTATAACGACCAAAAAAATAATGTAGATAATAAAATTGACGTAGCTGTTTTAGAAGCGCAGCAGCAGCAAAAAGATAAAGACGCCGAAGAGTTTGCTGAAAGGGAGAAAGAACCATATAAGAAATTTATTGGCCCCGATGATCTTGGTCGAGTAACGTTTGAATATCCAAAAACATGGAGTGCGTTTGTAGAAAATGACGGAAAAGATGGCTCTACGTATCAAGCTTTCTTGCATCCAAACGTTGTTCCGCCAGTTGTTAAAGGTCAAAAGTTTGCACTTCGTATGACAATTGATTCAAAATCTTATGAAAAAATACTTGAAAAATACGAAAAGCTGATTGAGAAGGGTAATCTTCGAAGCTCAACAATTCAGGTGAGCGGCTATAATGGCAATCGTTTAGATGGTAATTTTGATGATGAAACAAAGGGCTCAGCAGTCGTATTTAAGGTAAGAGATAAGACTCTTATTTTGCAAACAGATTCAGAGCAATTTGTACCAGACTTTGATTCTATTATTCTAAAATCTCTTTCGTTCCAAACATAAATCACTCGCTTGCGTGTGCTACACTAAAGTGTAGGTATGAGAGTGCAGAGTGGAGGAGACGATGCAGCTAACAGCGAGTTTTATAATAGCGACTCGTCGATTGTTGCTGCCGCCCATGAATTAAAAGCGCCGTTGGTTGTTATTCGCCAACTGGCCTTAATGCTACACGAAACATCAATGGATATTTCAAAACGACAAGAATTATCATCTCAAATAAAATTAACCAGCGAGCGCTCTTTGCGTTTGGTTGAGGCACTTACAAGAAGCACAAGGCTAGAAGAGGTAGAGTTTCAGCCTGAGCCTGTACAAATTGCTCGCTTGTGCGAAGATGTGGCACATGAACTTTCACCATTATGTAAAGCAATGCATAAAGAGATCGAACTCAGACTGCCGTCTCAGCCGGTGTTAGCATATGCTAATTATGACTTGCTTCGAAGCGTTGCCATTGGGCTGTGCGACAACGCACTTTCATATGGCGAAACTGATACTAAGATTATTTTAAGTGCAAGCAATCGAAAGTCGTACAACGCATTGCGGCTAAGTGTGCGCGATAATGGCCCAAGGCTTGAAAAGAATGCTTTAAGAAAATTAAGAAGCCGGCTTGGCAAAACACCGCAGCCACTAAATCGAAATCCTGCTGCGAGTGGGCTAGGGCTCTACATTGCTGGCCAATTTGCTGAAGCTATGGATAGTCAGCTTGGAATGGTTGCCCATAAAACTTCAGGAACAACTTTTTATATTGAAACTCCACTTGTAGAGCAATTAAGCTTTTTGCCATCATGACACCAAGAAAATACGTTTTAATTGTTGAAGACGATAATTGGCTTGCTGAAAGTTATTCACTTATTCTTACTCAAGCTGGTTGGAGCGCGCATACAGTGCATTCGGCAAAAAAGGCCCTAGAAGCAATTGATGAAAAAATGCCAGATGTTGTTTTGCTCGATATGTTATTGCCGGGTGCAAATGCGGTTGAGCTAATGCACGAGCTACAATCCTATTCTGACACAAGAAAGTTGCCAATAGTGCTTTGTACCGGCTTAACACACCAGCATCTTAACAGAGAAAATCTAGAGAAATATGGCGTAAAAGCCGTGTTGAATAAAGCTCGGCTTACGCCGCAACATCTTTTAAATGCTTTAACGCAAGCAGTAGAGCATGAGTGATGTATCATTTAAAACTGAAGCAATTGTCCTTCGTCGAACTAACTTTAGCGAGGCAGATAGAGTGTTGCAATTTATTACTCCAGAAAATGGCAAATTTGGTGCCATGGCGCGCGGTGTAAGAAAAGAAAAAAGTAAATTGGCTGGTGGCATAGAGCTGTTTGCCGTGTGTGATGTCGTTATTCATCTTGGAAAAGGCGAGCTTGGCACGCTAACATCTGCGCGCTTAAATACGTTTTATTCGCATATTTTAGAAGATTACGACCGAATGCAATTCGGCTATCAAGTTTTAAAACAAGTTGCAAAATACGCCGATAACATGCAAGATCCAGAGTTTTATACTATTACCAAAACTGCACTTGAGGGCCTTAATAATTTAAAAATTGATCTTCGAATTGTGCAGGCGTGGTTTTACATCCACTTAGCAGAGGTAATTGGACACGGCTTAAATGTCTCTCGTGATAATCAGAATCAGCCACTGGCAGAAGATAAAACCTATCGATTTGATATTGCCGAAATGTCTTTTGCAGAAGACGAGAAAGGTGCGTTTGACGCAAATCATTTAAAACTTCTAAAGCTCTTGCAGCACAAGAACCCAGATATAATTGCTAAAATTGGCGGAATAGAACAGCTACTGGATGATTGCCTAAGCATTGCGCATGCTGCAAGCGAATAGATAATGCTACAAACAGAGGTTATTTGGTGATATAATAGCTTTTGATATGTCAAAGCAAAATATAAAAATGGAAACAATTGTTTCTTTAGCAAAACGGCGTGGATTTATTTACCAAGGTTCAGAAATTTACGGCGGTCTTGCTGGTACATGGGATTATGGCCCGCTTGGCGTCCAGTTAAAGCGAAATATTCAAAACCTTTGGTGGCAAACATTTATTGATAACCGCGAAGATATGCATGGCTTAGACGCGGCTATATTGATGAATCAAAAAGTATGGCAGGCGAGTGGACACACCGAAACGTTCGTTGATCCGTTATGTGAAGATACGGTCAACCATAAACGATACCGAACAGACCACTTACTACAAGATAATGGCGTTGATCCTGAAGGCATGACGATGCAGCAAATGGACGAAGTTATAAAAGAAAAAGGCATAAAGAGCCCAGACGGCAATGCGCTAAGTGAATCTCGAACTTTTAATATGATGTTTAAAACGAATGTTGGTCCCCTTCAAGATGAAAGCAGCGTTTCTTATCTTCGACCAGAAACAGCGCAAGGAATATTTACGAATTATAAAAATGTGCTTGATAGCTTTTATCCAAATTTACCATTTGGAATTGGGCAAATTGGTAAGGCGTTTAGAAATGAAATTAGTCCAAGAGATTTTGTGTTTCGTTCGCGTGAGTTTGAGCAAATGGAAGTTGAATATTTTGTAGATCCTAAACGCTGGGAAGAAGCGTTTGAGCAGTGGAGAAGTGATATAAAAAACTTTTTGAGTGAACTTGGTTTACCAGAAGATTCTATACATGAGCTTGAAGTTCCAGAAGAAGATCGCGCGCATTATAGCAAGCGAACAATCGACTTTGAATTTGACTTTCCGCATAAGAGAGACGAGCTTTTGGGTCTTGCGTATCGCACAGATTTTGACCTTATGAATATTCAAAACGCAACGGGCAAAAGCATGGAATATACCATTAAAGGCACAAACAATAAGTTCGTTCCACATGTTATTGAGCCGAGTTTTGGCGTTGAGCGTGCAATTGTTGCAGTGCTTGTTAGCGCGTATCACGAAGATGAAATAAATGGCGAAAAGCGAGTAGTGATGAAGTTTCCAGAGCATATCGCGCCAGTGCGCTGTGCGGTTTCGCCGCTTCTTAAAAACAAACCAGAGCTTGTTAAAAAAGCGCGTGAAGTTTATAAAATCTTAAAGAAAAAACACGGCAACGTAATGTGGGACGACAACGGCAACATTGGCAAGCGTTATCGTCGCCAAGACGAAATCGGGACCCCGGAATGTGTGGTGATTGATTTTCAAACCCTTGAAGACGATACGGTTACTGTTCGTAATCGCGATACAACAGAGCAAAAAAGGGTAGTTAAGAAGGACTTATAGAGATTTTTTAGTAACGTAGTCATAATTGATATGTTGTTATGAATAAACTATTTTGTGTAACCAAAAATAATAAACAAGTTTTTCTTGATGAAGAAAATACGAACATTCACTTTCATATTTTGGAAACGCCAAATTTACTAGAACTTGCTAAGGAAGCACTTGCCCTAATAGAAGTGGGTGACGAAGATCAGATTGTTTTTGAAAAAGATTTAGGCAGGATCATTGGCGCAACGAGCTTAGTTGAAACGAGCAGCGAAGATGAAATTATTTATGCAAAACGAAAAGATAGGAATGGGTATTCTCGTTTTGTAAAGAATAAGAAGCCAATTCCAACGAGCTGGATTGTGATTGTTCTAAGAAAGGCAGAAGACGAATATTATCTGTGGACGGCAATGTGCGGAAGATTGTTGCCACCAGAGGCATATGGTCCTAAAGATAAAAGTAATCCAAAAGGGTTTAACCAAACGCATGCATTAGTTTATGATAAAAATTTAGTCCAGGCAGATACAATTACTAGTATTTGTCCGTGGGGCTTATAGCAAAGAAATTTGCTATAATAAGATTAGATATTAGCTAAGGAGTTACCGTGCAGCTAAATGATTTTCAAAAACAAGCTTTACAATCTGTAGCTATAACTGATAAAAATGTTGCAGCGCTGGCGCATAGAACCCTAGGTCTTTCAGGAGAGGCTGGTGTTTTAGCGAATGCTATTAAGAAAGTCATTAGAGATAAGAACGGTGAGTTGTCTGATGAAGACATCTTATTTATTGAAGAAAAGGTAGGAGATGTTTTGTATTATGCTGCGGTGCTTGCAGATTATGCAGAGCTTTCTCTTGAAGACATAGCCCAAAAGAATCTTGAAAAATCTACAGCATTTAAAAAACAGAAATTGGATAAAAAAGTATGACAATAAATAAAAATAAGTTAGAAATAATGAAAGACGCTGCTAGGCAAGCGGGTGATTTTATATTAGGGGCGCAGCATCTTACGGAATCATCAACAAAAGCGAATGCAAATGATTTTGTGACAGTTGCTGATGTGAAGTCTCAGAATATTTTAAGAGAGGTCTTGAGGAATAATTTTAGCGACAAGGTAGTTATATTATCTGAAGAAGATCCAGAAACGGAAGCAAAGAAAGTGCTTGAGCCAAACTTTACTGGTTTTGCGCTTGACCCGATTGATGGCACGTATAACTTTAAGCGCGGTATGAAGGAATCGGCAATATCAGTTGGCTATATTGAAAACGGGCAATCAGTCGCTGGTGTTATTTACGATGTTTATAAAGATGAATTGTTTGAAGCTGAGCAGGGGAAAGGAGCTTTTCTCAATGGACAACCCATTAGCGTGAGCTCTCAAAAGGACTTAGCAGGAGCAAGTGTTGCAACGAGTAATGGCTATGACTATGAAGCGGCAGTTCGTAATTTACAGCGCCAGATTGCAATTTATGAACAAACTGGAATTATGCCGTGGACAAGCTGTCCTGGCAGCGTAGTTTTAGCGATGGTTTGGATTGCTTGTGGGCGAATTGATGCCATACACCATACTGGATTTAAACCTTGGGACAATGCAGCGGCTTTTGTTATTAATCAAGAGGCTGGAGCAAAAATTGTCACACTAGGTGGGGAAGAGGCTCGATTTGCTGACGATAAGTTGGTGGTGGGCGCGCCAGCAATAGCTGATCAACTTTTGGAAGTTTTTAGCGAACTCCCTGCAGAATTACTTCAATAGGCTACGGCTTGCTATACTTAAGGATATGAAAATAACAAGATACCCACAAAGTTGTTTACTGCTTGAAAAGAATGGTAAGCGGATTTTGATTGACCCGGGGAACTTTGTGGCAGAGAAATATAAAGTGAAAAACTTTTTGCCGCTTGATGGAGTTTTGATTACGCATAGGCACGCCGACCATGCTGACCCAGATTTTATTAGCGAACTGACAAATGCTGGCGTGACGATTATTGCAAACCGTGACACCACAGAGCTTTTGGGCGAAGTTGTGTCTGAGATTATTGATGACGGTGGTGAATTTGAGCTTGGTGGATTTAAAATTCGCGCGCATGAGCTAGCACATTGTTTGATGGTTGATGGCTCTAACGGTCCGCAAAATACCGGCTATATTATTGATGAGGCTTTCTTTCATCCTGGTGATGGAGTGAAGACTGTAGGCGTCGAAGTGCAAGCTGCGGCCATTCCAATTGCAGGACCTGATGTTAGCCCTCATGATGCGTATGCGTTTATTCAAACGCTTGGTGCACAAACAGTTATTCCAGTTCACTATGATTATTTTGTGAATGACCCGGCGTTTTTTAAGCAGACAGTTGCTAGGTTTAATAAAGAGATTAACGTTGCAGTTTTAAAGGATGGAGAATCGATCGATGTTGACAGTTATTAAAGAAATGCCAAACCAAGGTGCACAAGAGATATTAATGCTTGAAATCGAGCGAGCATATTATGAAGCGCGGCAATTTTTGCCGAGTATTCCAGAAGATATTAATATTCGGTTTGATAACGAAGTTTTGATTGAAGATCAGGGAGTTGGTGGATACGCTTATTCACCAGATACTTTAACAGTGGCGTTTGACCTAACGTTTCCTGATAAAGACAAACAACTTGTTTTTCTTAGAGAGACAATATTTCATGGTGCAATGCATCTTGCTCAAAACTTTACCAAAGAGACCTTTAAGGGCAATCCGATTGATGAGATGGTGTACGAAGGCGTTGCGACAGTTTTTGAAAGAGAAAAAGCTGGTGCAAGCCCGGATTATGGGCAATATGAAGAATATGATGAGGCAGAGATTCAAGGTTGGATTGCGCAGATTAGAGAGCTTGACGAGCATTATGACTATAAGCAGTGGAAATTTTATAACGACGAGATAGGTGAGCGCTGGATTTTATATAAAGCTGGAACGTATGTTGTTGATATAGTGATGAAAAGAACCGGAAGAACGATCTTTGAATTAGCTGAACTCTCGCCAGCAGAGGTGTTGGAGATTGCCAGGGTTTAGCTTTTAACTTTTACAATTTTTAGCTGACCATCAACCACGATATTAACGCCAAACGTTTGCCCACGAAAGGCAAGCTGATGGCCTGATTCTACCGCTTCTACGCCACGAATACGATCAACTTCCTTGAGGGTGTTGATTAAGAAGTCACGCTCTTTATTGGTGTCGCTATCTATCTGGTGGGTGATTTGTAGATTTCGCATACGAAAGGCAAAAGGTGATATGTCATGAGTTGCTGCGCCGATCCATATTTGTTGATTTGACTGAAACAAGTGACCAAGCACTTTTTGCCAAAACGTGTTGTGGTTGTCGCTAGCTATTGGGTCGAGCAGCCAAAAACGAACATGATGCCTGTGCCGTGGCGTGGGCGGATCGCCTTGCTGGACTTGAAAACCAATATCTTGGCGACGATTGAACAAAAAGAGACTACTAAACGGCGCAGTAGGATAGGAGCGATTAAATAGAATACAAAAACCCTCGCGCAAGACAGAAGTAAGTGTTGATTTGTCGGCAACCGTCCAGCCGGCTTCTTGCATAACGTCGATTAGCTGATTTTTAGAATGACATACAATGGCAATATTAACTGGATCCGAAGCCCAGCCGTCACCAGTGGTTACATACATTGGAATGTGATTTGGCTTAATGACAAGTCGCCAAAGGCGCACCAGGGCGGGTACAGCAAGATAGGCGATAAGAATATAAAGAATAATAACGACAAGTAGTAAGGGGAGGCGACGATCGAGGTAAGGAAAGATACTTCTAACAGTGAGGTATATAAACCCAACACCAACAATAAACACCATAAGCCGCCAGGCGATTCTGAAAATAATGCCAAACATTTGTTTGTATTATACCTTAAAAAACGATAACAACTTTACATATTAAACAAATATACTTGACTTATTATAAAGCTTATGCTAATGTAAAAGTATTATGAAAAACACAAAAAAGAAAAACACAACCAAAAAACAAGCAGATGTATGTGATTGCGCAAATTGCGTAAGCGGCAATTCTATGATTGTTTCTCGCACATCTGAAGACTTTAAGAACACACTTCTTATTGTTTCAGTTGCGATTAATACTTTCTTCTTGGTTGGGTGGCTAACACTTCAGGTAGCCAACTATTATAGCGCCGAAGCAGTATCGTTAATTATTCGATAAATTAAATTGCTTATGGTTGTTGTAAAATAGCCCAAAGTAGCAGGGGGCATCAAAAGATGTTACCCCTGTTTTTATTGTGACTTATCCACAAAAATGTGGATAAACATTAGCTTGTTCTCTTTTTATAATCATTTTTGCTATTGCAGTGGGTAACCGTGGGTATTAAACTGATGTCAGTGGGTCGCAGTGGGTAACACCACCAAAAAACAAAAAAGAAAAAGCACCACGAAAATTTAAAAAACTGTTAACAGGAAGAAGACATGGCATCAGTCGACTATTTTGTGCGCAAACTCGATGAGAAGCGTCGGTTAACAATACCGGCGGAACTTCGTAATGAATTTGCAAGCGGGGTCGTTGTTACCCGTGGCTTTGGTAAATATCTTCACCTTTATCCTAAGCAAGTTTGGGATAGAGAGGTTGAGCCAGCGCTAACGGGAAGCATCCTGGACGAAAGAGTAGCGGATCTAAACGTTCGATTTCGTACTGGAAAAGCTGAAGCAAGTCTGGATGTGAAGCAAGGGCGTGTAACGTTAGAACAACACTTGCTTGATTACGCGACTATTTCAAAAGAGATAGTGGCAGTGAGAGCTGGTGCGTATTGGCGCATTATGAGCCCAAAAGAAGCTGAATAAACCTGTTGATAGAACGCACTTTAATAATTTGGTAAGAACAGATAGCAACCGAGGAGAAAAGCTCGCGAGGTCAGCTATCTGGCAGTCAGTGGGTGGACATGAGAGCTGCCACCTATATAATAGCTCTTGTACATTCCTTAAACACACCTCCCAAAAAAACTCCACCTCACACACATAAGTCTCTCAAATAATAGATGTTTTGAATTACACCGTAATTCTCGAGAAGTATCTATTAAAGACAAACAAAAACAAAAACTTTTACAAAAAACAAACACATTGATTGCCAGTTAGGTGACCTCGATTATGAGAAAAGAATATCCACCACAACAACTCCAACATATTCCGGTATTGCTTGAAGCAACTCTGCGTGAGCTAAAGCCGCAAAAGGGCGAGACATATCTTGACCTTACTGCTGGCTATGGCGGACATGCAAGCGAGTTTATTCAGCATATTGGAGATGCCACACTTGCGACGCTGGTTGATAGAGATGATATGGCAATTGAATCTTTAAAGACTAAGCTAAGCGGCGTGCATCTTTTGCATACGGATTTTTTATCTGCTGCCAAGCAGCTTATTGCTGAAGGGCGGCGGTTTGATATGGTGTTAGTTGATTTGGGTGTTTCGTCACCGCAACTTGACATTGCAGAGCGAGGTTTTTCCTTTTCGCACGATGGGCCATTAGATATGAGAATGGACCGTCGCATGGAACTGACTGCAGAAAATGTGGTTAATACCTATAGTGAAGCGGAGCTAGCCACTATTATTTGCCAATTTGGTGAAGAAAAGGCTAGCCAAGCTAAAAGGATTGCTAAGGCTATTGTGGATTCACGACCGCACCATAGCACGGCAGAACTTGCATCTGTTATTGCCAAAACTTTTCATCGTCAAAGGGGGAAAATTCACCCAGCGACGCGTACTTTTCAAGCACTACGGCTAGAAGTGAATCAAGAGCTTGCTCAGATTCGCGAGCTGTTGCCACTTTTACCAGATTTGTTAGAAGATGGCGGGAGAGTAGGGGTTATTAGCTTTCATAGTCTAGAGGATCGACTCGTTAAACAGTATTTTAACGAGCAAAAGAATTCGGGATATGAGGCTAAGTTAAAAATCCTTACCAAGAAGCCGATTAACGGTGCAAATGAGGATGTTCACAACCCGCGTGCACGAAGCGCTAAGCTTCGGGTCGCAGTGAAAATAAAAACATAGAAAGGGCTTGTTATGTCAGTAAAGATCGTTGACAAGTCTCGCGCGTTTAAGGTTACTGTAAAACACAAATAACCTAAACGGCTAGATGTAGCCTCGAGCAATTGGGGCTACATCCAAAAAGACAAAATAAATATAAAAACGGAAAAAATACATGTCGTACTATAGAAGTAGCGCGCTGCAAACAGGGCGCCAAGACCGAAGGTGGCGTCGAAACCAAAACACAATTACTTTTGAATCAACCGCAAAACTTGGAGTAGTTTCGCATACCGTACTGGTTGCGTTAATGGTCGCTGTTTTGGGATTGATTTATCTTACACAAATTACAAAAACCAGCACATATGGCTATGAACTTAGCGATTTAAATAACGAAAAAACGAAGCTTTTAAGCCAAAAGAGTGACCTTGAGGTTGAAAATGCACGTTTGCAGGCACTTGAGCGAATTCAAAATAGCGAAGTAGCGAGTAATTTAAGCAAGCCAGCTAGTGTTGATACTATCCGAAATTAACCCTAAATTAGTATAAAATAGAGTATATGAAGCCATTACTGAAGCGATATGGAAGATCTAAGGTACTTGCCTTTGGTCTTTTAGGTGTAATGGCTATTTTTGTGTTGCAGCTTTTCTACTTGCAAATTATTCGTCATGGGTATTATCAAGAACAGGCAGATAAAGAGCATCTAGCAAAATTTGATGTGCCAGCAAAACGCGGCAAAATTTATGCTAGAGAAGGCGATAACAATATAATTCCGCTCGTTTTGAACCAGCCTGTATATACTGCGTTTGGTGATCCACAAGAGGTGAAAGATAAAAAGAAAGTTATTGAAACGGTGCAGCGTATTGCTGGTGGCAATGTGGTTGAGGGTTTTGAAAAAAGCTTAGATGATAAAAAATTACGCTATGTTGTGTTAGCTCGCCAACTTACTCGACAGCAGGCTGAACTTTTGAAGAAAGAGGAATTGGTGGGAGTTGGTTTGCAAGAAGCAGATCAGCGAGTGTACCCAGAAGGTAGTTTAGCGGGGCAGTTACTTGGATACGTTAATGCAGATGGAAAAGGACAGTATGGCATTGAAGGTGCGTTAGATAAGCGTTTAAGAGGCGAGCCAGGTGTTTTACAGACTATTACCGACGTTCGTCGTATTCCACTTACGATTGGTGGGAACGACATCAGCATACCCGCGAAAGATGGCGATGATTTGGTGCTTACGATTGATAGAAATATTCAGGCGTATGCAGAACAGGCTTTGAAGCGAGGCCTTGATAACGCCGGGGCAACCACCGGTAATATTGTTGTTATGGATCCAAACACTGGTGGCGTAGTTGCAATGGCAAACTATCCAAATTACGATCCATCAAAATATAGCGAGATAAATGATTATTCTGTATTGCAAAACAGGGCAGTGAGCGAGCCTTTTGAGCCAGGGTCGGTTATTAAAGTTTTGAGTATGGGCGTTGGGCTTGATACTGGGGCGGTGAAAAAAAATAGCACCTTTAATAACACTGGTTCAATTCAGGTTGATGATACAAAAATTAGCAACATTGAAGAAGATCCAATTAACCCGGCAGCAACAATGACTGATGTTTTGCATTATTCTTTAAACACCGGTGTTGTGCATGTACTGCAGCAAATGGGTGGCGGGCAGGTAAACAGGCAAGCAAGAGATAAATTATATGAATATTATAAAAACCACTTTTTCTTTGGTAAGAATACGGGAATTGAACAAGCTGGTGAGCAACCGGGAATCATGATTAGCCCAGACGAAGAGCAGGGGAATAACGTGCGTTATGCCAACATGGTGTTTGGCCAGGGTGTTGATATGACGATGATTCAGGTTGCAGCCGCATTTTCAGCAACGATGAATGGTGGAACGTACTATAAGCCAACCCTTATTTATGGTGTAAAAGAAGGCGATAAAATCGAGAAGCAAAAGCCAACAATAGTAAGAAAAGATGTGTTAACACCTGCAAATTCTGCAAATTTAAAAGAAATGACGTATCAGGCGCGCCAGCTAGGATTGTTTAAAGGCAAAGATAAATCGGGTTATATTGTGGGTGGTAAAACAGGAACTTCTGAGATTATTGACCCAACAACAGGAAAATATTCGGAAGATAATTCGATTGGAACGTATCTTGGATTTGGTGGTAATGAAAAAACGCGATATGTCATAATGGTGCAGGTAAAAGATTCAAAACTACCTGGCTATGCTGGTACGGTCGCTGCTGGACCGATTTTTACAGATATGTCTAATTGGATGATTGATTATTTAAAAATACCGCCAGTGCAATAATAAGGAGAAATATGCTTGAAGGAATAACACTAGCTCAACTGACAAACGAAATGATTAAGATTTTTGCACTTAGCGTGGGGGCGTTTGTGCTCGCGATGGCTTTAACGCCTGTATATACTTTTGCCGCATATCGTTATCGTTTTTGGAAGAGGCAGCGTAGCACCTCGACAACGGGTGAGGCGCTAAAGGTGTTCACAAAGTTGCACGCAGAGAAGTTTAAGCGCAATATTCCAACTATGGCTGGTTTGATTGGCGTCGTGTCAATTACCGTGGTAACGCTAATTTTTAATCTAGATAGAGAGCAAACATGGCTACCACTTGCAGCGCTGCTTGGAGGCGGGGCGATTGGACTGCTTGATGACATTATTAATATTCGTGGTCTAGGTGGCGGTGTTAAAGGACTTCGTTCAAGCGTAAAATTCTTAATGATTACTGCCGTTGCTGCAATTTTGGCGTGGTTCTTTTTTGCAAAACTTGGCTATGCAGGTGTGCAAGTTCCGTTTATGGGCGAATTTTATCTTGGATGGTGGATCATACCACTATTTATTTTTGCGGTTATTGCAACGGGTAATGCAGTCAATATTAGCGATGGGCTAGATGGGCTTGCTGGTGGATTGCTAGCAACGGCCTACGGTGTTTTTGCTGTAATCGCATTGCTCCAGGGTAATTTTGAAATCGCTGGTTTTTGTTTCACAGTGCTCGGTGTTCTTTTGAGTTATATATGGTTTAATATTTATCCAGCAAGATTTTTTATGGGTGATGTTGGGTCGTTTGCATTTGGCACCTCGCTTGGTGTGGTTGCTATGCTGACTGACACACTTTTCCTTCTTCCGGTGATAGGTCTATTGTTTGTACTTGAAGCTGGCTCGAGTTTGATTCAGATTGCTAGTAAAAAATTGTTTAAGAAAAAGATTTTTATTTCTGCACCTTTACATCATCATCTTGAAGCAAAAGGGTGGCCAGAAACAAAAGTAACGATGCGCTTTTGGGTAATTGCTCAAGTGACTGGGTTCGCAGGGTTATTACTTGCGCTTGTTGGAGGATATATTAAATAATGCGACAGCGATTTGCAGAAGCAGCTTCTTCTTCGCGGCAGTTTGTGCGACGCCATCGCCCTGATTATCAACTAATTATTTATATTGGTATTTTATTGCTCCTTGGCTTAGTGGTACTTTATGCAATTAGCCCTGCACGTACTGAGGTTATAAACGAAGCTGGCGGGCATGCGCTTGACCAAGCTCACTTTATGCAGCGGCAACTTATGTTTCTGCTGGTTGGGCTAACTGGATTTGCTATTACGGCATCAATACCCCTAAAAATATGGGAAAAATATGCTGGAAAAATCCTGATTACAGCATTTATTCTTTGTGCGCTACTTGTTGTTTTCGGGGCTTTAAATGTGCCACTCGCGCTATGCACCTCCGGCGCGTGTCGCTGGTTTAACCTTGGCTTCACGACTTTTCAGCCAGCAGAGCTAGTGAAATTTGGTTTGCTTTTATTTACGGCTGGATTTTTAGCAAGACGAGTTGCAGAAGGGAAGGTGAATAGCATCCCAGATACGATTGTTCCTTTGGGCATTGTAACAGCTATATCTGTTTTGTTTATTATTGTGTTTCAAAAAGACATGGGAACAGGCATTGCGATGATTGGTATTTTAGCAACAATGCTGTTTGTGGCAGGCGTTAATAAGCGAATTGGCTTAATGCTACTTGGGGCAATGGTTGGTTTAGGTATTCTTCTAATTTTGATTGCCCCGCACCGAATAGAGCGTGTGACGACCTTTTTGAACCCAAGTGACGAAATAGACGGCTCAAGCTATCATATTAATCAAGCAAAATTGGCAATTGGCACTGGTGGAATGTTTGGGCTGGGACTAGGAAAGAGCGTGCAGGCCTTTGGCTACTTGCCAGAAGCAGTCAACGACTCCATTTTTGCAATTATGGGAGAGCTCTTTGGCTTTGTGGGGTTATTGGCGCTCCTGGCGCTATTTACGGCCTTTTTAATGCGTATTTTGCGCATTATGGATCATGTTGGCGATCCGACGATGAAGTTGCTTGTGGCTGGTGTATTTGGTTGGGTGGCAACGCACGTTATTGTTAACATTGGCGCAATGACAGGTCTCTTTCCGCTCACGGGTCTTACGCTGCCTCTATTAAGCTTTGGCGGAACTAGTTTGTTGTTTATTATGCTAACTTTGGGGTTAGTATTCCAAATTTCTCGTTATACTTCGCATATTCAATATAAGGAAGGAAAAAGTAATGAAAGTGCTGACGGTCGGCGGCGGATCAGGCGGACACGTAACGCCAATCCTCGCTATTATTAGAGAATTGAAGAAGTCACAAGTTGATAATCTTGAGATTCGTTTTTGGTCGGATCGGCGCTTTGCTAGCCAAGCAAAGCAAATTATTCAGCATGATAATGCCGATATAAAAACCAAGGCGATATTTTCAGGTAAGCTGCGGCGCTATCACGGTACTTCTTGGTGGGGACAGCTATTTGATATTCCAACGCTGCTGCGAAATATAGGTGATGGTATTCTCTTTATTTTTGGGTGTATTCAAAGTTTTACGCTGTTAGTCGCGTGGCGACCTGATGTTATTTTTACAAAAGGTGGCTTTGTTTGCTTACCAGTTGGTCTTGCTGCGCACCTATTAAGAATTCCATTCGTTATCCATGATTCAGACGCTCATCCTGGGCTTACAAATCGCATTCTTGCGCCGTGGGCGCAGGCAATTGCTACTGGTGCTCCTCTTAAGCACTACAACTATCCAAAGAATAAAACAAAATATGTCGGTATTCCTATTGGTAGTGAATTCCATTCGTTCTCTTCAGATGAGCAAAAGAAGGCTAAAGAAAGTTTTAGCCTTTCGGCTAGTAAGCCACTTGTTGTTGTTACCGGTGGAGGTCTTGGTGCGCAGAAGATTAACAAAGCGATGCTGGCGATTGCTGATAAGGTGCTGCCACACGCTTCAGTTGTTCATATTACGGGCGCAAAGCAGTTTGAGCAATTTGAAGATGAAGTGCCGCAAGATTCTGATTATAGGCTTTTGCCATTTGTTAGTCAGGGCATGGCTCAGTTGCTTGGGGCGGCGGACGTGGTTGTAAGCCGAGCAGGTGCCACGACGATGCTTGAACTTGCAGCGCTAAAAAAAGCGGTTATTGTTGTTCCAAACGCAATGTTAACTGGCGGTCATCAGGTTAAAAATGCTAAAGTATATGAACAAGAAGGTGCGGTTATTGTTGCCGATGAGCTGGCGTTTCAAGATAATCCAGATATATTATTTGAACAAATTATGCTGCTTGTTAACGACGGTAATCTGCGCCATAAAATGGGCGAAAAACTTGGCAAGTTTGCAAAGCCAAATGCTGCTCGTGACACAGTAGAAATAATTATTAAAACAGCAAAGAAGGAAATATAAAAAATGGCTTGGTGGGGTAAAAAGAATAGTCAGCCGGCTCGACGCCAGCCGCGCTATATGACAGGGCAAGATAATACGTCATTTCGTCGTAGTCGAACACTCTCAGATCGCGCGCCAACCGAGCAGCAAAAAGAGCAATCTGTTCGTTTGCAAGAACATGCTCGTGCTCGCCGGCGCCATATTATGAAAGTTGTTATAACTATTGCTGTTGTTGGGAGTGTTTTATTTTATTGGCTTTTAACTCAATATGCTTTAACTGTTAACTCTGTGGCGTTTACCCCATCACCAACTAAACCGCCACAAGAACAGCGCTATAAAGATGCTATTGCGGATTATCTTTATAAATATCCTGTTGAGAGATTTCGGTTCATTCTAAATGAAAAGAGGTTTAGTGAATATTTAGGCGATAAACTACCAGAGGTGAGTGCTGCAAAAAGTAGCGGTGGCGGCATTGGCTACGGTGACTATACAATTACGCTCAGAGAGCCGCTTGTTGGGTGGCAAGCAGGGGACAGGCAATATCTTGTAGACAAGAACGGTGTGCC
>CAZLCC010000011.1:0-114649 GCA_964558365.1 uncultured Candidatus Saccharibacteria bacterium | reverse complement strand
TTTATGAAAATTCTTTTTACCACCTTTAGTTCTTAAATAGCGGCTTGTACCAAAGAAAATTCCAAAACCAACTGCGAGAACAATATACCAATAACTTACCGTAAAATCACTAATACCAAGCATTACTTGAGTCAGGGCGGGAAGCTCTGCATCTTCACCGCCGATATCTTTAATAATTTTACCGATATTTGGAATAACAAAAATCATTAGACCAAAGAAGGCGATAGTCGTGACGCTTAAAAGTACTGCCGGGTAAATCATGGCGCCCTTTACTTTTTTACGAATGGTCGCACTCTTTTCTTGTTGCATGGCAAGGCGCTTTAAAACGTCTTCTAAAATTCCGGCCGCTTCACCAGCACGAACCATATTAACGTAAACGTCGTTAAACACAGCAGGGTGTTTCTCTAGCGCGTCAGCAAGAGATGCGCCACCCTGAACATCTGTCGCAACTTGTTCAAGCGTTGATTTAAGTAAAGGATTGTCTGCATGTTGATACAGCGCATTTAAAGCACGCAGCAAAGGGACTCCAGCTCCGACCATAGTGCTTAGCTGGCGCGTAAAGATAACAAGAACATCTGGTTTTACTTTATTTCTTAAAAACTTACTAGAAAAACCATCTAAACTATTTGCGCCTTCACGCTTTTCTTTTACGCTAATTGGCTTTAGGTTTTCATGAGTTAGTGCAGAGATAGCAGCACTTCTATCGGTTGCTTCAACTGTGCCAGAAACGGTACTGCCTTTATTGTTTGTTGCTTTGTAAGTAAACTGTGCCATTTTATTATTCTCGGGTTACTCTTAAAATTTCTTCAATGCTTGTTTGTCCCCGCAAGGCTTTTACAAGTCCGTCGAGCTGCATAGAATCCATACCTTCTTTGATTGCCTGTTCTTGAATAGAATTGCTTGTTGCATTGCCAACAATAAGCTGTTGAATTGCAACTGAATTCGGCAAAATTTCATAAATACCAACACGACCTTTATAGCCTGTGTTGCGGCACGCATCGCACCCTTTTTCGCTTGCTCGCCACAATGTTTTAAATGTTGTTTCATTCGATCCAAGTTCTTTAACATCGTCGCCAACACCTTCATTTAAGGCAGCAGATTCAAGATCATGAATGTGAGCATACATTTTTGTATCGTTTAGTTCAAAAGAGTCGGCAATTTTTTGTAACTCTTCGGCTGAAGGAGCAAACGAAACGCGGCACTTAGGGCACAAACGACGCACAAGTCGCTGGCCAATAATTGCCCGAACCGTACTAGCAATTAAAAATGGTTCAATGCCCATATCGAGCAAACGCGGCAAGCTTGTTGCGGCGTTGTTAGTATGAAGCGTGCTAAATACTAAATGACCAGTAAGCGCGGCCTGCACGCTAAGATCGGCTGTCTCAACATCACGAATTTCCCCAACCATTATAATGTTAGGATCTTGACGCAAAAGTGCGCGCAGCCCAGTGGCAAATGTCATACCTGCTTTTGGGTTTACTTGAGTTTGATTGACGCCAGGAATTTTATATTCAACCGGATCTTCTACGGTTGAAATGTTAACAGTTGGGTTATTTAAGATCGTCAGCAAGCTAAATAAGCTGGTTGACTTACCAGATCCAGTAGGGCCGGTGATAAGGATCATACCATGAGGCTCGGTTATAACTTCTTGCGTTTCTTTAAGCGTCCGTCCCCAATACCCAAGTTCTTGCAAGGTTAAAGCTTTGTCGCCTTCGTCAAGAATACGCATTACCACCTTTTCGCCATCAGCAACAGGAAGGGTAGAAACACGAAGTGCATATGTGTGCCCGGCAATATTAATTTTAAATCGACCATCTTGTGGTGCTCGACGTTCGTCAATTTTTAGATTGGCAAGAATTTTTATACGACTAATAAGAGCGGCTAAAACATTTTTTGGCAGACGGTTTGCTTCTTGCAAAACACCGTCTATTCGATAACGTACCTGAATGTATTCTTCGCGTGGTTCAATATGCACATCAGATGCATGAGCGCGAACGGCATATTCTAAAAGCAGGTTAACCGTTTGTGCAATTGGCGAATCTTCTGCGATGTCAGACTCTGAAACTTGCTGGGCATTTTCGGCGTTTTCATCTTTCTCAACATCAATAACTTCGTGCAGCTCTTTTGTTGAATCGCTCCGATAATTATCAAGTGCTCTTAAAATACTTTCTTTTGTTGCAATATAAATTTTCGTGCTTGCGCCAAGTTGTTTTTGGATAAAATCAACTGCCTGAACATCATCAGGATCTTCCATTGCAAGCGAAAGTTCGTTACCTTCTTTTTTAAACACAACGGTGTTATATTGACGGGCGATTCTTTCAGGGATAAGTTCTAAAACATCGCTCGGAATACTTTCTGGATTTAACTCAACAAAAGTAAAACCAGCATATTGAGCATATAGTTTAGTTAGCTCTTTTTCGCTCATGAGCTCGTGACGAATAACAAGGTCTTGTAATGGGCGTCGCGTTGTTCGCTGCTCTTCTTTTAAGATCTCTAACTGATCGTCGGCAAGGCTGCCGCTCTTTTTTAATAAATCTTCAATTGTTGCATCGGATATTCTCATATGCCCACTTCTTATACTATAAGCAATTTCAGTCGTTAGTGCTAATGTTTTTCATAGTCTATTTTACTCTAATAGCTCAGAACGCGATATACTGTTTTAGATGATGCAAGAAAAAGTCATACATTCTGAGGCGGCAATGAAAGAATTCGGTGAAGAGATCGCTAAAAAACTAGAGGGCGGCGAATGCTTAGAATTTATTGGTGATGTTGGCGCTGGCAAGACGACACTCATTAAAGGCATCGCAAAAGGGTTAGGCAGTAAAGACGAAGTACAGAGCCCAAGCTTTACAATTAACAGAGTGTATAAAGCTAAAGATAAAATTGACATTTATCATTACGATTTTTACAGATTGCACGACGCCGGAATTATTCAGCATGAATTAGAAGAATCGGTGCATGATCCAAACAAAATTACCTTAATTGAATGGGGTGAAAGCATTCGCGAGATTTTGCCAAAAGAGCACATTACAATTCACATTGAGCCGACTTCAGAGGAAGGCCGTAAAGTGACTATGGGTAAAGCAAAATGATTTTAGCACTCAACACAAGTACGCCAACGTGCGAAATGCTGCTTTTTAACGATGATAAAAAAATAGCTGAAAAAACATGGGAAGCTGGTCGGCAGCTAGCCATAAAGTTACCAGGTGAATTAGAAGATTTTTTAAGAGAAAATAAACTTTCTTGGAACGACCTTAAGGGTATAGTTGTATTTCAAGGTCCAGGAAGTTTTACTGGTTTGAGAATTGGTATAACTGCGGTAAATACTATTGCCTACACGCAAAATATTCTAATCGTTGGCGCAAGGGGGGGTGATTGGTTAAAATCTGGTATTTCAGATATAAAGTCGGGCAAAAATGAAAAAATAATACTTCCACATTATGGAAGTCCAGCACATATTACGCAGCCCCGAAAGTAGCATAAGTCGAGTTGCTCTTGTTGTTTTTGAAGGCTATAATTAAAGCAGTCAGTTTATTGCAGACTTACTAAATGAATAATTTATGATATTCGGACGTCTTTGATTAATTTTGCGCCAAGACGAACACTTGGCGAAGACAATTCCGAGAAAGGAAAAACTATGGTAGAAGGAGTTATTGCCGCGCTTGTTGGTGCGGTTCTTGGCGTTGGCGGTGCAACTGTTGTTTCGCAGCGCAAAAATGCAAGCGAAGCTAAAGAGGCAGAAAAAGCGCTTAAAGAGGCAACCAATAAGGCAAGCAAAATTGTGCTTGACGCTAAAGATGAATCTTTAAAAATTGTTGAAGAAGCGAAAAAAGATGAACAAAATCGTCGCAAAGAAATCAAAAAAACAGAAGAGCGAATTGCTGAGCGTGAAGTAAACTTAGATAAAAAACTAGAAGAGCTAGATAGGCGAGGCGAAAAGTTGCGAAAGCGTGAAGATGAAGTAGAGTCGCTGAAAACTGAAATTAAAGATATTCGAACAAAGCAGCAAGAAAAGCTTGAAAAGGTTGCAAAGCTTTCTAAAAAAGATGCTGCTGAAAAACTCATGAAAATGACAGAGCGTGACATTAAGCAAGATTTGCTTGGCTTGGTCAGCAAGCTTCAAGCAGACACGCAAGCAGATGCAGAAGAAAAGGCACAGACAATTCTTCTGAGCGCAATGGAGCGTATGAGCTCTGAGGTTACTGCTGAACGAACGGTAACCGCGCTTAAACTTCCAGATGATGAAATGAAAGGTCGAATCATCGGTAAAGAAGGCCGTAATATTCAGGCAATTCAACGGGCAACAGGTGTTGACGTTATGGTAGACGATACGCCAGGAATGGTGGTTCTTTCAAGCTTTGATCCTGTCCGCCGTCAGGTTGCACGGCTTACGCTTGAGATGCTTATGAAAGATGGGCGAATTCATCCTGCGCGCATTGAAGAAGTGGTTGCAAAAGCGCAAAAGCAGATTGACAAAGAAATTGATCGAGCTGGTGAAGATGCAGCGCGTGAAGTTGGCGTGGTGGGTATTCCAAAAGAAATGCTACGCCTTGTTGGCGAGCTTAAATTCCGTACCAGCTATGGGCAAAATGTACTGAAGCACAGCACAGAGATGACGCACCTTGCCGGGCTAATCGCAGAAGAAGTTGGAGCTGATGTCCGAACGGTAAAAACAGCTGCCTTGCTTCACGATTCTGGCAAAGCCGTCACGCATCGTATGGAAGGTAAGCACCATCATATTGCCGCAGAGCTTGCCAGAAAATATGGCATGAGTGAAGAAGTTGCACATGCAATTGAAGCCCACCACGATGATATTGAAGCAACGACGCCAGAAGCACTAGTTATTCGAGTTGTAGATGCAATGTCAGCAGCTCGTCCAGGCGCTCGAAACATAAGTGCTGAAAACTTTATAGAACGAATGAAAGATCTTGAAAATATTGCCACCGGTTTTGACGGAATTGATAAAGCCTATGCCATCAGTGCTGGGCGCGAAGTGCGCGTTATTGTTAAGCCGCAGAGTATTGATGATCTTTCTGCCATTAAGCTTTCTCGAGATATCGCAAACAAGATTGAAAGCACCATGCAATATCCAGGTACAATTAAAGTGAACGTGATTCGCGAAACTCGTGCAATCGAGTTTGCAAAATAAAGTAAGCATAGGCTAGAATAGATTTATCTAAATTATGAAAAATTTATTACTCAAGAAAATCCGACTCAGCTACTATTTCTTTATTTTGTTTGGCCTATTCTTCATAACTTTCCTCTACTTACCAACATATGAATTCAGCGGCTCTGCCTTGGCGCTTTTCTCAGTAAACTCTTTCCTATACGGTTTCTATATTTCGCCAGTATTAAGTGGTCAAAAGGCTCGCATTGATGAGCTTCACAAGATAATTCGTAGCGAATCTAACGCGCTCTTTTCTCTTGAAATCAATCTGAAAAAATTACCAAAAAAGACAAGAAACGAAGTTCAGGATTTAATAGAGAAGTATATTACGGCTAAAAAGAGCAATCGCAACCATGATTATGGAGAAAAAGAATACGAAAAGCTAATTGGTTTTTGCCTTGATTATAAAGGCGATCATCAAGATGAAGTTGAAAAAGTGCTAAGTGCAGTTGTTGCAAATCAACAAAACCGAACGAATTTCATGATGCAGATGTCTAATAAGGTCTATAGCAATGAATGGATGATAATGACAATCCTTTTCTCTATTACGCTTTCAATCATTATGCTTATGGACGTACAGCATATTGTCATTCTTAATATTGTTAAGGCGCTATTATGCACAGGCCTCTCAATGCTCATGATCATTTTAGTTAAGCTAAATACTTTAACTCACAAAAAAGCAAAAGAAATCTGGAAACCATTTAACACATTGCTCGATACTCGATTCTATCGAATTGATGCTTAGATAAAAACCTTACATATTCTTCTTTTTATCTGTTATAATAGCTCAGTCGATATTGTCTATCGGGGTGTGGCGCAGTTGGTAGCGCGCACGGTTTGGGACCGTGAGGTCGCTGGTTCGAATCCAGTCACCCCGACCATATAAAAATAGCTTTCAAAAAAGAAAGCTATTTTTAGTTTTGTAGACTATTTTTTGGAATTGCGAAGAGCAAGCATAATGACTATCGCTACAATATATGCTGCAGCCAAATAAATAAGAAAACTAGTTTGCTCTGGCTGCCACCAAATAACCCAAGCTACTGCTCCTAAGAAGCTCGTAAGGAGCGCACTTAAAGCATATAAAGAACTAAGGTTTTTACTTTTTGACTTCTTTTCTCTTTCGCCAAATAGATTACCGGCAATATAGAACCCAAAGCCATAGATTATGCTCAGTAGCATAGGCGTAAAGTCGGCTGTTTCAAAGATTGCCCAGTTTAAGCTTGCATAAAAAGCTGCAGACCAAATGAGCCCAAACACGGTGAACCATTTTAAATTTTTTGTCATAATATCCTTTCAAAGCGTAAGCATTATTTTATAGATAAATAATAGCACTATTGCTAAAAAGGCAATTATTATCTCAGGGAAGTTATTTATTCTATTCAGAAGGCTCAAATGATTGTAGCGCTGTTATTACATTTTGTCTTGCAGCTGGAGTTATGAGAGCTTCAAGTTTAGCCTTGATTGGAGAGTCATTGTAGCAAGGCTGATTGCCGATCAAGTAGATAAAATAGGAGTCGCCAATTTTCTTGACGTTGTTTTTCTCGCCTTCTTGAGTAGACCATTGCTGAGCAAGTTGCTCAGCTGTTTGACCTCCGAGAACTGGATCAGATGGCGCAGCTTTTATAACTGTCCCAAGCCCTCCTAGCAGGCACTGAGGGGTTGAGTTAGTGCTAGCTTCTGCATTAGCTATCTCAACATTTGAGAAACTAACTTTATTATTCCCTGAGTAAACAGGAATTAAATCCTTCGTCTGATCGTTCAGCGCATACTTTACACCAAGCTCTGGAACTTCACGGAATGAATTGTCGGCGATCACTTCATCAGTCTCTTTATTGTCTGTCGCCTTTAGTGAATCAATTTGTTTAAGATAATTTGCATTTCGTCCTTCAAGCTCTTTGATCGTTTTTTGCTTATTTGCCAGCTCTTCATCACTATTCATCTTTGTTTTGTAATATAGCAGCCCAAATGCTGTTGTTCCTGAAACAAGAACGGTAAAAGCTGTAAGAAGGAGAATAAGCTTTTTCTTACTCTTTTTCTCGTGAGTTTCTGTTGGATATTCCGGAGGCATGTTAAATAAATCCCTTATGCTTAAATATTCGCTCTTAGTATAGATGAGAGTAAGATAAAAAAGCAAGAAAACTCTTGTGCTTGCTTAGCTAAACATGTTGGGAGTATATTTGAAATAATATCTAAGCAGACCGAGGAGACAAGAGATGGAGATATGGAAGCGCCACAACCAAGAATTAGAGCGAGATATTGCTGAGTGCCAAAAGTTAGCAGAAACATTTTTTGAAGGTGAAATGGCCGGTACATATAAACGAGAAGTATATGCTCCGTTAGATTTTGCAAAAATAGAAACAGCCCAACCCGCCATTCCTTGTTTTTTAAGAATTGCAACAAGTGTTGAAAATAATTCTCAAGCTGGGTCTATCGAAATGGTTGAATATTTTTCAAACGGAGAATCTGCAGTTCGATCAGCATATGCAGCAAATGATAAAGGAGACTTTCACTCGCAAACGTCTCAGTTTGCTTTGCCAGTTTCTCCGAAGCTTGCGTGGCCTACTGTTTTCTTTGCTCCACAAATAATGAGTTGCCTAGAAGGGCTAAAGAATCCAAATAGCGATCCTGAGATTGAACCCAGCGAACTTCTAGACGAATTGATCGATATTCCTGATAGTGAAAACCATATTGTGCAAAAAAATATTGAAGACATTGAAGCCGATGGTTTTTCTTTATCCATGAGCTACACAAAACACGCAATGCCAGCCGAGCTTGCGACAGTTATTCGCAAAGGAGAGCCATTTTGTGAGCGATATAGTTTTAAAATTGTGCGCAATGGAAAGATAAATAATGACATCTACTTTTCTTTTGGAGCAGACGGAAGATTAAAAGAGTTTAAAGATACAAAAAACCGAAATCCTAATAAAACAGTTGCTGATTTAGCCGCATTTAGCCGCATGGTGCTAAACTAGAAGTATGAAACAGCCACCATATTTTGCGCCAGATTTTTCGCTTGTTGGCTCGGATGATAAGCGACATACATTAAAAGACTACGCTGGAAAGTGGCTTGTGCTTTACTTTTACCCCAAAGACGACACACCTGGCTGCACGGTTGAGGCGTGCAGTTTGCGAGATGCTAGAGACGATTTAGCAGAATTAGGTGCAGAGATTGTGGGAGTCTCTATGGACGAGCCAAATAGCCACGAAAAGTTTAAAGCAAAACACTCGCTTAATTTCACGCTTTTAAGTGACCCAGACCGAACAGTTATTGAAGCTTACGGTGCATGGGGTAAAAAGATGTTTGGCAAAGAAGGAATTTTAAGAAAAACATTCATTATTAATCCAGACGGAAAAGTAGTAAAAGTTTTCGGGAGAGTAACGCCAATGGGCCATGGCAGCAAAGTGATGGAAACATTGAAAGAGTTACAAGTCTCTAAATAGCTCTTCTAAAGAAATGTTGAGAGTTTTTGCTAGCTTATGAAGAGTAGTAATGGTTGGCTGTCGGCGCCCTTGCTCGATAAAACCCATATGACTGCGGTCAATTCCAGCTCGTTCAGCCAGCTTTTCTTGGCTGAGGCCACGCACCTTTCGTAGCTTTTTAATTCGTTCGCCAATTACTGCATAAATATTGTCTGTCATTACTCTTAGACTATTGCTTACATAAATCAGCAACCACTGACATTTGTAATCAAATAAATGGTTTGTTAAAATGCTGACATAAGTAATAGTTTAAGGAGTGTAATAATGGCTCATAAAGAAAAATCAGGTTTAGCGACTGCGGGAATGGTATTAGGCATTATTGGAATTTGTTTATCACTTATTCCAATTATCAATAACATCGCCTTTATATTGGCGCTACTTGGCTTAGTATTCGGCATAATTGGAATTGTGCAAACAAAGAGTGGTAAAAAATCAGGTAAGGGCAAAGCGGTTGCAGCGGTGATTTTAGCAATTGCAACGATTGGTTTAGTTCTTATTTCTCAAAAAATATTTAGCGACACACTTGATAACGTAACTAAAAACGCGTCAACGACAGGCGCATCAGATGAACCAAAGTCTGAAGCCTCGCAAACAGCAACAAAAATAGAGGTTAAAACTCTAGGCGATGCTTTTGAGGCTAATCAGGTGGCTGCAGAAAAGGAATGGGGCGGTAAGCTCGTGGAATTTTCAGCTGTAATTACGAATATCAATGACGGAAGGCTTAGCTTTTCTGAGGGCATAACTTCTGAAGAGTTTTCAATGACACAAATATCATGCAATCTTAAAGACCAAAACCAAGCGTTGAACGTGCAAAATGATCAAACGGTTACCGTACAGGGTGTAATTGGAGAGCAGTCTCTTGGAGTAATTGATTTAAGTGACTGTAAGGTTCTTTAAGCGAAAGAAACTTTAGCTATTTGATGAAAGGCCCTCACTTCCCTGGGGGTCTTTTATCTTGGGCGCTTTGTTGCAATGTTGCGAGCTTGATTAGCAAAAGAATCGTCTATATGTTTTTTGAGTGTGAATTCGCCAAACTTTTTTATAACAGCTTGCTCGATTAAAAAGTCGGCTAGCTGAGGATTCTTAGGGAGTAGCGAACCATGGAGATAGCTGCCAATCACGTTTTTATATCGAGCGCCTTCGGTTTTATCCTCGCCATTGTTGCCTTCACCTTTTGTGACGCTGCCAAAAGGTTTTTGCCCTTTATCTAGGTAGGTTCTGCCGGAGTGGTTTTCATAGCCAACTACTTGCCCAAATTCTGTTTCAAGATTTATGTTGCCAATCATGCGGTTTTCGCCTGCAATTGTTTCGGCTTTAAATAAACTAATTCCTTCAATCATATCGTCTTCGTTGGTTTTGAAATAGCGACCAAAAAGCTGATAAAGTCCGCAAATAAGTAACATCGGTGCGTTGCTGTCTGCAAGTTTGTGAATGTCACTTCCAATTTTTAGTAAATCTTCTTGCACTTTGGTTTGCCCAGAATCTTGCCCACCGCCGCCAATAATAATATCTGCATTTTTAGGAAAAGCTTTTCCCGGTTCGTGATGAAGAATGTTTACGTCGTAACCTTGCCATTCAAGTCGTTTTTTTAGCGTTAAAACATTTCCCCAGTCGCCATAAATATTCATTTCTTGCGGATACAATTGAACGATAGTTAACGTTTTTTTGCTCATTTTTCAGACTCCATTTTTAGCGTTTTACCAAGCTCTTTTCTAATTGCGAGCATGGCGGTGTAGGTGCAAAAGATACGTTTTGGTTTGCTTTTATTTTCTCTGTTAAATTGCCGCAAGGCAGCTTTTAAGTCGGTGCAAACATTTTCAACTTTTACGTCGTCATATTGCAGCCTTAGCGCCATATCATATGCTCGAACACCGCTGACGCTTGCAGCGCCATCTTTTTGCAGGCTAGAAAAATCAACATCCCACAGCCAAGACATATCCCGCCCGTCGGCATAATTATCATTAATAGCAATCATAGTTGCGTACCCTTTCGGGCTAAAAGATTTTAAACTAAGACGAAAGCCAGCTGGGTTTTTTACCAAAACAAGCTCAAGAGGCTGCCCGTCAACTTCAATGATTTCTCCGCGCCCAAAGGCCGGCGTAACATTTTTTAGTGCCTTAAAAAGCTCAGCTTCTTTTAAATTTTTGCCAGCAACTACTTTTACTAATGCTAAAGCAGCAGCAGCATTAAAAACGTTATATATACCATCAAGCTTTAATGAAGTTTTCTTTTCTTTGCCGTTGAAGGTGAAGGTGGCCGAGCTATTTTTAAAAGATTCTAGCACTGTATCATTGGCAGATTTTTGCGAAGAAGTTGAAGTTTTCTTTTTTGCATGCAGCTCGTCGTCATTAGGAAAGTGGTTTTTTGCATCTTTGCTTAGGCCAAAATAGCTAACAGATTGGTCTTTAAGAGAATTGGCAATTGCTTTTACACGTGGATCTTCACGATTTAACACCACACCATCGGTCGTATTTTTAGCTACTGTTTCAAGCATGCGTGCGGTGGTGTCAATTTCGCCAAATCTATCAAGTTGGTCGCGCATAACATTTAGCAGCAAGCTATATTTAGGCCTGACGGTTTTTACAAAGTGAACAGCGTGCGCTTCATCAAGCTCAAGAACTGCGATGTCGGCACTTAGTTTGCCGTTAGAATCAACAGAGCCGAGTAGTGAGCTAACAATGCCGCGTGTAAAATTGCTGCCAGTTGGGTTGCTAAAAACTTTTAAGCCCTGAGATTCCAAAAGCTCAACCACCATTTTTGTGGTAGTAGTTTTGCCATTTGTGCCAGATATCACAACAACACCTTGAGGTAACTGCTTTAAAGTTCTTTTTAAAAATCCTGGGTCGATTTTTTCAACAACAAGACCAGGCAAGGTTGAGCCACCACCGCGAAGATGCATAGCAGCGCGGATACTTTTGCCAAGAGTAATAACAGGAAACATTACCAATTATTATACCTCATATGAAAGAAGAAAAAATGATACAATAAGCATATGCTTATAATAGCTCTTATTTCGTGGTGGTATGGTGCAGGGTGGCGTAGGCAGGCGAGCCTTTCTGGCGAGCGCTTGGCAAGCACAATGGATTATTTTTCGATTGATCTTTTGCTAAAAACGCTCTTTTCGCCTTTTCGTCAGATATCGGCAAACTCTCATGTTGATGGCTCGATTAGTGCAAAATTTCAGGCGTGGCTTGATAAGCTTGTGTCACGATTTATCGGCGCGCTAGTGCGAACAATTATTATTTTAACTGGCGTTTTAGTGCTTTTGGCAACAAGTATTTATGGCATTTTTCTACTCGCTATTTGGCCAGTTGTTCCGTTCTTGCCAATCTTAGGCTTAATTCTTTCAATTGCTGGATGGATGCCATGGACGCAGTAGTTTTTAATTATTCTAGTTCTCGTGCGGCGAAAGCACGGTTTTCAAAGCTGTTTACAAAACCATTACAAACAGCTTTGCTGGCTGTAATTGCGTTATTGATTGCAGCAGGAATAGGGCTGCTGTTTATGGGAATCTCTTTTGGGTGGCTCGTTGCTTCACTCGCAGTATTTCCGGCAATGCTTTTTAAATGGTGGAGTGGAGAATTAAAGAATCTAGAGCCAGATATGGCGAGCAAAAGTATAGACGGACTTCTTGAAGCAGAAATTTTAGCTCAGCTTTCTGCTTCGCCAACGCTTTCAAGTGCTGCGCAGGCAGCGATGAAATCGACTGGCGGGCAATTTCTTGCCGTGCGTTTTGGAATTGGTGCATCGTTTTTGCAAACGGCAATAGCTGAAAATAAATCTTTGACCGACGCATGGCAATTTGCGCTTGAAATAAAGCAGCAAATTGGAGCTGAAAAAGTATCTGCACCGATTTTAATTGTGGCAATAGCAAAAACCAATCCAAATCTTGAAACGCTTCTAGCACCACTAAAAGTTGGTGAAAAAGATTTAATAAATGGCGTAGAGTGGTTTCATCAAATTCAAGATATTATTGCAAGACAGGAAAAACCAAAGCGCACTGGCGGCATTGCACGCGATTTTTCATTTGGTTGGATTCCCCTTTTAAAACATTTTGGTGTCAACGAGAGCGATCGCATTGCGCACAGTGGACTCTTTCATGCTGATATAGCATCGCAAGATAAAATTTTAGATCAAATGGTCAATACTTTTAGTAGTGGCGGACGGCAGAATATTACGCTTGTTGGACCTGCTGGGGTCGGTAAAACTATGCTTGTGCGTCGCTTTGCTGAAAATCTGCTTGATGCGTCTTCTCGAGTTTCGAATAATCTAAAGTTTCGCCAGGTGATCATGCTTGATGCTTCGTCGCTTATTTCTGCAGCGCCAGGTAGGGGCGAGATTGAACAGCTGATGAATCAGGTCTTAGTTGAAGCATATAAAGCCAAAAATATTATTGTTTGTCTTGATGATGCGCAGCTCTTTTTTGAAGAAGGTGTTGGCTCGGTTAATCTAACTAACCTTCTTTTGCCAGTGCTAGAAGGCGGTGGATTAAGAATTATTCTTACGATGGACGAGCAGAGATGGCTTGAGATTTCGCAAAGAAATCCTTCTTTGGTAAATGCGCTAAATAGACTAATGATTACAGAATCTTCTGAGGAAGACACGTTTAAGGTGATGCAAAATCAGCTCATTATGACAGAGTTTAAAAATAAAGTGACATATACCTATCAGTCGCTGCAAGAAGCGTATCGGTTGAGCGCAAGATATGTGCATGACTTAGCTATGCCCGGCCGTGCCTTTAAACTACTTGAATCATCGGCTAATTATTCTGAAAGCGGACTCGTGACGGCAAAATCTGTGCAGCAGGCAATTGAACAAACAATGAACGTGAAAGTTGGCGTTGCAGATGAAGGGCAAGAAAAAGAAAAGCTACTTAACATGGAGGACAAAATCCATGAGCGTATGATTAATCAAAAGCGGGCGGTTAAAGTGGTGAGTGATGCTTTGCGCCGGGCACGCGCTGGCGTTCGTAACGAAAACCGACCAATAGGCACGTTCCTATTTCTTGGCCCAACTGGAGTTGGAAAAACGGAACTTTCTAAAGCTTTGGGCGAAGTATATTTTGGTGGTGAAGATCGGCTGGTACGAGTTGACTTAAACGAATATGTAAAAAGCGATGACGTGCAGCGACTAATTGCCGATGGGGCAGATAACCCAAATAGCCTAACTGCTCAGGTAATGAAGCAGCCGTTTAGTGTTGTGCTGCTTGACGAGATTGAAAAAGCGCACGACAATGTTTTGAATACATTGCTGCAGCTGCTAGACGAAGGTGTATTGCGCGATGTCAACAACAAAGAGGTGAGCTTTAGGGACGCGATTATTATTGCAACAAGCAACGCGGGCGCGGATAAAATTAGAAAATATATAGACGAAGGCAAAAAGCTCGAAGAATTTGAAGAAGAGTTTACGAACGAGCTTATTGATACACAGCAATTTAAGCCAGAATTTTTAAACCGCTTTGATGAAATTGTCGTCTTTAGACCTCTGACAAAGCAAGAGTTACACCAGGTGATTGACCTTATTCTAAAAGGCGTGAATAAGAATCTTGAATCGCAAAAAGTGAGTGTGGAGGTGAGCGATGAGGCTAAAACGGTGTTGGTGAATGAAGGCTACGATCCTCGTTTGGGCGCACGACCTTTGCGCCGTGTTGTGCAGCGAACAGTTGAAAATATTGTGGCAAAAAGAATGCTTGGCGGAGATGTTACCCCTGGGAGCGTTATTACCATAAGCCAAGAAGATATTGAAAACAGCAAAGAAAAATCAGATGAAGAAGAGAGCTGAGAAATATTTAGCGCAATTTGTTTACGGAGCGATTGACGGTTCGGTAACAACATTTGCCGTCGTGGCCGGTGCTGCAGGTGCGCGGCTTGCCAGTGTGGTTGTAATTATCTTAGGCGTTGCTAATTTGGTGGCAGATGGATTTTCAATGGGAGCAAGCGCCTATTTATCTTCAAAGTCTGAAAGAGATTTAAATAAAAAAGACCAAAAGCAACACAGGCACGAACGAACGCCAATAAAAACAGGGCTTGCCACATTTGCAGCTTTTGTTGTGGTGGGTGCTGTGCCGCTAATCGTTTATATTCTCGATGCAATATTTACGCTACACATTTCGGTTGATGCCTTATTTTTCACTAGCTCTTTGTTAACTGCTATTGCATTTGCTTCCATCGGAGTTTTAAAAGGAAGGGTAACGCAGACGAATGTTGTTAAAGCAACTGCTGAAACGCTTATTTTGGGTGGAATTGCGGCGGTGCTCGCTTATGGCTTGGGCGGATTTTTGGCAATGTTACTCGGATTAGACTCACTCTCGTGATATAATTTTACGGATGCGGGCGTCGTATAGTGGCTAATATACCTGCCTTCCAAGCAAGTGACGAGAGTTCGATTCTCTCCGCCCGCACCATTTTTAGCATTTTTGATTTCTTTTACGTAATTTATATTTGATGATCAATGGGAAGATCGCAGTTATAATGGCGAACATGAAAAACGGAAGCCAATAGTTGCCAATATACAAAAATGCCGCTGAGAGCGCAAAGATTGTAGTTCTGCCAATGTTGCCATAGAATTCTGAAGCTCGCCAGAAGCCCGTGTCTCCAGTACCCATATCTAAACGAACTGCAAACCGAATGGGCATCGACAGATTATCGAGTATAGCGTACAGGCCAATTATAGGAATTAAGAGTGTGAGGCTATTTAAGGTTGGCATTGCAATAATTAGCATGCTCATTATCAGCAATAAGGGGAGTAATATGGCGGTGCGCTTTTTGTATCTATCTGAGGCATACGACAAAGCAAAAGATACAAAAAGACTTATGAGTGCTAAATAGCCAAGTAAGCCACCAAGCTCATATTCTGTCTTTAAGAAAAGAAGTGCATAGATAGTTAAAAAGTGCCACTGGAAGAAATGTATCGCCGAATCTATAAATGCTATCAGACGGATACCGGAGAGGGCTTTATTAGCCTGCCTAAACGTTATATTCTCTTTGTAGTCAAAGTATTTGCCTTGAATATATAGTAGCGGCACAATACAGGCCATGAATGCAATGAGAAATAGGACCTTGTAACCAAAATTATCAATGACGAGTGCGCCAAGTGGTGGCATAATCATTCCGCTTAATGCAGGCAAAATAAAGTAAAGCGACGAATCCTTAGCGTGTTGATTGACAGCCAGGCGATTAAAAAATACCGTATTGAAAGATATCCAAAATAGACTGAGCATCAGACCATTGAAAACACTGAATAATAGATATGAGTATTCATTGTAGAACAACAGCGAAAGTGCCGCTCCGGCGTAGGACAGTACACCTAATTTGAGTAATGTTTTAGTGTGCCATCGATTGATAAAGTAGAGAAAAGGTAATGTTACCAGCGGGCCGATTGCCCAGACCAACATGATTTTATAAAACGCTAATCCCTGCGTCTGAAAATAGAATGACGCGAAACCAAGCCCAAACATATTTATGGTATTGACCATGAGATTGAGGTATACACCCTTCTTCCGCTCGCTAAAGAAGACCGCAGTTCGTTGTCGGATAGTGTTTGTTGACTGATTAAATGTCTTTTGATTTTTCATAGGTCTAACTATAGCAGAGGTTATATTTTATGACATACTAAAGACGCTCGAAGCGAAGAATGCGATTGTGCAAAAGAGAGTTACTTTCTATAATATTGTAAGACCAAGTTATACATGGCAGCTATGCCCCGGTAGCTCAGCTGGAAGAGCAAGAGACTTCTAAGCTCAAGGTCGGGGGTTCGAGTCCCTCCCGGGGTACCAAATAAAAGGGTGAGCAAATGAACAGTTTTTATAATGACGATCAGCAACGAGGTAGACTTCGTAGGCGTAGATTAGAAAAGCTGCCTCGAGGTTCTTTTAAGCAGCGACAGGCAATTGAAAAAAATCGTCAGCAAATTCGGGCCTATAAAGAATCAAAAGTTGTACTGAATGAAGAAGGCCGAAAAGCGGTATTTCAAGAGACACGACAAGCAGATGACTCGAGCAAAGACTTTATTGCAATGCTTCAGCCAGAGAGAGAAGAGCCAAGTTACCATCGCCCGCTACCATCTGCTGAACAAAGACCAGCGCCCCCACCGCCAAATCGATTTATAAACCCAACTAACATGAAATCTTTGAGGTAATTTTATGAGTATATATGACTATGTTAGCGGCGCTAAAGAGGGTAAAAGGCCTTATCATAGCCATGAATTTGCAGATAAAAAACGCCAAGAGCATATTGGCTCTACGGCCGTTTCTCCGTTTCAAAAACGAAAAGAACTTGAGAAAAAGCGTAAGGCCATTGGCGCATATAAGATTTCAAAAGTTGCCTACGATATGGACGCAAAGCGTGCGCTGATAAGGGAACAAAAGAGGCAAAAAGATTTACACAAAGTGTGGCTTATTAGGCAGTCACTTAGCAATTTCCCTAGGGCTCTTCCTGCTGTTGAAATGCGCACAATTCCCACGATTCAGCAGTATCGATATAAGCCTGTGCATCGAAAGAAGAAGAGATTCAGCAAGGTTTATATGGCTCAGCCAGAATCTACTGCTTCTAAAAACTCTGAAAACATCGCAGAAACCCCTTAATTAACGCTTCTTTTTTTGTTACAATAGCTCAAGGTAAATGCGAGAAATCTATGGCGGATGTAGCTCAGTTGGTTAGAGCGCCGGGTTGTGGTTCCGGAGGTCGTGGGTTCAATTCCCATCATTCGCCCCATTAAAAATAATATGAAATATCATTATCAAGAGGGTATCAGCGATAGAAAAGAGGGCGGCAAACTCAAGCTTGTCCTTCTTAGCATTGTTGCGCTAGCGGCTATTGGCTACACTGGTTTTATTTCTCTTACGCCAGCACTTAATGGGTGGCCGTTAACACCAATTGATGAAACAGCCGACGCTTTAGAATCAAGCAATCCGGGTGAAAAAGGTAATCAGCTATACATTCCGCGACTTAATGTATCTTCGCCTATTGACAATCTTTCACTAGAGGGTAATCCTTCAAAAGAAGATGATAAAGTAACGATTCAAGGCAAGAGCTTTCAGCTTGGCTTAACACCGCAGCAAACTCGCGAAAGTTCGCCGTTTTATTATCTAGATAAACTGCAAAGTGGCGATGAAATATTCTTAGACTACAACAACACACGCTATGCCTACAGAGTAAGTTCAAAAGATGACAGCAATCTCACATTAAAATCTTCAAGTGGTGCAACCATTAAGGCAGAAGCAGTCGGAACCGTTGCTCGCGAAAACGGCAAACTTGAAGTTGAAGGTTCAGCGTTTTAAATTTCTCTAAATGATTCTATATCGGCACCAAGTGCGTTAAGCCGGTTGGCGAGGTCTTCATATCCACGATTTATCGAATAGACATCGCGCAGTGTTGATGTGCCATCGGCAGCAAGCATGGCAAGAAGAACAATTACGGAAGGGCGCAAAGCCTGCGGAGCAATAATGCTGGCTGGCTTCCATTTTGTTGGGCCAGTTATATACACGCGGTGCATGTCAATAAGCGTGATATTAGCATTTAGCTTTGACAGCTCGGTAAAATAAATCGCTCTATTCTCATATGACCAATCATGCACAAGCGTTTGCCCTTTTGCCATAGTTGCAATAAGCCCAAGCAAAGGCAAATTATCCATATTTACTCCTGGAAAAGGCAGTGCATGGAGCTTATCTTTTGGCGCAGTTAAAGCAGAGTTTTTGGTGGTAATATCAACCAAACGAGTATAGCCGTTATTAGCTTTATATTCTTCTGACTTCGAATATTCAAAGCCCATATCTTCTAAAACTTGCAGCTCAACTTCTAAAAATTCAATCGGGGCACGTTTGATAGTAATTTCAGACTTTGCCACAACTGCAGCAGCGATAAAGCTCATTGCTTCAATCGGATCTTCGCTCGGATATACTTCAACATCTTTATTAATTGCTTTCAGGCCAGTTATCTTAAGTGTTGTTGTGCCAATGCCTTCAATTTTTACGCCAAGTTTTTGTAGGAATAAACATAAATCTTGCACCATATAATTTGGGCTAGCATTGCGAATAGTTGTTGTTGATTCGCATTTCGCTGCTGCCATCAGAAGATTTTCTGTAACAGTATCGCCACGTTCGGTAAGGATAATTGGCTTGTTTGGGCAAGTTTTTTTCACATTTGCTTCATAGAAGCCACTATTTGCTGCAACAACATCAAGGCCAAAATATTTTAAGCCAGCGAGGTGTGGCTCAACTGTTCTTTTACCAAGGTTACAGCCGCCAGCATAAGGCAGCTTGAACGATTTTGCAGTATGAAGCAGCGGACCAAGAAACATAATAATTGTTCGAGTTTTTCGGGCAGCTTCTTCATCTATATTTTCTAATTTTAGCTTGGCAGCCGGTTTTATCTCTAGGTCTTTGTCGTCGTTAAGCCAACGAGTTTTTACACCAATGCTGCTAAGAACCTCAATAATTCGGTTAACTTCTTCAATTTTTGGAACATATTTTATTGTTGTCGTGCCGCGGTTTAGTAGTGCAGCACACAAGATGCCAACAGCTGCATTTTTACTTGCTTTTACTGCAATTGAGCCAGAAAGTTTTTTTCCGCCCCTTATCCTAAAGTTAAGAGTTCCAGCATGACTTAACGAAACAATTTCACTCGAAAGAACATCGCCAATACGAGCGAGCATTTCTAGGCTAACGTTTTGCCCGCCACGTTCAATACGATTAATAGCACTCTGGCTTGTTCCAAGCGCGTCTGCGAGGTCTTGCTGTGTCATGCCACGCTGCAAGCGTGTATCTTGAATAAGCTCGCCAATTCGTTCTTTATACGTATTCATAAAAATAATGATATATCACATACGATATATGCACAAGTAACTTTTATACGCTAAAATAAAAGGAACGAAACGGAGGTTCTGGTGAAAGATAAAGAGATTGAACGGCTGATTGCTGCCGAGAAAAAACGACAAACTGAAGGGCTAGAGCTTATACCGTCTGAAAATTATGTGTCTGAAGATGTGTTAACGGCACTAGGGAGTGTGTTTACCAATAAATACTCAGAAGGCTATCCAGGAAGACGCTATTATGGTGGTCAGCAAAATACAGACCAGGTGGAGCAACTAGCGATTGATCGTGCGAAAAAGCTCTTTAGAGCAGACCATGCAAATGTGCAGCCGCACTCTGGCGCGCAGGCTAATGAAGCTGTGTATCATGCATGGCTTGAGCCGGGAGATACGGTTTTAGCAATGGATCTAAGCCATGGTGGGCATTTAACACACGGACATCCCATTACTGTTTTAGCCAAACAATATAACTTTATTCGCTATGGCATGAAAGATGTTGAGACTGGCGAGATTGATTATGATCAACTCCGAGAGTTAGCATTAAAACATAAGCCAAAGATAATCTTGGCTGGCTTCTCTGCATATCCGCGTGAACTAGATTATGAAAAATTTGCAGCTATTGGTAAAGAAGTGAATGCTGTTCTTATGGCAGACATGGCGCACATTGCTGGTTTGATTGCTGGCGGTGTAGCGAAGAACCCACTTGATTATGGTTTTCATGTTATGACCACCACAACACATAAAACGCTTCGTGGACCACGCGGGGGAATGATTTTAAGTATGGGCAAGGTTGGCAACCCGCTTAAAAAGCCAGAAAAAACCATAGAGAACTTACCAACTATTATTGACAGAACTGTCTTTCCGGGTGTGCAGGGTGGGCCGCATATGCACGCTGTGGCGGCAAAAGCTGTGTGCTTTTATGAAGCCTTGCAGCCAGAATTTAAAGATTATGCCAATCAGGTAGTAAAAAATGCCAAAGTTCTAGCAGAAGAGCTGAAAAAACGAGGGTTTAAACTTATTACAAATGGTACAGATAATCACCTGATTTTAATTGATGTAAAGTCTAGCTTTGGCATTGACGGCAAACAAGCTGAAGAGGCGCTCGATAAAGTTGGCATAACGGTAAATAAAAATGCCATTCCAGACGATCCATTGCCGCCATTCCGCCCCAGCGGTATTCGCCTTGGCACGCCAGCCATCACCACGAAAGGCATGAAAGAGAGCGATATGCCAGAGCTGGCAGAGAAGATTGCTCGTGAGCTAAAAAGCCTAGAAGGCTAAGCGGGGGATATAAAAAAGACGGAGTAGAAGCGCTTTCTATCCCGTCTTTTTCGTTATATTGCTAGATTTAATATTTATATCATATTTCTAGCGACTTTGAAGCCAAACCCGTTAGCCTAGCAGGTTCCAATAGTACCTAGGTTTTCTGTTTGAATACCTGCAGGAGAGGCTATTTTATACCAAGCGACGATGGCACCTGTTTTTGTGCCACTAGTAGGACAAAGCTTAACTTGTACTTTTCCTGCATCACTAGAAGTAGGTGCAGTTGCGCCACCACTGCCCGTAAGATTAAGGGTGCCAGTATCCAGCTTTACGTTGTTATCTGAAAGATTTAGATCAGCTAGTGTTTGTGGCCAAGCTTCCTTCTGAGCGTTAAAGGCCATAATTGCTGTTTTTGCGCTTTTTGCATTTGCCTGGGCTTGGCTATCTCTAGCCTGAGTTTGTATCCCTGTATACGCACTAATCACTAATGCAGCTAAAATAGCAATCACAATGATTACAATTAAAAGTTCAACAATGGTGAAACCTTGTTCACGTGCTTTCTTTAAACTTATATTTTGATATTTTTGAAGACTCATTTTAGTTTATGCCCCCTAATTAATTTTTACGTTATATCGAAATAATAGCTCACTTCTTTAAAAAGCGCAAGCGTTTTACTTATTGAGAAGATCAAACCGCACCTCTCCCTTATACCTTACATCCTTTCCACCGATAGTTTTTTTAACAATCAACTCAACTTTAACAGCAGTAGCGTTATCTAGAGTCGTTTGATTGCGAGTACCTACGATTTCAGTGTTTCCGTTATAGTAAGTAGGCCAAAATTTAACGACGTCGTGAGCTATTATTGCGTCTTGTGCACAAGGGGCTGTATTTCCAGCTTCGCAGCTTCTAGGTACAATACTAGTACCACATATACTCGGAGAAGTAGTTGTTAATATACGACGTTTTAAAGTTGTTTTGGTAGAGTTCTCTTTTTTTGCAAAGTAGATAGTGTTAGTAGGGCGAATCGGACTATTATTCACTCTATTTGCGCTGTTGCAGGACGCTGGGCTATCAGGGAACGCTGGCCCATTGGTAGTCTGATCGTAAGTTTTCCCAATTAATTGCATACCATTAAATGGGTAGGAGTCTCCTTGAGGGTCAGAAGCATTTCCATAATTACTAGCCTTGCCACTATCTGATAATTCGTTAGTAGCTAAAAATTTTTCTGAACTCGATAAATTATTTTGTATTTCGCTTAATGCACTCTGCACTTCTGCAGAAGCGGCATTTTCGGCATTTGTAATGGCGTTTTCTGCAATGAGGTTGATAAGAAGTGCAACTGTTCCCATAACAGCTAAAATGATGATTGGGGTAATCACCAGCAGCTCTATTAGTGTAAAACCCTTTTGTAGTCTTTTTTTAATTAACATAGGTAGCCTGTGTTACCTTTTTTTCGTCTGGACCATAAGTGACCGTTGATTCTATTTTTGCTAAATCATCATTTGTACAGCCTTTTGGAAAGGTAACTGTTACCTTCTGCATGACATCACCAGGTAGACCCTCATAATTCCCTGAGTTGTTCAAGAGCGTGTGAGTAGTGGGGCTAGATGTATTAGAGCAAGTTCTTCCAGTGCTAGATACGGAGGGGTATTTAGTGAGATTAGAGGATGCTAAGTCACTTGCGATGGCGGCGTTTTTTGCGTTTACGTTTCCTTCATCGATTACAGTGAAGAGCTGATAAAAGGCAAGCACAAGCGCAGAAGCAACAAAAAGAGTAACAAGAAGCTCTATGGCGCTAAAGCCGGCCGAAAGAGAGGTAAGTTTTTTCGTCATCGGTTTATACTCTCTTTCTTTACGATAGTACCATCACTTTTCATGTAGTAAATGTTGAATTTAACGCAAGGAGATTCTGCGCGTGGCTGAATTGGATGAATTGCTCCGTTTCCCCAACTACAGATAGAATTATCGGCTTTTAAGGGCTGGTAAACGTACGTATTAGCACTGACACTCGGAGGATCTCCATTGCTAGAGGCACTTGTAAGATTATAAGGAAGACTTGTTGATGAGCTGCCGGGGGTTTTCAGGGATGATAGTTCTAACTCCTCGAGAATTGCAACAACTTGAGGGTGCGAAGGGTTACTAATCATATTAGATACCCACACTGTGCCCGGATAACCCATAGGCTGTTTTAATGAGGCATCAGATGAGCTTTGAATTCCATTATTATATATATTTTCAAGTGTGCGTGCGATTGCGTCCACGTCATCAGCTCGCTCTTTGTCATTTGCACGTTCTTGACTTGTTCTTAAGCTAATCACCACCACAGTTGTTAAAATGGCCATTATAGAGATGGTTATGATGAGCTCAATAATAGTAAATCCAGCGTTTTTATATCGTTTCATTACTAAAAAGCATAAACATTTTTAGCCAAAAATACAACGCTGAGTGGCGGTGCTATAGCTCAATAGGCTCTTGCTGGAGTTCGATCCGGAATTCATCACGTACCGCTGTGATTATTTCTGAGCGAAATTCTTTCAAATCTTCGTAATTAGCGTTATTGTCATTCACTACCACCAAAGAGTTGTTTTTATATGTCTTAAGGTTGTGGGCCGTATAATCCTTCATATCTACTTGCTCTATGAGCCAGCCCGCGGGAACTTTAAATTTATTATTTCCCATATCATATGCTGGCATATCGCTATGATTTTCTTGCGCTTCGTCAAGCACCCATTTTTCTATTATTGGATTTTTAAAAAATGAACCAGCATTTGGATGAATTTTAGGATTAGGTAAGCGATTGGCGCGAATTGCAATAACTGCGTCTCGGATAGTTTTTGGGTCGTAGTAGGTGACATTATTCTCGGTTAGGTATTTTTCTAGACTAGTATAAAACGGAGGCTGCATGGGGGTTTTGGTTAGCCCTAGTGTAATAGAGGTGATGATATATCGCCCTTTTTCACTAGATTTAAAAATACTATTTCGATAAGAAAACCCACATTCAGCGTTTTTTAATGCAACAAACTGTTCATTCTTAGTGTCATAAGCTTCGAGTTCAACTAATGTATCGGCTACTTCTTGGCCATAAGCGCCAATATTTTGCACTGGAGCGGCGCCAGCTGTGCCAGGAATATTAGAAAGTGCCTCGATGCCACTAAGTCCTTGCCCTACAGATTGTTCAACAACAGAATCCCACTCCTCGCCAGCACTTGCCTTAATAACTGAACCGTTAATTTCGATACCAGACATGCGGTTGCGAATAACAACACCTCGAAAGCCTTCGTCTTTAGCGATAATATTGCTGCCATCGCCGATGACTGTAAATGGTACATTCTTTGCTTTCACCGCCTGGACTGCCTTTACCAGATCTTCTTTATTAGCAACAGAGACAAGAAAGTCAGCTTTGCCGCCAATTTTTATAGTAGTCAGCTCCTTTAAGGGGGCGTCTTTTCTAATATTCATTTAAAGTAAACTTATTTATGCTTAAAGAATTTAGCAAAAAAGCCTTTTTTCTCTGGCTTTGCGCTGGTGTTTTCAGGAAAAGCAGGTGGCGCTGGGGCTGGTGCTGCATCGACAGCCTGAGAAGAGAGGTTGTCTGGCGCTTCAGTGCTTGGTGGTGTTGAGGCTGGAGCATCTGCTGGTGCTGGCGCCGGAGTTTCAAGTGGAGTAGTTTCTGGAAGCTTATCTATTTCTGATTCTAGCGAACTTGCCGCAGGAGTTTCTTGCTGCGGTGCATTGTTGATAGTATCAAGAGTTGGACGATTATTTGCTGGAATATCTGCCTCGCTTACTGGTGGTGGGCTGGCGAGATTTGGACTTGTGCTCGCACTTTCTTCAGCTGGCGCTGTCTCTGTGGACGCTGGTACATCTTGTGCGGGTGAAGTAGAAGTATCTGCAGGAGAGCTTTCTTGTTGCGGCGCAACTGTTGGCGGCACTGTATCATCAACAACTGGAGCATTGTTTACATCTGGTATCTGGTTAGCTGGTTGCGTTTGATCTGGCGTATCATTTGTGTTTGGTGGCATATAAAATTCCTTGTTTACTTAGGCATAAGTATAATGGCTAACCCTGTAAAAAGGCAAGTTATCTGATATAATAGCCACGATGTGCACCCGTAGCTCAGTGGATTAGAGCACTGGTCTTCGGAACCAGGTGTCGTAGGTTCGAATCCTACCGGGTGTACCATTTATTTACATTTACCTCTGTTTTTGCTATAAATAGTACAGTTTATGGGCCATTAGCTCAGCTGGTTAGAGCACCTGCCTCTTAAGCAGGGTGTCCTGGGTTCGAGTCCCAGATGGCCCTCCATTTAAACAAAGGTTAAAGAGCCTCTGCGCGAGGTTCTTTTGTTATCATGGGGATTGTTATGGAGTTAATTTTTAAAACAAAGAAGCAAGAGCTAGGCGGCATTTACTCGTTTATTTTTACGCCCGTAAAAGAGATGCAATGGATTGCTGGACAGACAATTGGACTAGAACTAGAGACGGAATTTCTGACGGAGGAGCGGCATTTTACTATCTCTTCAGCGCCATACGAAAAAGATATTGTGATTACAACACAGGTGAGCAGCAGTGATTTTAAACAAGCGCTTGATATGTTGGAGCCGGGCGATAAGGCGGGGGCTTTTGCTATTGCTGGTGGCGATTTTGTGTGGGAAGATAAGCCATCTGTTTTTATTGCTGGTGGCATGGGAATAACACCGTATTTTTCTATATTAAAACAGCTTGCGCATGAAAGAAGAGATGTTGAACGCATACAATTGTTTTATAGTGCGAAGAAGGAAAAGCTGCTTTTCAAAAAAGAGCTGCAGCAGCTTGCGGAAAAGATCAAAAATGTAAACATTAACTTTTTTATTGATGAGCGAATTTCTATAGGCAGAATTGAAAAACAAATTAATAATCTTGAAAATAAAAAAATCTATATTGCTGGTCCGTCGAAGATGGTAGATGATTTTAGCGATGAGTTAGTAAAAAAATTTCATATTAAAGAGGAGGATTTTAAAAGAGATTGGTTTACGGGGCTATAAAAATAGCACCAGTTCTGGTGCTATTTTTTAAAAGGCTTTTCTATTAAATCTTAAATAGAAGATCTTTTTCGGTTGGCTTTTTATATTTTGCGTCACCGAATGCAATAACTGCATGGCTGATGAGCGGGAGGAAGAACAAGAAGATATACCAACCAGCTCCACGCTTACCAAATGCACGGCCAACGCCAACTGCAAGAATAACGCTGAGCGCAATAGATACGATTGGTGACAGCAGGTTAAGTACTGGAATGAAGCCCACGGCTAGTGCAATTAGAACAAGCCATCCTGGGTAGCCAGAGATTTCAAGAAGTTTCCATGTGTTATAAATTGGCACCCAACCAGCCCAGCCTGGCTCGTTTGCTTTTTGGAACATCTTCATAAATACGATGCTTGAAAACACGTATAGAGCTATTCCAAGAAATACGAAAAACAAGAACGCTGATGCAACAAAGGCTGCAATTCCTGCATCTCCGGTGCTAGTTGTTGTTTGATAATCATATGTTGTTACTGTTTGTGCTAGTGTTGTGAGTGCACTCATAATTACCTATTTCCTCCCTTAATAATTACTTACCCTTATTGTTAGCAGATTTTGTGCGATTTGAATAGTATTTTTTACAATTTAACTACTCAGCTATCAGATTATGCTATGCTAGTCGATATGAAAATTCTTAGTGGTTTAGAGCTGGTTGGGTTTATTAAAGAACGACAGGCGAAGCAGGTTCGCGGGCTTCGTCAGGCTCAAAATGTTTTTCCAAAACTAGCGATTATTCAAACTAAAGATGATGTAGTGATTGATACATATGTTCGTTTAAAAAAAGCATATGGTCAGGATATTCTTGTGGATGTTGAACTGTATAAGGTGTCGCAATCGCAAGCAAAAGATACTATACAAAAGTTAAATCAAGACGATAGCGTGCACGGTATTATTATTCAGCTGCCGCTTGAAGATACTTCTGAAACGAATGAGTTACTAAATCTTGTTGAGCCTAAAAAGGACGTTGATGGGCTTGGAGTGGAGGCTATTCTTGACGCCGCAACCCCAGTTGCAATTAACTGGCTTATTGCTGGCTATAATATTGAATTAAAAAATAAACAAATTGTAATTGTGGGTAATGGCAGGCTTGTTGGTCAGCCATTAGCGGTAATGTGGAAAAATTCTGGCTATGCTGTAACGGTTGTCGATTCATCAACTGAAGATATAAAGTCAGAAATTCAAAAAGCTGATATTGTTGTTACCGCGGCTGGTTCTCCTGGAGTTGTGACGAGTGATATGCTGCGGCCAGATACAGTAGTGATTGATGCGGGCGTTGCTTCAGAAGAAAATAAGACAGTTGGAGATTTAGCATCCGATGTTTATGAACGGCAAGACTTAGCGTTAACGCCTCAAAAAGGCGGTGTTGGACCGTTAACGGTTTCGGCACTTTTTGATAATGTTATTCGAGCTGCAAGAGATCTAACTAACCATACGAATTAGCTCAATAATAAGCCACGATATAAATATTATTACTAAAACAGTAATGGTAGAGTATTTAATAATTTTCTTTTTCTCAAACCACCATTGTCCAAGGCGCCCTCTATCTACCGCTGTATAGCGATGAACGATAGGCTCACTAGGAACAGCAGCATCTTGCCCAGAGTATACTTTATTCCGCTTCTTTTTCTTCTTTGCCATACAGTAATTATAACAAATATATTTGACATACATGTATGATTTGTATAACATTTAATAAGAAGCTAAAAATAAAATAGAATAGGAGAAGCTCAATGAAAGAAGGTGTAACACTTTATGGTACTGCTACGGTGGGGACAAAGGGGCAGATTGTGATCCCCGCAGAGGCGCGAGAAAGCATGAACATACAGCCTGGCGATAAGGTAATGATTATCGGCCACCCAAAAAAGAGAGCAATTTTGGGTGTTTGCACAGAAGAAAGCTTGCAAGATCTTATTAATCATTTGGATAAAAAGTTGGATACATTGCGAACAGCAGTTGATACTAGCTCCAAAGAGAGCAAAAAATAATGCTGCATAATATACCGTTGCGACAAAAAGTAATAGTTATGCTTGCAGTGCTTTCAGGTTTGTTCTTGGTGGCACTCGACCAAACCATTATTGCCACTGCACTTGGCAAAATTGTCGAAGAATTTAATAGTTTCAGCAGTTTAAGCTGGGTGGTTACAGCGTATCTTTTAACATCGACCATTACGGTGCCAATTGCTGGAAAACTTTCAGATATTTTTGGCAGAAGGACAGTACTTTTAGTTGGTGTTGGCCTTTTTGTGCTCTCATCATTTTTAAGCGGAAGTTCGCAGAATATTGAACAGCTTATTGCCTACCGTGCACTGCAAGGTGTTGGTGGCGGTATTATTATGAGCAACGCCTTTTCTATCATTGGCGATTTGTTTGCCCCGCGTGAACGTGGAAGATGGATGGGGCTTTTTGGTGGTGTTTTTGGTATTGCATCAGTTATTGGCCCGTTGTTAGGAGGTTTTTTAACCGAAGGTCATCAGATTTTTTCACTGACGACCGATTGGCGTTGGACGTTCTGGATTAATGTTCCAATTGGTATTATCTCGTTTATTATTATCGCAATCTATAGCCCGAGCATTAAACAAAAAATTAAGCCAAAGATTGACTATGTTGGCGCACTTTTACTATCGGTTGCGCTCTCTATTATTGTGCTTGCTGCCGACAATACAGATAAGATTTTTGCAGATTTCTTAGATTCTAGCGGCATGAGTTTGTTTGCGCTTCGCACCATTATGCTTAGCGTTGCGGCAATATTAGTCGGTGCATTTGTGTGGGTGGAAAAGAAGGCCAGCGAACCAATAATGGAGTTAAAACATTTTGAGAATCGCAACTTTGTTCTTATGATGACCATCGCGGCTCTTGTGGGTGCTGCAATGCTTGGCTCAATCCTTTATCTCACACAGTTTAATCAACAGGTGTTTGGCGCAGATCCAACAGAGTCTGGTTTAATGTTGCTCCCTCTTATGGCTGGCTTAGTGATCTGCAGCACCATTACTGGACAGGTAGTTTCAAAAACTGGCAAATATAAGGCACTGCTTGTGGGTGGCTTTGCTGTGTCTACTATTGCTACGTTTGCGTTGAGCTTTTTAGCGCCAGACAGTCTTTACTGGCACGAAGCAGTTATGATGTTCTTCGTTGGTGTTGGCTTTGGTGTTGCTATGCCTGTCATGAACTTAGCGGTGCAAAACGAGTTTTCACAAAAAGAACTCGGCGCTGTTACGGCTTCATCGCAGCTATTTAGAAATTTAGGCTCAACTATTGGTACAGCAGTTTTCGGGGGAATTTTAACAGCAGGAATTGCAACAAGTCTTGGCAGTATTCAAAAAATTCCATATATTGAAATGCTATCGCAGCAACCGCAGGCTTCAGACATGCTTAAAAAGGTTGATGCGGACACAGCGCTTAATTTAAACACTGTTGAACAGAAAGAAAAGGTGAATAAGGAAATAAATAAAGCGCTTCCAGAGATTGCAAACCAACAGGTCGCAGCGATGCAGCTGCCAAAACCTGCGCAAGAACAGGCAAAGGTTAAAATCTCAAAAGAAATAAAACAAGATTTTAAAAAGAAGCAGAGTAGCTTTAACGATAAGGTTGTCAACGCATTTAGCGACAGTCTCCGCAACATCTTTTATGGCGCAACGACTCTCATGTTGATTGGCTTTATTGTTTCATTCTTTGTAAAAGAAAAGACTTTGAAATCGGGCAAGCCAAACGAAACCCCTATTATCGAATAAAGCGCGTATATGGTGTTAATAAAACACTACTCTACTACATAGATAGTGTGTATAGTAGATAGTATTAACAAACAGACTTTGCTTTATAACGGAATCACGTGTAATCCGTGAGCTGTGCCGCAACGGTGAAAGCCCGATACGTTTTTAGCAAAGAAAGTTCCCGAGCAGGAAGTGTTTTAATAGAGGTGGTGACTATAAATCCTCTTGTCTTTGGGGCTAAAAGATGAGGGGATTTTTTAGTGGCAACACTAACAAAAGAAAAAATAAATTATCGCACAGAGAGGCTTGAAAATAAGGAAGCCTTAACTGGTATATATGAAGATGAATGCACCTGGCTTGCTGAAACGCTTAATGGCTCAATGAGAACATCGTTTGATTTTAAGTTAATTAATGGAGAGCTTTATTCCCAAGAAAAAGATGAGAACGACATATTGCGACAAAGAAATCTCCGCAAAATGTATGAAGAAGGTGCCGATTATGCTAAAAAGCGTGCAACCGAAGATCCGCGCGTTGTATTTGAAATAGAACGAGAAAAACAGCACCTTATTGAGCTCGAAATTATGGAGCAGATGGCGGCAGGACAAGCGCCCAATACGATGGTGGTGATTTCGCCATTTCCAGAGTCTTTGGCTGATGAACCAGAAGAAGATATTCAGGGTTATAAACCAAAATTGCGTCGTAGTATGCTGAGAGTTATTACTGCAGACGAAAGAGGAATCATAACAGTAAAAACACAGTCACTAGATAATACAAATAAGCAGGCGCTATTTGCGCTATATAAAGAAATGGATTGGTCGATTAATGAGGCAATTGATAGTGAGCAAATGCTTGCAGAAAGAATACACACCGAGCTTTCAAAAGAAGAGCAAAGTGCCCTTACGGATAGATTAATGAATGCATATGATAGTGAAATGTCACGACAAAAAGGTGGCGTATGGCGTGCTGGCAGAAGGCAGCAAGAAAACCGTGGTGATACATGGCAATTTGTTATAGAACAGGACGATATTCTAAAGCAGCACCTTGAAGACATTGCCCCGCTCGTTCAAAGAATTCGCGAAGCTTCAAATAAAAAATATGAAAAAGAACTAGAGAGTCTTCGATATATTGCCGCTGCAACAATGCGAGATCGCTATGAAGGGAAGCAAAAACATGCGGAAGATGTAGCGAGCGAAATGTATGCTTCGGCAAGTGCGGCAGCAGAGAAAGGTGAAGAGTTTGGCGGCTGCGGCTTAACTGCTGTAATGCGAAATGAAGATATGATGCAAAAGATGGGTTACCGTGCAGAAGACGCATTAAAGTGCGTAACGTGTCCATTTTGCAGCGCGGTAGTTAATGCGCAACGCACAAGCAGCGGTATTAAGTGCTCGTCTTGCAAAAAAGAAAGACGGCATGATGGCAGGATTGTAGATCATAGCCATGACTTACAGCCAGCTTTTGCAGCTATAAATCAAAAAACAATTTGGGATTATTTACAGCAATCTAAAGCCAAGCAGCATAATTATATTATTGAGGAAGAACTGGGAGTTGGTGGCTCATACATAACAATTAAAGACAGAAAAGGAAACATAATTGCAGACGGCAAAGCGGCTGAAAAACTAAAACGTTCTCTTTAACCAAGCATAAGCACTCTGATATACTGCTTATGAATGATTAGTTATTATTACAAAAATATTCATACTGAGGAGCTTGCCGTGCTCGATAAGCACAGAGCAGGTGATTGGGTGTGCGTCGAAGAGCCAACAACTGAAGAAATTGATGATTTGGTAGAAAAATTCTCGCTTAATGTTGGCCACATGAGCGATGCGCTTGATGCCGATGAAATGCCGCGGCTAGAATATGAAGGCGATACAATCTATATTTTTGTGCGCTATGCGTACGTAAATAATGAACTAGAGCTAACCACAGCACCACTTCTTTTTGTCATGACGCCAAAATCACTCATTACTGTTTCTTTACATAGCTTGCCGCGTTTGCAGCAATTTACCAGTGGTAAGGTGCAGTTTTCAACCACGCAGCGCACAAAGTTACTTTTGCAAATCCTTAATCAAATTATAGATCAATATGATGTGTATATTAACAACACAGGGCGTCGCATTAAAGAAATTCGTACTCGCCTAAAAACACATGATGTTGATAACAAAGACTTTGTAGATTTTGTAACTATTGAAGATGAGTTCAACGAATTCTTATCCGGCTTGCAGCCAACCTCTGCAATTTTAAATCGTCTTATGATTGGCAAGCACATTCCGCTCTATCAACAAGATCACGATATAGTTGAAGATTTATTGCTAAGCAACGAGCAATCAATCGAAGCCTGCAAAAATCATATTAAAAGTATTGTCAACATTCGCGAGGCTTATGCCACCATTGCAAGTAATAACCTGAACCGTTCTATGAAAATTCTGACTGCCGCAACAGTAATGATTGCATTGCCAAATGTTATTTTTGGCATGTATGGCATGAATCTCGATCTGCCATTTCAAAATCATCCGCTAGGCTATTTCTTTGTGGTTGGATTTACAATTGTGTTTATTGCGCTAGTTTATTTTATTGGCAAGAAGAGAATATTCTAAAAATAGAAAAATACCGCGCAGCTTTCTCTCATTTGCCAAATCCCCTCGGAGGGGTTAATATATAAGATACTTATGCTTAAACAAAAACATCAAGTATTAAACCATCTAAAGAAATCCCACCAACAAGGTTTCACCATCGTCGAACTGCTGATTGTCATCATTGTCATTGCTATCTTAGCCGCCCTAGTCATTGCTGCCTATAACGGTATCCAGCAAATGGCAAGGGACAACGAGCGACAAACCGACATGCGCACACTGGCGCAAGAATGGACTATGTATAACCAGAAGAATAATGGCGCGTTACCCAACTGTAACGGGTTTAATGCTTCTGACGGTGCCTCTGCCTTTGTAGCTTCGATTATGAAGATTGACACCAAACTTCTCCAATCTCCAGGTCAAACTTCTATGACGTTTGTTGATGGAAACGCGACTGACACTACGAAGTATGGCTGCCAACAAGCAGTATTGAGTCAGAGTCCAATAACTATCAGCTGGCGCGAAGAAGCCGATAATGGAGCTACGCTTAAAACTAGAACGATAAGTTGGTAATACAACAAGGATTCTATACTCTATGGGTTCGACCCCGAAGAGGGCGAAATTATTGCTTAATTGCTTAGGTGCATAAACCCAAAATTAAGAATTAGGATTGACACAGTTTGCCTGGCTTGCTAAGATGATCGATGTGTCTCGCGCCAAAACTAATAATATAGGTCGATGCGAGACTGTTCTTAAGTCAAGGAGTGACTATGCCGATTACTGTTCGTAAGGTGCCAAGTCGTGCCAAGCGAGTCGAGGTGGATGTAGTTCCAGCCGAGTGGCAAATGTATATTGCACACTAAGAAAAAAGAGGTTTCTGTTTTAAAACAAAGAACCTCTTTTTTAATTGAGAAATTTTATTGATTATTTTCTTTTATTGCGTTTGCGATTGTCTTTTCAAGCGCTTCTTTACTAGAGAATTGATCTTGAGAAAGTTTTTTGCCGTTCAAAACAAGTGTTGGCGTCGACTCTACGCCTGCTTTTTTGCCTAGCGCTTGGTCGCGCTTAATTTTTTGAGAAACTACTTTACTTTCAACATCTTCGCGGAATTTATCCATATCTAACTCTAGTTGTTTTGCATAATCTTCAAAAACTTTTGTTCGGTCTTCTAGCTTTGCATTGCTCCAAGCATCTTGGTTTTCAAATAATAAATCATGCATCTCCCAAAATTTATCTTGCATGCCTGCGGCTTCAGCGGCAGATGCTGCGGCAAGCGCATTTGGATGGATGCTGCTAAGCGGGAAATTACGAAAGATAAACGCTATATTTTCCTTATTTGCTTCAACAACTGGCTTTAGATTTGGGTGTAACCCGCCACAACCAGGACATTGAAAATCGCCATATTCAATTAAAGTAACTTTGCTATCTTTGTTGCCATAAATGTGGTCAGCAATTTCAGATTCAGACTTTTTAGTAACTGCTTTGTTTTCATTTACATTACTTACATCAATATTGTCACTTTGTTTTGTGAGCACAAGTGCTCCTAAAATAACAATAAAAATTGCTCCAAAAATTGCCCAGCGTAGTGGTGTCATATTGCTAAACTCCTTATGTAATTACTTTTTATATCATAACACAAATCTAGCCTTTTTCAGGTACAATAGAGAGTGAGTTATGGATATATTTTTCATCATTCTTGCCACACTATTCTTTGCCATGCTTTTAGTGGTGACGGCAGTTTTGCCTAAGCGCAGCCACTTAAGCCACTATGAATTAAAACGACGAGCAAAAAACGGCGATGGTGAAGCGATAAAGAAATTAAAAAGAGAAAAAGTGCTAGACGCGGTTGAAGCTTTGCAGAATGTAAAAATTTCTGTGCTTCTTGTGCTGATATCTATTCTTTCAATTATTGTTTTTGGTTGGTTTTTTGGGATTGTTATCGCACTACTTGTTGCCTTTACCTATGAACTGCTAGCTTCGCTTGAGTTTGTGCATAAGCCAGCTCAAAAATTGTATGAAAAACACGAAGCAGTAATTTTAAATTTTATTGCAAAGCATGAAAAAGTCTTTAGAGTTTTTGGCACAAAACATCATGAATCTATAACGAACATACATTCAAAAGAAGAATTGGAACATGTTATTGATAAAGCGCACTTTCTGGAAGAGAACGAAAAACAAGCGCTAGTTGCAACTATTCATTTTGCCGCCAAAACGGCAAAAGATATCATGTCACCAAAAGAAGAGATCGCATCTATTGGTAAAAATGAAATGCTTGGTCCGCTTGTTTTAGATCAGTTGCATAAAACAGGACATAGCTCTTTTCCGGTTTTTGATGGCAGTCCAGACAAAATAGTTGGAATTTTAAATATTAAAGATATTGTGTCGTTGAAAGATAAGCAGTCGCATATGGTAAAGACGGTAATGAATACGCATGTTCATAAAATAAATGAAGAGCAACCCACTGAAGAGATATTAGCAGACTTCTTGCACCACCGTTCACATCTGTTTATAGTAATAGATGAAAATAAGAAGACAGTCGGAGTTGTGAGCTTGCAAGATATCGTTACAGTTATGCTTGGCCGGGCTGTAAAAAATGAAGCTGATAATGCTGAGAAGAAAGAGGAAGAATGAGTCGTACGTTAATTCGCGATATTGCTAAAAAGCCAGATGAGAAAGTGGTGCTTCAGGGTTGGTTACACAAAAAACGCTTACTTGGCGGACTCAATTTTATTGTTATTCGTGATCGCAGCGGCATTGCTCAGGCGCTTGTTGAAGAAAAGTCGGAGGTTGAAAAACTACGATCGCTGCAAATTGGCACAGTTCTAACGATAGAAGGCAAGGTGGTGGTTGATGATCGCGCGCCAGGTGGAGCCGAACTGCACGATGTTTCGCTTACGGTTGAAACTCCAGTTTTAGACGAGCCGCCAATTGAGATAGATAAGCCAATTTCGCACAAGCCAGAGCATCTTGACACGCTTTTTGAAAATCGAGTTTTGAGTCTTCGTAATATTCAAGAACAAAAAGTATTTAAGATCCGTGCAAGTATGTTGCGTTACATTCGCGACTATTTAACAAAACATGAGTTTGTTGAAATTCAAACACCGAAGCTTTTAGCTGAAGCAACTGAAGGTGGCGCAGAAGTATTTAAGCTCGAATATTTTGGTAAAGAAGCAACGTTAGCGCAAAGCCCGCAGTTTTATAAGCAAATGATGGTCGGCGTGTTTGAGCGCGTGTTTGAAATTGGCTCAACGTATCGCGCAGAACCTAGTGCCACAACGCGCCACATGAGCGAAATTATGATGCTCGATATTGAAATGGGCTTTGTCAAAGATCATCAAGAAGTGCTCGATATGGTGGCTAATGTAACAAAAGATGTTTTGAAGCGAACGTATGAAGAACACAAAGCAGATCTAAAAAGCTTAAATGCTCCAGATCTAAAACTAAGCGATACAGTACCAACATTTAGTGTGGCAGAGATCCACGAGATGTATACCAAAGCGAATAAAACTGATACTACAAAAGAAGACGACTTAACGCCAGATGAAGAGCGTTGGATTTGCGACTATGCACGAAAACAGCTTGGTAGCGATTTAGTATATGCGGTAAAGTTTCCGGCAAGCCTTATGAAGTTCTATCATATGCGAGATCCGCAGGATGAGAATTTTGTACTTTGGGGCGATCTTTTGTTCCGCGGGGTCGAGATTGCAACAGTGCCACTGCGTGAGCATCGTTATGAAAAACTTGTTGAGCAAATGGAAGCTGCCGGTCTTGATGTGAATGATCCCGGATATAAATATTACTTACAGGCATTTAAATATGGTCTTCCGCAACATGGTGGCTGCGGCTTGGGCATAGATCGTTTAGTTCAAAAAACTGTTGGACTTAACAACGTCAAAGAGGCAACGCTCTTCCCTCGCGATATACATCGCCTCACTCCGTAAAATCATTTCAATAGAGTACTTAAGTTTGCATATAATTATAAATATGCTATAATAAATAATTATGAAAAATAATAAGTCAACTTTTCGAATTTCTATGGCAAGCAATTACCTTGCCTTTGCTGTGTATGGTCATGATCGAAATCGAGACTTATCGAATATTCTTTAAAACAAAATTTATTTTTAATGCTAGATAAGTCTCCGATAACACGGAGACTTTTGATTTTATAACTAAAACAATAGATACCAATCGGAGATTTCTCTGGCTCTGGAAATAGAGCTTGTTCGTTCACATATCCTAACAAAGGAGTAAAACGATGAAGCGCACGCTACGCAGTTTGCGACTTTTGAGGGCCGAAGCAGCTGTAACGGCAATGCTAATCTGTATGCCAATTATTACTGATTTCTATACAGATATTGGTATGAGTTTGGCACAGATCGGCTTGAGCCAGGCTGTCTTTACGGTGGTGATGCTTTTTTTAAACATTCCCACTGGATGGTTTGCAGATCGCTTTAGCCCTCGGCTCAGTAACGCTGCTGGAGATAGCATTGCAGCAGTTGGGTTCATTGGTTATGCTTTTGCTCAAAATTTTACACATGTAATTTTGGCTGAAGTTATTGTTGGTCTTGGCATAGCAATTAGCCGTGGGGCAGATGCTCCGCTGCGCGTTGCCTATTGCCAAGTGCTCGGCCGCTCGCTTAACCACGAGAATAGTCGCGCCGAGAGTTGGGCGCTTCTTGCGAGTGCAGCTGCTGTGCTTGTGGGCGGCATTGTAGGCGCATATGATTTGCGTTTAGCGATGGGTCTGACAGCTCTTCCGTATGCTATTGGAGCGATTTTATCTCTGATGGTTATTGATGCGGGAAAGCGACTAGATCACAGCCAAAAACCATTTCAGCAAATGTGGAGAGTTATTTGTAGCACGGTATTTCACAATGCAAGGCTACGATGGCTGATCATTGCTTACGCGGTTGGCTCAAAAATAACACACCCGGTAATTTGGGTGCTAACTCCACTACTGATTCAGGCTGGTGTGCCACTTGAACTAGTGGGTTTTGGCTGGGCGCTGAATATCTTCGCTGCTTATATCGGCAGTCTTTTGGCTCGTCGATATGGAGAATGTTGCAAAGAGTGGCAGCGTTTCACGGTACCAATGGCAGCCTCGCTCATCGTAATGACAATTTTGAGTGTTAATGTATCGCTAGAGACCATATGGCTGTATGCTGTGTTTGGTCTTGTTCGTGGCTGGATGATACCAGTGATGAAGACTGTAGTCCAGCATGAATCACCTCAGCAATCACTGGCAACAGTGATGTCTATCACCGATAACGCGGGGCACTTGTTGTATGCACCGCTCGTTGCTGGTGTGACACTAGTGGGGTCGGTGCAGGATGCTCGACCAGTTATGATGGCAATGGTAGTTATTTTTACGCCGCTTGTTATCGTAACAGCCCAAAGACTCCGATATTATGAAAGGAAGTGAACGAAAACCCGAGGCTATTTTTTGGTCTCGGGTTTTTCATTTTAACTATTTAGTGCAAAATAAAAAGTATGTCGACGCAAGAATTTCAAGAACTAGTGTGGCAATTTTACCGTGACAATAAACGTAATATGCCATGGCGAGAAAATATAAATCCGTATTATGTTTTAGTTTCTGAAATTATGTTGCAGCAAACGCAAGTTGATCGCGTTAAGCCAAAGTTCGAAGCGTTTATGGCGCAGTTTCCTAACCTGCAAGCTTTATCTAACGCTAAACTTTCTGATGTTTTGAAGCTTTGGAGCGGGCTGGGCTACAATCGCCGTGCTAAATTTTTATGGCAGGCGGCACAAAAGATTGAAAAAGATTTTAATGGCAAAATGCCAGCAACCATTGAAGATCTAACATTGCTTCCCGGAGTCGGAAAAAACACAGCTGGCGCAATTTTAGCGTATGCGTTCAGCCAGCCAGTTGTATTTATCGAAACAAATATTCGCACTGTTTATTTTCATCATTTTTTTGCCGATAGTGTTGAAACGGTGAGTGACGCTGAGCTTAGTGAGTTGGTTGAAATAACTTTAGATAAAGAGAGACCTCGCGAATGGTACTATGCGCTTATGGATTATGGAACGTTCTTAAAAAAGCAACATGGCGGCAGATTATCTCAAAGCAAGCACTATAAAAAGCAGCCGCCACTTAAAGGTTCACTCCGCGAAATGAGAGGGAAGATTCTAAAAATTTTGATGGATGGTAGCTTGAGCGAAAACGAGCTGCGCCAAAAGGTGCTAGCAGATGAAAGATTCATACCAGCATTAAAAAGTTTAGAGCAAGAAGGCTTGATTACGATTGAAGGCAGCAAAGTTTCTTTAGTAGATTAAAAATTTTACATCATATTTTTATTGACCTTTCAAGAAAAGCGGAGTATAACAATAAGTAAGACTAAGTTTTCTGACGGGGTGTCAGAAAAGCCGATTGAGTTATTGATCGGTTGCTTGTACGTTCAACAAAGGAGAAGGGCTTTTGTCCGACTCAATTGAAGTAAATCAGGCAGTAGAAGCGGCGGTTTTCTTGGTGCTGAAGAAGGCTGCCGACCGCTCTCGCAGTAAAGAGTGGTGTGACATCTTTGGGCTGAATGGCGAAAAGGGTCGCCTTGTCAGCAAGATTGTCAAGATGACAAACAAGGATGTTCCTCTCTGCAAAAGAGAGCACAAGCGAGCAACGCTCGCCGTGCTCGATGGCCTCGAGAGCATCGGACGTCTCAAGCGTTCAAAGAGTGGGCGCTGGATCTTCAAAACGGAGATTCTACAGAAGGCGCACATGCTCGAAGCCAGAAAGGGCAGGAAGATGAAGTTGCGTGGGACTAATAATCCCTACATCAACTCGCCTGCTCGCAAGCAGCAGCCGATCCCTGCGGCTGCCTGACACAAGTTTTCCCGATGGGTTTGCTTCCGTTCGCTAAGATAGCGAGCGGAGCGGCCCTCGGGCTATTTTTCTTTTTACAATCTGTTTTTAATCTGTTACAATACTTATCGTTCTATCAATTCCATGGCCCCATCGTCTAGTGGTTAGGACACCAGGTTTTCATCCTGGCAACCGGAGTTCGATTCTCCGTGGGGTCACCAGATTTTTAACCAAGACCTCCTTGTTGGAGGTTTTTTGTTATACTGAGGTTCTATGAATGATATTACGTCATCACAAAATAAGTTATTTAAACAACTCAACAAACTTTCTTCTAGCCAGAAAGAGCGCAGCAAGACCGGCTTAACATTACTTGAGGGTATTCATTTAACCGAAAGTTATTTGCAGTATGTTGGCTTGCCTAAACAATGTGTTTTTACTGAAGATACTTTGCTCGATGGCGAAGCGAGAGAAATTATAGAGAAATGCCAAAATGGCAATGCTGAATGCGTGCAAATAAGCAAGGCACTTTTTAAAGAAATAAGTGTAGTTGAAAATGGCATAGGATTACTTTTCGTTATTGATGCTAAAAGCCAACAAGCTGAGCCGCTAGAAGAGAGCGCCGTTTTACTTGAAGACGTACAAGATCCTGGCAATGTAGGGACTATTTTGCGTACTGCAGCAGCAGCTGGAATTAGAAAGATCTATTGTTCTAGTGGCACGGCATCAGCGTGGTCGCCGAAAGTCTTACGCTCGGGAATGGGAGCGCAGTTTGTTTTAGATATTTATGAAAATGTTGATTTGAAACAACTTATAAAAGAATCAAAAATACAGGTTCTTGCAACAACGCTTTCTGCCGAGACAACGATTTATAAAACGGATCTAACTCAAAAAACAGCATGGATTATTGGCAATGAAGGCGGCGGTGTTTCAGATAAGCTTTTAGCGCTGAACGTGCAAAAAGTTACAATTCCGCAATCTGGTAGTGTAGAATCTCTTAACGCTTCGGCTGCTGCGGCAATTTGCCTTTTTGAACAAGCGCGCCAGCAAAGTAGTTTGACAGAGTAGTAGCCAACTTCTCATAATAGGACGGTGAACAAAATGATAATGAAATTTTTCTTAACACTCTCTGCATTTCTGATTGCTACTTTTTTGCCGATTACTTCTGTGGGCGCAGCTCCTGTTCCATTAACTGACGCCAAAATCGAAAATATTCGTCAAAACTGTCTTTCGGCTCAAGTGGTACTGCAGCGTATTCAGCGCAGCGATGCGGCAACGCGCGTAAATAGAGGGCAAGTGTATGAGGTGATTCTGACTAGATTGATGTCGCCATTTAATGGAAGGCTTGCGTTTAATCGGCTCGATGAAGCATCAACTTTTACGGCTACAACAAAAAAGTATGAGCAAGCTGTCGATACTTTTAAAGAAGATTACGCAGCATATGAGGATTCGCTCTCTAATGTGTTAAAAATGAAGTGTCAGAATCAGCCAGTGACATTTTACGATACGCTCACCGCGACAAGAGAGGCAAGAGCGCTTGTCGCAAAAGATATTGATGAGATTTCTAAAATTTTACAAGAGTATAACAGCTTGGTGAATGTGCTACAAAAGTCGCTACCTCAAAATGGCAATGCCGTAACAGGAGATCGCTAAATGACTTTTAACTTTAAGCATTTACTAAAAGAATATCGCCTCGCAGCTTCAATCATCGGTGCTATTTTACTTGTTCTTTTAATGACAGCGTTAAGCGTTACGCTATACATTCGTGATGGAACATCGAGACTTGATCTTAGCCGTCCAGGCTATGAAGGAGTGCGCGGGCAGGTAGAAAAAACAGATTCTTTTCCAGCTTTTAGTTCAACCGGACCGGTAGATTCTGCATCTATAAAGAAATTTCAAAAACTATATAAAAAACAAACCGATAAGCTTAATCACTTCAGCTCATTTAAAGAAAAAACACTTGAAGACGATCAACTGTTAGCCTCACCTCGACCGCAATAAAAACTAAGAACCTGGATTAAACTGCGACAGTTCAATATGTTGTTTTTGAAACTCTTTTAGTAAGCGTTTTTTCATTTCGCTGGTTACAGCCCACTGTTCTGAAGGCTGTGTTTTGCCGCCAATATTTACCTCTAGAGCAATATCATTAAAAGACCCAAGACTAAGAAAATGTGGAGCCTCCATGATTTTCTTGCTCCACTTTTCGCTATTTGCTAATTTGTCGCCAACTTGGTTAATAACGCCCATAAGATGATCAATATCTGTATCTGGTTGCACTGAAACAGTAAAGCGTACGTTGCTGAAGTCCATTGTTTTATTAATGACATGAGAGATATTACCATTTGGTACGTAATGTACGTTGCCACTAGCGTCGCGCACAACTGTTGAGCGAATGCCAATTCTTTCAACGGTGCCCGAGGCTGGCGTAGAAATGCCAGTGCCTTCTAGCTCGACAACATCGCCAACACGGTACTGATTTTCTGTGATAATAAACATACCACCTAAAAAATCTCTTACGATTGTTTGTGCGCCAAACCCGACAGCTACACCAATAATTCCGGCACTTGCAATAAGCGGCGTTAGGTCGATATGCGGAAAGAAGAGCTTAAACAGCGCAACTAGAGCCGTGCTAATAACAATAATGCGCCAAAGCACATCAAGAATAGAAATAAGCGTGTCTTGCCGTTTTTTAACATCACGTGAAGGCTTAGATTTCTTGCCAATAACATGGTGCCCTTTTACGGCGCGGCGAATAATACGCTTAATAAGAAGATGGCCGATGATATGCGCCGCCCAAGCAATAGCAACAATAGCAATAGCCGTTAAGCTAGTTTCCAAGATCCAACTAGCGGTTGCTTTATCGAGTGTCATAGTACTGCCAGTATATCAGTAAGCATAAGATTTATTAACTATTTGCTAACTTTTCTCGGACCCAAGCATCTATTGTGCCTGCGCCCATACAAAGAACCAGTGTTCCGGCTTTTCTTTCGGCTTGAATATGCTGCCACAAATCATCGTCTAAATCTTTAAAAGAGACGGCTTCATAGTTGGTTAGGTTTTGCGCCAACTCTTGGGGCGTAAGTACTTTTAGATCAGGATCTTCTCTTGAAAGATACGTTGGAAGCCAATAGATCATCTCAGCATCTTGCATGCAGTCTGTGTATTGATCTTTAATTTCATGCTGGCGAATATTTTGGTGTGGTTGATATACAAGCGCAACATGGTCGTTAAGTTCGCGCGCCATTTGTAGCGTTGCGGCAATTTCTACAGGATGATGCCCGTAATCGCTGTAGAGATTATCGGCTAGTTTTTCAAATCGACGACCTGTTCCAGGGAAAGAGCTGAGGTGAGAGGCAGTTTCTTTTAGTGGATGATCAACAATTTTTTGCATAACCGCAAGCGCAAGGGCGCCATTTTGACGATTATGCTTGCCGGCAAGTGGTACGGTTTCTTCTAGCGATGGGTTAGGGCAAAAGATATTTTGGTTATTAATCTCAAGATATTTTTTATCTTTTTCCCAGCAGACTGTCCTTTCGCTCTGATTTATAAAATGGGCAAATGCAGTTTTATAGCTTTCGAGTGTGGGGTAGGTGTCGGGATGATCATAATCTAAAGAAGTAATAAGTGAAATATGTGGGTGAAAACGTAAAAAGTTTTTATCATATTCGTCGCATTCATAAACGAAATACTCGCTTTTCTTATCGTACGCTCCGCTTGGTCCAAAACTAATCGTACTACCAATTGAATAACTAACAGGAATATTTAATTGCTGAAAGAGCCAGACAAGCATTGCGGTTGTTGTTGTTTTGCCATGTGTTCCGGCAACTGCAATTAATTTTAATTTCTTTTCTTGAATAATATGCGCCAGCAAATCATCACGCTTGCTTAGGCGAATGTTATTTTCTTTTGCGAACGCTAATTCAGGGTGATCGTTTGGCAGGGCAGAACTATATACAAACCAATCAATCGGAGATTTTTTATGAACAGCTTCAATATTTTCTTTTTCTTGTCCAATATGAATATCTATTTGGTTTTTTAATGCAGCTGTCATCGGGCTTTCTTCTTTGTCAGAACCCGAAATTTCATATCCAGCGTCGAGTGCAATTTTAGCAAGCGGCCCAAGCCCAACGCCGCCAATTCCAGAAAAATAAATATGCATGAGTCTATTGTAACAGTTATCAACTTGCTATCGCTCGATTACTTTGTTGTAATAGAAGTAAGCATAAAAAATAAAGATAAAAAGAAGAAAAAATGCACTCACTTTTCCATCGTTTCTTAAGGCGAACTCATTTCTGGCGCAGCATTGGCTTTGTTGAACTGTCGGAGCTCTACGCAGCGCGTGTTTTACGTACGCTCGCTATGGGTATGATTGGTGGATTTGTTGCTATTTTTCTTTACCAAGAAGGCTACAGCCTACTTTTTATTGGTGTTTACTTCATTCTTTATTTTTTGGTTCGTGCGCTTGCATCAATTCCATCGGCTTTTTTTGTAGCTCGGTTTGGTCCAAAGCACGGCACAATGGTGAGTAATATCCTTTTCATACCTTCCATGATATCTTTAACCACTACACCAATTTTTGGACTTTGGTCTCTTGGTATTTTTCTTGTTTTAAACAGCTTCTCAAGAACGTTATATGAAATTTGCCACCTCGTGAACTTCTCAAAAGTAAAACATATTGAACACGCTGGGAAAGAGATTGGCATTATGCAGATTGTTGATCGTATGACGACTGCCCTGAGCCCGCTGCTGGGTGGTTTGATTGCGTTTGCCTTTGGTCCGCAAGTAATGATTATCATCGCTGCTGTTATTCTCTCGCTTGCTGCTGGTCCACTTTTTTATACTTCCGAACCTGTTAAAACGCATCAAAAAATTTTTCTTCGCGGATTGAGCATTAAAAAAATCTGGCGCAACATAATCGCTTCGATAGCTGTTGGGGTCGATTCAAATATTTCAGGTTTTCAGTGGTATCTTTTTATCTTTGTTGTCATCATTGGGGCTTCTGGCGGAAATGAAGCCTATGCGCAAATTGGCGCTTTAGGCTCAGTAGCTCTTTTGTCCGGTTTAGCAACAGCACACATTTTTGGTCGAGTAATCGACAAGCGAAGAGGCGGCGATCTTCTAAGATATTCAGTGATAGGAACAGCAATTTTACATTTCATTCGTCCGTTTATTCAATCTCCAGCCGGTGTTGCTGTGATGAACATTACCAACGAAGTATCAACAACTGGCTATACAATGCCATATCTCAAAGGGTTGTTTGCAGCAGCAGATGACTTGCCGGGCTATAGAATTGTCTATGTGTCGATTATTGCGGCCGCTGTTTGTATAGGCGACACAATCGCAGTGACTACTTTTACCGCCCTTGTTTTTCTAATGGGAGATATTGAAGGCTTTAAATCTACTTATCTTGTGCTGGCGCCAGTTACGCTCCTCATCGCATTCCACGGTTTTGCAATTTATAAAAAGCGTAGCTTTTTGGCGAATCTGGTCAGGGCATGATAATTCTTATATAATTATTGTTAAGTTATGAAAAATAGAAAAAAGAAATAAAAAATATGGGTGACGATAGCAAAATACGATACAAATTAAGGGCTTTACGCCGGGCAAAAACATGGCAGCTTATTGTTATATTAGTTCCTTTATTATTTGTCGCGGCCACTTTTTTAAGGCTTAACAACCTTGGTATGGTTGAAAGGCGAGATGCTGTTATAGAAGCTGATAAAAAAGGCGATACAAAAGCCCTTGAGAAAAAGCTACTTGATTTACAGCACTATGTGAGCTCGCACATGAACACAAACCTTGATAAAGGCATATATCTAGAAAATACGTACAAAAAAGACCGTGCAGCAGCCATAGAGGCGGCAACAAACGCGACAAATGCTTCAAACCCCAATAGTGCTGTTTATCAACAGGCGAGTATTGAATGTCGGTCGCGATTTCAAGGCGGTGTTGCCTCTTTTCGCAATGATTATGTGCAATGTGTAATTGAAAGGGTGCGCACCCTTGGAGCAGGGCAAGCGGCATCAACAGATCTAAAACTGCCGGCAGTAGATAGTTATCATCATAACTTTTCTTCACCTCTGTTTTCTTTCGATCTTGCGGGCATAAGTGTTCTTCTCTGTCTTGTTTTAATAGTGATTATTATCTTCAGACTATTGGCTATTTTGTTCCTACAAGCGGTGCTTAAATTCAGGCAAAAACGTCGTTAAACTGTTGACATCTGTTTTTAGAGGGCGTATGGTTGAAATCGTAGGCAATAGTTAAAAGAGGAGGAGAATTTATTATGGCAGCTTACAGTCACACAAACTCAAAAGGGGTAACATATTACTTGCACAAAAAAGATGTCACACTACGTGGCGGAAAAAGCCAAACAATTTACTTTTTCGCAAAAGTAGAAAAGAACGACAAGGGTGAACCAACAGATCTACCTTCAGGATACGAAGTAACTGAAAATCCACGTAACGGTTTTCTAACTATTCGTAAAAAGCGCTAAAAACTTGCAAGCGCGAGCATCTAGGTGATACAGTAGTATCAAACAAACAGGTGCCAAAAATACCCGGTAATAGCAATTCTGCTAAAGCCGGGTTTTTTGATAGTAAAAAATAAGATAGAATAAAGGTAGTGAAAAAGAATAAATCTATTGTTGTGGTCGATAAACTTGCAAAAGTGTATGAGGGTAAAAAAGTCGTTAAAGACATTTCTTTTGAAGTAAAAGAAGGTGAAATTTTTGGTATTCTAGGGCCAAATGGCGCAGGTAAGACAACAACCTTAGAGATGATTGAGACTCTTCGAACAATTGATGGTGGTTCAGCAGCTGTCGACGGCATTGATGTGGCATCAAAACCTCAGACCATCAGGGGCCTAATTGGTGTTCAGCCGCAATCTCCCTCTTTTGAAGAAAAAACAAAACTCACTGAGCTTATTGAATTTTTCTCGGCCACCTATGGCGAACGAGTAAATCCAAGGCAATTTTTAAAAGATGTTCAACTTGAAGATAAGGCAAATAGCTATGTCGAAAATCTTTCAGGCGGGCAAAAACAACGTTTTTCAATCGCAGCAGCACTTGTTCACGGTCCAAGAGTCTTCTTTCTTGACGAGCCAACAACGGGACTTGATCCGCAGGCTCGTCGCAATTTATGGGATCTTGTAAAAAAGGTGCGCGACAGAGGCGTAACGGTTATCTTAACCACTCATTATATGGAAGAGGCGCAGCTTTTATGCGATCGCGTGGCGATTATGGATAATGGCAAAATCATTGCTCTTGATACGCCCAAAAATCTCATAAAAGCACTACTTAAAAAAGGCTTTAAAAAACCGCAGCATGTTGAGCAGGCAGACCTTGAAGACGTCTTCATTGATCTTACAGGAAAGGATTTAAGGGAATAGCTATGCAGTGGTTTAAAAAAGCATTTTTGCCCGTTTTCGTTTTTGCAAAAATAGATGTCAAAAGACTTTTCAGAGATAAAGTTGCTATTTTCTTTACCTTCTTTTTTCCACTCATCTTCTTATTTGTTTTTGGTGGTATTTTCGGGAGAGATTCAGATGTTTCGTTTAATGTAGCGCTTATAAATAATTCTCAAAACCAATTTGCTAAAGAATTTGTTAAAGAGTCAAAAAAGAATGATGTATTAAAAATAGATAAAGAGATAAAAACGCTCAAGGCGGCCAAAGAAAAGATGAACCAAGGCGAGCTAGATGCCACAATTATTCTTCCAGAAAACTTTGGTGAAGTTGGCAACGAGAAATATCCAACTGGGCAAGCCAAAATTTTATATGACGAGAATAATGCCCAAGCAGGGCAAACCCTTGGTTCGATCATGGAAAGCACCTTTAAAGAGATAAACGCTGGCATCGTGCCAACCGTAACGCCCTTTACAGTAAAAGTGCAATCAACAGCCACGAAAGGGCTAACGGCATTCGACTTTATTTTCTCAGGACTACTTGGCTTTACTATTCTCTCGCTTGGTATTTTTGGACCAACAGAAGTCTTTCCAAAGCTCAAGCAAAAGGGCGTGCTTCGTCGCTATCACACAACAACGCTAAAAGTTTGGCAATATTTCTTCGGCAATGTTATTTCCAATGTTATTGTTGGGTTACTCGCGGTTATTACAATGTTTATTGTTGCACTCACTATTTTCAATCTGAATATGAGAGGCGACTATTTCAGCCTGGCGCTACTCATCATTCTTGGCACAGCAGTGCTATTTGGCATCGGTCTTGCGGTTGGTGGTTGGGCAAAAAATCCAAATCAAGCTGCGCCACTTGCTCAGATTATTACCTTTCCAATGATGTTTCTCTCAGGTGTCTTCTTCCCGCGCTTTCTAATGCCAGAATGGTTGCAGGGTATTTCTGGGTACCTTCCGCTAACACCTCTTGTTGATGGCGCTCGACTCATCATTACGGAAGGGCAAACGCTTCTGCAGATCATGCCGCAAATTGGCTTATTAGTAGCATGGGGAGTTGTTGTCTATGCTATCGCATTCAAAGTGTTCCGCTGGGAATAAGCATAGCCATATATTGATTTTTGTTACATAATATGATATTATGTAACTATGACGAGATTAGAAACACCTCTATCTCCACACTCTCAGGAAGCTGAAGATCAGTTTCCGTGCTTGCCTGACCCCGAAACCGACCTAGGGCATTTAGTGCAGAAATTACTGGATGGCACCCCTAGCCCCAGCCCAGAAGATATAGATAAAGCCATTTTTGAAGCTGAGCGTATCCTTTTTGATGAAAAGATGAACGTGAACGCTGAACTAGATGAGGTAAAAAAAGGACTTGTAGAAATAGTGAACACGCTTCACAAAATTAGACGTGACCAGAGTTTTGTAAAAATTATGAACAACACCAAAAATGAACGCCGGCAAGAAATTATAGAAAAAGATTTTGAGAATGATGAAAAAAGGGCTATGCGTGCAGCAGAAGACATTGAAAAAACCGGCGGCGTATTAGATACTTTGAACAAGCAATCAAGGAATAATTTCCAGAGAATCTTTTTTGGCGGGAAGACGCTTGAAGAAGTAGAGAAAGCCTGCGAAGAACAGGGTAATGATAAAGGCTCATGGTATTGGCGCCCGATAGTCCAGCAGTTATATAAAGAGTTCCAAGAATTTGAAGAGAAACATAAGGGTAAAAAGATTTCTGACGAAGGGTATGAAGATTGGGCAATTCGTCTTATGCAAGAGTGCGAACGCTTAAGGCGAGAAGGTTTTTATTTAGAAGATGAGTAAAGAGCGCAAGTTCACTCTCTATGAGGGTGGTGGCGTAGGTTCATTTGGCGGACCAAAACCAGATCTCAAGCTGGTTGAAGATTTTAGTAAAGACCATGAGCTAGAAGTACCTGATTTTTTGCTTGAAAATTCTTCTAGCAGAAAGGCGATACTTCTAGAAAAGCTAGCGAAGTATAACACTCACTTACTAGTCTCGCAGAATAGATTGCTAGAGTCTAGCAACTCAAATGCCATAAGGCTCTACTGTTTAATATTAGTTATCCAGGAGCTTACTGCGCCTTCGCATCTAGACGCTAAGATGCCAAATGGAGATATTGAATATTACGTTGATAATTTTATTGCCACTGGCTATAGCAAAAAAGAGGCGCGAGCTCGTGGTGTAACTACTTGCGGGGCGGTGGATATGGCTTTAGATATCTTAGAAAATCAAGAAGATTTGGAAACTGGAGAGGCGGAAAGAGCATTTTTCGACCAATACACATCGCCAACATGGAATGATAACAGTGCAGAGGGTAAGCTGGCTGCGCAAGAAGACCTAGCACGTTTAATAGAGGGTCTGCTGCATGAAGCCACTGGCGAAGATATGTCGCGCGAAGAAGTTATTGAATATTTTTATAGATTGAAAGAAATTATTGCGCTAACCCTTGGGCTCTATGAAGATGAAGAAGTGCCCAGTGAATTAGAATTTCTAAAAAACTGGAGAATGATAATTAAAAAATAAAATGGTGGGGCTGGCTGGGTTCGAACCAGCGACCAATCGGTTATGAGCCGACTGCTCTAACCACTGAGCTACAGCCCCGCACTTAAAGTAGTATAACAGATGACGCTACTGGCAGAATAGTGTATAAAAAGTTACAATGATTTTGGTATGAAAATCAAAGAATTAAAACAAACATTTAAGCAATATTACAATTTAAATAATGTTGTGGTGGTTGCAGCGCTGCTCATTGCCTTAAGTTGGATGTGGGGCACCATGGAAGCTTTGCAAAAAAACTTTACGTTGCAACAAGAGGTTGATCAGCACAAGCAAGAGGTTGATTTATTACGCCTTGAAACACAGAATCTTGAATACGAAAAGCGCTATTTTGCGAGCGATGAATTTATTGAGCTTGCTGCGCGTGAAAGATTGGGGTTAGCATCGCCAGGAGAAAAGATGATTTTACTGCCAGAAAACACAGTAACTGATGAGCTAACAAAGCAAAATGAGCCGCGTATTCAAAAGCAAACGAACTTTCAGCAGTGGATGAATTTTTTGTTTGGATCGCGCGAGTCATAGCTTGCGATAACACTGGTAAAGTGATACCATAAATAACGTTGCCGCGGGCGAAAGCAGTCTGGTCAGCTCCCGTTCGCATCAGTAGCTCATAGCCCTTGGTTATGAAGTGAGGCAAAAAAGACCAGGTCATGATAAAACCCAATATCGCGGGGTGGAGCAGTCTGGTCAGCTCGTGTGGCTCATAACCACAAGGTCGCAGGTTCAAATCCTGCCCCCGCAACCAAGAGATTATTAAAGAGCCTCAATTGAGGCTCTTTTTAATTATTTAATTTTCGCACAGGCAACGCGAACGGCTTCACTCCAGGATGGGAAAGCGTGAATAGTTGAGGCAACATCTTGCGCATGAAGATCATTTTGAATAGCAAGAGTGAGCTCATGAATAATTTCACCAGCGTGTGGTGCCACGACAGTTGCGCCAATGAGAATACCTTTTTTATCTGTAATTACTTTTACAAATCCATCACGAACATTTGCGATGTTTGACCGCCCAATTATATTAAGTGGTGCGATAGCTTTTTTATATGTTAAGTCGCGTTTAATGCAATCATCTTCTCCCAAGCCAACTGAAGCAACTTCTGGCGCAACATAGGTGATTCGAGGTACTGCTTTATAGCTTGGCTCGAGTTTATGTTTATTAAAAATATTATGCGCTGCAATACGGCTTTCAAGCAATGCTGCATGGGTAAGCATGTGCTCACCGAGCACATCGCCCGCTGCAAAAATATTTTTAGAGCTCGTTTGAAGATATTCGTTTGTCTCAACACCTTTTGGTGTGTATTCAACGCCAGCATTTTCAAGCCCAAGATCAACGGTTGGGACTTTGCCCGCCGCAATTAAAATCTCATCTACTTTAACAGAATGTTCTGTGCTGCCGCGCACGTAAGTGACGCGTTTTACGATACCTTCTTTTGCCACTTTCATAACTCGGGTTTGGGTGAGTGGCGTAACGCCTTTTTGCTCGTGAAGCGTGCGTTCGATTAGTTCGCCAACCTCTTCGTCTTCTTTTGGTAAAAAGCGTGGCGCGATTTCTGAAACGTATACTTTTGAACCAAACGAGCTAAAGAGCTGCGCAAACTCAAGACCGACGCTTCCGCCACCAATAATAAAGAGTGAGCGGGGAGGGCGGAGAATATTGAGCGCAGTGCGAGGAGTAAGGTATTTGGCTTTTTCGATGCCGTGGATTTGAGGTAAAGCCCAGTGCGAGCCAGTTGCTATGAGGATATGGTCGCCAGTAATGTGCCGGCGATTTACACTTACTTCGTGTGGGCTAATCATATGTGCAAGCCCGTGGAATACGGCAATGCCTTCGTTTTTATAGTATCGTTCGTTGCCACCTGCGCCGGTACGTTTTACTACTGTTTCTTTCCAGGCTTTAACGGAAGGGTAATTGTAGCCAACAGCTCCAGAGCGAATACCGAATGTTTGACCATGCTTTGCTTCGTCATATACTTTTGCTGCGTGTAAAAGTGCTTTTATCGGCACATCGCCAAAGTTTGCAGACGTTCCGCCAAATGTATCGGCTTCAATTAAGGCAACGCGTTTGCCTTCGCGCGCGGCAATTGTTGCCGCTGCACTTCCGCCAGCTCCACTACCGATAACTACAAGATCAAATTCATAATTATTTTTGTTTTTTGCCATATTTCTCCTTATATCATCACCTTTTCGTGTTCATATACATAGGCTGCTTCAGGGTGATATTTTTCTAAATAAAATCCGGCGAGTCGTCGGATATCGTCGCTCGTTACTTCTTTTTTGGTAATAATCCAATCAAGCACAGACTTACACACTCGTTCTGCTGTTAGGTGCGCTTCACCTTCAAATGCACGAACAGAAAAGCAAGCCTCTAGAATGCTTTTATGCAACTTCACAGGGTTAAACGGTTCGCTGTGCTGTGTTTTACGTTGCTTTGTTACATACGTATCATTCATAATGCTCCTCCGTGTAATACTGAATTTTCAACTACTTGGATAACGAATGAATAGCCTCCTAAAATTACGAGACCACTGCCGGCAACATATTGTAAAAACTTTTTATTATCTTCACGCCAGCGCTGAATGGGGGTTATTTTTCTATCTTTTGTTGCAAGGTATGACACAAAAGTGAGGGGAATAATGGTAAGTGAAAGATAAAGCACAAAACCACTTATTTGTAGTAGCGGTGTTCCTTCTGCAAGAAGCAAGGCAACGACTGCGAGTGGGGCGATTAAAAAGGGAAGTTCAGAGATGACGGCACCGCCACCAAGCACAAAGGCTTCCGCGCTATGCTTTGTTTTTTTTGTTCTTTCGCTTAAATATTCAGCCATAGAACGGGGGATCCAAAGCTGAGTTCCTTTGCCTTTTCTAAAATAAAAGAGCATTACTAAAATGCCAATGATTACATTTAAAATTGCAACAATACTCCATGCAAGATCGTGCGAATCTGCAGGTATAAAAGTTGCAGCATAGCCGAGCGAGGCAAGCGCAAGGGTGGTGATGAAAATAGTGCCAAGAATATACGCAACGTTTAAAGTAATGAGCCGAGCTTTTGATCTTCTTTCACCCAAGCTGTGCCCAGAAAGCAGCGTTAAAAGACTCGTGCCCAGCTGAAAGCTGGCATGAAGTATTGCCGCAAAACACAGGATTGCTATAGAGGTAAGAGTGAGCATTTTGATTTTTTTATTTTAGAATTTCTCCTACCCTAATATATATCACATTTCACTACTGTTGGTCAAAGTGGTTATGGCTTATTTTAATCAAATTGCATTTCTGATTTTACAGAAGGAAGTAACATATCTTTAATCGTTTTTGCGCTAACGGCATACCCGATACCTTCTTCTCTCGGTAATTCGCCGCTTATGTCGGATTGTGAAATAGCAGTAGTAACGCCAATTGCACCACAGCGATTAATAAGTGGTCCGCCAGAATTACCCGGATTGATCGCTGTGTCCGTTTGGATGAAGTCCATGCCTTGGGGAATATCTTCGCTATCTCGACTTGTTATTTGGCGAGAAACTATACCTTTGCTTACACTTGTATATCCGCTATCGAAGGTATTACCAGGGAATCCAAGCGCGTATGTATCTTCGCCAACTTCATAATCACTACTTAATGATAAATAATCTGGAGTTGGATGGGGCAACCTGAGTATCGCTAAATCAATATCTTGTTGGTTCTTAACGATCTGAAGTGGCACTTTTGTTAAGTCGCTATTTTCAGAAGGATAGTGCCAAGTGTAAATTTCTTTTGCCCCATCAATAACATGAGAGTTCGTTAATATATAGCCGTTGTTTGATATTGCAAATCCGGAACCACTTCCAAGGTCAGTATTGATTGAGTAAACAGCGGATTGCGCTATTTCTAACTGACTTTTAAGTGAGCTACAAGAGGGGCTATTTGACCTGTCTGTAATTGATATAGAAATTATGCATAGCATGGCTATTAACATAAATCCAAAAGCTAGGGCTAGTTGAAAAAGTTTTATGAATAAAGATGTTACTTTCAATGATTGTAAAAATATCCAAACCAGAGCAATTATTAGAAGAGCTATAAGGAGCGGTTGCATAGAGGAGTTAACCAACTCGTTATTAATGGCTGTGCTAATCAGACCTGATGCCCAGAGGGTACTAATTCCAAATACTAATGCCGCACCCCATGATATGATTAGGATAAAGAGAGTCCGCCAATTTCCTGTAGGCTTCTTTCCTACCTTCTTTTCTTTGGGCATAGTTTAAATATAGCATACTAGATATTTAATATTGACAAAATATAAGTAGTATGCTATATTTAAATCATTACCAAACAAAATAAAAAATAAAGCAAAAAAAGGAAAAAACAAAAATGCCATCACCAGAGTTTATTCAACCAGTTACCAAAGCTGACATATTGGGGCTTGCAACCTGGAGTCGCGAACGCAGCAGCGAAGAATTACAAGATCTTATTAGCCGCCGAAGCGACATGCACGAAGATCTTGATGAATTTGAAGCAGAGCTCTAGAAAAGCAAAGCTATATCTGTTACAATCGTCGCTGCACCTATATGGCAGCGTAGCTCAGTTGGTTAGAGCGTAGGACTCATAAGCCTAAGGTCACAGGTTCGATCCCTGTCGCTGCTACCAGGCATAAAATATCCCGATGATATAAAGTCGGGTTTTTGTTTTAAAGCAACGGCTGAATATAATAAGAAATAATGCATAAAAAATACGTATTTGGCTACGGCTCTTTGGTGAGTAAGAAGAGCATTGAACATACAATTGGGCGAGATCCTGGCGAGTTAATCTCGGCTGAACTGAAAGGTTGGGTGAGGAATTGGAGCGTTGTGCTTGATAACTCAACTACGATTCGTCGATTTGAGTTGTTGCCAGACCATGAAATCCCCCACTACGTCGCTGCATTAAATGTGAGAAGACCACGCGATAATGAACTTGCTACTAATCCGAATGGCGTCCTTTTTGAAGTTTCAGATGAGGACATTGCGCGTATGGATGAAAGAGAAGATCACTATGTTCGACAAGATGTGACCTCTGATATTCTTGGAGAAGTAGAAGTTGGCTCATGTATATATACATATGTTGGCAAGGACGAATTTTGCGTTAAAGAAAATGATAACAGATATATTATATTGCCAGGTTCATATTTAAAATTGGTTGAGAGTAATTTTGATGAAGAAAATCTTAAAAAGTTTAGAGAAACAACTTTACCGGCGGAATATCCAATTCCAGAGACGGTACACAGTTCGGGCATTTAAAATTGACTAATAAAAATATTTATGCTAATATTAACGTATTGATCTATGAATTCCGGGTTTGTGACTAGTTTTTTACTCGATATTCATTAAGCAATCGAGAAAACTACTATAAACACGAAAGGAATTCTTTTTTTATGTCTCGAAATTATCATTCTGCGCCTCGGCGCAATAATTCACGTCGCTCTTTTGGCGGCAGAAACCAACGTCGGAAAGGACCGAACAAGCAGTTCATCCATCCGAGTAAATTTATTCAAGCGGCAAAGCCTGTTGAAGAGGTGAAATATGAGCCTCAACATACGTTTAATGACTTTGCGTTAAACGATCTGTTAAAAACTAATTTAAAAGCAAAAGGCTTTATTACTCCGTCGGCTATTCAAGACCAATCAATTCCATATGGCATTGAGGGTCGTGATGTGATTGGCATCGCTAACACCGGAACAGGGAAGACTGCGGCTTTTGCTCTTCCTGTTATTAACAAGTTAATGAATGATAGAAGCGCAAAGGCAATTATTTTAGCGCCAACTCGCGAATTAGCACAGCAAATTGAAGCAGATTGCCGCTCGTTTGCTAAAGGTAGCGGACTGCGCGGTGCACTTCTTATTGGCGGCTCATCAATGGGCAAACAATTTAAAGAACTTCGTTCAGACCCGAATATTATTATTGGAACACCAGGGCGCGTGAAAGATCATTACGAACGTGGCACGCTGCCTCTATGTGATTGCAATATTGTAGTACTAGACGAAGTTGATCGTATGGTAGACATGGGCTTTATTAAAGATATTCGCTATCTTTTGGGTGAAGCAAGCCCAAAGCGCCAGTCATTCTTTTATTCTGCTACGCTTGATAAAAATATTAACCAACTAATTCAAAGCTTCTTAACTGACCCAGTGACTGTATCTGTAAAAACGGGCGAGACGGGCGAGAATATCGAGCAGAATATTATTCGCTATTCTGTAAAAACTGAAAAAATGGATAAGCTACACGACGTTCTTATTAGTGAAAAAGTTGAGAAAACAATCATTTTTGATGAGACGCAGCGAAGTGTTGAACGACTTAATAAAGAGCTTCGTGAAAGAGGATTTAGCACGGACGCAATTCATGGTGGTAAAACTCAGGGCGCTCGCCAGCGAGCTTTGCGAGAGTTTAAAAATAGTAAAATTAATGTGCTTGTTGCAACTGACGTTGCAGCGCGGGGCATTGATGTTTCAGACGTAACGCACGTGATTAACTACTCGACTCCAAATGCATATGAAGATTACATTCACCGTATTGGTCGTGCTGGCCGAGCTGGAAAAATTGGCTACGCGCTAACATTTGTCAGCGGCACTCCCCAGCGATAAAATCCGAAGCAGCGTATAATAATAGTATGAATAAAATTCATACTATTATTTATATCCCAGGACTTGGCGATCATAAACTAGGTCGCCAAGCATCAACAGTAAGATGGTGGCGGATATTTGGAGTGCAGTCTCTTATCTATACGATGAACTGGCTCGAGAACGATACGTTTGATGATCGAATGGAGGGACTACTAAAAAAGATAGACGAACTAATTCAGGAGGGGCATACCGTTTCTATTGTTGGTGTAAGCGCAGGGGCGAGTGTAGCGTTGAGTGTGTTCTCAAAAAGAAAGAATGTTATGCATAGGGCAGTCTGTCTTTGTGGTAAAATTGGCAATCTAGACAGAATAAACCCACGTTACTTTAAGCGCCATCCAAACTTTCACTCTTCAGTAAAAGAACTTCAAAAGAACCTTCCTTCGCTGACTGATGAAGATAAAAAGAGAATACTTTCAGTTCGCCCGCTGTATGACGAGTTAGTGTATGTGAAAGACTCTATACTGCCTGGGTCAAATCAAAAGATTCTTCCTACTGTGGGGCATGTGGTAAGCATTGCCTATGGCATATCAATTGGTAGCTTTGGGATCATTCGTTTTATAAAACAACCCATCAAAACATGATCCATTTTATCGTGCTACTCTATGTATAACTATGGAATTGATTAATATCAAAACTGGGAAATACATCGTTGCTGTCTCTGGCGGTGTTGATTCTGTTGTGCTTTTGGATCTTTTGTCTCGGCAGAAAAATCTTGAACTTGTTGTTGCACATTTTGATCATGGTATTCGTAAAGAATCTAAGAAAGACGCGCAATTTGTGGAGGAGCTTGCGGCTAAATACAATTTACCTTTTATTTCTAAAGAAGAAAAGTTGGGTGAAGCGGCAAGTGAAGAAGCAGCGAGAAGTGCGCGCTATACATTTTTAGAAGCAGCAAGAACAAAGCAAAAAGCAGTAGCGATTATAACGGCACATCATGCAGATGATGTTTTAGAAACGATGATTATTAATATTCTTCGTGGTACTGGTTGGCGTGGTATTAGCGCACTGCGCAGCGAAAAAACTATCATTCGTCCCCTGCTCCATCTACAAAAAGATGAATTATATAACTATGCAAAGCAACGCAGCCTTTTGTGGTGCGAAGATGAAACAAATACAGATGAAAAATATTTAAGAAACTATGTGCGGCTAAATATTACTTCGAAATTATCTTTAAGTGAAAAGCAGCGATTTTTAAAGCTGCATGACGGACAGGTTGACTTGCAGAAAGAAATGAACGAAGAAGCAAAAAAACTATTAGAAGTTTCAGAAGTAAAACGAAGTGAATATAGCCGCTATTTTTTTATTAGCATAGATGAAGCGACTGCTATAGAGCTTTTAAAATATCTTACCCGTGCAACGTATCCGCAGCTTAAAGCCGGACTACTTGCAATTAAAACAGCTAAAGCTAATACGATCTATCAAATTGGCGGTGGTGTAGAGCTGGCGTTTACAAAAAAGACTTTTATTGTCGTACACCCTGATAACGTGGTAAGCTAGAAGGGTTAATTTCCCCTAATAAAACACACTGAAAGGATGCCGAAAAAGCGAAGAATATCTATGAAGAAGATTCCAAAAAAAATGAAGAAAAAATTGCCAAACAAAAAGGGTCCAAATAACTTTTTAAGAACCACTATATTTTGGGCAGTTTTGGTGCTGTTTATATTAACGGCGATTGCAATTATTTCTCCGCAGAAAAAGCTTGACGACGTTGCGTTTTCAGATGTTATTAAGAGGGCAAATAACGGAGAGATTTCAAAACTTGAACTGCAAGGTGAAAATATCAAGATTACTCCTAAAGGCAAAAACGAGCCAACGCAGCAGTCTTATAAAGAAGCCGGCAGCAGTATTTATGAACAGGGCTTACGACAAGACACGAAGGCAGAAGTTGTGGTTGAAAAGCCATCAACGACAGGAAGTACTATTTGGAATGTACTAAGTTTACTTCTTCCGATTCTTCTTATTGGCGGACTTTTCTTCTTCTTAATGCGCCAAGCTCAAGGTCAGAGCAATCAGGCACTAGGGTTTGGGCGAAGTAAAGCAAAGCTTTATGGTACTGATAAAGAAAAGGTGTTGTTTGATGACATTGCAGGCAATAACGAAGCAAAAGAAGATCTCTACGAAGTAGTAGATTTCTTGAAAAACCCAAAGAAGTTTAAGCAAGTTGGTGCAAAAATTCCCAAAGGTGTTTTATTGGTTGGTCCTCCGGGAACAGGTAAAACAATGCTGGCACGCGCCGTTGCGGGTGAGGCAAATGCGCCGTTCTTTAGTATCTCTGGTTCTGAGTTTGTTGAAATGTTTGTTGGTGTTGGCGCGAGCCGTGTGCGTGATCTTTTCACAAAAGCTAAGAAGAATGCCCCGTGCATTATCTTTATTGATGAGATTGATGCAGTTGGGCGAAAGCGTGGCAGTGGCATGGGCGGCGGTCATGACGAGCGTGAACAAACGCTCAACCAAATTCTTGTGGAAATGGATGGGTTCGAGACAGATACGAATGTGATTGTTTTGGCGGCTACCAACCGTGCAGATGTGCTTGATCCAGCGCTTCTTCGACCTGGTCGCTTTGATCGTCGAGTTGGTATTACACTTCCAGAACGAAAAGATCGTGAGTCAATTCTTAAGGTGCATTTTAAAAATAAACCAGTTGACGACACCGTTGATATTGATGCGCTTGCTGCGAAAACAGCTGGTAGCAGCGGTGCGGATCTTGCAAACATTGCAAACGAATCTGCGATTATTGCTGCACGCCATAACCGAAAAACTATTAACAATAGCGACTTAACTGAAGCGTTTGAAAAAGTAGCAATTGGCCCAGAGCGAAAGACTCGAATTATTAACGATAAAGATAAAGAAATGACGGCATATCACGAAGCTGGGCACGCAGTAGTTGGACACGTGTTGCCAGATAGCGATCCTGTACATAAAGTAACAATTATTCCGCGTGGTGGCACCGGTGGCGTAACATGGTTTTTGCCACCAGAAGATAAATACTACACCTCAATTGTTGAATTTAAAGATGTGCTTGCGAGAGCAATGGGTGGTCGAATTGCGGAAAAAATTCAATACGGCGCAGACCATGTAACAACTGGTGCAAATAGTGATCTTCGAAAAGCAACAGAAATTGCTCGCGATATGGTTATTGAGCAAGGCATGGGTAAAGAACTAAGAGACCAAGTCTTTCATGAAGATAACGGCGGAATGATGTTTGATCGAATGGTGCACGAGCGGCCATATTCTGAAGATACAGCCAAGCAGATCGATAAAGAAGTTTCTAACTTAATGAAAGAAGCGTCCTATCGAGCTGAGGTAATCTTAAAAGCCAATATGCCAGCTTTAAAAAAGCTTTCTGAAGAACTGATTAAAAAAGAAACAATCGACGAGCCTGAAGTAAATAAAATTCTAAAAGATGCCAAGCTGCCAAAAACAGCGGAGCTCTATTAGAAATTAAATAGGAGATATATGGGGCGAGTTCGAACTGCTGTTGCAAAAGCCAATCAACGCATATCATTGCAACTTGCTGCAGCGCTTCTTGCAAGCTCCACGCTTATCGCTAGCCTTCTTGGGCTCTTTCGCGACCGTCTTTTAAATAGTTATTACCTTGACACATATCCAGTAGGAATTGATGCCTATACAGTTGCATTTACCATCCCCGACTTCATGTTCTTTATTCTTGTTTCGGGGGCATTGAGTGTTACTTTTATTCCTGTTTTCAATGAACGATTAGCAAACTATAACAAAAAATCGGCGTGGGAACTAAGTACCAGCATGGTGAACTTTATGGCGCTTGTTACTTTTATCGCCAGTATTTTTATCATTATTTTTGCTGAACCGCTTGTGCAATATATTGTGGCTCCGGGGCTTGATGAATCTGGGCGAGGTTTAGCGGTGAGTATGATGCGCGTGATTGCCATTAATCCTTTCCTATTTGCCATTGCAACGGTGATTGCCAGCATGCAGCAGGCAGTTGGACGTTTTACCTTTTACGCCCTTGCCCCTGCGATTTATAACATCGGTATTATCATTGGTATTACGGTATTTACTAATGGTATCACCATTTTTGGTGTGCAGATTTTTGAAGGCGGCATTATGGGTGTAGCGCTCGGTGTTGTGCTCGGTTCAATTATGCAATTGGTTGTGAGTAGTATTGGGCTATTTGGGCTTGGATTTGATTATCGAATGAAGATTTTTTGGAAGAATAAAGGTTTTCGTCAGGTGCTTAGGCTTCTGCCAGCTCGTTCGTTTGACCAAGGTATTGATTACGTAAGCAGTATTGTTGATACAAACCTGGCGTCTCGTATGGCGGCCGGAACGGTTCGTATTTATCAGCAGGCAACAACGCTGTATATGGTACCAATTAATCTTATCGGTGTGGCAATTTCTACTGCTGCATTTCCACAGATGACAGAACGACTTAGCCAGGGGCGACCAGACCTATTTAAAAAAGAACTGCAAACGGTGCTTCGCGTCATTATTTGGATTGCTCTGCCAGTGGCCGTCATCACCTACTTCACTCGTGGCTATCTTGTCCACTTTATTAAAAACGGAGGTGATCCACTGATGGCTGGCTTACTGGGTATTTTATCTGTTGCTATTCTTTTCCGCTCAATTTATCACATTGCTGCTAGAAGTTTTTATGCGCAAAAAGATACCAAAACACCGCTTTATATTTCGATTGCCAGTATTATTCTTTGCGTAACACTGGCAGTTTGGTTTACGATGGGACTCAATATGGGTGCTTATGGGCTCGCGTGGGCGCAGGTTATTTGGGCGGTATTTGAAGTAATTATTTTATTCATCATTATGTCGTCACGTATTCCAAAGTTATTTGATGTTTATTTTGTGCATGCCGTGGCACGCATGGCATCGGCGACTGGCTTTATGGCGGTCGTTACCTATATCAGCGTGATTATCTTCTCATTTAATGCAACTGACCAAAGCTTCTTTGCTGGCTTTTATAAGTTTGCTACCATTGTTGCTATTAGCGGTGCAAGTTATGTGCTTTTCAGTAAGCTCCTGCGCCTAAAAGAGGTTGACCCAATTATTCAACGTTTTGCTCACTTCTTCTTTAAAAAATACGATGCAAAGGGAAATTAAACGATGAGTAATATTAGAAATTTTTGCATTATTGCTCATATTGACCACGGTAAAAGTACGCTAGCGGATAGACTAATGGAAATAACCGAAACAGTTGAAAAACGCGATATGAAGTCGCAGCTGCTTGATAGTATGGATCTTGAGCGCGAAAAAGGCATTACCATTAAGTTGCAGCCAGTGAGGATGAATTATAAAAATACGCAACTTAATTTAATTGACACCCCTGGGCACGTTGATTTTAGCTATGAAGTCTCTCGTAGTTTGCAGGCGTGTGAAGGCGCTCTGTTGGTGGTTGACGCTTCGCAGGGTATTCAGGCGCAAACACTAGCAAATGTCTACCTTGCGATGGAGGCAAATTTAACGATCATTCCGGTGCTTAATAAAATTGATCTTCCGGCGGCTGACCCAGAAAGAGTTGCGAAAGAAGTAATGGATCTTTTGGGCTGCGAAAGAGACGAAATTCTAGAAGTAAGCGCTAAAACAGGTAAAGGTGTTAGCGAAGTACTTGATGCGATTTTAACGCGTGTTCCAGCGCCAAAAATAGCAGAAAATACTGAAACCAGAGCGCTTATTTTTGATTCCGTTTATGATGATTACAGAGGCGTGATTCTTTATGTGCGTGTTTTTGATGGCAAAATTCCAAAAGCAGCAGAAATTAACATGATGGCGGCAAAATCTGAGGGCCTAGCGCTTGAAGTAGGCGCTTTAAAGCCAAAAATGACCCCTGGGAGTGAACTAAAATCAGGTGAAATTGGCTATATTGTTACGAATCTTCGCTCGGTTTCTGAAGCGAGAGTTGGTGATACGGTAACGCTGACTAAAAAACCGGCTTCTCAGGCGCTTTCGGGCTACAAAGAAGTAAAACCGTTTGTGTATGCTGGCGTATTTCCGAGTCTTGCCGAAGATTACCCTGTTTTAAAAGACGCACTAGAAAAGCTGACTTTAAACGATGCAGCCTTGCAATACACGCCTGAAAACAGTCAAGTTTTAGGGCATGGTTTTAGAATTGGCTTTCTAGGGTTACTGCACATGGATATTGTGAAAGAGCGTATGGAGCGTTCGCATAATATCGAGCTAATCATCACGAATCCCTCAACAGATTATGAAGTAACACTAATCAGTGGTGAAGAAACAACTATTAAGTCAGCTTCAGAATTGCCAGAGGTAAGCAAAATTGCCGAGATCAGAGAACCATGGATAAAAGGCGAAATTGTGACGCCAAAAGAGTATGTTGGCGGCGTTTTGAAGTTAATTATTGAAGGGCGAGGATATCAGAAGAATATTAGTTATACCGAAAGCGATCTAGCTATGATTACCTTCGAAGCGCCACTAGCAAATATGCTGACAGACTTTTACGATAATCTCAAAAGCGTAACTAGCGGCTATGGCAGTTTTAACTATGAACTGGCAAATTATAGAGCAGATGATCTGGTACGGCTCGATTTTCTTATTGCTAGTGAAAAGGCAGATGCTTTAAGCGTCATTGTACACAAAACAGAGGCAGAACGCCTTGGCAGAACCATGACAGAGCGCTTAAAAGAAGTTATTCCAAAACAGCTTTTTGTGGTGAGCCTGCAAGCAGCAATTGGTGGGCGAATTATTGCGCGTGAAAACGTGCCAGCACTGAAAAAGAACGTTACGGGTCACCTGTATGGTGGTGATGTTTCTCGAAAAAAGAAGCTTTGGGCCAAGCAAAAAGAAGGCAAAAAACGGCTAAAGAAATTTGGTAAGGTTGAAGTGCCACCAGAGGCTTTTGTGGTGCTTTTAAAGCAAAAATAAGCGCAAACAGTATAAAAAGCTTGTGTTTAGTAATGTTTATGGTAAAAAGTATTGACATTTTTAATTTCTTATGATAATATGTTTACTAGAATCGAATGGTATGAGGTGGAACTTTACCAGGAGAGAGGTACATTGACAATTTGGCTTAGCGAAAAGAGGTAATACTCTTTTCATCGGTTAGTTTGTATGTATCTTATAAACCTGCAAACTAGATAGTCATGGGTCTTTAAGGCATGTTGAGCATTTGGCTCCATGAATGACCCATAATTAACCGACTACTTATATTTTTTTAGATTTTCTTGAAAAGGCACACACCCGTTTTAAGAGTAAAATAATTTTTTACTTTTGAATCGGGTGTGTGGCCACACACCCGAGCTTTATCAATCGGGCGTGTAGCCCACGATATTACCAGGAGGTGATATATATGGCCGCTGTAAAGAAAATCATCATCGCCATCGTGGCCATCGTGGCCGCGCTCGCGATGTTCAATGCCTTTTTGGCTGCGCCAGCGCAGGCAGGAAGTCAGGTCACCATCAATCCGAATGACCCCAATGCAACCTCAATCACCCTACGAGATGCCGCCAAGGTGGATATCTCCAAGGTGAAGGTCAACGCCGACTATGTCGGACAGTGGGTCATGGTCAGCAAGGCGTCTGTAAATCACAAGCGCTGTGTCTGGACCAAGCCCGGCCAGCGCTGGACAAACAGCGCAACTGGCGTAGGGTTTTATCCCGAGAAGACTCGAGCGAAACTCTGCAAGTCAAGCCAATCTTCAACTGGATGGGTTAAGGTTGCCGGGGGTCGCACGGGAAGTCCGTGCTACAACCCCGCAATTCCTCCAAAGAAGAAGCAGCCAAAGCTGAAGTGGAAGAAAGTTCTTGATGTAAAGAGCCTCCAAGACTTCAGCTTTGTGGTCAAGGCAAAAGCATTTGCTTCGATCAACCTTCAAGCAATGATCAATTGCCCTAGCGGTAGCTTTGCCATTGGCCTACGGGCGACGGCAGGTAGCAGGGCGTGGGGTCATTACAAGGTCTCGATTGATTCGGATGTGCTGCTGAGAAGCGGGGGCAAGGTGAACGGTCGTGTTCGGACCGTTATCAGGCACTCGCTAGCACTGCAGATGGCTGCTCGTGCTGCTGCAAAAGCAAGCGGACAGGTGACCTACAAGTGCGGTGGAGGTGTTACACCACCCCCGCAATGTCCTCCGGGCACAATCGGCACATGGCCGAACTGCGTACCTCCCCCAAGCAACAAGTCAATCATCATTCTCTCGATGACGGACCTCAACGACATCCCAACCGGGAGGTCGTCAGGGCCGTATTACGTAGAGACTTCCGCTAGCGATGCTGGCGGTTCTCTGACGGTTGACCCGGGGATCGGCTCTCTAACGAATTGCAGCGGTGGCTCTCGCCAAGGGAGCATGACCGTAGCTGTTCCACAGGGGGTCACGAGGTTCTGCTTCGTGATATGGGCTCCGGACGATCCGGCGAGGCCAACATCGATGACCGTGACAGCGACTGCTGTTCTGGGCTCGCTGGTTGATCGAAAGGTCGACAACCTGTTGGTCACGTATCCAGTTCGGCCATAGCCGCGCTGGAATTTAAGTAGTTGGTTGGGCGGCATATCCATTTGCGAGCGAAGGTTCGCTGTGGCTCTGTGTCGCCCTGCCGACCGCTTTTCTCTTTATAGTTTGAGCTTTTGCTCCTAGATTGATTGAGAAGCGGTCGTGCTTACACCTTAAAGACATAATGACTATCTAGTTTGCTAAGTTCTTAATAAAAGGAGATTTAATGATGAAACGTTTTCTATCAATAACTTCTGCGGCATTAGGTGTTTTTACGCTTGCCGTAGGGGTGCTAGCTTTAATTGCTAGCCCAGTGTTTGCTGCAAGTCCTGGTCAATTGGCTGGCGGCGACAACTATCAAGTAAAAAATTTGACCCAAGGTGGTGCTTATGCTGATAGCGTAAATGCAACCTGTAATGATGAAGTACAGTTTAGTATGCAACTAAGCAACACTCAATTTGGTGCTCTGAATGATGTGACGCTTAAGGCTACGCTACCAAGTAGCGGTGGCACAAGCACTGCAACAGCAACAACTCACTTAGGTGGTGAAAGTGGTACATCTGATACCGCTAGCGTTACTCTTGGTGCAAACCAAACCATTAATTATGAAGCTGGTTCAACCGTGCTTTATGACGGTGGTGGTAACGTTATTCGAACACTTGGCGATGGTGTAGTTGGTGGTGGTGTTAACATCGGAACTATTGAAGGTTCAACAACTAAGTTTGTTAACTTCAAAGCGAAAGTTAATTGTAAGACTCCACCAGAAGAGTGTCCTGAGGGTACCACTGGTACACCTCCCAACTGTGTGACTCCTCCAACACCTGAAAATCCAAAAACTCCAGAAGCTCCTGCACCTGCAGGCCAGGCTCCAGCAACAATTGCTGCGACTGGTCCTGAAGCTATGGTTAGCGGTGTAGCCGGTGCGAGTGCTTTAGGATATGGTGTTCGACGTTGGTTGATGAGTAAAGCGGCTCTAAAAAACGCTTTAAAACTAAACCAGTAAGCTAAGCCAAAACTTAAAGCCTGACCGCTCACTTTGCCTGAAGTAGAGTAGTCGTTCAGGAAGAAGTACCCCCTACTTGTAGGGGGTACTTTGCTTTTGTAAATAAAACACCAGTATATATGTGGTGAAAATGCTATGCTTATAAGTAATATATGAGCCACCCTTTATTTAAACGTGCCAAAATTTTAGCGACTATTGGTCCAGCAACAAATAGTTACGACGCAATTAAGCGCCTGATGCTTAGCGGCGTGAATGGCTTTCGGCTTAATTTTAGCCATGGGAATTATGAAGAGAGAACAGAACAAATCGCCTGGATTCGCAAAGCCTCACAGGAAGTGGGCAAGCCAGTAGCAATTTTGCAAGATTTGCAGGGGCCAAAAATTCGTTTAGGGAATTTGCACGAACATGTGCAAGTGCAAACTGGCGATGAGCTAACGCTTGCCTATGGCGCAGAGCATAATGGGCTGATTATTCCTGTGCAATATAACTTGGCGAAAAAAGTAAAACCAGGCGAACGACTCTATATTTTTGATGGTAAAATTCGTACGACTGTTTTAAGTATTGACCATGAAGCTATAAAAGTAAGAGTTGAAAATAACGGTGTTTTGATGAGCCGAAAAGGCATTAATTTGCCAGACACTGACTTTTCAGGCGACATTTTAACAGAGAAAGACTTGAGAGATATTGAATATGGCGCACGGCAAGATATTGATTTTGTGGCGTTAAGTTTTGTGCAAACAGCAGATGATATTAAGCACTTGAAGCGACTATTAAAACAGCATAATTCGCAGGCAAGAATTGTGGCAAAGATTGAAACAAAAGCAGCAATTGAAAAGAAAAACCTTGAAGCGATTGTGGAATGCGTTGACGGCGGAGTGATGATTGCTCGCGGAGACTTGGCAGTTGAAGCTGGTGCGGAAGTGGTGCCAATTGTGCAAAGGCAAATTTTAGGCTTATGTCAAAAATATGGAAAATTAAGCATAGTAGCAACTCAGATGATGGCAAGCATGGTAGACGCGCCAGAGCCAACGCGTGCCGAAGTGAGTGATGTTGCCAACGCCGTTATTTTAGGCGCAGATTGCGTGATGTTAAGCGACGAAACGGCAAATGGAAAATATCCTATTGAGGCAGTTGCGGCAATGAAAAAGGTCATTTTGCACACACAAGAGCACGAACCGCCGCAAACGGTTGCAGTGCAAGAGGGTTTTGACGATAAGCAAAATGCAATTAGCGCAGCAGCAGTGCAGATTGCAAAAGATATTAACGCTGATGCAATTGTAGCGGAAACAAAATCTGGCACGACGGCAGCCAACATTGCAGCATGTCGCCCAGCAATTCCGATCATTAGTGTTACGAGTAGTGCGCGCGTAGCGCAACAAATGACGCTACTTTATGCAAACAAGAGTTTTCTTCGGCCAGATGGCGAAAAGGCTGGGTCGCAATTAGTCGTGGATTTGAAAAAAGATCATTATTTTGGCACACATGAGCCAGTAAAAATAGTAGTTGTAAGCGGTCGTCACCCAGGAAAAATTGGCGGCACAGATACAATTCGGGTAAGAGTGTTTTAAGTAGTATATAATTAAGAGTAAATAACCTTAGTTAAAGCGTGGGCCTAAGTGAGCTTTTATAAAAAAACAATTAAAGACATTCCGATAGAACATAGACGCATATTACTGCGAGCGGATTATAATGTGCCGCTCAATGAAAGTGGCGAAATTGACAACGACTTTCGTTTAACACAAAGCTTGCCAACATTACGCTATTTACTGCGACACGACTGCGCAGTTGTTATTTGCAGTCATTTGGGGCGACCAAAAGGTGAAGTGAATGAGAAATATAGTCTTGAAAAAGTTGCCGAGCGTTTGAGCAAGCTTTTAAAGCAAGAAGTTTTATTCGTGCCTGAATGCGTTGGAGATAGAGTTCATCAAGTGACGAAACGGCTTAGAAAAGGGCAAGTGCTACTTTTAGAAAATTTGCGGTTTCACCCCGAAGAGGAAGCGAATAGTGAAGGTTTTGCAAAACGATTGGCAAGTGATAGCAATGCGCGTTATTTTGTGCAAGATGGATTTGGGGTTGTGCACCGGGCACATGCTAGCACAGAAGCCGTGACGCACTATCTTCCTAGTGTAGCTGGCTTGTTAATTAAGAAAGAGTATGAACATATTTTAGGGGCAATGAATCATCCAAAGCAGCCACTTGTTGCGGTGCTTGGTGGTGTAAAAATTAGCGATAAAATTGGTGTTATTGAGCAGTTTATTCATATTGCAGACACGATTATTATTGGTGGCGCAATGGCAAATACATTTTTAAAGTATCGAGGATATAACGTAGGCAAAAGTGTTGTTGAGGATGGACTAGATGGCACATTGCGGCGAATTTATGATGCAGCGGTTGCGAAAGTTGGTGTTAAAAAATTAGAAGAATTTATACAACTGCCAGCTGATGTTGCTGTAGCGCAAGAAATTGCCGCAAATGCCACGCGACAGACGAAAAAAGTAGAGGATGTCTCGCCGAATGATTTTATTCTTGATTTTGGCGAGCATTCTATAAATAGAACAGTTAATGTGATAGAAAAATCTGCAACAGTTGTGTGGAATGGGACGTTAGGTTATGCAGAGTTTTCACAATTTGCGCATGGTTCGGCAAGAGTTGCTATGGCGCTTGCTCAGAATTCTAACATCACCTCAGTTATTGGCGGTGGTGATACGGCAGATTTTGTGCTTAATTGGGATAGCCAAAACGGCAGAAGCTTTACGCACGTTTCAACCGGAGGTGGCGCAAGCTTAGAATTAATGGCGGGTAAGAAGCTTCCAGGAGTTGAGGCGCTTTTAAATGCGTAGTACACTAAATACAACAAATAACATAAGCAGAACGGAAAACGCGTAGGTGATGAGCAAAATTCTGATAGTGGGCAATTGGAAAATGCATCTTAATGTGCACCAAGCTAGCCTATATGTACACAAGCTGAGCGATCAAATTACTGTGCGTAACGACGTAGAAGTTGTGTTGTGTCCAACTAATTTAGCGCTGCAACCGCTGAGTTTGCAGATTAATCATCGGCAGTTTAAACTAGCTGCGCAAAATGTATATTGGCGAGATGAGGGCGCATTTACTGGTGAGGTATCTGCAGCGATGCTTCGTGGCTTAGTAAAGTATGCTCTTGTTGGACATTCTGAACGTCGACATATTTTTCATGAATCTGCAAAAGATATTCGTACAAAAGTTCAGTCAATTTTGCGAAACGACATTATGCCAATTTTATGCGTAGGAGAAACAGCCACAGACAGAACTCTTGGCGAAGCCGTGCATGTGATACAAGATCAAGTAGTGAGCGGACTCGCAAATGTAACATCGCAAGAGCTTGAAAATGTGGTTATTGCTTATGAGCCTGTGTGGGCAATTGGCACAGGGAAAAACGCAAAACCGGAAGATGCTGAGGCGGCAGCTGTGACCATTCGACGAGAAATCAAAGCATTGTATGGCGAAAAAGCAGCTGAGAAGGTGCGAGTGCTCTATGGCGGCAGTGTGAACGAAGAAAATGCAAAGCAATATCTTAAAGTAAATGGAATTGACGGACTGCTAATTGGCGGCGCAAGCTTGAAAGAAAAAACGTTTACAAAAATTATTGAAGATGCGCATAATGCAAAAGAGAAAAATAAACAAACAGGAAGAAAATCATGAGTAGAGAATTTAATTTTGATGAACTAGATAAGGCAGTTAACTCGCTTATCGGCGATCCAGCTAAGCAACCAGCCCAACCAGCAGCAAGTACTACACCCGCAGCCACGTCTCAACCTCAAGCAGCTCAGCCGGCTCCTCCTCAGACATCACTACCACCGGCTTCAGTGCCGCCAAGGGCTAATAGCACTCCAGTGCCATCAAGGAATATTCCAACAGCAGAAAGATCAGCTCCTACTGCTTCATCACAGCCAACTCCAGCGCCAGTAGCTCCAACTTCTGTGCCAACACCAGCTAAGCCGGCAGTCGAAAAACCTGGCGCACCTGGTCGTTTTATGGACGTCGTACATCCAGCATCAGACATGGCAGTTTCGGCAAAAGAGGAGATGAAAAAAGGTATAGGCGCAGAGGGAAAGACTGTCGAACCATTAAGCAGCAATATTACTCCAGACCCGCTGCCTGAAAAGTCAGCAGCTAATACTCCAAATAGTGCACAGCTGAGCGTGAAAGCGCCAGTGACTCCAGACGCCATGATAACAACACCAGATACAGAGGAAAAAGCCTGGGAAGATCCACTAGAAGAAGCAACAAAGAATGAGAAAGAGCGAGAAATCAAACAGGGTGCGCAAGAGCGGCTTGGTTTAACGCCAAAAGCAAACGAGCAAGATCAAGAAAAGTCGGAAGAAAAGAAGCCACTCTTTTTGCCTGATGCAAAAGTAGAAAAACGACCGCTAGGCGCATTTGCAGAAGACAACAAAGCTGAAGAAAAAGAAACTAAAGAAGATGATAAAGATAAAAAAGAGACACCTGCTAAGTTAACTATAGATGGTGTGGGCGATGTTGATTCTGAAGAAAAGAAAGCAGAAGAGGAATCGAGCGATTTATTATTGCCAGAGCTAGGTAAAGAAATCGTTGCGGTTGAAGCAAGCGATACGATTGCTGGAGATGAAGATTCAGCCAAGAAAGATGAAGAGAAAGAAAAGTCAAAAGAACAAGACAAGAAAAAAGAAGATGATAAAGATAAAAAGGCGCCAGCTAAGCCAGACACTTTTTCAATTCCTAAGCAATATAAAGAAAAGCAAGCTAGTGCTGATCATAAGCCAAAATCAATTTATGATACAGAAGAATATCATCGATCGCTTGCAACCGCAGCGGCAAAAAAGAAGAAAAATAACAAATGGTGGGTGTGGGTACTTGTTATCCTTGGGTTACTTATTCTTGGTGTTGGTCTAGGCGCTGGCGCTTATTTCTTGGTTGGAATTTAAAACCACAACAGTTTTGCTTTCATATTTTTAGTATAATTTTTAGTAATGAATAGATTATTAGAAGGCCTTAACAAGGCACAGACGGAGGCTGTGCAACACACCGACGGACCGTTGTTAATTTTGGCAGGCGCTGGATCGGGCAAAACTAAAGCATTAACCCACAGAATTGCATATCTTACTTCAGAAAATGATATATTGCCACAGCAAATTTTGGCAGTAACGTTTACCAATAAAGCTGCAAAAGAAATGCGCGAAAGGCTTGGTCAACTGACTGGCCAAGACGGAAGTAATCGTTTTTTTATGCCCTGGATGGGTACGTTTCATTCGATCTGCGTGCGGCTTTTGCGACAAGACGGTGAAAACGCAGGCATTCCTAAGAATTTTATTATTTTTGACGAAGTAGATCGACTTGGTGTTATTAAGCAAGCAATGAAGCAGCTCAACATCAGCGAAAAGCAGTTTAACCCACGAAGTATGAGCGCGATAATTGGCGGCGCAAAAAATGATCTTGTGTCATCATCAGAATTTGCTTCAAGAGCAAAGCTCCCAGCTGAAAAAGTAGCAGCAGATATCTTTCCTCGTTATGAACGAATAAAAAAAGCAGCCGGTGCGCTTGATTTTGATGATTTAATTGTTGAAACAGTGCGCCTGCTAAGTGAAGTTCCGGCGATTCGTCAAAAGTGGCAAACGCAGTTTCAATATATTTTAATAGACGAATATCAAGACACGAATGCAGCGCAATATAAGCTTGTGAAGTTGCTTGTTAATGAAAAGAAGAATATTTGCGTAGTGGGCGATGATTGGCAGTCAATTTACAGTTGGCGAGGAGCAGATTTTACGAATATTTTAAACTTTGAACGTGATTTCCCTGGCACTAAAGTTGTAAAGCTTGAGCAAAACTATCGTTCAACAAAATATATTCTTGATGCAGCAAATAAGGTAATCAGCAAAAATATTCAACGATCAGATAAAAAAATTTGGACGGCAATTGATGGTGGTACGCCCGTACAAGTGAGCCATGTTTCTAGCGAAATGCACGAAGCAGAAACTGTAATAACCAGAATTTCAAGTGCGGTTAGTATGAAAGCAAGAAGATATAGAGATCACGCGATTCTCTATCGCACCAACGCGCAGAGCCGTGCACTAGAAGAAACGTTCATTCGCTATGGTATTCCGTATCGCATTGTTGGCGGTATGCGTTTTTATGATCGTAAAGAAATTAAAGATATTATTGCGTATCTTCGCTTGATTTATCAATCGGCAGACAGAGCAAGTTTTTTAAGGATTGTTAATGTTCCGACTCGTGGTCTTGGTGCAACTTCAGTTGAAAAATTTTTATTGTGGCAAGAAACAACCGGGAAAGATATTGTTTCAAGTTTGAGTATGGCTGAAGAGTGCACCGGTTTAACCCCACGGGCAAAACAGGCTTTCTTTGCTCTTGGCGAAGCTTTGCAAAAGTTGCAACCAGAAATAGAAAGTACGCCGCTTCCTGAATTTATTGAGCTTGTGATAAAAAGATTTGATTATCTTGATTTTCTTGATGATGGCTCGCCGCAGGCAGAAGATCGCCAAGAGAACGTGAAAGAACTTATAAGCGTTGCCAAAGAGTATGCCGATCTTGGGCTACAGGGCTTTTTAGAAGAAGTAGCGCTTATTTCTGATTTGGATAAATTAAGCGAAACCGCTGATGCCGTTACCTTGATGACACTACATGCTGCAAAAGGTTTAGAGTTCCCAGTGGTGTTTATGGTTGGTATGGAAGAAAGTATTTTCCCGATGAGCAAGGCGCTTTACGACACCAATGAAATGGAAGAAGAACGGCGACTCTGCTATGTTGGGATGACACGTGCAAGAGAAGAGCTACATCTTGTAAGCGCAAACTCTCGGCTTATTTATGGCTCAAGGCAATACAATTCTCCCTCTCGTTTTCTTAGTGATCTTGATGATAAAGCTGCTGTGGCGCCAGCTATTTCTCAGAGTATGGCAGATTTAAACGAACCACGTTTTGTGCCAGATGAAGTTGAGATTGAGGTTGGAGACAGCGTAAAGCATAAAATTTTTGGAACAGGAAGAGTTGTTTCACTTGAAGGAACAACAGTTGGTGTTGCTTTTTCTTCTGGAAAAGTCAAAAAACTAAACGTTGCGTTTGCGCCGCTAGAGAAAATATAATAAGAAAATTATGAGAAACCTCTATATCTTTTTAGGTCGCTTTATTGCTACTATTGGCTACCCTGTATTTTTAGCTTATTTTCGTCTTTACCCTACTCGGAGAGTCAGGGTGTTGGTACTTGATGAAAAAAACAGAGTAGTTTTGCTGCGAGGTTGGCTGGGATTTCAAAAATGGACGCTACCAGGTGGTGGATGCAAATCAGGCGAGTCTGATCAAGAAGCAGCCGCAAGAGAACTGCGTGAAGAAACGGGTATAAAAGTTGCGCCAGGTGATTTAAAACCTCTCGAAGAGTGCAAAGATCCTGACCTTGGGCATCCAGCACCACTATTGTTAGTAAAAATAGCAAACTGCTCGCTTCATCCTCCGAAAGGGCGTGCTGCACTTGAAATTATTGAGCGCGATTGGTGGAGCCAAGATGATTTGCCAGAACGTCGTTCACCTCTGGTAGATAGAGCACTGACGCACTTGCGCTTAGGGGTGAAATAAAGTATACTTATTTTTATGCAGTATGCGGTGGGTAACCTGCAAACTGATATTAGAATTCATGGAAAGATTTATTGCAAAATATAGCGCTCATCCCCGAGTGTTAAGTATTTTGGGCGGAATAGTAGTTATGGCCGCTATTTTAACAAGCTCTTTTTTTGTTGCAGGTGCTAATGATGGTAGAGTTCTAACTATTTACGACCACGGCGAAGAACAAACTATTGTTACAAAAGAGAAAACAATTGGCAAAGCACTAGAGCAAGCAGATGTGCAGCTCGATAAACTTGATAACGTTGAGCCAGCTAGAGACACAGAATTAATTGCCGACAACTATAAGGTGAATGTTTATCGCGCAAGACCAGTCATGATTATTGACGGCTCTAAGCGTACTCGCGTCATGACATCTCATCAGAGTCCACAACAGATTGCTAAACAGGCTAACATAACCCTGTACGACGAAGATAAAGCCGAGTTGAAGCGAGTGGACGATATGCTTTCAGATGGCGGAGCCGGACTAAAGATGGAGATAAAACGTGCAACGCCATTCACTCTTGTTTTTTATGGTAAACAATCAATTGCTCGCACTCATGCAAAAACAGTAGCTGGCATTTTGAAAGAGAAGAATATTAAGCTTGGCAAGAAAGATGGTATGTCACTTCCTGCGAATACTCCGGTAAAACAAGGAATGAAGCTTGAAATTTGGCGCAATGGCAAACAAACTGTTACGCAAGAAGAAGAAATTGCTTTTCCTATTGAGCAAGTTCAAGATATGGACAGAGAAGTTGGCTACAAAGAAGTAAAGACTCCTGGCGAAGCTGGCAAGAAGACCGTGACGTATGAAGTTGAAATGCGCAATGGTAAAGAAATATCACGCAAAGAAATTAAAAGTATCGTAACGAAACAGCCAAAGAAACAGATAGTGATTGTGGGTGGAAAAGCAAGCTTCAACGGTGGATTTGCTGAAGCGTTAGCGCAGCTACGGTCGTGCGAAGGCAGCTACACATCAAACACAGGAAATGGCTATTATGGAGCATATCAATTTGACATAGGCACTTGGGGCGGATATGGCGGCTACCCTCATGCTGCAGCTGCGCCACCATCGGTGCAGGACCAAAAAGCATGGGAGACATATCAACGTCGCGGTTGGCAGCCGTGGCCAAGCTGTGGCGCAAGTCTCCCTGACATTTTCCGTTAAGTTCGGAGTCTTGATGTCTAGCATAAAACCGAACAAAAATTTAGGGCAGCATTGGCTCAAAGATGAGCAAGTGCTAAACCATATAACAGATTGCGCAGACGTTTCTCATAAAGACACTGTGCTTGAAATTGGTCCTGGCCTTGGAACGCTAACGAGTGCTTTAGCTCAAAAAGCAGACAAGGTAATTGCGGTTGAATTTGACCAAATACTTGCAGGTAAATTGCAGAAAAGTTTTATTAATTCAAAAAAAGTAGCGATTGTTCAATCAGACATTTTAGACTTCGATCTTTCGAAACTTCCAAAAGGCTATAAAGTTGTGGCGAACGTACCGTACTACATTACGGCAAAAATAGTTCACCTTTTAACCACGGCTGTTAATCCTCCTGGCAAGATAGCTTTGCTTGTGCAAAAAGAAGTCGCCGAGCGTTTAGCGGCCAAGCCAGGTAACCTAAGTATTTTAGGCGTTAGCGCACAGTATTATGCCGAGGTAAGTTTGGGCGATGTTGTGCCGGCAGAATTCTTTACACCGCCGCCAAAAGTTGATTCGCAGGTGGTGATTTTAAAGACGAGAGAGCAAGTATTATTTAAAGATATTGATGAGAAGACTTTTTTTAGAGTTGTTAAGGCTGGGTTTTCAGCAAAACGAAAAAAGCTAAGATCAAGCTTAAGCGCAGGATTGAATATTAGTAAAGAGGATGCTGAAAAGCTATTGGGGCAGGCAGATATAAACCCAGATCTCCGCGCCGAAGCACTAAGCCTTGAACAATGGGCAGAGATTAGTCGTATAATAAAAGCATGATAAAAGTTGATCAGCCAACTATATTTAAAGGAAAAATTATTGCCGCTGTTTCTTCAAAAAAAGATGGTGCAATGAAAGTTTCTGGTGCGCCAAAAGAAAGACACCAGCAAATTCACCAAAATAGAGAACATTTTTTAAAGCAAAATAACATTACTCCAGACCAAACGGCGCTTGTGAGAATGACGTACGACTCAGATAGTTTTGCTCGATACGATGTGATCGATAAGGTTGTATCTGAAAATGGCAATATTGATAATCATCATCCACATGATGGACTTGTAACTTGCCAAAAAAATATTGCGCTCTTTTTGCCCATTGCAGATTGCATAGGCACTATTTTATATGACCCCAAAAAACAAGTTTTAATGGTCTCTCATTTAGGAAGACATAACTTAGAGCAATTTGGCGCCAAACAAAGTGTTGAATATATGGTGCAAAAATTTGATGTAAACCCAAAAGATATTTTAGTATGGATGAGTCCTGCCGCTGGGAAAGAAAACTATCCGCTATATGCTTTTGACCATAAGAGTTTGCATGAAGTTTCGCTAGAGCAGTTTCAAGAAGCCGGCATTTTAAAAGAAAACATTGAAAGCTCTCGAATAGATACGACAAAAAGTGATGACTATCACTCGTTTAGCCAGTTTTTAAAAGGCAATAAGAACGAAGAAGAGTTTGGTCGTTTTGCAGTTGTGGCAATGATGCCTGCTTAAACTGTTTTAATCTGATACACTAAAAGGAAGACTATGGGTAAAAAATTATATATTACGACCGCTATTCCGTATGTAAACGCAAAGCCGCATATTGGCAATGCACTTGATTATTTAATTGCTGATATTTGGGCTCGTTATCAACGGCAAAATGGCAATGAAGTTCGCTTTCAAACTGGCACAGACGAGCATGGTAACAAGATCGCCCTAAAGGCTGAAGAAGTGAAGAAAACGCCGCAAGCATATGTTGATGAAATGTATGGTAACTTTCAATCACTTATTAAATTACTAAATATTGATGCAACAGACTTTATTCGTACCAGTGATCCAAACCATATGAAGCGCGTGCAAATGATTTGGGAAAAACTAAAGCCATATATTTATAAAGGCAAGTACGAAGGTTGGTATTGTACTGGCTGCGAAGCATTTGTAACTGATAAAGAAGCAGGCGAAAATAATGGCATCTGCCCAGACCACAACAAGCCATACGAGCGCCTAAGCGAAGAAAACTATTACTTTAAAATGAGCGCTTTTGGCGATAAAATCCGCGAACAGCTCGATAGCGGAAAATTTCAGATATATCCTGAATTTCGCAAGAAAGAATTTTTAAACTTACTTGATAGCGGATTACGAGACGTTAGCATTTCGCGACCAAAAAAACATTTAAGTTGGGGCGTTTCTGTTCCTGGGGATGAAAGCCAGGTTATGTATGTATGGGTTGATGCCTTGCCAAATTATATTACCGTGCTTGGCTATCCAGACACCGAACTTTGGAAAGATTTCTGGCCGGCTGATGTGCAAGTAATCGGTAAAGATATTTTGCGATTTCATGCGGCAATTTGGCCAGCAATTTTGTTAGCACTCGAACTTCCTTTACCGAAAAAATTACTTGTTCACGGGCATATCGATAGCGGAGGCGTAAAGATGAGTAAGTCAGTTGGCAATGTTGTTGGTCCTGAAGAAATTGTGAATGAATATGGCATCGATGCGTTTCGCTACTTTTTCTCTCGGCATATTCCAACACTTGATGATGGTGATTTTACCTGGGAAAAATTTGAAAATGCGTATAACAACGAGCTCGGGAATGAACTCGGAAATCTTGTGCAGCGAGTTGCGAGCATGGTTACTCGCTATCAAGATGGCGTGATTGGCGACTTACCGCAGCCAGAACACGATACGCAAATTTATCATGAGCATATGAATGCGCTGCATTTTAATAAAGCATTCGATGAAGTTTGGACGACAGTGAGATCTTTAAATAGCTATATCGAGCGTGTAAAGCCATGGGAAGTTGCGGCGCAGCGCGGTAAAGATGCCGATGCAGAAGAGCACTTAAGTGAGATACTAGCGTATGCTGCTGGTAACTTGCTGCAAATTGCAGATCTCATTACGCCATTTTTGCCGCACACAGCGCAAACAATTAAAGATACATTCGAAACAGGCGTTGTAAAAACACCAAGCAGTGTTTTGTTCCCTAAAATCCATAACCACACTGAAGCCCCAGCTAGGAAGTAAGATGCGTTTTACTGATACGCATTGTCATATCCATCAAGACGATTATCCGCTTGATGTGCAAGAAGTTTTAAATCGTGCTGAAGAGAAAGGTGTAAAACGATTTATCTGTGTTGGTGTCGATGAAAAAAGCTCAAAAGAAGCAATCAATTTTGCGGCTAATCATAAAAACGCCTGGGCGAGCGTAGGCGTTCATCCACACGAAGCTCAATATGGCATCGGGGGCATTAAAGAGCTGATAGAGCAGCCAAAAGTTATTGCTATTGGCGAGTGCGGGCTAGATTATTTTTATACGCATAGTTCCAAAAGTGACCAAATAAAAGTGCTCGAACAGCAAATTGATTTAGCGATTTCGCATAATCTTCCACTTATTTTTCATGTCAGAGAAGCCTTCGATGATTTTTGGCCAGTATTAAATAATTTTAAAAACGCCAGGGGTGTTCTCCATAGCTTTACTGGAAAAATGAAAGATATGGAAGAAGGCGTAAAAAGAGATTTATTTTTTGGCATAAACGGCATTAGCACTTTTACAAAAGATAAAGCGCAGCAAGAAATGTTTGCCGCTATGCCGCTTGAAAAAATTATATTGGAAACTGATGCACCGTTTTTAACGCCAGCACCGCATCGTGGCAAAAAAAACGAACCAGCCTTTACGCTGCTTGTTGCGCAGCATCTTGCAAAATCTCGTGACATCACCTTGGAAGAACTTTCTGAAATAACAGAAAAGAACACCAGTGCACTTTTTAGCATGTGAAAAAACAGATTGAAAATGGTATAATATAATTTCCTGTTATGGATAGAGACACGATATATTTTGATTATGCCGCAGCCACCCCGCTTGATAAGCGGGTGTTTGCTGCTATGCAGTCATATTTTAAAGAAAAGTTTTTTAATCCGTCGAGTCCGTATCTGCCTGCAAAAGAAGTAAGAGATGATTTAGAACAGGCAAGAGCGGCGATAGCAAGACATATTGGCGCTAAGCCTGGCGAAATTATTTTAACCGCTGGAGCAACAGAGTCGATCAATATGGCATTTCACGGTGTGCTACAAAAAGAAGATCATGTCGTAAGCTCGCAAATTGAGCATCCTGCTGTGCTTGAAACAGCAAAGCAATATTCTTATACGCTTGTTCAGCCAGATGAAAAAGGCATCATTACTGCTCATTCAGTGCAAGACGCAATAACACCAAAAACCAAGCTTGTGAGTATTGTGCTAGCTGATAGTGAGCTTGGTAATGTGCAGCAACTAAAAGAAATTGCACAAGTGATTAAAACAGAACGAGGAGATCGCCTAGCTAAAAATAATCAAACGCCACTTTATTTTCATACCGATGCATCACAGGGCGCTGGATTTTTAAATATCAACGTTGCTCGACTAGGTGTTGATTTACTCACGCTTAATGCTGCAAAAATATATGGCCCAAAACAAGCCGGTCTTTTGTGGGCAGCAAGTAACATTGCGCTACAACCTTTTATTTTTGGTGGTGGTCAAGAACGAAACCTTCGCTCTGGAACAGAAAATGTTGCAGCCGCTGTTGGTTTTGCTACGGCACTTGAAATAGCGGCAAGCAAAAGAAAAAGTGAGTTTGAAAGAATCGAAACATTGCGTAACCTTTTGCAGAAAAAGCTTGAGGAAGCTTTTAGCGATATTGTTATTTCTGGTCATAAAAAGCGTCGTTTACCAAATTTTTTGCACGTTGCATGGTCTGGTGTTGATGCAGAAAGAGTTCTCTTTTTGCTTGAAGCAGAGAACGTGCTTGTTGCAACCGGTTCAGCCTGTGCTGCAAATAGCGGAACGCGCTCGCATATTTTAGAAGCTATTGGAATGGATGCAAAAACGGCAGATGGAAGCTTGCGGTTAACGCTTGGAAAAGAGACAACCGAAGACCAAATTCTAAAAGGCGCCGAGGTAATAATCGCAGCAGTGAAAAAGGAGCAGCGCTAATGTGGTGGAAGTGGACTGGCGCTATTGTACTTGTTTTTGTTATGACAATTGGTTTTATAGTGCCAGCATATCTTGGCCCGAATGATTTGGCTGGCTGTGATAAAAAGCCAACTGGCAGCAGTCTAAAAGAGCATTGTCACAAGGCAGATGCAATTGTTGCCGTAAGTGGCGGCGACACGCCAGCTCGCGCTGCTGGGGCAATTGAGCTCTATCAAAATGGCTGGGCTCCGTTAATTATTTTCTCTGGTGCGGCGCAAGATCAATCCGGGCCGAGTAATGCTCTAGCGATGCAGCGTCAGGCAATTGAAGCCGGTGTTCCAGAAAGCTCGATTATCATTGAAGAAGATTCTCGGACAACTGCTGAAAATGCTGAAAAAACGCGCAACTTACTGAAGCAGAAAAATATTCAAAAGGTAATTTTAGTGACTTCTGCATATCATCAACGTCGCGCAAGTTTGGAGTTTCAAAAACGAGCTGGTAGCGAACTGAAGGTTACAAACCATCCAGTTACAACAGATAAGCAGTGGTCAAATTTTTGGTGGGCAACGCCAAGTGGTTGGTGGTTGGGCGCCGGAGAGCTTGTTAAGATTGCCATTTTTTATTCTGGAGGAAGCCATTAGTGAGTAAGGTGTATGTTGGCATGAGCGGGGGCGTAGACAGCAGCGTAACAGCTGCGCTTTTAAAAGAACGAGGCTACGACGTTACTGGTGTTTATATGAAAAACTGGACGCAAGATTTACCAGGAATGAAATGTCCATGGGCAGACGATTTGGCGGATGCAAAACGTGTTGCAGTGCAGCTCGATATTCCGTTTAAAGTGTTTGATTTTCAAAAGGAATACAAACAAAAAGTGGTAGATTATATGATTGAGGAATATAAAGCAGGACGTACGCCAAATCCTGATATTATGTGTAATCAAGAAGTGAAGTTTAAGTTGTTTCTTGAGGCTGCGCTAGAAGACGGTGCAGATATGATTGCGACGGGTCACTATGCGAGTACAAAAAATGGTGAACTGCTGATGGCGAAAGACGAAAATAAAGATCAAACTTATTTTCTTTACCGGGCAACAGGCGAGGCGCTAGAAAAAACACTTTTTCCACTTGGGGAATTTAAAAAACCTGAAGTACGCAAAATGGCCGAAGAGCGAGGGCTTATTACTGCAAAGAAAAAAGATTCCCAGGGAATTTGTTTTGTTGGCAAGGTAGGGATTCGTGATTTTTTGCAGCAATATGTTGAAGCAAAGTCAGGGAAGATTATTGATAAAACGAGTGGCAAAACACTTGGTGTGCACGACGGAGCAATATTTTACACGATTGGTCAGCGTCATGGCTTAGATGTTGGCGGCGGTCTACCATATTATGTGGTCGGAAAAAATATGAAAAAGAATGAAGTGTATGTCACCACTGATTTAAATGATGAAACGTTGTGGCGAAAAGAGCTAAAACTAACAAATATTCACTGGATAAATAACGAGCCAGAGTTTACAAGATCATACCAGGTCCGTTTGCGCCACAGGGCAAAATTAATTAATGCAACCCTAAGAAAAGAGGGTAAGCAGCTATTTGCTGAGCTAAAAGACCCAGAACGTGCAATCACTGCCGGCCAATCTGCTGTTATCTACGACGACACAACAGTAGTCGGCGGTGGCATTGTGTATTGACAAAATAGCAAATATTATGCTATAATAAAAAAATGAATGAACGACTATCCTCAAAAGTAGAGAGAGACGATCCAAAAATTCTTAGTCGAACTGTCGCACAGAGCATCTTGTCGCGTGAGGGTGTTATGCATCCAGATCAAGTGAAGGTACTAGGGGCGCAGAATGAATATCTAAAAGAGGATGTTACGGGTGTGCTCACGAGAAAAGGTTTGAGGCTTGAGTTGAAAAAGCGTCTTGATAAAGAACCGGTTAAAGAGGCCTCGTTTGTTGCAATAGACCTAAAAAGCCTAAAGTGGGTTAATGATACCTTCACCCATAAAAAAGGCGGTGATGTATTCTTAAAAGGCGTAGCTGAAAAGCTAAAAGAAGTTTTTCCTGACAGAGAAGACCCTCCAATTATTGGTCGGATAGGCGGTGATGAGTTTGTTATTTTTGTGCCTCATGCAAGTGATGAGGAAAAAGAAATACTAGCAGGCTATATGAGCTTTCTGTTTGATGATAGCGAAGATGATAACGATGGGTGCTGGATACCCATCAGTGATACGGTAGAGATTCGTGCAAGAGGCAGGTATGAGATTGAACATATCAGTAATGGAAGATTAACAATGGAAGTCATAGCGGCAGCATATGAGTTGACCGATGAAAAACTAACAGCTGCTGCTGAAATTGAAAAAGATCGTGGAAAACCTTCGCCAATTAGAATTAGAGAGCCTCGCTAACATCTGTTTTATACTGTAAAATATAGTTAAATATGAATACACAAGAAATCAGAAAAGCGTATTTAGAATTTTACGCTAAAAAACAGCATGCAATTATTCCGCGCGCGCAGCTGGTACCGCAGAATGATCCAACCACGCTTTTTACCGGCAGTGGTATGCAGCCGCTTCTCCCCTATCTTTTGGGCGAAGAGCACCCTGATGGTGTTCGTTTGGTAAATAGCCAAACGTGTCTTCGTGCGCAAGATATTGAAGAAGTTGGCGATAACAGCCACACGACTTTTTTTGAAATGCTTGGCAATTGGAGCCTGGGTGACTATTTTAAAGAACAGCAAATTCGCTGGTTCTTTGAGTTTTTAACTGACGTTGTTGGTTTGGATCCTGAAAAGATTTATGTTACCTGCTTTATTGGCGATAAAAAATACGGAATTGAGCGCGATGATGAAGCGGCTGAGATTTGGCAAAAAGTTTTTAAAGAAAAAGGCATTGAGGCTGCAATTGCTGAAGTTGGCTCGCAAGAAGATGGAAACAAACGCGGTGTGAAGTCTGGCGAGCGTATTTTCTTTTATGATGATGGCGAAAACTGGTGGAGCCGAGGTGGTGGATTAGACAAAACGCCAATCGGTGATCCATGCGGTCCAGACAGCGAAGTGTTTTATGATTTTGGTGAGCAGAATCACGATGCAATATTTGGCAAAGCGCACCCTGCAAGCGATTCTGGTCGTTTTATGGAAATTGGTAATCAAGTTTTTATGCAATATAAGCGCACAGACAAAGGTTTTGAACCACTTGAGAAGAAAAATGTAGATTTTGGCGGCGGCTTAGAGCGAATTGCAGCAGCAAAACTTGATAGCCCAGATGTGTTTAAAATTAGCCTACTTTTGCCAATTATTGAAAAGATTGAAGAGCTTTCTGGCAAGAGTTATGAAAGTAACGCAGCGAGTATGCGTGTTATTGCAGATCATTTGCGCGCAGCTTCATTTTTGGCAGTTGATGGCGTAGCACCAAGCAATAAAGAACAGGGTTATGTGTCTCGGCGGTTGCTTCGTCGGGCGATTCGTTTTGCCTTGGAGCTTGGTATCGAGCAAAATTTTATGCAAGAAATTGTGCCAATAATCGCTGATATTTATCACGAAGATTATCCTGAAGTTGCAAAAAGTCGTGAAAAGGTAATTGAGATGTTAATAAAAGAAGAGAAAATATTTCGACAGACGCTTCGAAAAGGTTTACAGCAACTACAAAGACTTTCCAGCGACGGTTTAACTGGCGAAGAGATTTTTAGGCTATATGATACTTTTGGTTTCCCTGTTGAACTTTCAAAAGAAGAGGCGTTTAAGCGAGATATTAAAATTGCAAAAGATACCGATGAGGTGTTTTCTCGACTTATGAAAGAACAGAGAGAGCGTAGCCAAACAGCGAGTAAAGGTGCTTTTAAAGGTGGCCTAGCTGACCATTCAAATGAAACAATTAAGCTGCACACCGCAACGCACTTGATGTATCAAGCATTGAAAGATGTTTTGGGTAGCCATATTGTGCAGCGTGGCAGCAACATCACGCCAGAAAGACTCCGTTTTGACTTTTCTCAACCAGAAAAAGTGCCACGCGAGAAGTTGGATGAAGTCGAGAGAATTGTAAATGAAAAGATTGAAGAAGATTTGCCTGTGTCTTGGGAAGAAGAGAATACCCAAGAAGCTCTGAAAAATGGTGCGAGCGGAGCGTTTGGTGATAAATATGGCGAAACAGTGAAAGTCTATACGATTGGAAGCAAAGAAGAATCGTTTAGCCGTGAAATTTGTGGTGGTCCGCATGTTGAGCATACTGGAGTTTTGGCTGAAGGTGGCAAGAAGTTTAAAATCAAAAAAGAAGAAGCCTCAAGTGCCGGCGTGCGACGCATAAAAGCGACTTTAAGATAAAGACTGCTATCTAGAAATGAGTAAAAAACGATCAGGCCAAAAAACAGGAAAAGAGCGAGGCACAAAGCCTGATACTCATGAAGCATTAAAGCAAGCCGAAGATAATGCTCGGCAGTTTGATGCTCTGTGGGAGACGATGAAGAGTGAGAAAGATACGATTATCATCAAATTACTTGTATCAGCGAATAAGGAAACGGCGGTATTTGCGGAGATGCTAAAAACCGATGGGCGCTATGTAGTATTTTTTGAAGCTCCTCAAGACGAATTGAAGTCAGCGCATACTGAGCTTTTAGGATTACTTAGCTGCATTGGTGAGATTGATGCGAGAGATACTGATTCAGCGTCTGGCTGCGCCCAAGGCCTTAATATGATCAAGGAGGCCGCAGAGAATCCAGAGCTTAATCCAGAGTTGGCGCAAAAGTTTGCCGAAGTAGGAGAGAAAACTCCAAGCACAGCTTAGTAGTGTTTCGAGTAATTATGCCAAAGCCTGGCGCTTGCCATGTCGGCAAGGTGGCAGAGCGTGGCAAGCTCGTTCATAGTGCGGCTATTTGGCGAATAATCTTTGTCGCGTACTCCTTCAACATACTTCAGTGCATGCCAATGCTTTTCTTTGAGAGGTAGGCCGTATTCTTTTATAAGTTTTTCTCTAAACTGTTGACGGGCTTTTTTATTTTTTAGTTCAGAATTTTTAATTATCAGCTCGCCTTTCTCATAGGTATACATAAATGGCTTTTCAATGTCATGGAGAAAAAGAACAAGCAAGGCGTCGGGCAAATGGAGCGCGGGCTGTCTTTCAGGGAAGATATTGTAAATCCCCTTAGCAATTTGAAACGTCTCGGCGATGTGATCAAGATAACCACCTGACCATGCTTGATGATTTTTTCTAGAGCCGGGTGCAGAATTAAATGCTTCGAGGTGATTTTCAAGGATTTTTAGACATCCCTTAGAGTAGGGCGAGCCAAATATTTTTATGCCGTTTTTTACTATCTCTAAAGAACTGCTCATGCTTTTATTGTAATATACCTTTGCCACCGAGAGTATATCTGATATATAATTAAGCAATAACGCCTATGGTATTTGGAAAACTAAAAAATAAGACAAGTAACAGTGAAGCCGGCGGCAACCATGTGGTTGCGCTTGATATTGGTACTGAGTTTGTAAAAGTGCTCATTGCCAAAATTGATGGTGACGACATGAAAATTATTGGCACTGGTCGTTGTCGGCAAGAAGTAAGTGATATGCATGCTGGCGCGATTGCAGATATTGGTGCAGTGGTGCGAAATTGTGAAGAGGCGCTTGCCGAGGCCGAAGAAGAGGCTCGCGTTCAAGCTGAAAAAGTGGTGATTGGTATTGCCGGCGAACTAGTGAAAGGCTTTACGAACACCATTAAATACAAACGCCCGCACCCTGATCGTGCACTAGATATTAATGAGATGGAATTCATTATTAAAAAAGTGCAAGAGCGCGCGCAAGAAAAAGCCCAAAAACAAGTTGCCTGGGAAACAGGCAATGAGGACGCTGAAGTTCGGCTGGTAAATAGTGCGATTGTGAGCATCCATATCGACGGTTATAAAGTAAGTAACCCAATTGGCTTTCAGGGTAAAGATGTCACAATTCAGATTTATACTGCTTTTGCGCCGATGGTACATATTGGCGCTTTGGAACGCACTGCGAGTGAATTAGATTTAGATCTTGTAGCTGTTGCCGCTGAGCCATTTGCGGTGAGTCGTAGTGTGCTTGGCACAGACGCGAGTAGCAACTTCACAGCGATCCTAACAGATATTGGCGGTGGTTCAACAGATATTGCCGTAGTGAATGATGGTGGTGTTGAAGGCACAAAAATGTTTGGTATTGGCGGGCGTAGCTTTACGCGAACCATTGCTTCCGATATGAACTTAACGTATATTGATGCGGAAAAGCTGAAAGTGAATATTGATAACGCAAATATTAAAGAATCGGTTGCCGAGCAGGTTGATGCAGCAATAGATAAAACGCTTGAAGTGTGGCTGAACGGTGTTGAAATGGCGTTAAGCGAATTTAATTCAGTTGACCATTTGCCAAATCGGATATTACTTTGTGGCGGTGGCGCTAGCTTAGGAAAATTAGTGAAAGCAATGAGTAAGGAAGATTGGTATAAAGAGCTGCCATTTACAAAGAGACCAACAGTGCAGCTAATCGACCCGACCTCTGTTGTTGGTATTAAGGATGCAACAAACCAAGTGAATGACCACACCTTTATTACGGCGATGGGACTCTTGAGGGTTGGTCATGATACTATGGTAGGCGGTAGTGAAGCTGATACAGTAAAGGATAAATTGAATCGAATTCTACGCATATGAAAAAAGACGTTATTTATATTGATACCGAAGATGACATAACCTCGATTGTTGGCAAGGTAAAAGCTGCACAGCATAAAGTTGTTGCACTTGTGCCGCCGAAAAGAACGGGTGCTTTGCAAAGCGCGGTTAATCTAAAATTGCTACAAAAAGCAGCAAAAGCTGCAGATAAGCAAGCGGTTTTAGTCACAAACGATAAATCTTTAAAAACGCTTGCTGCTGGTGTAAAAGTTCCTGTTGCAAAAAACTTACAGTCTCAGCCTGAGATTTTAGCTGCTGATAAGGCGCCAATACTTAACGGTGAAGATGACGTTATTAATGGCGAAGATCTTTCTGTTGGCGAGCTTTCTAAAACAGCGCCAAAAAAGGCAGAAGATGAAGACACAATAGAGCTTCCGAAGTCGCTTGATGAAGACCCAGCTGGAAAGACAGCCGGTAAAGCTAAAAATGCAAAAAAGGGCAAGAAAAACCCAATCCCAAATTTTAATGATTTTCGTAAGAAAATCTTCTTAATTGCAGGCGGTGTTTTATTGTTGGCGCTGTTTTTGGTGTGGGCAATCTTTTTTGCCCCTCGTGCAACAGTTAATATTACTGCAAAAACGAATCCTGTAAGCGTTGATATTCCTGTAACACTACAACCAAATGGTTCAACAGACGTAAAAAATGGTGTTATCCGTCCCGAGGTTGCTCAGCTTAAAAAATCAAATTCAGTTGATTTTACAGCAACTGGTAAAAAAGAAGTTGGCGAAAAAGCTACTGGTACGATGTCGCTTAGCAACAGTTATACCACTAGCCCTATCTCAATTGCGGCTGGCACGGCATTCAATTCCTCTAGTGGCCTAGTATTCTATAGTAACTCTACAGTAACGGTTCCTGGATATACAGATCCAGGTGGTGGCAAGGTACCTGGAAAAGCCACCGTTGGTGTGACGGCTAGCGCAATTGGTTCGCAATATAATATTGGCTCGCAGTCATATTCAAGCGCTGCTGGTGGAGTAAGCGCTACTGGCAGTCGCATGTCTGGCGGTTCAAGTAAAACAATCACAGTCGTCACGAGCGAAGATGTACAAAAGGCAACGCAGCAACTGACAGAGCAAGACGAAGGTGCTGCCCGTAAAGAACTAAAGGGTGAATTTGATACAAAAACGATGACAATTATTAACGAGAGCTTCAAGGCTAATGCCGGCAATCCAACTGCAACACCAGGGGTAGGATCAGAGGCTACAAAGGGGCAAGTGACTGCCGAAACTACATATACGCAAATGGCGATCTTAAACCAGGATCTTGACGGGGTTTTAAATGACTATTTGAAAGAACAGGCGAAGAAAGAAAAAGATCAACGAGTATATGACAATGGGGCTAAAGAAGTGCGCTTTACAAACTTTGATACAGCACCTGGCGGTACGAGCACTGTTCGAATTAGTACAACTGGATATATTGGACCAAAGATTGACGATAAGAATCTTGCAAAACAGCTTGAAGGCTTAAATTACGGTGATATTCAGAAGAGGATAGAGTCGATTGAGGGTGTAGAAGATGTAGACACGAAATTCTGGCCGTTTTGGGTAAACAAGGCGCCAGCAGCAGATAAAATTACCATAAAGTTTACCGTTAGTGATAAGGATGATTCCAACTAACCCAGACTCAATCATTGCTTTAGACGTTGGCGAAAAACGAATTGGGGTGGCGCATGCAGATACGACAGTGCGCGTGCCGGTTGTGCACTCAACGATAGAAGTAAATGGACTCGAGATCGAGCGTATTCGCCAAATTGTGGCAGAGCTTCAGCCAATGAGAATTGTTGTAGGATATCCTCGCAATCAGCGCGGCGAGCCAACAGCGCAAACTAAAGAGGTGAAAAAGTTTGCACATCAGTTGCATGAACTGCAAATTCCTATTGTGTATCAAGATGAATCACTTACCTCTGTACTCGCTGAAAAATATCTAAAAGCTCAAAAAAAGCCATATACAAAGGCAGACATTGATGGGCAGGCTGCGGCAATTATCTTAGGCGACTATCTTGAGGAGCATTTTTATGGACATTAAGCCGAGGAAGCAGCCAGTTAAGAAAAAGCATGTAGAAAAGCAAGTTTCTGAACAGTCGGAGGAGAAAGAAAGCGCGGTTGATCAGGGGCTTCCAACACTAAAAAAGAAAAAGAAAAGCCGACTAAAGTGGGTTTTATTGAGTATTTTATTTGTCGTTATTGCAGGAATAATGGCGCTATACGCTACTTATCAACAGCTACTTTTACCTAAAAGTACCTCTGGCGAGGAGAAAATGAGAATAGTTGTTTCTCCCGGCGAAAATTCGGCAACTATTGGAGACATGCTTGAAAAAAGAAAAGTAATTAAAAGTAGTTTTGCTTTTCAGGTGTATGCTCAACTAAGTGGTGCAAAACATCAATTACAGGCGGGTACTTATATCCTTTCTCCGGCAGATTCAACGCAGCAAATTACCGAGCAATTAAAAAAAGGTAAAACAGATGTTTTTAATGTAACAATTTACCCCGGTCAAACAATAAAAGAAATAGCGAAGTCTCTTAAAAAACAGGGATTTACGAAAAAAGAAGTCGATGAGGCACTTTCTGCAAAATACGACCACCCGCTTCTTAAAAATAAGCCAGAGGGTGCATCGCTAGAAGGCTATATTTTTCCAGAGACATATCAATTAGAGGGCACAGATACGCTACAATCACTTATTACTCGCTCCATGGATGAGCTGTATGCAAATATTCAAGAAAATGACTTAGTGAATAAGCTAAAGAAACAAGGTTTAACACTACACCAAGCTATAACGCTAGCATCGATTATTCAAAAAGAGGTTGTCTCTGAGGAGGATGAAAAGCAGGTAGCGCAGATTTTTCTTAAGCGTTTGAAAGAAGATATGCGGCTAGATGCTGACTCGACCTCTGTTTTTGCGGCTAAGCAGCTTGGTAAATCCCCAAATGTTTATATTGAATCACCTTATAATACACGCCTCCGCTCAGGACTTCCCCCTGGGCCCATTGGCAATTTTAATTTTGCAGCTTTATTGGCAGTGGCAAATCCAGCAAGTGGTGACTATCTTTATTTTGTTAGTGGTGATGACGGCACAACACACTATGCTCGCACTCTAGAAGAGCATGAAAAAAATACTCAAAAGTATTGCAAAGCTAACTGCAGTCTTTTCTGATACTAGAAAACCTATTGACCTTTTAGTCAATATTTGGTATATTAATTGAAGCACATGCGTTTACTTGCTACTTCACCCCTGTTTTATAAGAGGTGATGGTGGGCAGAACAAGTATCTGTATGCGCCTACCGACAAATGTCGTACGGATGTAGATTATTTAAAACTATTCAATTTAATATAAATTAAGAATTGGTCGACACATACATCCTGTTCTTTTGCGAGAAGTAAAGACAAAGTAAGGTAGAGGTGCTATGGCGACATAGTACAGGAGACTAATTATTCGTATCAAACCTGCATCGAGCAATGCTCCTGCACGTAAGCTTGGTTCTTCAAACCGAGTGTTGAAACGTCACTATAATTACCGTAAACGAGCTTCCTTGAAATTTAGTAAAACGGCAAAAATATCGGCTTACGCTGGTGCCTTCCTAGTCCTCATTGGAATAGTAGCTTTTGGATATAACAGTCCTTCTGATAAGAACTCATCTGTTGCAAGCTCTGCTCAGTCAGCACTTGCAAATCAGCAACCTTCTGCTAACAAAGTAGCAGCAACAGGTCTTGCTGCGAGTCTTGCTGAAACGGCAGAATTGCCAGTTGCAAGCAAGGTTGCTAACCTTTCTATCTCTCTTCATGCAAAAGAAGAGCTAGCTCAAAATGATGACACTTTAATTGAAAAACCAGAGGTAGTACAGCCAGAAACTGCCGCAACCCGAGAAGTTTCTACGTATAAAACAGTTACAGGCGACACTGTGCCAAAGATTGCTGAGAAGTTTAACGTATCAGCAAACACGGTACGCTGGGCTAATAACCTTAGCTCTGATGCACTAGAGCCTGGCAAAACGCTCTCTGTGCCTGCACAAGATGGTATTGTGCATAAGGTAGATTCAACAGATACGGTTGAAGGTTTAGCGAGTCGCTATAAGGCTGATAAAGAACGAATTATTCTTTTTAACGACCTCGAAGAAGACGGTCTTAAGCCAGGTCAACAAATTGTCATTCCTGATGGTGTTGCGCCATCGGCTAACCAGCCAACGCTTAGCGCAACTGGTACGGCAGTTTCTTCTTCTAATCCGTTAGCTGCTTCTGCAACAGTCTCTGCAGGTAACCGTTATGATTTCGGTAACTGTACATTCTACGCCTTTAATCGTCGCGCAGAACTTGGACGACCAATTGGAAGCTTTTGGGGCAATGCCAATACTTGGGCAATGTTCGCTGCTGCAGCTGGATTTACCGTAAACAACACACCAGCAGTTGGTGCAGTCTTTCAAACCACAAGTGGTTATTATGGTCACGTTGGTGTAGTGGAAAGAGTGAACCCAGATGGTAGCGTGTTTGTTTCAGAGATGAACCAAGTAGGCTTTAACGTAAAAAGTACTCGCACCTTTAGCCCATCTGAAGCTCGAGGTTACACCTATATTCACTAAATAAAAAGAAGATAATTACTAAACAAACAGCCTCGCAATAAGCGAGGCTGTTTTAGTTATGGCGAAAATTCTTTACCTCTGTTATGCTAGAGGTATGTTTGTAGATGTTGCAAAGGTGGTGGTTCAAGCTGGCAAAGGCGGTAATGGTATCGTTAGTTTTCGTCATGAGAAGTTTGTTGATAAAGGTGGTCCAGACGGCGGCGATGGCGGTAAGGGCGGCGATGTTATTTTTAAGGCTGACCGAAACATGAATACGCTTGTTGATTTTCGCTATAAACAAGAGCTAAAAGCCGAAGATGGCTTGGGTGGTGGTAAACGCAAGCAGCATGGACGTAGTGGCAAGAATCTGATTGTAAAGGTGCCAAAAGGAACTATTATTCGTAGCGACCAAGGAGAGCTCATCGCTGATCTTGTAGAACATGGGCAGTCGGCGATCATTGCAAAAGGTGGAGACGGTGGTTTTGGTAACGCGCACTTTAAAAGCTCAACTCGGCAGGCGCCGAGAGTAGCCGAACTGGGAGAAAAAAGAGAAGAGCTAGAGGCAACACTCGAGCTAAAGCTACTTGCTGATGTTGGGCTGCTTGGCTTTCCTAATGCGGGCAAATCAACTTTCTTAAGTGTGGTTAGCAATGCTCGACCAGAGATAGCAGACTATGCCTTTACGACGCTGACTCCTAATCTAGGAGTGGCGGATATTGACGATACAAGTCTACTGATTGCCGATATTCCAGGGCTTATTGAAGGTGCAAGTGAAGGAAAGGGGCTAGGAGATGCGTTTTTACGCCATGTGGAGCGCACAGCGGTGCTTTTACACCTTATCGACGTTTATAACGATGATGTAGCAAAAGCCTATCAAACGATACGAGATGAGCTTGCAGCCTATAGCAAGGAGCTAGTTGATCGTCCTGAGGTCGTTGTTTTGACAAAGACCGAAGGGCTCGAGAATGATATGGTGACATATCAGATGAGCGAACTTCAAAAAGTAATTCCTGCTGAAGTGCCGCTATTTGCTATTTCTGCAAAAGCGCACAAGGGTTTAAAGGGAGTATTAAGAGAGTTAAGAGAAAAAGTTGACGAAGTGCGGGCGAAAAAGGAAGAATCTGAAGAGGTAGAAGAAAATGCTCTACCAGTGATTGCACTTAGTGAAGATGCAAAATCAAATGCATGGCGTATTCGCGCTGAGGAAGATATTTTTGTTGTAACAGGAGAAAAGATTGAAAAATTTGCAGCAAGAACTGACTTTTCCAACCCGCATACAATTAACAGATTACGCGATATTATGCGCAAAATAGGCATTATGCATGAGTTAGAGCGGGCTGGCGCAAAAGGCGAAAGCATTATTTCTATTGGAGAAACTGGCGAATATCGCTTTACGCTTTTAGAGCAGTTTGAATAAGCGCCTAAAAGCTTGCTACACTAAGCAATATGCCAAAAACCTTCTTTTTTTACGATCTTGAGACGAGTGGTCTTGATGCGCGATATCAACGAGTAATGCAGTTTGCTGGGCAGCGAACAGATATGAATATGCAGCCAATTGGCGAGCCGATTAATGTACTCATAAGACTCAGCGATGATATTTTGCCAGACCCTCCGGCGGTGCTTGTAACAGGAATAACACCGCAAAAAACGCTTGAAGACGGCATGAGTGAAGCTGAGTTTGTAAAAATGTTGAATGAAAAGGTGTTTGCGCCCGATACTATTACAGCTGGCTTCAATAGCGTTCGATTTGATGATGAATTTATTCGTACTACTTTGTGGCGTAATTTCCATGATCCGTATGAGTGGAGTTGGAAAGATGGACGTAGCCGGTGGGACCTGCTTGATGTGGTCCGTATGACGCGCGCGCTTCGTCCAGAAGGTATTAAATGGCCGGTGCGTGAAGATGGCAAACCAACGAATAGACTCGAGCTTTTAAGCGCTGAAAATGGGCTAGAGCATACTCATGCGCATGATGCGCTGAGTGATGTTGAGGCATTAATTGGTATGGCAAAGTTAATTAAAGAAAAGCAGCCAAAGCTGTTTGAATATCTTCTTAAGCTAAGAGATAAAAAAGAAGTTGCGAAGATAGTTAATCTTGATACTCCTCAGCCTTTTGTTTACAGTAGCGGGCGATATAGTGGTGAATTTCAGCATACAACAGTGGCGTTTCCTGTTGCGCCTGGCGCACGAGCTGGTAGCGTTTTGGTGTATGACTTGCGGGTTGATCCTAATGAATTTAGTTCGTTATCTCAAGAAGAAATTGCTAAAACACTATTTGCACCGTATAAAGACCGCAAAAAAGAGGGTTTCAAGCCAATTCCTGTTAAAGAAATGATGTATAATCGCTGCCCTGCTGTGGCGCCATTGGGGGTGATGAGTGATGAAAAAACGTGGGAGAATATTGGTTTTGATCAAAAAACAGTGACAAAACATTTAGCAACTTTGCAGAAGAATCAAGGATTGATTGACAAAATCGCTGCTGCATTTGCCGCAAGAGAAGCCTATCCAAAGGCCAGCGATGTTGAGGGGCGACTTTATGATAGTTTTATGCAAGATAAAGACAAGGGGCGTGTTGCTGCGGTGCGTAATGCAGATGAAAAAGCTCTAGCAGATTTTCATCCAGATTTTACAGATGAACGCTTGCCTGAGCTTCTGCTTCGTTATAAAGCACGCAACTTTCCTAATGCTTTAAGTAAGGATGAGCAAGAGCAGTGGGAAGGCTATAAAACAGAGAAATTCAAGCTTAATATTGGCAAATTTAGCCAAAATCTCATGAGCTTATCTCAAGAAAGAACTGACGAACAGGCGCAGTTTTTGTTACAAGAACTGCAATTATGGGCAGAGAATATTGCCCCTATCGAGTCGTAATATTCTTTGCTTGCTGCTTGAGGTGATTGAAATAGTGGCGCCGAAGCTGCGCGTTTTTAGCTCGTTTTTGCTTTAAGGCAGGATCTTTTAACACCGCCGCTTGGCTTGCTTTTACTTTTGGGCTGCCAGGATATAGCTGTTTATTCGCTACCCAGCGCGTAAACATTACAATGCTTGCAAGAATAATAGGAAGCATGATCCAAGAAGGAAGGGTGAACGGTAAGCCTGGAATAGCACCCGCAAGCAAGAAAAGAAGCAGCGCTTCAAAAACGCCAAGCTTCATGAGCACATAGAAAGCAATAACTGCTGCTATGATTTTAAAAATAACTTCTTTCTTCATCTTCCCGACCTCTTTAAACCACATTACTGATTAGATTATCATTGTAGCAGCTTTTTGACTTTTTTGCAATACCATCTAAATAAATATAAGCTTTAATAAAGAAACTGACCCTAATAGTTACTCTAGAGACCCAAAAAATGATATAATATATCAGTTATGTCTGAGGTAATTCGAGTTCGTGGTGCCAGAGAGCACAATCTAAAAAATGTGGATGTTGAGATTCCGCGAGATAAGCTAGTAGTGGTTACTGGCTTAAGTGGCTCTGGAAAGTCCTCTTTGGCATTCGATACAATTTATGCCGAAGGGCAGCGGCGTTATGTCGAAAGTCTCAGCAGCTACGCTAGGCAGTTTTTGGGGTTAATGGAAAAGCCCGATGTTGATCAGATTGATGGTTTAAGCCCGGCGATCAGTATTGATCAAAAATCTGCAAGTCGAAACCCACGTTCAACAGTAGCTACGGTGACGGAAATTTATGACTATCTTCGTTTACTTTATGCGCGTATTGGCGTGCCGCACTGTTCGGTGTGTGGTAAAGAAGTAGCACGTAGAACACCTCAAGCAATTGTTGATGAAGTTTTGAAAGTAACTGAAGGAAAGCGAATCATAATTTTAGCGCCAATTGTGAAAGATAAAAAAGGTGAATTTGCGCATATCCCTGAACAATATGCGCAAGCTGGTTTTGCAAGAGCGCGCGTGGATGGTGTGGTATATGCACTTGATGAGTGGCCAGAGCTTGATAAAAAATATAAGCACACAATTGAGCTGGTGGTTGATCGTGTAGTAAGTAACAAAGAGTCGATTAGCCGAGTGACGCAATCTATTGAGCAGGCGCTTGATATTTCAAAAGGAAGTGTCGAGGTGCTTGATGCTGATAGCGATATGCTCCATTCTTATAGTCAGCGTTTTGCGTGTATTGATCATCCTGAAGAAATGATTCCAGAACTTGAGCCACGCCTGTTTAGTTTTAATTCACCTCATGGAGCGTGCTCAGTTTGCACTGGCCTTGGCTCTCGCCTTGAGGTCGATCCCGAACTTGTCTTTAATCCTAATTTAACTATTGCAGAAGGCTCAATCCGCCCGTATAACAGAGTGAATAGTGATGCATGGTATATGAAAAAGCTTGCAGCTGTGGGCGAGGCGCATGGTTTTGACGTGCATACGCCAGTTCGCGAATTTTCAGAAGAGATATTAAATAAAATTCTTTATGGAACTGGTAAGCAAAAATATACGGTGCAGCTTGGCACTGGACGTTTTTTTGACTCTGCGTATGAAGGTGTGGTGCCAAATCTAGAGCGACGACATAAAGAGACAGACAGTGAATTTATGCGCCGTGATATTGAGCGGTTTATGCGTGAAAGAGAGTGTCACGCGTGCCATGGTTTGCGCCTAAAACCAGTTGTTTTAGCGGTGACGGTGCACGGGCTTAATATTATGGAAGTGTGTAATTTGAGTATAGAAAATGCCTTAGAACTATTCAAAAATACGTTAAAACTCAATGAGAACGAACAAAAGATTGCCAAGCAGATTTTTCAAGAAATTTTAGCACGGCTTGGGTTTATGAATAATGTTGGGCTAAATTATCTTAGTTTGAGCCGAGCAGCGAATACGCTTTCTGGCGGCGAGGCACAGCGCATTCGTTTGGCAACGCAAATTGGCTCTGGTTTGCAAGGTGTTTTATATGTTTTAGATGAGCCGTCGATTGGCCTTCATCAACGAGATAACGACCGACTGATTGAAACATTGAAACACTTGCGAGATTTAGGCAACACTGTGTTAGTGGTTGAGCATGACGAAGATACGATTCGGAGCGCAGATTACTTGCTCGATATTGGTCCTGGTGCGGGTGTAAAAGGTGGTAAGGTGATTGCCGCGGGAACTCCTAAAGAAGTTGAGAAAAATAAAGATAGTATTACTGGAAGATATCTTGTGGGGACTGAGAAAATTGAAACACCAAAGAAGCGACGAACTGTAACGGATAGAAAGTTAACTGTAAAGGGCGCGAGTGAGCATAATTTAAAAAAGGTTGACGCAATGTTTCCACTTGGGCTTTTAACTGTTGTTAGCGGTGTGAGCGGCTCTGGAAAATCAACATTAGTTAATGATATTTTGGCAAAAGAGCTCGCAGCTAGATTACATCGTTCAAGTGATGTCCCTGGTAAGCATGAGTCGATCGAAGGCATGGAGCAGCTCGATAAAATTATTGTCATTGATCAGTCGCCAATTGGCCGAACGCCGCGCTCAAACCCAGCAACTTACACAGGAGTTTTTACGCCAATTCGCGAGCTTTTTGCTTCAACTCCAGAGGCAAATATTCGCGGCTATAAAGCTGGCCGATTTAGCTTTAACGTTAAGGGCGGCCGCTGCGAAAATTGTCAGGGTGATGGCGTCATTAAGATTGAAATGCACTTCTTGCCAGATGTCTACGTGCAGTGTGAAGAATGTAAGGGGAAAAGATATAATCGTGAAGCGTTAGAAATAAAGTATAAAGAAAAAACAATTTCAGATGTACTGTCGATGACGGTTGAGCAAGCTGCAGAATTCTTTAAAAATATTCCAAGTGTGGCGCGCAAGCTCGATACGTTAGTTGAAGTAGGCTTGGGCTACATTACACTTGGACAGCCGGCAACAACATTTAGCGGCGGTGAGGCGCAGCGAATTAAACTTGCAACAGAGTTAAGCCGGCGTGCAACCGGCAAAACTCTCTATGTATTAGATGAGCCTACCACTGGCCTTCATAGTGCAGACGTAAAAAGGCTTTTACATGTTTTACAAGCTCTAGTAAACACAGGCAATAGTATGATTGTGATTGAACACAATTTAGATGTAATTAAAAGCGCAGACCACGTAATTGATATGGGGCCAGAAGGTGGTGATGCTGGTGGGCAAATTGTGGCTGAAGGTACCCCAGAAAAAGTTACGAAAACGACAAATTCGTACACTGGGCAATATCTGAAGACTTTTTTATAAAGAAATTATTTTACCCAAGATTGCCACCCACCCCCTGATGAGTAACCAGTAGTGGTCCATGCAGGAGTAAAGCCCATATTAGCACATGTGAGAGAACCACTAGTTATTTGCTGCACCCTTTCGTTCATACTTGAATAGTAGTATATTTTTCCAGATTTACTCGTTGCTCCTAACGAGAATCTCGGTGAAGAGTAGCCTACATTATTTGCACAATACAAAAATGAGTTTTGGTTAGTTGAATAAGAATTTTTTGTTGCACTAATATCCGCTGTACTCAGTGTAGCTTCACTCCAAGCATAGTCGCCATTATGATCTAGAGCGAATAGTTCAATTTGATCTGCTGCTTGGCGAAGGTCAGACTGAACAGCAGAGTCATGCGCGCCATTTTGGATACCAGTATAAGAAAGCATAACGATTGCGGCTAGAATACCAATAACAATAACGACAACAAGTAGTTCAATAATAGAAAATCCGGCTTGCTTTGTTTTGTCTTTCATCTTGCAATTAACTATAATAGTCCACTTATGTAAACACAAGCATGTTGGTTTTTATTTCCTTCGGTTTTTGATATAATTTTTTATTGCTTCGCGCTGACTTTTATCTTTTAAAATGTGAATAATTGGCGGCAAGAAGGAGATGAAGATAATAGCGAAGATTATAAGAAGTAGGTAATGATCGATATCGATGCCTCGAGATTCAAGCCATGCACCGGCATAATAGCCGATATACGTAAGCCCCACCGCCCAGAGCAGTGCACCAATTAAGTTGAAGGTGAGGAATGTTCTATATTTCATTTTACCAATACCAGCGATTACGGGTGCAAAAGTTCTAACGATAGGAATAAACCGAGCAATAACAATAGTTTTGCTGCCGTGCTTTTCGTAAAATTCTTCTGCGTGCCGTAAGTTTTCTTGTTTAAAAAGGAGAGAGTCTTTCTTCTTGAAAAGCTTTCTTCCTACTTTATTTCCAAAAGCATAGCCTACACTGTCGCCAAGTGCGGCAGCTACGAAAAGAATAGCTACAAAAAGATGAATGTTAATGTCTAGAACTCCCTGATGCACCAAAAAGCCAGCCGTTAGAAGGAGGCTGTCACCAGGAAGGAAAAAACCAATTAAAAGCCCAGACTCGGCAAAAACCACAAGGGCAACGCCAATTACCCCTACGAAAGTAATAAAATCAATAAGATCAACACCAGGAATCATACCTGTCTATTCTAGCATCTGTTATAATAAAAAACAGTACTAATTTCTGCATTGACAGTAGACTAAAGGAGGAAATGAATTTGAGTAACGATAAGATTTCTTTAAAGCTCGAAGCAAGAGAAGCGAAAGGTAAGAAAGTTGCCAAGCTGCGAAAGGACGGACTACTCCCTGGCGTAGTGTATGGACATGGTTTTGAGGCAATTGCTGTGCAGGCGCCAAAGTTGGCAGTTGAAAAGGCAGTAAGGCAAGCCGGTGGCCATGCACCAGTTCATTTAACGATTGACGGTAAGCGAAAAATCGCCATGATTAAAAACATTGATGTTAACCCAGCAAAAAATAGTGTGCGCCATGTTGAGTTTCATGCGGTGAAGCAAAATGAAAAAGTTGAAGCTGAAATTCCAATTAAGCTTGTTGGCGTTGGTGAAAGCGAGGCTGAAAAAGCTGGTTTAATTGTTTTGCAAACGCTTGAAACACTTAAAGTAAAGGCGCTTCCAATGGAGCTTCCTGAAGCTCTTGAAGTTTCAATTGTTGATCTTTCTGAACCAAACCAGCACTTAACAGTTGCTGATATTAAAATTCCTGAAGGTGTTGAGATTTCTGAAGACAATGAAGAAATTGAGAGTGTAACGATTGCAAGTGTTTGGGAGCCAGCAGCTCTTCAGGCTGCCAACGAGGCGACAGGTGGCGATGCTGAAGATGAAACAGAAGTTGAGTCTGAACATGGTGAAGATGATGAGGCAGGCGAAGGTGAATCGGCTGATAATTCTGAAAAAAAGAAAGAAGAAGCAAAAAGCGAAGAAAAAGAAGGTTAGTCTCCTTGCAGTTCGTTAGGAAGAAGCTGTTTATATTTAGCAACTTCTTCTTTTAATTCTGCGTCTGAATATTTTTTTGCGTTGATTTCAACCCACTCTCCATTATTCCAAGAACGAGTTTCGTCCCATGGGCAAATAGAGCGACGCCATTTTAAATAGGGTGCTTTTTCGCCAGTTTCTGGATTGATTCTGGTGTAGTGCAAAATTTGGCAATTCCAGAGTTTATATTCTGGAGTCCTAAATTGAGAGAGCCATTCTTGCGGGGTTAGTCGTTCCAAAACAAAGCGCGCCGCTTGCATCCAGCCTCCATGCGAAACAGCGATGACTTTTTCGTCAGCTGCTTTTCTGTGCAGGGTGGTGAGAAAACTTTCAAAGCGTTCGCGAACGTCTCCTGCTAAAGTTTCACCACCGCGCGGTCGCCAATACCAGTGATTTTGTTTACTAATTTCAAACGAAAGAGGATTGTCTTCTTGGATTTGGTCCCAGCTCAAAAGATTATATTCGCCCCAACTTCGCTCTCTCAGACGGTCGTCAATGTGCCAATTTCCGTCAATAGCTAGACTTGCCGCAGTTTCCAGTGTTCGAGCAAAAGGAGATACGTAGTGACGACTGAAATCTAGTAAACTATTTGCTTTTAGCCATTTTCCTGCACTCTCCGCTTGACCGGCACCACGCTTAGTAAGGCGTATGGTTTTATCGTAATGTTTAGGGAAGTCAGCAGCTATTTGCTTTTTTGCATCTATTTTCCCAGAATTAATATCTTGTATGATATTTGCTTCAGACTCTCCGTGTCGAATCATTATTAAATCATCTGGCATTGCCACAATATTCTGCTCCTTTATTTTCTATATCTTTAGTATAGCAATTTATTCTTCAATAAACCCGCCAGATTGGTGTGCCCACAGTTTTGCATAAACACCATTTTTAGAAAGTAATTCTTTGTGCGAGCCCTCTTCAACAATCTTGCCCTCATTAAGAACAATAATTCTATCCATTTTTTGAATGGTGCTAAGGCGATGAGCAATAACAATTGATGTTCGATTTTTCATAAGCTTGGTAAGTGCGTCTTGAATGAGCTTTTCGCTTTCGCTATCAAGCGCACTGGTGGCTTCATCTAACACTAAAATTGGCGCATCTTTAAGAATGGCGCGTGCGATTGCAATGCGCTGCCGTTGCCCGCCAGAAAGTTTTACGCCACGCTCGCCAACCAACGTCTTATATTTTTCTGGCAACTTCTCGATGAACTCGGCAGCATTCGCTAGCTTTGCGGCTTTTTCAATTTCTTTTTGCGAAGCCTCAGGCTTTCCATAGGCAATATTCTCACTGAGCGTTTGGTGAAAAAGAAGCGGCTCTTGCGGAACATAGGCAATATTTTTGCGCAAGCTTTTTTGAGTTACTTGCTTGATATCTTGCCCGTCAATTTCAATAGAACCACTGTCAACATCCATAAAACGAAGTAGCAGCTTCGTCAGTGTTGTTTTTCCTGATCCAGAATGACCGACAAGCCCAATTCGCTCACCTTTTTTGATGTGAAGATTTAACTCGCTAAAGAGTTGATCGTTTTTATCATGTGAGAAACTAATAGCCTGAAAATCAATCTCTCCATTTTTTGCGGTCAGTACCTCCTTGGAGTTATCGAGTATTTGTTTGGGTTCACGTAAAATTTCTGTCATGTCGTGAGCGTCGCCCATAATACGGTTATAATTACGCATGATGCTATTCATTTCCCAGAGCTGCCTTGCGACAGTCAGGGTGTATGAAATACTCAGATAGATAGCCCCAACTGATATTAGATTATTATCTGCAGCCCAGATTGCTGCGAGGAGGGCAACAACGTTAAGGGTTGCGATAAGGCTAGAATAAACTGTGCTAACGCTAAGAAACCCGCTCATTAAGCGAAGGCTTTTTGCCCTCCAGAAAGTTACTTTTTCGGTTAATCTCTCCAGCTCCTCGTCCTCTTGGCCGTAAGATTTCACTGCGGCAATGTTTGTGACGACATCTGCGACGTAGGCATTGGCAGCAGTGTTTGCCTGGGCATCTTCTTTATTTCGCTTTGCAAGAAATCGAGACCCTAAAAATACGGTTATCGCAAAAATTAGTGAAAGAACAAAAAGGAACAACGCATATTGCCAAAAAATAAAACTAAGAATGATTGAGGCGGCAAAAATGCTTGTCACACTCGGAGTAAGCTGAAAAACGACAGTATCCCAGAACCGCTCAAATGCCCCGATCAACTTAGCCGTTTGTGAGACGAGAGCTCCGCCAAATCGGTCTGCATGAAAGGTGAGGCTTTGCTGTGTAAGGGTGCTGAAAATACGGCGGTATAAGTCTCTTTGAGCGGCAGTCTCCATAGTCCAAGCCAAGAAAAGGTTAATACGCCACCCAATCACTTCTCCGTATATTTGCGTTAAGGCGTAGATAATAATTAGTGGCCAAGTCGCTTCAAGTGACAGTGTTCCTGACTGCAGCTGATCGAGTAATTGAGCAATAATAAATGGGCCAATAAATGCTCCAATTAACGAAGTTAATGAGGCGCCCGTAATTGCCCCGATTGTTCGAAATGGATAGTGCATTGCGCTTTTAAAAAACAGCACAAAAATATGTTTTTGCATAATACTCCTTCAAGTAAGTAAGAATTTATATTTTTATTTCACCAGTGGTTCGGCTCGTCCGAACGTCATGTGAGTAGAGGATTCTTTTTATTGAATCATAGTAACTAAATTATACGGTATAATGTATCTTGATGCAAAAAATTCTACTCTATTACAAATTTACACCACTCAAAGATCCTGAGGCGGTGAAGTTATGGCAAAAAACACTCTGTGACAGCTTAAATCTGCGTGGGCGGATTTTAGTTTCAAGACATGGACTGAACGGCACTGTTGGTGGTGATATGAAAGATCTAAAAGCGTATATTAAGGCGACAAAAAGCTTCGAACCGTTTAAGGGGATAGTTTTTAAATGGAGTGAAGGCGGACGTGAGGACTTTCCGCGCATGAGCGTGAAACATCGTCGTGAGCTCGTTGGTTTTAAGAATAGTGATGACGAATTTGAGGTTAATGAAAATGGCGTGATTGGCGGCGGCAAACATATCAAGCCAAGGCAAATTCATGAGCTGGTTGAAAAATATGGCGATGACGTAGTGTTTTTTGATGGTCGCAACGCGCATGAAGCAAAGATTGGGAAATTTAAAGGTGCCGTGGTGCCAAATACAAACACATCTCGTGATTTCATTAAAGAACTTGAGAGTGATAAATATGACGATATTAAAGATAAGAAAGTAGTGACCTATTGCACAGGCGGTATTCGCTGCGAAGTGATTAGCGCGATGATGAAAAAGCGTGGCTTCAAAGATGTTTATCAAATTGACGGTGGCATTGTGAAATATGGTGAGCAGTATAAAGACGATGGGCTATGGGAAGGCTCGCTTCGTGTCTTTGATGATCGAATGACCGTAGATTTTTCTGATAAAGCAAAAACGATTGGTGAATGTACACACTGCAAAGGCAAAACCTCAAACTTTGAAAATTGTGCTTGGGTTGGCTGCAACGACCTCGTGCTGATCTGTGGAGAGTGTAAGAAGAGTCCAAAGCTTCTCTTTCACACAAAAAAATGTAAAGAAAAAGCGAAAATTGGGGCAACTGCATGAGTGAACGAATGCCAGACCTAAAATCATCGTTTGAGTTCAGAGGTGAAACCATACTTGTTGATTGGCATGAAGTTGATGATATTGAACAGCTTCCTAGTATCGCCTGGGGGCAAGTATACGCTATAGGTAATGTGAATAATAAGGTGCCGATCGTTCATTATGCTGGTGATGGTAAAGATAATCTTCCAGGTGGTAAATTTGATGAGCCAGGCGATACAATTGAACGAGTCTTGCATCGTGAAATGAAAGAAGAGTTAAATATGCGCATGTTACGGTGGCACCCCATTGGATTTCAAAAACTGACTAATAAGAAGTTTGGAATTGACTATCAGTTAAGGGTTTATGCCGAACTTGAGCCAATAGGAGATTTTATCGAAGATCCAGGTGGCGGGGTAATAGGCCATTCCCTCGTTGCAATAAATGCTCTTAATAAATATATACAATACGGGGACGTAGGTGACAGGATGGTTGAGTTGGTGAAGGGGCATTTTACTGACTAGGTTATAGAGATCACTATAAATCCGTATAATGGAGATGTGAACAAAAAGCTTGAAGCAAAATTAAAAACGTTGCCACGCTCAGCGGGGGTGTATTTTCATAAGTCTAAATCTGGCGAGATTATTTATATTGGCAAGGCGGCGGTTTTAAAAAATCGGGTGCGACAATATTTTCAAAACATTAAAGATAAAGATGTAAAAACACAGGCGTTGGTGGCGGAAATTACGGATGTTGATTGGATTGAAACCGAATCTGAACTTGATGCACTGTTTCTAGAAAGCGAGATGGTGAAACGTTATAAGCCGCGGTATAACATTTTGCTTCGTGATGACAAGAGTCAGCTTTTTGTAAGGATAAACATGAAAGATGAAGTGCCGTTTGTGAGCACGACTCGACAGCCGGCTGATGATGGCGCAGAATATTATGGACCATATTTTAATGGATTTGCAGTAAAAAAAGCTCTGAGGTTGCTACGAAAAGTGTTTCCATATTATACAAATGGCAAGTTACCGAAAAAAGCTGATTTAAACTATCATCTTGGTTTGACGCCAGGCTTGGAGGCGGGCGGATCTTTAGAAGAATATAAAAAGAATCTACGAAAATTAACCAGATATTTGGCTGGCGGTAGAAGGCTGCTAGTTAAAGAGCTTGAAGCAGAGATGAAAGTGGCTGCAAAAGAGAAACGATTTGAAGAAGCGGCAAAACTAAGAAATGACATTCGGCATCTTTCAGAATTACAGCGGCAAATTATGTTTGGAAGAGATGAGTTTTTGGATCTTTCAAAAGATAAAGCGCTAACGGGATTAAAAGAGCTTTTAGGCTTAGAAAAAATCCCCAAGCGAATTGAAGGGTATGATATTTCGCACATGAGTGGCACAAATAACGTTGCAAGCATGGTGGTGGCAACAAACGGTGTCGCAGATAAGGCGGAGTATAGGAAATTTAAACTTCGCATTCCTGGAAATGATGATTTTGCGCACATGAATGAAGCATTAAGTCGTCGCTTTTCTGGACGTAATGCGAGCTGGCAAATGCCCGACTTACTTTTGATTGATGGTGGCAAAGGGCAGCTAGACGCAGCCCTAAAAGTACTTGAAGAAAAGCAATTAACAATTCCAGCTATCGGCATTGCAAAACGTGAGGAAGAAATTGTTATTCATAAAAAAAGAAGTAATGTTGATATAAAAACGCAGGCACCAGCTTCTCAGGAAAGTGATGATTTTAAGCTTATATTGCTTGATAAAAATTCTGATATTGTAAAGTTGTTGCAGCGAATTAGAAATGAATCACATCGTTTTGCAGTGAGTTATCACACGGTTTTAAAACGCAAAAAACAAACGGCAAGTGAACTAGAAGATATTATTGGTATTGGTCCGGCAACTCGCAAAAAGTTAATTAAAAAATTTGGCAGCCTGCGCGCTGTAGAAAAAGCTGAAGAGGATGAGCTTATTAAGGTAATCGGAGAGTCAAAAGCCAAAATAGTGTGGGCGCATTTGAAGCATAAGAAGTAATATACTCGACGTATCTATAAAGTGTCGGGTATAATAAATGTAAATTATGAGAAAGCAATTTGCTATTTTTCTTCTTCGGTTTGCTGCGAGCACGTTTGGTTTGTGGCTTGCTGCAAAACTGCTTGGCACGTTTAGCAATAACTATGCAGACGTAACGCTCGGTAGCTTTTTAATCGCTGGTTTGGCGTTCTCGCTATTTAATTCTTTGTTGCGACCGCTTATTATTATTCTGTCTTTACCAGCTATTTTGCTAACACTTGGTCTTTTTATGTTGATTGTGAATGGATTTTTAGTCTATATTTCGGTAAACTTAGTACCAGGACTTGACATGTCTTTTGGTCATGCAATTTTGACCGGAATGTTACTTAGCTTAATAAATTATGTGATTAGCGGCGTGCTTGAATTGCAGAGTTCATCGCCAAAGGAGGCTTAAAACAGATGAATATTAATACACTTCTCGAATTTCTTATTGTTGGCTCGGCAAGCCTTATGGTGGTTTGTATTCTTTTACAGGCACGTGGCGCATCTTTGGGCGCTGGATTTGGTAGCTCGGGCGAACTCTTTACTACTCGGCGCGGTACAGATAAAAGCCTCTTTGAAGCAACAATTGTTTTAGCGTGTATCTTTGTTGGATCGCTTTTAGCTGGGCTACTTTTAGCTTAAAAATTAAGTATCGATGGATCCAGAAAGTAAAAATAATTGGCGGCACTTCGATCGGCTGAAAGTTGATCGCAAGAAGCTAAATAAGCGCGCCAAAAAGGCTGAAAAAGCGACGCTAAAACACGCACATACATTTATTGTGCGTCGTTGGGGCAGTATTTATGATGTACGCCGCCATATGCTTGGCTGGCTTTTTCTTATCGGCCTACTGATTGTTTTGACAGGTGTTCAGATGGTATGGTTTCAGAACTCATATATGGAAGAAGCTTCAGTGCCTGGCGGAACATATGCGGAAGGCGTGGTTGGCCCGCTTGGCACGCTGAATCCTTTATTTGCAACGTCAAACCCAGAACGCTCTGCTACACAGATGATATTTTCTGGCCTTTTCTCGTATGACAGGCATAATCGTGTGCGCGGAGATTTAGCTAAAAGTTGGCGACTTGAAGATAGCGGCAAGAAATACGTCATTACGCTAAAAGATGATATTCACTGGCAAGATGGTAAAAAATTAACAAGTGAAGATGTTGTTTTCACTGTTAATTTAATGAAAAATCCAAAAGTAAACTCTCCGCTCTATAACAGCTGGAAAGATATAGATGCTTTAGCAGTTGATGAAAAAACAGTTGTCTTTACGCTTCCTGCGGTCTATTCACCATTTTTGAATGCGCTTAACTTTGGCGTGGTGCCAAAGCATTTACTAAAAGACGTTGCCCCTCAAGATGTACGTGAAAGTAGCTTTAGTTTACATCCGATTGGAAGCGGTCCGTTTGCATTTAGGAGCCTGCAAAATCTAAATGCGCAGCAGGGAAGAAGCGTTTTGTATCTTGAGGCTTTTGATGATTATTTTAAAGGTAAACCAAAAATTGAAAACTTGCAATTGCATGTATACGGCAAGAATAGTGAGCTTGAAAACGCACTTGAAACAAGCGAAATTAATACCGTTAACGAACTATCTGCCGCCGCCGCAAAAAGGCTAGAAGATAGATTTACCATTGCAGATGTATCAATCAACCATGGTGTGTATGCAATTTTTCGCACAGACAGCACGATCTTAAAAGATCAAAAAATTCGCAGTGCCATAAGATACGGTACGAATACTGAAAAAATTCGCGAAGCTATTGGAGGTAATGTTGCCGCTTTACAAGGTCCGCTACTAGAAAACCAAGTCGAAGGTATTTCATCTCTAAAACAGCCCGATTTTGATAGCGACCAAGCAAACAAAATCTTAGACCAAGCGGGCTGGAAAAAGGGAAGTGACGGGATTCGCAAGAAAGGATCTCAACAGCTAGTAATTAACTTGGTTAGTCTAAAAGATAGTGATTATGAAACAGTCGCAAAAGAGCTTTCCAAGCAATGGAAGAAGCTTGGAATAAAAGTAGACATGCGTCTTGTTGCACCAGAAGATATTCAGCAAAATATATTGCGCCCAAGAGCATATGACGTGTTGCTTTACGAACTTGCAATTGGTGCAGATCCGGATGTTTATGCATACTGGCACTCTTCTCAGGCGACGCAAAGCGGGCTTAACTTTGCTAATTATAAATCTGGCATAGCAGATGACGCATTGCTTAGCGCGCGCGCTCGTTTTGAAGAGTCACTGCGCAAGATTAAATACACCAGTTTTGTGCGGCAATGGCTTAAAGATACTCCGGCAGTTGCGCTGTATCAATCGACAATTCGCTATGGGTCAAATCGGGAGGTTCGCTCACTTGCACCAGACGCTTCTATTGTTAGCCCGATAGATCGTTATAGGCTGGTTGAGTATTGGACAGTTCAGTTGGAGCCACGCTACAAAACTCCGTAAGCGTATTGCGCTAATCTGTTAAATTACATACAATATACGAGCACTTTAGAATATGCGCCGGTGGCGGAATTGGTAGACGCGCTAGCTTGAGGGGCTAGTGACCGCTTAGGTCGTGGAGGTTCAAGTCCTCTCCGGCGCACCAAGTTTAAGATTTTATAAAAGTCCGCGTTAACGCGGACTTTTATTTATTTCAGTTCGGCTTTAGCTAAGCTTTTGCTTCTTTGCCATGCACTAATAGTGCATAAAGAATGAGCATATCAACCGCAATTGCGATGATTGACCACCATGGTTGCACTGGCAAGAAGATGAAGTTGCCAATAAGCGCGACGGTTACTACTAAAACGCCAATTACTCGGCCCCAAGCTCCGCCACCTGCAAGTGAAATTCCTGCAGTAAGAAGCACGAGTCCCCAAATAGTATGGATCCAGCCCCAAGAGGTTAGATCAAACAAAAATAGCTGACCACCTGCTACTGCAAAGAATTCTGGCTGCACTAATGCAGCGAATCCAAAGAAGAGCTGAAAGAACGCCGAGATGATCATTAACGCGCTAGCGAAATAAACCCAGCCAACCCAGCCAGATGGTTCTGGTGATAACATTGATTGTTTTTTAGCCATAGAAACTCCTTATATTTACCTATACCGTCATTATTATCCTGGCTAGGTGTAAAGTCAAATAAAAATCCCGCCTTGCAATAAGACAGGATTATATTTCTTTGTGGTGGGCGCTGAGGGACTCGAACCCCCGACCCCCTCGGTGTAAACGAGGTGCTCTAGCCAACTGAGCTAAGCGCCCTTAAACTCGCTAAACGAGCATATGTATAGTAGCAAACTTATAGCGTAAATCCAAGCCTTCTATTAACACTTTAGGCAACAGTGGTATAATGCAGGCAGCTATGAGCCTAAATCCAAGACCATATAAAGGCACGCGCGACCACTACCCAGAAGATAAGCGCTTGCAGAATTACATTTTTAACGCCTGGCGCGTAACTTCAGAGCGCTTTGGCTATGAAGAATATGGCGCGCCTCTTTTAGAGCCGCTTGATATTTATGCTGCAAAAACTGGTCAAGAAATTGTTAATGAACAAACATATCAATTTACCGACAGAGGTGGGCGTAATGTGGCAATTCGCCCAGAGATGACACCGAGCGTGAGCCGTATGATTGCCGGAAGAAGGCAAGAATTACCATATCCTGCGCGGTGGTATTCCATCGCAAACTTTATGCGTTATGAACGCCCGCAGCATGGTCGCGAGCGTGAATTTTGGCAGCTGAATGTTGATATTTTTGGTGTTGATTCAATCGACGCAGATGCTGAAATGATTGTTATGGCTGCGGCGCTTATGAAAGAACTAAAAGCAACGCCCGACATGTATACAATCAAGGTGAATAATCGAAAGCTTATTAACTTTATGATGGCTGAATATCTGCAACTTGAAGTTGAGCAAGCGCAGCAAATGATTAAACTTTTTGATAGAAAAGATAAAATTGAGCCGAACGCTTTTAAAGAGCAAGCGACAACTATTTTTGATGCCGTGAAAGTTGAAGAAGGTCTTAAGAAGATTGCTAGCTTGCTAACCGCTAAAACAATGGCAGATCTTCCGCCTGTTATTCGCGATAGTGCGGCAGTGAAAGAAATTCAAAACCTCTTTACTATTGTAACTGAAGCAGGTGTTTCGAATGCTAAATTAGACATTACGTTAATGCGTGGCTTTGATTACTACACAGGCATTGTGTTTGAAGTATTTGATAACCACCCAGACAACCGCCGATCAATGTTCGGCGGTGGACGATATGACGGCTTGGTCGGCTTGTTTGGCGCAGAGCCAATTAGTGCCGTGGGTATGGCGCCGGGTGGCACCACAACAGAAGACTTTTTGCGTAGCCACAATCTTATTCCAAAACTCTCTTCATTAACGGATGTTTACGTCATTCCTCTTGGCGATTCGCTTTCTGGAGCGCAAAAAGTTGCTGAAAAATTGCGAGAAAAAAATATTAATGTCGAGGTTGATATTTCGAGCCGCAAAATTGAAAAGCAGATTAAAGCAGCAGTAAAAAAGAAGATCCCTTACTTATTGTTTGTTGGCGAAGAAGAACTCAAGAGTGGCGAGTATACGCTTAAAAATGTGAAGACCGAAAAAGAGCAAAAACTTTCAATTGAAAAAATTATACAAACTCTCTCGTAACTTACTGTGGAAAAATCTTGCTGTATCTGTTAAAATAGCTACTTATGAAACATACCACCAAGAAACTATCAGAGACTAAAATTCAAACAAACGTAACATTAGACAAAAAAGATTTGGCTGAAGCAAAAGAATTAGCGCTTGTGCGGCTTGCGCGCGAAGTAAAGGCGCCTGGCTTTCGAAAAGGCAAAGTGCCGCCTTCTGTTGCCGAGAAACATCTTTCTGCTGAAACGCTTACTAACGAAATTTTAGATCGAGCGATCAATAAAGCGATTGTTGAAGTGTATACAAAAGAAGAAACGCAGGTGCTTGATCGTCCGCAAGTTGATGTGAAGAAGTTTGTGCCGAATGAAAGCCTCGAGTTTACGGCAGAGGCCGAAGTGTTACCAGAAATTACGCTTGGTGATTATAAAAAACTAAAGGTAACAAAACCTAAAGTCGCGATTGCGAAAAAAGATATCGATGAAGTTTTAGAGCGTATGCAGCTTAATTTTGCTGAAAAGAAAGAAGTAAAACGAGAGGCAAAGAATAAAGACGAGGTGTGGATTGATTTTCATGGAACCGACAAAAACAGTAAAGACATTCCAGGTGCAAGCGGCAAAGATTATCCTCTGAGTCTTGGTAGTAATACGTTCATTCCTGGCTTTGAAGAAGGTTTGGTCGGCAAAAAGGCGGGTGATGAGTTTGATCTTCCACTTACATTTCCAAAAGAATATCATGCCAAGCATCTTGCTGGCGCAAAGGTAAATTTTGCCGTTAAGGTTAAAAAAGTAAACGAAGTTGTTTTGCCAAAAGTGGATGACGAATTTGCGGCAAAGTGCGGACCATTTAAAAATGTTGCCGAACTTACAGATGATATTAAAAAAGAATTAACAGCACGAAAAACTGAAGAAGCCGACAATAAGCTAAAAGATGAGTTGGTTGAAAAGCTTGTAAAAGCTAGCAAGGTGCCAGTGCCTGAAGTGCTCGTAAGTGATCAAGCTCGAAACCTTGAACAAGATATGGTGCAGAACTTGATGGCTCGTGGCGTCACGCTAGACCAATATCTAAATGAAAAAGGTTTTAAAGATAAAGAAGAGTGGCAAGAAAAAGAGCTTAAAGATGCGGCCGTAGCGCGAGTACAATCTGGCTTGGTGCTAGCTGAGCTTACAAAAGCTGAAAAAATTGAAGCCGATAAAAAAGAGCTAGACGAACGCCATGCACAAATGATGACACAATATGCTGGCGATGCGAATATTCGTGCGCAGCTAGATACGCCAGAAGCTCGTCGCGACCTTGCAAATCGAGTTTTGACAGAAAAAACCATCCAGCGGTTACTTGAGTTAAACGTTAAATGATAAAATAGAAGCCATGAAAATAGATAGCGTGGTTTTCTATAGTAGCGATATCGATAGCATTATTGATTTCTATGTTAATACTGTAGGTTTAACGTTGGAATATAGGCAAGGAGAGAAGTATGTCTCATTCTTGTTTGATAATGGGGTAAGGTTAGGTATAAAAAAGACAGTAGAAGAACGTGAAGTCCCAGGTGCTCAAACAGTATTTATTGGGGTGGAAAATGCAGAAGAAATCTATAAATTAATGCAAGCTAAAAAAGTAGACTTCCATAAACCTTTAGGATATATGGAAGGGTTTGGGCATAATTTTGCTATTTACGATCCAGACAAAAACAAGGTTCAGTTTATCCAAAGGGAAGAAAACTAGCACTCGTTGACTTTGAGTGCTAGTTTTTTGTATACTAGTGGTATGACAAAGCCATCAAATTATCTTGTTCCAACTGTTATTGAAAAATCATTTGAGGGTGAGCGTGCTTTTGATATTTATTCTCGACTTTTAAAAGAACGAGTTATTTTCTTGGGCGAGCAGGTGAATGAAACAACAGCAAACTTGGTGGTGGCGCAGCTGCTTCATCTAGCGCATGAAGATCCAAAAAAAGACATTATGTTTTATATAAACAGCCCTGGCGGAAGTGTGTATGACGGCATGGCGATTTATGACACCATGCAATATATAAAGCCAGATGTGCAGACGATTGGTATTGGTTTACAGGCAAGCATGGGTGCGTTTCTTTTAAGCTCTGGCGCCAAGGGCAAGCGCTATGCGCTGCCGCATTCAAGGGTGATGATTCACCAGCCATCAAGCGGTACGCGCGGAAAAGTGACGGATATGGAGATTGATCTTCGCGAGGGGCTATATGTAAAGGAGCAGCTCGCAAGTATTTTAGCTAAAAACACTGGTCAAAAACTTGAAAAAGTGAAGAATGACATGGAGCGAGACTACTGGATGAACCCAGAAGAAGCCAAGAAATATGGCCTAATTGACGAGATTATTACAAAAGCATAGATTGACAATTTAAATAAAAAATGATTAAATTTTACTAATCCTTTCCTTAAAAACAACTTGAAAGAGGTGAAGGGATGAGTGGGGTAGCTACGCAGATGAGTTCAAGTGTACCTGTTGATATGGTTGCACGGGTATTGGTTGATGTTGAAGATATGCTCAAACACGGAGATGATTTCAGCAAGTTCGAGGCCGGTTTCAGTGCCACGCTTCCATTGAAGGTCGAAGTCCCGATTTTTGATGGTCCATTCGAAATAGCGTATGTGGAAGTCGCTATGGGCAAGGTCCATCACCATAGTGGGGGTGGCGTAACCATCCACGGAGAGAATGCAGAGATTCCAGGGCAGTATGTCCTGGCTCACATTCTTCCCGGACAGCCCGAGGATGCAAGCTGGCTCAGGCTGTGGATCAAGGACTGGTAAGTCTCATATCCACAGCCACAAAAAGCCCTGAGGTGTCGAGTCGAAAGACTCCGCCTCGGGGCTGTTGTATTTTTAGAGATAAAACGGTTGCTTTGTTGTAGGCTATGATTTATAGTGGTATGTAAGAAGTAGTGTAAGTTGGGCTATTTATGCGTGACTCTTGGTGGCTCCTTGAGGCAATGCGTCCACACTTAGTGAATCTTCGGCGCCGATTCAATAACAACTACCACTAAAAACAAGGAGACACGCATTTATGGCTATCACCAAGCCTAGTGTGCGACGGTATTTTACGCAGCAGGATACTGCACTGCCGTTGCCAGATCTTATTGCCCATCAAAAAAACTCATGGCAAGAGTTTGTTGAGACGGGTCTTAGCGAAATTTTCGCTGAAATTAATCCAATTGAAGACTATACCGGTCAAAAACTGGAACTACGCTTCAAGGACTGCCACTTTGAAGAGCCAAAGACTTCTGAAAAAGAAGCACGACATAATAACATTAGCTTCGAAGCTCCTTTAAAAGCAAATGTTGAGCTAACAAATAAAGTAACCGGCGAAGTAAAAGAGCAAGAAATTTATCTTGGCGATTATCCATGGATGACTGATCGCGGTACGTTTGTTATTAACGGCGCTGAACGTGTTGTGGTAAGTCAGCTTATCCGAAGTGCTGGTATCTTCTTTACTGCAGAAAATGTTGCTGGCAAGAACTATTACGGTGCAAAAGTTATTCCTGGCCGTGGTGCATGGCTTGAGTTTGAAACTGCAAGCAACGGTGCGCTATATGTGAAGATCGACCGCCGTCGCAAGATTGCGGTAACAACGCTTCTTCGTGCACTTGGCTATTCAACTAACACAGGCATTAAAGAGCTTTTTGCTGACGTTGACACTGGTGATGTGAAATATATCGATGCTACTCTTGAAAAAGATCCAAGCAAAGGTGCAAACGAAGCACTTATTGAGGTGTATCGTCGTCTTCGACCTGGCGATCTTGCCACAGTTGATAACGCACGCAGCATGATTGAAAAAATGTTCTTTGATTTCAAGCGGTTCGACTTTAGCCGAGTTGGACGCCATAAGATTAATCAGCGCCTAAATCTTGATGTGCCAAACACGACTGAAAACCGTGTTATGCGACTTGAGGATCTTGTAGCGATTATTAAAGAACTTATTCGCCTTAATAATACACAAGATGCACCAGATGATATTGATGCGCTTTCAAATCGTCGCGTGAAGCTTGTTGGTGAGTTGGTGGCTCGCCAGTTCCGTATTGGCATGCTTCGAATGCAACGAAATGCAATGGATCGCATGAGCATGAGTGATCTTGAAACAGTAACGCCGGGTGCGCTAATTAATGCTCGCCCTGTGGTTGCAGCGGTTCGGGAATTCTTTGCAAGCTCTCAGCTTTCTCAGTTTATGGATCAAACAAATCCGCTTGCAGAACTTTCTCACAAGCGTCGATTTAGCTCAATGGGTCCTGGTGGTTTAAGCCGAGAACGTGCAGGATTGGAAGTTCGCGATGCGCACCCAACGCATTATGGTCGCCTTTGTTCTGTAGAAACACCAGAAGGTGCGAACATTGGTCTTGTGCTTAACATGGCAACATACGCAAAAGTGAATGAATATGGTTTCTTAGAAACACCATATCTAAAAGTAAAAAATGGCAAAGTAACAGATGAAGTAGTGTATCTTGATGCAGCACAGGAAGCGGCTGAGATTATTGCTGAGGCTGGCAACGAGCTAAATAAAGACGGTAGCTTCAAGGAAGATCGTGTAAGTGCGCGATATCACTTAAGCCCGGAAGAAGTTGAAGCGTCAGAGGTAACTTATATGGATGCTGCGAATAAGCAAATTCTTGGTTCAACCGCATCGCTTATTCCATTTATTGAGAAAAACCGTATCGACCGATCTTTGACTGGTTCAAACATGCAACGTCAGGCTGTACCACTTGTAAAGACGGAAAGTCCAATTGTGGGAACTGGTATTGAAAGTGACGTGGCGCGAAATACCAGTCAGCTAATTGTTGCTGAAGCAGCAGGTGAAGTGACAAAAGCGGATGCAAATGAAGTGTTGGTGAAATATAAAGACGGCACAAAAACATATCACCCTGTTCACTTTGAGCAAAGTAACGATGATCGAAGTATTAACCAAAAGGTTGTTGTTAGTCGCGGCCAAAAAGTGAAAAAAGGCGATGTGCTTATTGAAGGTGCATCAGTTGCTGATGGAGAGTTGGCGCTCGGTAAAGATTTGATTGTTGCTTTCATGCCTTGGGGCGGGTACAACATGGACGACTCAATTATTTTGAGTGATCGAATTGTAAAAGACGATGATTTAACAAGCATCAATATTAATGACTTTATGGTTGAAGTTCGTGAAACAAAACTTGGCCCAGAGATTGTAACGCGCGATATTCCAAATGTAAGCGAGGAAAGTCTCCGTCATCTTGATGAAAACGGTATTGTGCAAGTTGGTGCTGAAGTAAAAGCTGGCGATGTGCTAGTTGGAAAGATTACACCAAAAGGTGAGCAAGAACTCAGCTCTGAAGAGCGACTTCTTCGCGCTATCTTTGGTGAAAAAGCAAAAGACGTACGCGATACTTCTCAGCGAATGAGCAATGGCAAGCATGGTAAAGTGGTTGGCGTAAAAATCTTTAGCCGCGAAAATGGCCACGAATTAAAAGCTGGCGTTTTAATGCAAATTCAGATTTTTGTTGCGCAGCTTCGTAAAGTTTCTGTTGGTGACAAGCTGGCTGGTCGCCACGGAAACAAGGGTGTTGTTGCACGAATCTTGCCTGAAGCAGATATGCCATTTGCTGAAGATGGAACACCTGTTGACGTCATTCTTAACCCGCTTGGTGTGCCAAGTCGTATGAACCTTGGTCAGTTATTTGAAACGCACCTTGGTATGGCAGCACGTGCACTTGGTTATAAAGTTGCAACACCACCATTTAATGGAGTACCAAACGAAGTCATTGAGCAAGAGCTTGAAAAAGCTGGACTGCCAAAAGACGGTAAGCTACAGCTCTTTGATGGCCGAACAGGTGAAGCATTTAAAGAAAAAACAACTGTTGGAAACATGTATATCATCAAGCTGCATCACATGATTGCAGACAAGATCCATGCACGTTCAATTGGTCCATACACAATGGTTACCCAGCAGCCGCTTGGTGGTAAAGCACAAAATGGTGGTCAGCGTTTCGGAGAAATGGAAGTTTGGGCATTGGAAGCATACGGCGCAGCCAATACACTGCAAGAGATGCTAACCCTTAAATCAGACGATGTGTACGGTCGTTCAAAGGCTTACGAAAGCATCATTAAGCAAGAACCAATCGTAGGTCCTAAGATTCCGGAAAGTTTCAACGTGTTAGTAAAGGAACTGCAAGGTCTCGGTCTACGAGTTGATCTTATCAACGAAGAGGTCGGTGAAATTGACGCAGAAGAGGTTTTAGTGGCAACAGTTGCCGAGGAAGCCGAGAACCTTCCAGAAGTACAGGCTGAATCAGTAACCCCTATGGATGTAACCGAAGAAATGGTAGCAAGTGA
>CAZLCC010000010.1:0-175372 GCA_964558365.1 uncultured Candidatus Saccharibacteria bacterium | reverse complement strand
TGCCCATAGAGGTTGTGTTGGATTGTAAGCGCCTGCGCTAACTTTGCTGGTCCATTTGCAAGTTGTATCTTGTCTTTTACCTTTCGAAAGCGCTTCATTCGCTCAATACCTTTTAGCGGCTCTGCAGCACGGATCAGCACTCCTTCTCCCCTCCCCTCTGGGCCCGCAGTGACATTAAAACACCAATGCATTCCATAGGTAAAATAGATATAAGCGCGCCCGGCTTCACCAAACATTGCTTCATTGCGCTTTGTTTGTCCACCGTATGTATGACTAGCGGGGTCATCTTGATGATATGCTTCAGTTTCGACTATTTTTGCTTCAAGAACTGTGCCGTCTTCAAGCGTTCTAATAATATGAGCACCAAGTAAATATCGCGCGGCTTCGGGGGCGTTTTGTAAGTTCTCTGGATCTATAAGATTAATAATCAATTCCTTCGTTAGCTAAAAATTTGTCGTCAAAATGATGTTTTATCTTTTTCATCTCTGTTGCAATGTCGGCATATTTATATAATTCTTTAGGAAAATTTCTGCCCGTAACGCAAATACTTGTTTTGCTTGAGCGTTGAGTGAACAGTTCTTCCATTTCGCTAACTGTTAAAAGGCCATCGTTAACAGCATTATTGATTTCGTCACAAATAACCAGATCATACTTTCCGCTTTTTACTCTTTCAAGAGTGAACTTATATGTTGCCTGTGCAGCTGCTTTGTGTTCGGCTTCACTTACGTTTTTAGCGCTAATTGCGCCAGCATTAAAAAAGCCTTTGCCGCCCTTATAAAATGTTAGCTTTGTTTTATATATCGGTAAGATTTTTTTAATAAAAGTATGCTCTCCCACCTCCCAGTCTTTTATAAATTGCACGTATGCCACTCGCCAGTTTCTGCCAAGCGCACGACACATGAGCCCAATACTAGCGCTCGTTTTGCCTTTACTATTACCGGTATAGACAATAACGACACTTCCCTTTTGCTGGTAGTTTTCAAAAGCCATGTGTATAGCATATAAGATGTAGGGATGGTTTTACAGTTAAATGTAAATAAAAAGATTGTATTATATATTAATTTCCTCCAGCCCAAGCTCTCCAGGGACCAGTGGTTGTGTCAGAGGCTGCATAGCCGTTATTACTATTTGGCATGGTGCTGCCCGCTACGGTTGAGCAAGCATAACTCCCAGTAAATTCAGTAACACCACCTGTATTTGAAACGGTATATTTTTTACCTGATTTGCTCAGAGCAATTACTGCATATATTGAAGGGTCGGAGTCGTTATAGCAATATGTTAAGTTGTGGGCAGCTGTTGGCGATATTGCGTAACTTGATTTCGCTGCCTTAAAGTCAAGCCCCCAGAGCACACTAGCATGATAGGTATTACTCGTAGAGTACTGAATCCTCAACTTCTTATTAAGAGTATCAAGATCTGACTTAACAGCAGCATCATTAGCAATTCCCTGAATGCCACTATAGGCGCTGATTACCAAGCCAGCCAGAATGGCGATGACAATAATTACAATCAGCAACTCAATAATAGTGAAGCCGCTGCTTAAAGAAAGGTTGTGAGGAGTGGTTGACCTCTCCTTCTTGGGGGTATACCTTTTCATGCTTGTGTTTAATTATACATCAATTTACATTGTTTTGCTAATTGCGTAAATTAAATATAAATTTTCAAGCGATAAGCTTGTGTTTTTTAAGAGATTCATCAATTTTTGGTCGATCGAAGCCGAGTATAATGTCTCCCCCGATATCTGTTACTGGCACCCCTTGGAAGCTTCCATTCATTTTTTGTAAAAGTTCTTTTTGGGCAGCTTCGTCTTTCTCTACATCTTTCTCTTCATAAGGGACATTCTTAGTATCAAGGTATTGTTTTTCAGATCTGCAGAATCCACACCAAGAAGTACTATAGATAATTACCTTCTGTTTTGCCATACTAATCATCGCTCCTTTTATTTAGTCTCTTTTTATTATACTCTATTGATCAACCTGTTTTACGCTGTTATAATTAGTCAGTGCATGGCAAAAAATAAAGAGCCAACTAAGGAGGAAACCCCTAAGGTTCCGTCTTCTGCGACGGTTCTTTTATTGTTTGGTACCATTGCAGACACAACATGGCGGCTGTTTGTGCCAACCTTACTTGGCGTTATTATCGGTCTTATGGTCGATAATCACTTTGCAACTAAGCCATGGTTTACTGTCGTTGGAGTGATTGCCGGTGCTTTATTGGCGTTTGAATTAGTGTATTTACAGATGAAAGGAATTAAGAAATGATTACTGCATTTGCCGAGGCAAGCTCGCCGCATATTTCGCTAGCGGCTGAAGAAATCTTTTCGGTGTTTGGTATTCCAATAACTAATTCAATGTTACTTGGTTTTTTGGGTTATGCACTCACAATTACCGTTTTAATTTTTACGGCGCGAGCAATTAAAAATGGTAGTAAGAATCGATTTGCAATGCTTATTCAGTGGGGCTATGAAGCGCTGCTTGGCACGGTTGAACAGGTTATGGGCGATAAAAAAATGGCACGCAGGCTTGCGCCGCTAGCTATTACCCTTTTCTTCTTTATTTTAATGAATTATTACATTGGTATTTTGCCGTTTGTCGGGCCAATTACATGGAACGGCGTGCCGCTTTTCAGAGGCTTAGCAGCCGATTTAAACGTAACGTTTGCGCTAGCAATTATTTCAATGGTAACAGCGCAAATCTATGCCATTCGTGTGCACGGAGCTTTTGGCAATGCCAAGCGCTATTTACGTAACCCTATTAAAGATCCGACCGGTGCGTTTGAAGGAATTTTGGAATTTATTGCTGAGTTCTCTCGTCTTACTGCTCTTTCTCTTCGTTTGTTTGGAAATGTTTTTGCGGGTGAAGTGCTGTTGATTATGGTTGGTTTTATGACTGGCTATGCAGCGGCAATTGCACTGCCACTATTCTTATTATTTGAATTGTTTATGGGTGCAATTCAGGCATATGTATTCTTTATGCTTACCGTTGTGTTTGTGTCTTTAGGCACTATGAGTCATGATAATCATTCTTCAGATCATTCTAATGAAAAGGCGTCTCGCAAGGCGACCCCAGTTGGAAATAGTTGAAGTTTTGGTTAGAATATATAAGTAAATAATAAAAGGAGTAAATAAGAAAATGTCAGAACTCGCATTTGGTTTGACGTATGCTATTGCAGCAGGGCTTTGTGGTCTTGGTGTAGGAATTGTTGCAGGGTCAGCCGTACAAGCTGTTGGTCGTAATCCAGAAAAAATTAGTGAAATTCGTAGCTTGATGATTTTGGGTATTTCATTCGTGGATGCTCTTGCGATTATTGCAATCATTGTTGCGATTATTGCTAAGTTTATTTAAAGGTCTCATGCATGATGCTTGAGAGCGTAAAAATAATTGCCGAAGCTGCTTCACCAGGAGAGCAAGATCTTTTAACTACGCTAGGAATTGATTGGAAGATCCTTATTTTGCAAGGAATTGCCTTTTTAATTACCTTGTGGATTCTTAAAAAATTTGTCTATCCATATTTAACAAAAGCGCTTGATGAAAGAGAAGAAACTATTGAAGCAAGCGCGGAGGCGGCAAAGCAAGCAGAGGCTCAGGCAAAAGAAACGCAAGTTGAGATTAAGAAAATTCTTAAAGAAGCGCGCAAAGAAGCTGATGATATTGTGGCGACAGCGCATAAAGAAGCAACTGCTCTTGCGGCCGATGCTGAAGAAAAAGCAAAGAAGCAAGCGGCGCACATTGCCAGTGAAGCAACAGAGCAGATTCAGCAAGATGTTCGTGATGCCAAAAAAGCACTTCGCCATGAAACAACAGAGCTTGTTGCGCTTGCCACAGAAAAAATTGTGAAGCAAAAGATTGATGCAAAAAGCGATAAAACTTTAATTGAGGGCGCTTTAAAGGAGTCTCAATAAATGGCAATTTCTAGGCGTCAAATAGCTTATTACACTGCCGATGCACTGCATCAAGGTGTTGATATGAAAGCTATTGTTAAGCAACTAGCTGCTTATTTGGTTGAGGCAAAGAAAACAAATGAGCTCTCACTACTTTTAAAAGATGTTGAAGCGATTCTTTCAGAAAAATACGGTATTACTTCAGCTAAAATAACTACCGCTCGACCGTTAGACAAAGCGCAGACCGAAGAGCTGAAAAGTTTTATTAAAGAGCAAGAGAATGCTAAGAGCGTAGCGCTTCAAGAAGCAACTGACCCTAGCTTAATTGGTGGTGTGGTGATAGAAACACCCACCTCCCTGCTAGACGCTTCTATCAGCTGGCAACTACAACAACTAAAAGCACTAAGCAAGGCGTAAGAAAGAGGAGAAAATATGGCCGAGATATCAGTTAAAGAATTATCAAAAGAGTTGCAAGATGCAATCAATAACCTTAAGCAAACTGAAGGTTTAGAAAAAGTTGGCATCGTGACTCGTATTGGTGATGGCGTTGCGTGGGTGCACGGGTTAACAAGCGCTGGTTATAGCGAGGTGCTCGAGATTGAAGGCCATGATGGCACAGTTGTTGAAGCTTTTGCCCTAAACCTTATGGAAGATGAAATTGGTGCGGTAATTTTGGGTGATGACAGACAAGTTGTTGCTGGGGCAAAAGTAACACTTAAAGGTTCTGTGCTTGAAGTGCCAGTTGGTAAGGAATTGCTTGGCCGTGTGGTTGATCCTCTTGGTTGCCCACTTGATGGCAAAGGTGCAATTAAGACCAAGCAAAAAGGCTTGGTTGAGCGCTCTGCTCCGGGAGTAATGGATCGAAAAAGCGTTCATGAACCACTTATGACAGGTGTTACAGCTATTGATACCATGGTGCCGATAGGTCGTGGTCAGCGTGAACTTATTATTGGTGACCGTCAAACCGGAAAGACAGCGATTACTGTTGATACGATGATTAACCAGGCACAACAAAAAACAGGCGTTATTAATGTCTATGTTGCGATTGGACAAAAGCTTAGCAAGGTTGCTCGTATTGTTGAGCGCCTAAAAGCTGAAGGTGTAATGGAGCAAACAATTGTGATTGCAACAAGCCCTGCCGATCCTGCTTCTCTTCTCTATCTTGCACCATATGCGGCAACAGCTATGGGCGAATATTTCCGTGACAACAAAGAACACGCACTTATTATTTATGATGATTTAACAAAACATGCTGCAGCCTATCGACAGATGTCGCTACTGCTTCGTCGCCCACCAGGTCGAGAAGCTTTTCCTGGTGATGTGTTTTATCTCCACTCTCGCCTGCTTGAACGTTCTGCAAAACTAAGCGACAAACTTGGTGCAGGTTCGCTAACGGCTTTGCCAATTATTGAAACGCAAGCTGGTGATATTTCAGCTTATATTCCAACCAATGTTATTTCTATTACTGATGGACAAATCTTCCTTGAAACAGACCTATTCAACCAAGGTATTCGACCGGCTGTCTCTGTTGGATTGAGTGTGAGTCGTGTTGGCGGCTCTGCGCAAACGAAAGCCGTAAAAAGCGTCAGTGGCAATCTTCGCCTTAGCCTTGCTCAGTTTAGGGAACTCGCCGCATTTGCTCAGTTTGGTTCAGATCTTGATGAAGAAACAAAACATCAAATTGAGCGCGGACAGCGACTGACTGAGCTTCTAAAGCAAGCGCAATATCAGCCAATGGGCGTTTGGGAGCAAACTGCTAGTGTGCTTGCGGTTACGGAAGGCTTATTCGACCGCGTTGTGGTAAAGAAAATTAAAGCAGCCCAAAAAGCACTTCTTACCGATCTTTGGACAGATAGCAAAAAAGCAATGCAAGAACTTAATAAAGGCGGCAAGCCAACTGATGAGCAGCTTAACGTCATTAAAAAGACCGCCAAAAAAGTTGCTAAAGGCTTTGAAGGATCAGAGGAATAAATATAGCTTATGGCGTCAACGCAACAGCTTAAATCTCGAATTCGTTCGGTAAATAACACTCGCCAAATTACCAAGGCGATGGAACTTGTTGCTGCGAGCAAAATGAGAAAATCCCAAGACTCTTCAAAAGCAACGGAGCTTTATTCTCGTACTGCGCGCGAACTACTCACCTATCTTTCGCAGCAAAATGATATTGCAGCGCATCCATTGTTCAAAAAACGAACAATTAAAAAAAGACTGTTGATTGTTATTACCAGTGACAAAGGTCTTGCTGGTGCGTACAACACTAATATTATGAAAAAGTACACCCAAGCCTTAAAAGAGGATGATAACGATGGTATTTTAAGTGAAACAATTGCTATTGGTCGCAAGGGCTCACAATTTGTTACCCGTATTAAAGATACTGAAATCGTAGGAGCGTATCACGACTTTGCAGACAAACCAACGGGCAATGAAGTAAAGCCAATTATAAATTCAGCCATGAGTAAGTTTATTAATGGCGATGTTGACGCAGTTGACGTTATCTATACAGAATATGTAAATAGCATGACTCAGAACGCGATGATTGAGCGAATTTTGCCTGCTGGATTCATAAAAACCGATTCTGTTGAAGAGTCGGTGCGGTTAGCAAGTTTTGAACCTTCAAGCGACGCTGTGCTAGAAGGCGCGGCAAAACGACTGATTGAAGCACAGCTTTTTCAGGCACTTCTTGATGCAAAAGCGAGCGAATATTCAATGCGCATGGTTGCAATGAAAAACGCGACAGATAACGCGACCGATCTTTCTAACGACTTAACGCTCGAGATGAATAAAGTTCGCCAAGCGGCAATTACTCAAGAGCTAGCGGAAATTAGTGGTGGTGCGGAGGCAGTGGCGTAATGAAGTTTAAACAAGAGCAATTATTTGAATCTGAAGATCTTGTAGCAAAAGAATATGAGCGCATGGAAGGATTCCTTGCGAGCGTTATCGACGATTTCGACTTAGATGAAGAAGAGGGTTGCCAAAACGCTACTGACGCAATGCTAATTATTGCCGAGAGTTTGGCGCGCACGATGGCATATAGCCGTGGAGATGTTGCTTATGATGCAGACGAGTTTGAGTCAGAATTGCTTGCGTTAAGAATTAATAGCGAAGATGAACAAGGTGAGGCGTTTAGGTTTAATATTGATGAAGAGTTCCGTGATGTTAAAGATAAGGGCGAAGTGGTCCGCTCGTTAATGGAAAGAGCGCAAGCAATCGCTGAAGCTGTTGTTTTAGAAGAAGCCCGAAAAATAACAATTGAATCTTTCAAAGAGGCAGCTGCGTAATGAGTGAAAATAAAGGAGAAAAAATGAGTAAAGCAGGAAAAATTATTCAAATTGTGGGAGTGGTGGTTGATGTTGAATTTGAGAAAGGTCAACTTCCCGCTATTTTTGATGCGCTTCGCGTGAAGCAAGATAAAAAAACAGTAGTGCTTGAAACGGCGCAGCATTTAAGCGAAACAACCGTGCGTGCAGTTGCACTTGCAAGCACAGATGGTTTAGAGCGCGGCGCTGCGGTTGAAGCAACGGGTGCACCAATCAAGGTACCAACTGGAGCTGAAACGCAAGGTCGCATGTTTAATGTTGTTGGCGAGCCAATTGACGAAAAAGCTGCGCCTAAAAATGCCAAGCTCTCCCCTATTCACAAAAACCCGCCAGAACTTACTGAGCAATCAAGCAAAACTGAAATCCTGGAAACTGGCATTAAAGTTATCGACCTTATTGCGCCAATGGCCAAGGGCGGAAAAGTTGGGTTGTTTGGCGGTGCTGGTGTTGGTAAAACAGTTCTTATTCAAGAGCTTATTAACAACATTGCTAAATTCCATAGTGGTAACTCTGTGTTTGCTGGTGTTGGCGAAAGAACTCGTGAAGGAAATGACCTTTATGAAGAAATGAAAGATGCTGGCGTGCTCGATAAAACTAGTCTTGTGTTTGGTCAGATGAACGAACCACCTGGAGCGCGACTTCGTGTGGCGCTAGCTGGTCTTGCGATGGCTGAGGCGTTTCGTGATGAAGGCAAAGACGTTTTGCTTTTCATTGATAACATTTTCCGCTTTACTCAGGCCGGTTCAGAGGTGTCTGCCCTGCTTGGTCGTCTTCCAAGCGCTGTGGGTTATCAGCCAAACTTGCAGCAAGAAATGGGTGCGCTGCAAGAGCGTATTACGTCAACGAAAAAAGGCTCAATTACTTCTGTTCAGGCAGTATATGTTCCGGCAGATGACTTAACGGACCCTGCTCCAGCAACAACCTTTGCTCACCTAGATTCAACAATTGTTTTGAACCGTGCGCTTACAGAAATCGGCATCTACCCTGCTGTTGACCCGCTCGATTCTAATTCAACTATTCTTGATCCTGAAATTGTTGGCGAAGAACACTATAAAGTAGCACGCGAAGTGCAACGAATTTTGCAAGAATATAAAGATTTGCAAGATATTATTGCGATTTTGGGTATGGAAGAGCTTTCAGATTCTCAGAAGCAAACCGTCAATCGTGCTCGTCGCATTCAGCGTTTCTTAAGCCAGCCCTTCCACGTTGCAGAGCAATTTACTGGCAATCCAGGTCAATATGTAAAGCTAAAAGATACGATTACTGGCTTTAAAGAAATTGTTGAAGGCAAACATGACAATAAACCAGAAAGTGCTTTTTATATGAAAGGCAATATTTCAGAGGTAAAAGAATAAAACATGAAGCTGGAGCTGACTACATTGCTAGGTAAGAAGTTAGACCAAGAAGTCTATGGCGTTACACTGCCAACGGCTGCTGGCGAGATTTCTGTCTATGCTGATCACGAGCCACTTGTAACGCTTGCTGTGCCTGGTGCTATTGCTGTGCGCCACAAGAAACAAGATTCTGATGATACTTTAGAATATTTTGCGATTAGTGGTGGTATTGTTGAAGTTGGAAACAGTAAAATGCGTGTGTTGGTTGATGAAGCTGATCATGGTAATGATATTGTTGAAGCTGAAAGCAAAGCCGCACTTGAACGCGCGCTTAAGTTACGAGACAATGCCAAAACTCAGGTTGAGCTTGAGGAAGCCCATGCGCTTGTTGACCGTCACGAAGTTCGCCTTAAAGTCGCCTCTTTGCGCCGCCATCGTCGTCGAAAATAGTTGAATATTGCTTAGAATTGCTCCAAAAACACTATATATAGCGTTAAAATAATGCCAAAATGTGGCATTATTTTATTTTTTGTGATAAAAATAAGGCAAGGAGTTATATATGGAGAAGAGCTCAGCAACCAAAATAGATGACTGCGAAAAGCAGCAACAAGAAGTTGTGCAAATTGGCAGTGTGGTGGCAGTTGAATTTGGTGATGGCCACCAGAGAGTGTTCCTCGTGACAAACGCCGATAAAGAATTGCCAGAAGACGCTATAGATGATGAATTGCCGGAAGAAATAGTACTAGCACCTAATACGATGCCACTTGTTCGAGACATCATTGGGCAGCCTGCTGGATATCATATTAAGCCCGTACAGCACAATAAGTCTCAAGATTTTCCTGCGTATCGTAGAGAGGGCGTGACAATTCTTGATGTAGTTTCAATCGAAGATTTTTTAACGCGTAGCAATGGCGATAACCAGCGCAATGCTGATGATAAAACCGATAAATAGAATAAGTAGACCAAGGAGTACGAGACCAAGATAATTAAGCCAGTGTATTTTTGGTCGCTTTGTTTTATGGTCGTAGCTATATTGTAGCTGACGATATAGTGCTCCGCGACCTGCAAGACCAACAACACTGCCAATAAATGGGATTATTGCGGCAACGGTGCTAACCCCAAAGATTTCCCATAAACGGCCTTTTACTACCGCTTTCAGTTTTGTGTGTGAATCAACTACTCCCTTTTCTTTCTCAGATTCGTTCATAATGAGATATGGCAGCAAGCTATAGCGAAGAGCTGCAACAATGCCAGGAATAATAAGTAGTAGCGTCCAGCCAAATATCTTTAGTTGCGCCAAGATGCTCGCCCAAAATAACCGCCAAAAACGCTTCGTTGTAGCGTGAAACGCTTCTGAGAATGACACAGCTTTTCCTTGTTCGCTTTGATTAATAACATGCGAGAACATACCGGTAAGAAAGGTTTGGATGACACCTCCAATTACCATAATAATGAGTAAAAATAGTACAGCTATAGTAATAACGGTGGCGATAATGCCAATATCTACATTACTAAAAGCACTATGACTTGATGAAGAGATAGATGAATCGCCAGATGGCTCACTTACGTTATTGGCTACTGAGCTTGTTGCCTGAAACAAAAAACCAAATAAACCAAAAGCAAGGATGACGATCGCCCATGCAAGATTGGCTTTAAAAAATCGCTCTAGCGCGTTAAACGAGAGCGTAAATGGATTTGAATTATATTTTTTTGCTGGATTAGTTGCTTTTGCCATAACACCTCCTAGTAAGTGTGCTTCTATATTGCTCTTAGCATAGCATATTATTATTTTGCTTTTTCAAGAAGCTGCCGCACTTCGGTGGTGGTTTTGCATTGCATAAGCTGTGCACGTAGTTCACTCGCGCCAGCAAATCCACGAATATATATCTTGAAAAATCGTTTCAATGGGTCAAATTTGCGCGAATGTTTTTGAATAGCTTTGTCGTAAAGATCAAGCTGAAGGTTTAATAGACCGATTAGTTCTTCTTTGCTATGGTCTTGCGATTCTTTTTCAAATGCAAAAGGATTTTGAAAAATGCCACGACCAATCATAATGCCATCAACGCCATATTCTTGTGCTAATGCTTCTGCGTGTTGCCTGTCTTGTACGTCACCATTGCCAATAATAAGTGTATTTGGCGCAATCTCATCTCTCAGTTTTACAATCTTTGCTATCTCTTCCCATCTTGCTGGAACTTTACTCATCTCTTTTTGGGTGCGAGCATGGATGGTTAAAGCTGCTAAATCTTGCTCCAATATAAATCTCCCCCATTCTTCGGTTTTTTGTGTTTTAAAACCGAGTCGTGTTTTTACACTCACTGGCAAGCCACCCTCTTTTGTTGCAGCGATAATTTCTGCGGCGAGCGAATGGTTTTCAATTAAAGCCGAGCAAGAGCCAGTTTTAATAACTGCTTTATCTGGACAACCCATGTTAATGTCGATGCCAGCAAAGCCCATTTTCTTTAGTTCACTCGCCATAAAGGCAAAATGTTCTGGCACTGCTCCCCAAATTTGCGCAACCATAGGCTGTTCGTCGCTAGTAAATTCTAATCTTCCACGCGTACTATGCTGTCCTTTGGGGTTAGCAAAACTCGTTGCATTAGTAAATTCAGTAAAATAAACATCTGCTGGTGCGGCCTTGGCCACAACATGGCGAAACACAACATCAGTGACTGCTTCCATTGGAGCCAGTACAAAAAAAGGTTTTGGTAAGTTTTGCCAAAAATTTTGCATTACGAAATCCATTATCTCATATTACGTATATTTAAAAATGAAAATGCTCGCTAACAAGTAGCGAGCAAAGGTGTAACGAGTACTATTGATGGATATCAAATTCCTCTAGTTACGTAAATCCCGCGGTGCGGAACTCTCGTGGAGCTAACGTTCATTTTTTAGTTCTATCTGAGATTTTTTATCTCAGCTTAGAGCCGAACGTGTCTATGCTCAACACGAGAGTCGCACACGCGAGATCTGGCAGTACTCTACCCAGGTGATGATCATCGAAATGATCAGCCTCCCTCCCTGCGGATAGTCTTCGTTTGGGCTTTCCCCTGCCAAACAAAGAGTGTACTGACAAGCTTGCGACAACCTTGTGGTTCATGGGAGATGACACCGACCCTATCGTAACCACAGGATATGAGGTGGTTACAGGTAGGTTGTCGCAAGGGATTTGTAGCAGTCGTGTCCTCGGCCGAGGAACACCACGAGACCTTGCTCGGGTCATTTCGTGCTCCTGTTTGAACACCAGCAGGTTATGAGGCTGATGTTGAGGAGAACTGCTACAAGTTTTGCAGAAGCATTGCGGGTGTGCGCAACACAGGAGGATCACTCCTGGGCTCCTTCATCTGTCTGGGGGAAGACAGGTGTCCTGAGAAGAAGCTACTTCTGCAAATGAATTGCGACGGTGCCCACGGTTGCCTAAACCGAGGTTTTACGTGAGCTAGAAGACCTGTCAGCATTGCGCCTTCTAAGTTCTTCCTCTCCTCTTATCCAGGGTAAAAAAATTCTCTACCCTGGCAGAAGATCTACCGTCGCAAACTTTAAAGGTGCTGCAAAGCGCGCCTAGCAGGATTTGAACCTGCGACCGCAGTCTGATTTTCGTTGACTGGTGAAAGTCTTGTATCTGATCAGACGCCGCTCTACCGCTGAGCATTATAGGCGCTAGACTTGAGGTGGGGCTTGGACTCCCACCTCAAGTTGCTGTAACACTATATCACTTTAGATAGACTAAATCAAGTCTTTTTTCAGGTCGTCTTCAAACTGTAAAATACCTTTATAATTTTTGTCGTAGTTTTCTGTATTGGGCATATTGGCATTCTTGATTTTTTGCCAAACGGCTTCGAGCAGTTTTATAAACTCTACAAGCTCGGTTTGGTCATATTCAATAACAAGTTGGCGAATTTGACCCCCCTCTTTTTCGGGCTCGACAAACTCTAAAGCTGCATTTTTCACTGTGTATTCGCTATATTGCTGCGAGTTTTCAACCATCAATTTATAGAAAAGAAGTTGCTGTTTGTATCTATGAAGCTTAATCTTTTCATAGTCATCTCTCCCCTTCCAACTAAGAGCCGGTTTGCCGGTTTTATAATCAATAATATCTATTATTTTTTCTTTAGAATTTATCGACATAACATCAATTGCACCTGTCAAGTGAACTGAATTAATAACGGCGTTTTGACCGCTAAAATTACTTTCAACTTTTTGATCTTCAGTAAAACTATCATATCTAGCATTGAGATAGGCTTGCAGGGTATCACTTCCTTTTTGCAAATAATATTCAAAGCTATTTGGTTCGAGCCTTTGCTCGCTTAAAAAGACTTCAAAATCGTGCAAGATATCTTCTAGCGGTCGGCGCTCTTTGGTACTGCTGAGGTGAAGGTGTGCTTTTTGCAGTGTTTTATGAATAGCAGAGCCAAATGCTGCGCTTGGGTGAGCAGCCTGCGGAAATTTAAGAATATTTTGCATAAAGAAACTTTGCGGTCCGCAATCGACGATATCTATGAAATTGTTTAAGTGAGTTGGGCTAATTTGATAATTAGCAAGATGAGATTTTATGAGTTCTTTAAAAGAAAGATTATTACTATTTAAAACGCTATCTTGCCAAGCATAAGTCGCCGTCTCAATCTGCGTTTTTAAGGGTTGTGTCGTCACTATTTTTGGTTTTAAGTTTTTGATGTGCAAGAAATTAGCCAGAATTGTTGGCTTTTCGGCGGTGCTTTTTAAAGAATATGAAATAGAAAGCTCGCGCTTTGCCCTGGTGAGCGCAACGAAAAAGAGTCGTAAGCGTTCATCTGCGCTTTCACCCGCTGGAGCAATTGGAATATTTGCAGGATACGATAGTCGTTGTGACCTTCCGCGACTTTTTGTTCCCCAGGTTGTATCGGTTGCGTTAACAATAAAAACACTTTCAAATTCCTGCCCTTTTGCTTTGTGCGCGGTCATAATATTTACGGCGTCAAGCCTATCGTTTGAAGGGTCGGTCTCGGCATTTATAGAGAGATTTGCTTGCTGATGCATGGCGATAAATTCAACGAAATCTTTTAGGTTGAGTGTTTTTTCTGGCATATATTCTGTGAGCTTTTGGCGCAAAAGTTGCAGAGATCGTAAATATGATAAGTAAGCATCGGGCTGCTCCCTCAGTTTTTTATCTGAAAAGAAATACTTCATAAATGGCGAAGTAAAATCGCTTTCTTTGTTGCCATTGCCAAGCAAAATATCTAAAGAAACGTCGAGCGGATGGCTTTGAGTGTCGTGCGCCATGGCAATCAGCCACTCTGCTATACTCTTTAGCTTATTGTTCTCTTCAAGCATTATTTCAAGCCAAAATCGCCTTTCTTTATGTGCTTTAAGGCTTAGTTGCCAAAGTATTTTTGGCGAAAGTTCCCACGCGGGATGCGCAAGTAGCTCTGGTAACATTGCGTTGGCATCGTCGATACGACCAATTGCAATACTATGCAGCATTTTTGCAAGTGACGTGAGTGCTATGATTGGTGGTTGCTGTAAGATATTATCTTTATGTTCATAATGCACGGCAATGCCTTCGTGGCTAAAATAAGGTAAAAGCAGTTGAATATCTTTATGAGAGCGCGCTAAGATCGCAATATTGCCCGGCTTTTCGCCGTCTTTTATGCGACCTTTAACTTCTTGGGCTAGCGAATAGAGCTCATCGTTTTGCGTTTCGTATTCTACTAAACTAACGCTACTTTTCGGGTGGTTACTATTTGCAACGAGTGTTTTATCTATATCTTGTAAATGGTTTTCAAGCCTGTTTTCGCCCTGCGTAATGACTTCTCGTGAGCGCGATAAAATAGCTTCTGAGGAACGATAATTTTCAGTAAGAGTAATTGTTTTTAATGCTGAGAATCGATCTTTAAATGAAATAATATTGCCAACTTCTGCTCCTTGAAAGCTATAAATTGCTTGATCGTCATCACCAACAACTAGGATATTTGGTTTGCCGGCGTACAGTTCATTATTTGTTAAGTCATTTAAAATACGCATCTGTGCACCATTTGTATCTTGAAATTCGTCAACTAAAATATACTGATATTGCTCTTGCAGATTTAGCCGAAGATCATCAAATATCTCAAGGGCATGGGCGACTCTTAAAATCATATCGTCGTAATCGTAGAGCGCGTTTTCTTGCATAGCGCGTAAATAATCGCTGTAAATAAAACTTGCAGCCAAGAGTTTTTTAGCGCGTTTTCTATCTTTAAAAATAAAGTCGTTCTCGCTATTTTTTTCTAGCCATGTATTTTTCCATTCTGTAATTGGCTTGGTGCTGTCTTCATTTTGCGCACGCTCGACTGCCCTTTCAAGCTGTTCGGTACAAACAGTGCTGAGGTCAGTAATATTTGGTAAACTTAAAGCCTCTTCTTTAAATGACGCAAGTTTAGGCACTATTTTCTCAAGCTCTGTAATAGTTGCTTTGCTAATTCTGCTCGCGAATATTTTTTGCAAAAGTGGTTCGGCAAAATCTAGAAACAGAGTATTATTTTTAAGTATTTTTTGAATTTCATCAGGAGTTAAGCCGCTCTTTTTAAAATCTGAAATAGTATTTTGAACAGAGCGAAGCTGCGTGTATTCATCGTTCATTTTGCTACTTAATGGATTATCGTGCGGAAGTTTTTCAAAAATGCCGCGCAGCACGTTATAGCTGCTTAATTCATCTGCAGGGTGAAAATGCGCGCCACTATAAAAATAATCACTGTGTCTGTTAATAATTTCACTGCCAAAGCTATGAAAAGTGTGCACAGAAACACCATATGCCTCTTGCCCCATAAGCTCAATAAGGCGTTCGCGCATAGTGTTTGCACCAGACTCAGTAAATGTAAGGCAAAGAATGTTTTGAGCTGACGTGTCGGTTTTTTGCAAAATATTGGCAACTCGCATGCTAAGAAGCTCGGTCTTCCCTGTTCCAGGACCGGCTACAACCATCACTGGGCCGTCGATTGTATCAACCGCCAAGCGCTGATTTTTATTCAATTTTTTATACCGCCGTGCAAAATTATCCATCTTGTTTTATTATACAGGGGTGAACCACGAAATCTATGAAGACTTTGCAATTGAGAAGTTAGCCAAGGATAAATTTGGCCTAAAAGTTGATATAAAACAAGTTATTGCTCGAAGTGTTGCTGTTAGTCATACCTCTGAGGCAACGGTGTTTTTAACAGCCAAGAATGAACTTTTTGTGCTTATTTCTGGTGAAGCACGGTTACTTCTGCGTGATATAAGAAAAATTGTTGTAAGAATGGGCTTAAGGGCCGAAATCTTTTTGCCTCCTAAGGGAGAACCAGATTATTTTGACCGAATTGGCCGCGAGAAATATCAAGAAGTTTTTCCTGGAAAAGGCATTGTTTCTGCCAGCGATATCGCGTTTTATCGTACGCTTGCGCCATATAACCCAGCGCTAGTGCAAATAAAAGAGATTAAAGATGGCGTCATCCGCCAGTTTGACAGCGACAATCCAACCCAGTGGCGCATCGCTGCTGAATTTAGCTATCGTCGAATCAAGACAAGCTAAATTTGATCTCGTTTTTCGCTTAAGAAGCGCGTCCATTGCCGAGAAAGTCGCAAAAATGTTTTTAGTGGCAGTTCAATTGCCATATCTAAAATAAGTGTTGCAAAATTCATGCGGGCGTATTTATCTGACAGCCAGCTGCCAACCAGAATAAATGGCGTATAAAAGAAATCACGCAACACGGCGATAATCCCTTGTTTTGTGGTAATAATCTCTAGCTCTTGAATCATGCGCGACAAGCGGAAGCCTAGGAAGCTTGCAGTTGAAATAAAGATGAAGAATATAATAATATGCAACCATTCAAAATGCGCAAGCAGTAGCAAGCTCGTAACAAAGCCAAATGAAACAATAAACATCATCGCGTAAGCGATACTAGCAAGTAGCGAATTACTCGATTTTGCTCGGGTGTAGGCATATTTAAAGTCTTGATTGCTTTCATAAAGTAATGCGTCTGCATATTCTTTAAGCGCTAAGGTGTTGGCGTGCCCCGGAATCGTTAGCCCAAGTTTTAATGTAGCCATATACAACGGCGGAACAAGAAGATTTATAACAAGCGGCAGAACAATAATAGTGCCAGTGATGTATAGGTCGTATGGAATTTCAATTGCAATACCAACAATTACCTTTGTAATAAACAAGAAGATAATACTCTTTATAATTCCCCTGTTAACCTTTTTGCCAATCGCCTTATATTCTGTGTGCGTCTGGTCTTCATAAAGCCCTAAAAAACTACCTTGTTTGTCTAGCACGTGATTTAAGTTTGGATATTCGTCAATCATACGCTTGATGATTCTAAGTGGCGCCCCGTGTTTATTCACCACTCTTGTGAGTGTTTCTGTGGTATGTGAGGCAAATATCTCATCAATCTTTTTATTAAAATGAATATATTCAGAAATATTTTTTGGTGACTGCCTATAAAGCTGAATCATTGCATTGCGAGTAGTAGCAATATCAGACTTTAACAGCGCTCTGTGGATTGCAACATAAAGAGACGCTTCGTAGTCTGTAACTTTATCAGTTTCAAAAAGCTTTTCTTTAGAAAGTACTTTCACATAATGCTGATAAGAAAAATTAGCAAAGATTTCTATATAGGGATTTTTATTTAATGCAACTTCAGTCTGCACAGAGATCGTATCAAGTAGCCATTCAATACTTCGCTCTTGCCCAACGTGGTGCTTCTTAAATTCATAATATGTGCGGTAGTGCTCCAGAATAAGTTTATCAATATGCGTGGCGGTTGTTTTATTAACAGTGTTATTTGCCAAATAGCCTGCCTGTGTAAGCTCAATAACAAGCTCTTCGCCTAAGTTTTTCCGTGGTGTTGCTTCATGAAACGAGATATTTCGTTTATAAAAGCGCCGGATGGCTCGTTGCAGCAATAAATGCTCTTCGGTGTATTCTGCGGCGTTGCGAAGCTGTTCATAAGCCGAAGAGACCATATAGCCGCTACTCGCAACATAAATTTTGCTAGTAGCCATATCTTGAGTATGTTTGTTTCGGGCATTGGCTTTTGCAATCGCAAGTTGATCACGAAGCCATATGCCGTCAGCTGTAAGTGACGTACGAGAATTCATAACTAAGAGCTATTATAACAGTTCTTAAATTATTCTGATATAATGTTTTAGCGTACGCCACAGCTAAAACATATTGGGACGTGGCCAAGTGGTAAGGCACCTGGTTTTGGTCCAGGCATTCGGGGGTTCGAATCCCTCCGTCCCAGCCACGAAAACAGTCGAGCATTTGCTCGGCTTTTTTCGTTTAACCATAACCAGTTAGTTTTTTAAGCAAAATGGTATACCATAAATTCTAATGGGAGTTGTTTATTCTAGTAGAGAAATTGCCAATGGTGCTATTCCGCAAAATGGTGCGCACCTAGAAGCAGCGCAAAAAATCATTGAGGAAGTTCCTCGGGTTGAAGGTGTTGATCTTACGACGGTTTATGGCTCTGTAGTAGATGAAGACAAGCACGCGAATGTGCGCAGCGATTTGGATTGTTTGATTGATGCTGATGAATCTTATAAAACTCTTTCGCAAATTAGAGAAATTATAGAGGAAGCCGAGCAAAAAACGCATGTAAAAATTGAGCCAAACATTTGGATTGCAAACGAATCGTTTGAGGCTCGCACGCAGCGAATGCACGATAGGCTCTTCAGTGTTTATTTAGCTAATGCGATAAAAAATCCTACATGGAGCATCGGTAAACAAGATGAAAAGATAATACAAATTGCACAAGAGATACCAAGCGGAGAGCAGCTGCGTAGTGTTGTGCTTGGTTATTTGATCTATAAACATAGAGGCATTACCACTGCCCCACTTCATTTTGATGATGATAAATCAATTAAGGCTATGCAAAGAGTACTTGAGCTGCCAAAGTCGCTTGGAAGAAAAGCTAGCCAGTTGTGTGTTTTGTTAGAAAAAGATGGGTTTAAAGAAGAGCGTAGCCTATTCGATCATGTGGCAGAAGATGAAAAACTTCCAAAGATTCTTACAGATCTTGGGGCGATTGATAAAGAATATACTGAATATGTTGAAGAGCTTGCCATTCAGGTGAATGAATTACGACCCGAAGATACTGAAGAATATAAGAAGTGGCTTGCTGATCGCTACAAAAAGGCAATGCCATTAGGTTTAGCGGCCGTGCATGGATTTAGCGAAGCAATTTCTTCAGACGAAGAGCTTATTCTGGCGCGGTAAGTTATAATATAAAACAATATGGCAGCATTTAGTTTTGATATCGTTTCAGAATATGACAAAGCAGAGATGAATAATGCGTTCTTGCAGGCGCAGCGTGAAATTGCGAATCGTTATGATTTTAAAGGTACGCCAGCAGCAATTGAATGGCTTGGCGATAAAACTGGCCTAAAAGTTATTGGCAGTAATGAGTGGCAAATTGATGCGATTGTTGATATCTTTCGTAAAAAACTTGCTACTCGCAATCTAACTTCAAAAGTGCTTGATGAAACAAAAAGTGTGAATGAAGCAAATATGCGAACAACAAAAGAAATTCCGTTTAAAGAAGGGCTCGACCAAGAAAAAGCAAAAAAGATTACAAAACTACTGCGCGAAAAGTTACCAAAAGTAAAAGCGCAAATTCAAGGCGAGGCTGTGCGAGTTTCAAGCGCGAAGAAAGATGAGCTGCAAGCCGCAACGGGATTTATAAAAGAAGAAAACTTTGACTTCCCTATCCACTTTACAAATTATCGCTAAGCTTAATCTGAATGCTTTTGCCCTAATGCTGGCAGTAAGAAAAGCAAGAATGCTAACGACCCGATAAAATACGAAAGAACAATGACAGAAAAAGAAATTATAAGAATAACAATATTGCGCCTATTTGCGTCTTCTAGAATTTTCTTTGGCACATCATTATTTAAGCCAGTGCGCTTGCTTGTTGCGTAGTGCCATTGCCAGAAGCTAATAGCAATGAGCAGAAATACGTTAATTGGAAGAATGATTTGCGCTAGTGGAACGCCAAGAAAATCAGTTGAAACACTCGTGGTAAAAGGGATAGTAACCACGGTGAGTAGCCGCAAGGTGTTGATTGTCATGAGGCGACGGTCGGTTTGTTTAATATATTCAAATTGTCGTGTGTGAACAGCCCACATTGCACCAAGGAACAAAAAGCTAATCACAAAATTAAGAGCTTGTTGAGATATACCGTTTAGCGCGCGCCATAATTCTTGGTTGTTAGCGACTTTACCAAGCTCGCTAACGTCAAGGTTGAGAACAAGTAGCGTCATGGCAATGGCAAATACGCCGTCGCTGAGGGCTTCAATTCTTCGAGTTGAAAAACGTTGAGTTAGTGTTTCTTTGCTTGTTGCCATGGCCAGCGACCGTTAATTTCAAGCTCAAATTCCATACTGATGATAGTTCGAATAATAACTATGATTCCTAAAATAACGACGCCTTCAAGCGTGATGTCTCCAGCGACCGAGCGGATGATATCACCAGCAATAAGAAACTCAAGCCCAAGCAGAATGCTACGAGCTAGGTTGTTTCGATATGATTTATATAACTTATGGGCAGAGCCTTGAGTAAGTTTGAAAAGAACTGCAATGGTTGAAGCAACGATACCTATTAAAATAATAGCCACGCCAACTATATCAATAAATTGACCAATGTTTTGTGCAATAATATTAAAATCAGACATTACCCTCATCATGGCAAGCTGCTTTTATTTTGTCAAATTAAGAGTATTATAAAGGGTAAGTAAATTAAATGAGGATCTAAACAATAGATGCAAGATAACCCAGTTAAAAGTTATTCAAAAATAGTTCTTTTTGCCATCCTCTTCGTTATTCTTGGTGGTGTTTTTTATAAATACGTTGAAGATTTAAGCTGGCTTGATGCGTTTTACTTTACGGTAATTACTCTTTCAACTGTTGGTTATGGCGACATTGTTCCAACTACACCGGCAGGTAAACTCTTTACTATATTTTATGTGTTTGTTGGTATTGTCATATTTATTTTCTTAGCACGAGTTGTTGTGATGGAGATGCTAAGAATCCATCACGGTGGTAAGAAAAAGAAATAAAATCTATTCGTAGCGAAGCGCGTCGATTGGGTTTTGTTTTGCAGCGCGTCTAGCAGGTAGTGTGCCAGCTAAGAACGCGATTGCCATAATAATAAGCAGCACGAGCAGTAGCGAGCTAATCGGAAAAGCCGTAAGGTCAAAACCAGTGAGGTCTTTTAAGAAAGTATCTGATGCTATTTGATTAACGATTTGACCAATGCCGACCGCAGTAGCAATTCCCAAGACACTTCCCCAGAAACCAAGCAGCACAGCTTCTGTGCTAAAGAGCAAGAATATTTTTGCCTTGCTCATGCCCATGGCCTTCATGAGCCCAATTTCTTTGGTTCGCTCTTGAACAGCCATGAGGAGTGTGTTGATGATGCCAAAGCTTGCAGCAAGTAGCGCAATGCCAGCAAATACATTCAAGACAATAATAATTGCATCAATAACTTGTTTTATAATACCAATCTGATCTTCCGCCGTTGTTGCCATATAGCCTTCTTCGGATAAATTCTGCTTAATTGACTGATATCTTTCATCGCTAATATTTTTATCTAGCTTTGCGGTAGCGGCAATGAATTGATTTTTTGCTAAGTCTGGCAAACCATCTGTCTGAATGTTATGAAGCGTTTGTATAAGATTTTCGTTTACATAGGCTCCATCAGTACTGCTAATAACACTTTGTTCTTGCACGCCAATAATTTTTGCATCTACTAATTCTTCTTTGCCATTTGGTCGGTTAACTGAAAAGGTAATATTTTGACCAACCGCATCGTCATTAGATGTAAAACCAAGTGCTTTAACATATTGCAGTGGAAGAACGAGTTGGTTTTCATTTGCGTTATTACTTGGCAAAGTGCCAGCTGCAAGATCAAGATTTAATCCATCAATATACGTTGAAACAGTAAGCACATATTTTTCTTTATTTGGGCCAGTAACAAAATTTGGCGATGCGCCGATATATGGTTCTACATCGTGCAAACCTTCGTGTTTTTTAATACGGTCGATATCTTTTTGCGCTAAGGTTGGAATACTTGTGCTGTCGCTATTGGCAGTTGCTTTGTCTGGGTTATATTTTTGTGGTTCGCCGCTAAGAGAAATATTCGTTTTTGCACGAATAATGATTGTATCTTCCATGCCAATATTGCCAAGCTGATCATCAATATATTTTGAGATACCCGCCCCAATACCATTAGTGATGGTAAGCGTAAAGGCGCCAATAAAAATAGCAATGATTGTTAAGGATGAACGAAGTTTGCTACGAAACATGTTTGAGCTGGCAGTTTTGATGATATCTAGAATTTTCATTTTTTGCCTCCCGAGATAATCTTGCCGTCTTTAATATGAACTTCTCTTGTGCAACGCTTGGCAAGGTCTTTGTCGTGTGTCACCACGATGAGTGTTATCCCCTTCTTTTTATTTAGTTTAAAGAGGAGATCTTCAATTTTCTGTCCTGTCGCACTGTCGAGGTTGCCAGTTGGTTCATCTGCAAAAATAATGCGCGGTTCGTTGATAATGGCGCGAGCAATGACAACTCGTTGTTTTTGCCCCCCGCTTAAGTCGTTAGCTTTACTTTTTGCTTTGTCGTCTAATTCAACTTCTTTTAAAACTGCCATGGCGCGCTTGGTGCGTTCTTTTGCACTGATGCCAGCAATTTTTAAAGGTAAAACAACATTATTTAAAACCGAATCATTACCGTTAATAAAAAACTGTTGAAAAACAAATCCAAAACTTTTGTTACGCAGTTTATTAAGATCTTTTTTGGAAAGTTCTTGAGCATTATTGCTATCGATATAAACTGAACCTTCGCTTGGCTCGTCTAGAAGAGCCAAAAGATGCATGAGCGTGCTCTTGCCAGAGCCACTTTTTCCAATAATTGCTACCGACTCACCTTCTTTAATTGAAAGGTCTACGCCACCAAGTGCCATAAAAGCAGCGTCTTTTTTGCCATACACCTTCTTCAGTTTTTCTGCTTTTATAACCGTCATTATTTCCCCCTTATCTAAACTGTCACTGAATCTATCATAGCAATTATCTTTCGTTGGCTCTAGAGGCTAGTGAAGTTGTATAATGAATATATAGATAAACATGCACTAAACAAAGGAGCTAAATAATGTTTACACTACCAAAGTTAGAATATGATTACGACGCGCTTGAGCCATACATTAGCGCGCAAATTATGGAGCTTCACCACAGTAAGCACCACCAAGCTTATGTCGATAAGCTAAACGCGGCGCTTGAAAAGGCCCCAGAATTTCAGGGTAAAACAATTGAAGAGTTGCTTCAAAACCTTGATGATCTTCCAGAAGAAATTCGAACCGCAGTAAGAAATAATGGCGGTGGGCACTATAACCATAGTTTGTTTTGGCAGTGGCTTTCGCCTAGTGCAGCTGGCGAACCTCAAGGAAAACTAGCTGAAGACTTAACAGTCAAATACGGTAGCTTTGATGAATTTAAAGAAAAGTTTGCTGCGGCCGGTGTTGGCGTTTTTGGCAGTGGTTGGGTGTGGTTAATGCCGGATCTTTCAATCGCTACATCGCCAAATCAAGATAATCCTATATCTCAAGGTCAGCCAACACCACTAGTTGGCGTTGATGTGTGGGAGCACGCATATTACCTAGACTATAAGAACAAGCGCCCAGATTACCTTGCTGCGTGTTGGAACATTATTGACTGGGAAGAAATTTCTAATAATTACGGAGCATAGACGTTGCCAAGCAAAACTCTAGGCGGTTTAACGCAAGCTGAAGTTGAACGGCGCATTGCAAAAGGACAAGTAAACGACACTGGCCAGCAAACGAGCCGCCCGCTAAAAGATATCTTAAGGGCTAACGTTTTTACTCGTTTTAATGCGCTGCTTGGTGCTCTTTTCATTATTGTTTTAAGCGTTGGCTCTCCAACCGATGCTTTATTTGGCTTAGTGGTAATAATTAACAGTGCAATTGGCATTGTGCAAGAACTACGCGCAAAGCGAACGCTCGATAAGTTGGCAATTCTGCATGCACCGGTTGCCCACGTGCTACGCGGCGGCAAAAAGCGGCAGCTTCCTGTTTCTGAAGTTGTGCTTGATGACATTTTAGAAATTTCAACAGGCGATCAAATTCCGGCAGACGGCATCATTCTTGAAAGCCAAGGCTTAGAAGTAAACGAGGCGTTATTAACGGGAGAATCGGACCCAATACATAAAACAAAAGATACAAAGGTGCTTTCGGGTTCGATGGTGGTTGCTGGTAGTGGCTTTATGAAAACAACCGCCGTTGGCAAAGAGGCATATGCATATAAAATTTCGAGCCAGGTTAAAAAGTTTTCTCGCGCTAAATCAGAATTAGTTGAAGGCACTAACAAGCTTCTCGGCTATATTAGCTGGATTATTCTTATTGTTGCACCGCTCTTGGTTTGGGGGCAGATTGTTAATAGCGGTAATACATGGCAAGAGGCTATGGTGCGTTCAACTGCTGCAATTGTTGGTATGATTCCTGAAGGTTTGGTGCTGCTTACATCCATGGCGTTTCTTATTGCAACATTGGTGCTTGCGCGTCGAAAAGTGTTGGTACAGCAGCTCCCTGCTGTTGAAGGGCTGGCGCGCGTAGATGTCATTTGCCTTGATAAAACAGGAACACTAACAGAAGATAAAATTATTTTTAAAGAACTTATTTTGCTTGATGAAAAGTTAGATAAAACAGTGAAACGTGTTTTAGCAGCTTTTGCGAATAAGCCAGATTCTTCTACGCTTGTTGCGCTGAATGAAAAATTTCAACACAACGTAGCCTCTGTCACGGGTAATGTGCCCTTTTCTAGTGCGCGCAAATGGAGCGCACTAACTTTAAAAAATAACGACAGCTGGGTGCTTGGTGCGCCAGAAATTGTACTGGGAAGCAAAGACAAATTAGCGCAAAAAAAAGCTGATGAAATTGCAAATGTGGGGCATCGTGTTTTATGCCTGCTTCATTCTAAAGAAACACCCAAGAAAGATCACTTACCAAAAAATATGAAACCAGCTGCTCTTATAGTGTTTGCTGAAAAAATACGCGACGACGCAAAAGAAACGTTGGAATTCTTTACCAAACAAGGCGTTGATTTAAAAATTATTTCCGGTGACAACCCTAAAACAGTTGGCGCAGTTGCGCGCGCAGTTGGCGTAATAAGTAGCAGTGTGCCAGTTGACGCAAGAAAACTCCCGGAAGATATTAAGGAACTTGCCAGCATTTTAAAAGAAAAGAATATTTTTGGTCGCGTTAATCCTGACCAAAAGCGAGCCATGGTGAAAGCGCTGCAAGCAAATGGGCGCGTGGTTGCGATGACGGGCGATGGCGTAAACGACGCATTAGCTTTAAAAGACGCTGATGTTGGCATTGCAATGGCCAGTGGTTCGCAGGCAACAAAAGCGGCTGCAGAGTTAGTGCTGCTTGATAACAGGTTTTCGCACATGCCGCGCGTTTTGGCAGAAGGTCGCCGTGTGATTGCAAATATTGAAAGAGTGGCTAATTTATTCTTAACCAAAAACGTTTATTCGCTCTTCTTGGCTTTGGCAGTTACGGTTGCAGCGCTTCCCTATCCTTTTCTTCCGCGCCACATGACAATTCTTTCTGCGCTTACCATTGGCATTCCAGCATTCTTTTTAGCGCTTGCACCAAATAACAGGCGCTACATTCCAGGCTTTTTGCCGCGAGTGCTAAAGTTTGCTATTCCTGTTGGCAGCTTAATCGCAATTCTCATTTTCACTAGCTATTTACTAGTTAGGGGCGATGGCGGCTCGGCTGCGCTTGCGAGCACAGTTGCATCAAGCGTGGTGATGATGATTGGTGTTTGGGTATTACTTTGCCTAGCACGACCTCTTGCCGTGTGGAAAGTTGGGCTGATTGCAGCAATGGCGGTGGCATTTGTGTTTCTGATCAATTTCTCCTTCTCGCAAAATCTTTTAAACTACGCTCTTAATGAACAATATTTAGGCATAACTTTAGCACTTGGCTTTATCGGTTGTGCTCTAGTTGAGGCTATTTGGCGATTCGATCAGCGCATACGGATATAACTAGGTTTTTAAAGCTCTACGGCTGTGCATTTTGTGCAATTCACTTATGGCGATAATTACTGCAGCTGAAATGGCGCCAGTAAGTAGCAGATCGTTTATATTAACCGGCGCAACATGAAGAATGCCTTGCAGCGGCCCGAAGAGAGCGAGCATTTGAAGTGAAATAGCGATGGCAAGACCAGTATAGAATTTTATATTAATGGCTTTAATGCGTGTGAATACTGATTGCAGTTCGCTTCTGGCGTTGAATGCGTTTGCCCACTGCATAGCCACAAGGCTGCTAAATGCTATGGTGCGAGCGTAGTCTACGGAATGGGATTGCAAGAAGATAAAGAAAATAGATAGCGCCAAGACGGCCATTGAGAGCGAGATGAGTATAATTCTTGTGATTAAAAATCGGTCAAGAATTGGTGCGGTTGGTTTGCGCGGAGGGGTTTTCATAATGTTTTTTTCGCCTGGTTCTAGCCCTAGCGGAATAACGAGCGACGTATCGGTAACAAGGTTTATCCATAGAATTTGTACTGTGGCGACGGGTAGCGGCAGGCCAATTAACAGTGCGCCAAGCATGGTAATCACTTCACCAGTGCTTGTTGCAAGAAGGTAAAAGAGCATTCGCCGAATATTGCTGAAAATAATTCTGCCCTCTTTGATGGCCGTAATAATACTTTTGAAGTTGTTGTCTAGCAAAACGATATCGCCTGCTTCTTTGGCAATTTGCGAACCGCTGCCCATAGCAATGCCAACGTGCGCATTGCTAAGAGCCGGAACGTCATTGACGCCATCACCTGTCATAGCTGTGATATCATTCTTTTTTAAAACAGATAAAATGCGGTGTTTATTTTCTGGAATAACTCGTGCAAAAATAAAACTGTTTTTTATGCGTGCAAACAGTGTGTTGTCGGGCATTTTTTGCATGTTTCGGCTGTCGAACACCTGGTCTCGGTGAGTCACCATTCCAAGCTGCTTGCCAATGGTGAATGCTGTTTCAAAATGGTCGCCGGTTATCATACGCACACTGACGCCAGCCGCTTTTGCTGCGCTAACAGAACTCTTGGCTTCTGGTCGTAAAATGTCTTCAACGGTTAAAAATCCTTCAAATGTAAACTTATTTTTTGGCAGCTCTTCAAGCGAGTTGATAGCGCCAGAAAGCTTTATTTTTGCAACTGCAATAACTCGAAATCCATGGCTAGTGAAGTTCTTTAGTGTTTGCTCGCAAGCTGCTAACTGCTTTTTTGTAAGAGATGATTTTGCCAATATATGTTCGGGTGCACCTTTTAAAATTACCTCATGACCGTTTTTTGTTGACCACACATTGCCGCTCATAGCAAAACGATGGTCAAACGGTAGACTTGCAATAAGTGTGTAGTCTTTTGGCTGAGCTGCGTTGTGTTCGTTGGCAAAGCGATGCATGGCGTCATCAAGTGGATCGTGTAACTTTCCCTTTCCTTTATTAATGGCAAGAAGAGATAGTTGCGCCAGAATAGATTCCTCTGCTCTTTCGTGTGGCTGCCATAGGTCGGTAACAGAAAGTTGGTTTTTAGTAAGAGTGCCAGTTTTATCGGTTGCAATGGTTGTTATAACGCCAATAGATTCTATTGCTCGCATGCTGCGAACAAGTGCTTTTCTTTTTGCCATTCGGCGCATACCTAAAACCAGGATGACTGAAATGGCGACAGGTAGACCTTCTGGAACGGCAGACACGGCAAGTGTTAAAACAAAGCGCAGCGCCTCAGCAGCGTCCATGCCGCGCAGCAAGCTAAGTCCAAAAGCAATAAAGGAAATGACTGCGATTGAAATGATGATTTGCGTAAGTAACTTATCAATTTTGTCTTGCACGGGGCTGGTTTGTCTATCGCTTCCAGCTAATGCGGCGAGTTTGCCAAATTGCGTGTTGTCTCCTGTTGCTATGATGATTGCCGTTGCCTCCCCGGCAACAATAAATGAACCTTGAAAGAGCATGTTTGTTTGCTCGTAAGTTTCTTTTTTATTTCGCAGATGTTTAGTTTGTTTGCTAACGGGCGTTGATTCTCCGGTAAGGAGCGATTCGTCGCAGCGTACATTTTTAACATGTAGCAGCCGAGCATCTGCCGGCGCTTTTTGGCCTTCATAAAGCATGATAATATCACCCGGTACGAGCTGCTCGGCAGAAATGTTAACTGCTTTATTATTTCTTAAAGTTTCAACAATTTGCTTATCATGTTTTTTTAACGCCCTAAGAATTCTTTCGGTTGAGAAGCTTTGCACATAATAAATCACTGCACTCACGGCTATGATGACCAGAATAATGACTGCGTCTAGCGCCTCGCCTTTGGCAATGGCAATTGTTGCAGCAATAATGAGCACAAGCATAAAAACATTCCAAAATGGCTCGATAATTTTGCGCCACAACGGCTCGCCTTTAATAGTTATGGAATTTTCACCATATTTTTTTAGGCGTTTTTTAGCTTCTTTATTGCTAAGACCTTGTGTTGATCCACCAACTGCCGATAATGTTTCATCTACTGTTTTTTGATAAAAAAGCATTAACTTTATTGTACTTGAATTACTACTAATCGACCATTATTGTCATAAGAGTTTTATAATGCTGCGCTACTGTGTATACTTATAAGCAATATGGTAGCGAAGAAAAAATCTAAAAAAGCTTTAACTGTTAATTATAGCCCCAACAAAGTGACGTTTGGCGTAGCTTTACTTGCAGTTATGAGTATTTTTGCACTTGCGATCTTACTCTTTACGACTGGACAATAGCACTATTAATTTACCAAGCGCGCGTTGCTTATTACCTGATAGCAGCGTATAATCAAGGTAAATTAGTAAGGGACGGTTTAGTGTATGAAGGTACGAATTGAGATAGAGACAAAAACATTTGTTAGGTTTTGGCTAGTTGTTATTGGTTTTGTGTTGGCACTTGGTGCAATTTATATTGCGCGCGAAGCGATTATTGCTGTTGGCATCGCAGCATTCTTAGCAATTGCTCTCAATCCGCCGGTTTCAAAAATAGCGAAAAGCCTTCCTGGCAATAGTCGAGTTGGTGCAACGGCGATTGCATATATTGCTGTTGTCTCTATTATTATGGGCTTTATTTTGCTCATTATTCCACCAATTACCCAGCAATCTTCAAAGTTTATAAAAACGCTGCCAGAAACAATTAATCAGTTTAGCACTCAAACAAAAGTTGTTGATGATGCAATTACAAAATATGGACTTGAAGATCAATACCAAGAAGCAGTTGAAAGTATTCAGCACGAAGTTTCCGGATCGCTCTCTTCTGTTGGAAAAGTTGCTGTTGGTAGCGTTGGCTCTGCAATTAACATGGCAACAATGACTATTATTGTGCTAGTTCTTACCTTCCTTATGCTCATTGAAGGTCCGGGTTGGATCTCTCGAATCTGGAAGTTATATGAAAGCGACAATAAACTTAAACAGCACAAAGAGCTATTCAATAAGATGTACAAAGTTGTTACAGGCTATGTTAACGGTCAGGTAATGGTGGCTGGTATTGCAGCAACAGTAAGTCTTGTGGGCGTATTAATTCTTAGCTCAATCTTCCCACTACCTGCTAATCTTGCCATTCCTATTGCAGTAGTTGTTTTCTTCGCAGGAATGATTCCGATGTTCGGTGCTACAATTGGCGGTACAATCGCGACTGTCTTACTTGCTTTGAATGACTTTTGGGCTGCAATGGTCTTTATTATCTTCTTCTTTGTTTATCAGCAAATTGAAAATAATTTCATTTCCCCTGTTGTTCAGTCAAAAACGGTCGAACTTTCTGCGCTATCTGTGCTTGTGGCAATTACAATCGGGCTTTCGCTCTTTGGTATTTTAGGCGGACTCATTGCTATTCCAATTGCCGGTTGCTTAAGAGTGCTTTTCTTAGACCACTTAGATCGGCGACAAAAAATCAGTAGCTCAAAAAAGTCTGCTAAACCCAAAGTAAAAACTGCTTAGCTTTTCTTTAAACGCGATACCACACTGTGCCATCTGGCGTATCGTTAAGATGGATACTTTGTTTCAAGAGCTCATCTCGTACTGCGTCACTCTTTGCCCAGTCTTTGTTTTGTCGTGCTGTTTCTCGATCTTTAATCAATTGCTTTTGCCCGTCTATTATGTCTGGCGTGCTATTTTCTAGCTCGAGACCAAGCAGGCTGTCGATTGTTGCAAGTAATGTGCTAAGCGCATCTTTACAAACTCTTCCTAGTGGATTTTCTGAAACGATTGAAAACGCTTCGTCGACAATTTGCAATGCTGCTGGCGTGTTAAGATCTTCGCTAAGCGCTTCGATAACTCCTTGAGTCGCTCTAACCAGCGAGGCTCGATAACTTTCAATCACTTCTGAAGAATTTTCTGGTTGGCTTTTTGTCTGCCACCTTAAGCAAGCAATTTCTCGCCAATGCTGCAGTCGCGCTTTTGCGCTGTCAAGATTTTCCCACGTGAAGTTACTTTCAGTACGATAATGACTTTGCAAAACAAACATTTTAAAATCGAGTAAAGAATAGCCTTTTGCTTGTACATCTTGCAAAGTATATCCGTTGCCAAGCGATTTACTAATTTTTGTGCCATCTGATTTTAGGTGGTTATTATGGAGCCAATAATTCGAGAAGGTCTTGCTCGTCGCGGCTTCACTTTGGGCGATTTCGTTTGTGTGATGCACGGGAATATGGTCGATGCCACCAGTATGAATATCAAGTGTTTCGCCCAAAAGACTCATTGCAATTGCAGAACATTCAAGATGCCACCCCGGAAAACCCTTTTTCCCTACATCGCCCTCTAGCAACTCTTTTGGCGTAGCCCACTCCATGTCGCGCTTAGTGCTTTCAGGTGTAAACTTCCATAAAGCAAAGTCGCTAACGTTACGTTTTTGCGGATTTTGCTCAACCCTTGCACCAGCCCGAAGCTCGGCAAGGTTCAAATGTGCGAAGCTTGCATAGTTAGGAAATTTGCTGGTATCAAAATAAACGCCATCATCAATTTGGTACGTAAAGCCTTTTTGTTTTAGTTTGCGAACAAGCTCAATTTGTTGAGGAATAAAATCTGTTGCTTTTGCAATGTGAGTTGGCGTAATAAGGTGCAGGTTTTTCATATCTTCAAGGCAATCTTTTGTGTAAAAGTCGGCAATCTCCCACGCCGTTTTATTTTCGCGCTTTGCCCCTTTTTCAAGCTTATCTTCGCCTTCGTCCTCATCGCTCGTTAAGTGTCCAACGTCGGTGATATTCATAACTCTATTAACCGAATAGCCATTTGACTGCAAAATGCGCACTAAAATATCCCAATAAATATACGCTGTCCAGTTGCCAATATGCAGGTAATCGTACACAGTTGGGCCGCAAGTGTAAAGCAATACTTTCTGCGGGTTTTGAGGTGAAAAATCCTCCACTTTTCTGGTGAGCGTATTATGTAGTCGCATCATATTCCTTCAATATTTTATCAGTTGCGCCAATAAGCTCGTTAACAATAACATCGTATTTTTCATATGTTCTAAAGCCGGCCGCAAACGGATGTCCACCACCGCCAAAAAAACCAGCAACTTTTTCTGCAATTTTTGCATCTGGATTTACCCGAATTTTACCGGTTACTTTGCCGTCTGGATATGTTTTTAGCGCAACAGCAATGCGCACACCAATAACAAGCCGCATTTCATCAAGCACGAGCATGCTCGGGTTATATTGGTCGCTATATTTTGCAATCTCTTCCCACGGAATGTGCACTAATGCCAGTTGTCCATCAAGATGGTACTCGACTCTTTCAATCAAGCGACCTTTATAGGCAAGAATTTCGGGGGACTTTTTCATAAATTCTCTACGGCGAGTATCAATTTCGCTTGGATGCGCGCCGAGCTCAATAAGATCGGCCATTACTTTTACGCCTTTTGCAGTCGTTGCTTCGCTGCTTAGGCCAAGACTGTCTGAAAGAAGAGCTATCATAATATTCTCTGCCGCTTGCTTGCTTATCTTCCAGCTGTTTTGCACTGCAATGTCATAAATAATTTCTGAAGTTGCTAGCGCATTTTCCTCTGAAATCATCGTGTGCTCAAATGACAAATCACTTTCGGTAACATGATGATCGATTACGATAACTGGCTTTTTTTGTAGCTGGGCGCTATTTTCAGGAAGTAATACTTTTTCTAACAAGACCTTGCTTGCCGTATCAACGATAATATATGCGTCGGCATGTACAGGAAAAATATCCGTTATACGATCCCAGCCGTGAATATAACGAAGATATTTTGGAATATCAACTGGGCAATAGAGGCTGATGGTCTTTCCGGTATCACTAAGAATTTCTTCGAGTGCTAATGCACTGCCAACTGAATCGCCATCTGGATTTTCTGCCTGAATGATAGCGATATGCTTTGCGTTTTCAATGATAGAGTGAGTTTCTTTGGCGTTTTTCATAGCTGCTTCCTTCCCTCTAGAGCGTGCGTTAGTGTTATTTGATCAGCATATTCAAGATCGATACCAACCGGAATTCCGCGCGCGAGACGACTCATCTTAATAGTTAGCCCTGCATCTTTAATCTGTTTTTGCAAAAAGAGTGCAGTTGACTCACCTTCAACGCTTGCGTTCGTTGCCAAGATGACTTCCTCGACTTTGTCGTCTTTTAATCTTTCAAGAAGCTCATCAATATGTAGTTGCTCCGGACCAATGCCATCAATTGGGCTAATAGCGCCACCAAGCACGTGATACGTTCCTCTAAACTGACCAGTTCTTTCAAGTGCTAGAACATCAAAAGGCTCTTCAACAATGGCGACCAATTGTTTATTGCGCTCTTCATTGCTATAAAGCGCAGAAACCTCCTCATCTTTATCAATGAGCATAAATGTTTTTGGGCACTGCTTAACACCATCATGCAACTGACTTATTGCATCGGCTAGTCTCTCAGACGTTTTTGGGTTAGCGCGTAATAAAAAATATGCATAGCGCTCTGCCGTACGCGAACCAACGCCAGGCAATTTTCCTAGTTCGTCTATGAGCGTTAATAATGCTTTTGGCAGTGCTGATTTCACAGAGTGTCCGTTACTTTATTTAAAGACCAAGATTGCCAAGTCCACCCATAAGTGGTTTCATTTTTTCTGCTGCTACTTCTTGAGCTTTTTGAGTTGCATCGCGTACGGCGATCTCTATCCACTTTTCTAGTTCTTCAATATCATCAAGATCAACCATTTCTGGATCGATCTTTACTTTTTTAAGTTTTAATTCGCCGTTTACTTGAACAACAACTGCGCCATCACCAGCTTCAACTTCAACAAGCTCTTTTGAAAGTTCTTTTTGAGCTTTTTTAAGCTTCATCACCATTTTTGCATTGTCTAACATATTTTTCTCCTTTAAATTCTCTATAGCTTCTCTATTATTATAGCATTTCTAATGCTTGGTTTTATAGATGTAAAACCGCAACCCTTTTTCTGCGTATGCATTTGTTATGAGCTTTGAAGGATGGTCATAAAAAGGAACATTCTTCTTGAGTGTTTGTGGCGAAATAATAGCTATCTTTGTAGGATCTGTAAGTTTTGAGGTAACGGTAAGTTTTGGGTATTCTCGGTTTAAAAATGCATAGAATTCTTTTTGTGATTTTGGCACAACGAGCGTCGTGCTGTCTCCACTGTCCTTTATCTGGGTTCTTACTAAACTCAAATCATGGCTAAAATAACGGGCAACATCTGGATTATAGCGAAAGCTATTTTCGTAGCGAGCAATGCCGGTAAACGCGATACCGCCAATAAGAATTGCTAACGGAATTAATGCTGCAATGCGTGCGTATGGATTATGCGGAAACAAACTATACCATTCACGGATAAGGGCCTCGATGCCTATTGCAAGTAATAAAACGAAAGGGACAAACGCAATTGGTGTTAGTTCAGGCTGGAATACCAAGATAAACGCAATTGGAATAAGCCACACTGCCAAGGCGTATGTTCTGGCCGAGTGATGATCTGCAAGAATGCGAAGAAAGCCAAGTAACATTAACGCAACAACCGGAATACCATAAAGTGGTGTGACGGTTTCTGGTCCAATGGTTGGATGAGCAAAGCCGAACAGACTCTGAACGAGTGATTGTGTATTTGCCCAGAGCGTGGCGATAGACCAATCAACATCATTGATGCCTAGTAGCACTAGCCCAGTCTCTGGTATGCGAATTAAGCGCACGACCAAAGGAATGAGTAAGATTGACCCTACGATTAGCGCAAATAGTACTTTAAGCTTCGACATTTCTTTTAAGGTATTTCTAAGGTGTGGATGTAGCACAGCTGAAAGTAGCATTGCAGCAAGAACATAGATACTAAGTGGTGTGTAAAGGCTTAGTGCAGCGGTAACGGCAAAAACGGTCTTCCAAAGTAGCCCAAGGTGACGCGAGCGAGATAGATATGTTGCTGCAAGCAAAAGAATAATCGACCAAAAGAAAAGCGTGATCGTTGGCGTGCCTGATTGTGCAACAATAAGAAATTGGCTAGCAGTGATAGCGATGACGCCGGAAAGAATAGCAATATTCGGTCGAAACCAGACTCGCAGCAAAAAGAATAAGGCAACGCCACTAATGAGTCCAAGAATGAGCGATGGTAGTTTTATAGCGATGTCGGTAAGCCCTAGGAAGCTCACACTTGCTTTTTGCAATAGATGATATGGCAAATCAATGATAGGTAGGTTAAACGGAGGTCGAAAGGCAATGTTCATGCTGGTAACAGTACTCGCCTCTTCGGCTTTTGTAATACCACCGGGTATAAAAAAGCCAGCAATTATTAGCAGAACAACTAAAAGAATAAAGAATAGCGAATAGCCAACAATATATCGATAGCGATATAAAGTAAACTCGGTAATAATACTTTGCTTCATATAACTTGTCTATTTTATCACTGTTTGTCAGTGCGAGGCTAGCTTGGATCCTCCGAATGTTCTTTGTCAAGCGACATAAATCGCAGGCGTTCTGGATGGAAGTAGAGCTTGATGCGACCGGTTGGGCCGTTACGATGTTTAGCGATAAAGAGATCAGTAATATGCTGATTCTCAGTGTCTGGATTATAGTAGTCTTCTCGGTAAAGGAACATCACAAGATCGGCATCTTGTTCAATAGAGCCAGATTCTCGAAGATCTGCCAGCTGCGGAATTTGTGGGTTGCGGTTTTCAACCGAACGACTTAACTGCGAAAGCGCTATAACTGGCACGTTAAGTTCTCTTGCAATCATCTTAAGACCACGCGAAATTTCGCTTACTTCTTGCACACGGTTGTCGCCATTACTCCGCCCGCTTGCTTGCATAAGTTGCAAATAGTCGACGATGATAAGCCCAAGCGGATGATTATGCGCTTCTCTGCGTGCTTTTGTACGCATTTCAAGAACGCTCATGCCAGGTGTATCATCTATATAGATTGGCGCCTCTGCCATTTCGCCCATCGCCTCAGAAAGTTTTCCAAAATCATCATCGCTTAAGTTCCCCGTGCGAATATTCCACGCGTCAACACCAGACGCTTCGGCAAGCATACGGTCAACCAGCTGCTCTTTACTCATCTCTAAGCTGAAAACCAGCACAGCCTGTTTTTGCTGAGTTGCAATGTTATATGCCAAGTTAAGCGCGAATGTTGATTTACCCATTGCAGGTCGCGCGGCAAGAATAAGAAGATCCGACTTTTGCAAACCAGCCGTCATATTATCAAGGTCTCGATAGCCTGTTTTTACACCGCGAAGTTTATTTTTGTCGCGGTGCAATTCTTCCATCCGGTCAAAACTCTCAGTCAAAATCTTTTCAAGACTTACAAGATCTTGCTTTAGCGATGAATCACTTACAGAAAAAAGCTGAGATTCAGCTCGCTCCAAAAGTTCTTGTGTATTTTGGTCTTCATCATAGCCCAGCTCGGCAATATCGCTACTCGCCTTAATAAGCCGTCTTCTGACGGCATTTTGCTCAACCAATTCTGCATATGCGCTAGCATGCGCTGCGGTTGGCACATAGTTTGTAAGCTCAGTTAAATACGCAGAACCACCAATTTTATCGAGTTCTTTTTTGCGCTTTAGTTCGTCGCTAAGAGTGAGAAGATCAACTGGCTTGTGCCGTTCATATAATCGTAAAATTGCATCAAAAATCGACGCGTGGCGCTTATCATAGAAATCAATACCCGAAAGCTTATCGCTAACGTCCGAGAGCACTTCTTCGTCAATTAAAATAGCACCGAGCAAACTTCTCTCGGCATCAAGATTTTGCGGAGGTATTTTTCCGGCAGGTTCAGTGGCTTTAGTTTTTGCTGACATTTATCTCTTCTCCTCCACCCATAATAGCAGCAACTTCGCTTGCAAGCTTGTTTTTTGGTGGGCGCGGCCCGCTTGTTACGTTTATTTCTGGGCAACTGCCGTGAGTTTCTTGAATACTTTTTGTGAGCATGGTGCGATATTTCGCATCTTCAATCTTTTTTCGATGCAAACTATAGGCAAAATGAAGTGACACTTTTTTATCAGCATATTCAAAATCAGCCCTACTGAGCACGCCATAAAGTGGTAAGTAATGCTTTTTCACATAATCTAAAACTTTATTCCAATCTATATTTTCTGGCGCCTCGTCAGATGTCTCGTTTACAGTAGCTTGCTTTATTTCTGCTTTTTCAGTCGGCTTTACTACTTCTTGTTTTGGCTCTGGCTTTGTTTCTGCAGTCTCTTTCATCGCATTGCTAAAAGTCAGGCTTGCAGAAGCAACGGGCGCACTCAGCGCAGCTGTTTTAGAAGGAGCAGCTGCAAGCGAAAGTACGGTGAGCAGCTTGAGCCTTGGGTGATACGCCCTTGGCACGTCTAAAAGTTCTTCGATAAGTTTTATATAGTGTGGGTGTGATGCTATTTTTTTGCGAAGCAACAAGAGTAGCTGATTAGTAAGGACCGCTGGCGAAACGCCACTATCTTCAAGCTTATTAAGCAGGGCAATCACTTTTTCCATTTCATGCGCATCAACAGCACTTAGTAATCCCTCAACGCTTGTTTGCGGTGCAAGACCAAGTGTATTTTCAATAAGCTCCGTGGTAATCATTTTTCCACCTGCAAGTGACGCGAGTTGGTCAAGTAAACTAATTCCATCGCGAAAACTGCCCTCGCTGTGCGTTGCAATAAGCTGCAGTGCACTATCGTCTATTTTTATATTTTCTTTTTTAGCAATGTGCGCAAGGTGTTTGGTCATATGCTCGTCGCCAATTGGTTTAAAATGAAACCGCTGCGTACGGCTAATGATTGTTGCAGGAAGTTTATGCGGTTCTGTCGTTGCAAGAATGAATATGGCGTGCTCTGGTGGTTCTTCTAGGGTTTTAAGCAGCGCATTAAAGCTTTCACCAGTAAGCATGTGTACCTCGTCTATGATGTACACCTTAAATGGCGCACTACTTGGCGTAATGTGCACTTTTTCGCGTAGATCGCGAATATCATCAATACGCCGATTACTTGCAGCATCAATCTCAATAATATCTAAGTGCGCAGATTCGTCGCTGTAGGGCAACTTATTAATGTCGTGCGCTAAAATTCTAGCAATGCTAGTTTTGCCAACTCCACGTGGACCAGTTAGCAAAAAAGCATGATTAATTTTATCTGCAGCAATTGCAGCAGAGAGCACCTCTGTTATGTGCTCTTGCCCAACAATTTCGCCTAGCGACTTTGAACGGTATTTGCGATATAACGCCTGCCCCATAAACCTGTTTATTTCCCCTCACTTTTCTCATATTTTATTATACGGGGTTTACAGGCTCTTTTTAATCATATAAAAAAATAACAACACACTAACAGGAGTAAAATGTGTTGTTATTTATGCTTGATGTAACTTATAAACCAGCTTCAACCGCAGCCCATTCGGCATCTGGGTTGTCTTCTGGAATGATAATACTTACTTGGTCGCCAACATTGGCTTTAAAGTAGGTCACGCTGGCAAGTAAAATTCGATATTCTTTGCCGCCGATTTCAACGTAATATGCGCCGTCGTGTTGCACTAACGTGCCAATTACTTGCTTTCTGGCAACGGGGCCAATTTGCTTGTAAAGAAAGCCGCCGTCATCTGCAATAGTGAGCTTTAAGATGTCGCCCTCTACTAGCTTAGATTTGCTAGCGTAGTTTGCTGGCACGGGATAGGTTTTTCCATCTGGACCAATCATAGATTGTCCATCAAAAACACCTTCAATAATTTTTCCAGCTACTTCTTCGCTAACTTCTTTTTGCACCATTGGGTCTTCACCCACAAGGCTAATTAATAATTCTTTTGCGGCCGCTAAATTTGTTTCAGCGTCCTGCAGAAGCGACTTCAAGCGCTTCACTTGTTTTTCTGGTAATTCAGACATACTCGCATTTTCCTTTGTCTGTTTTTATGTGAATTGGTATTACGCTGAGGTTATCATTTATATCTATATGAGTCAAGCTAAAATTATCCACATGGCTTTAAGGGGTTTTTAAGAAATTGTTGTAATTTAATAACAAAAAATACCCACCAGCCATAATGGATAGTGGGTATTTTGAGGTAAAAGCTTTTAGATTAGCTTAATTCAACAGCAGCACCTGCGTCTTCAAGTGTTTTCTTCGCAGCTTCTGCTTCGTCTTTAGAAACCTTCTCTTTAACAGCCTTTGGAGCGCCGTCAACGATTGCTTTTGCTTCACCAAGACCAAGACTTGTAATTTCTTTTACAGCCTTGATAACAGCTACTTTTTGAGCACCTGCATCTTTAAGAGTTACAGTGAATTCGCTCTTCTCTTCAGCAGCGTCGCCACCAGCTTCACCGCCAGCAGCAGGCATAGCTACAGCTGCAGCTGGTGCAGCAGCGCTTACGCCCCACTCTTCTTCAAGGTGCTTTACAACTTCGCTAAGCTCTAGCGCGCTTAGCTTGTTTAGTTCGTCTACAATTTTCTTTTGAGCTGCATTTAGCTCTACAGTTTTCTTCTCTTCTGCATCTGCCATAATTATTCTCCTTTAATTAATACGTTTATTCTTTATGCCATTTTTTCAGCACGTTGGTTTAATACCTGGGCAAAACCGCGCTGTGCGCCGTTTGCAACACCCAAGAAGCCAGTAAGTGGTGCGGCAATTGTGCCAACAACCATGCCTCGAAGCTGATCTTTACTTGGAAGGTCAGCGAGGGCTTTTACAGCTGCACCATCAAGCGCAGCGCCAGTTGCGTCATATCCTGATACAAGCTTTAAATCACTATGCTTTTTTGCAAAAGCAGCCAAAACTTGCGCAGGCGCTATCTCATCTTCATTGCTAAATGCATAAAGCAATTGTCCTTCAAGCAAGCTGGTGTCACTTTTTTTGAAAGTGTCATTTTGGCTAAGCGCAACGCGTACAAGTCGGTTTTTTACCACCTTAATTGTAACGTTTGCTTCGCGTGCTTGTTTTCGAAGCTCTTGCATGTCTGCAACACTTAAGCCCGCATAGGCGGCAGTGGTTACAGCTTTTGCATCTGCAAAAAGATCAGATAGTTCTGCAACTAAGGCTTGTTTCTTATCTTTTGAAATTGCCATTTCTAAAAAGAACTCCTCTCTTAGTTGATGATTATCTGATTGTTAATGTACACTAACGAGAATTAAAAAAGTCTTTGATTCTCGCACTACCAAAGACTTTAAGCATAAACAAATTGTTTGTTCATTCCTCGGTAGCACATTAAGTTCTGGTTTCCCTTCACAGCTACTGTCTCTGGTAATGTTCACTTTGCAGTGTAACAAAAAGTTGTTCATGCGTCAACACCTTAAGGGTTGCTTATGGTTGACATTCAAAAGCCGCTGCGGTAAAAATGTATGCATGGTGTTTAATCGATTTATCGTCGCAAAAGAAATTCGCGGGCTAAGCCTCGTGATTTTTGCATGATGAATTGAGCATCAAGTCGGGACTAAATACGAAACGGGCTCAATTCCATCCGGAAGAGAGCGCGTTTTATTTTTGGGCGGAGAGCCTAAGGAGTTTAAAAGCCCCGAAGTACCTACACAACCGAAAGGAAGCCAATGATTAATATTGGCGAAGTGCGTCAGGAGTTTGCGGTATCAATGGCAGACTCTCTGATGGGTGGCAGGATCAACACGCTCCAGGCGAGCGTTGATATATATTACTTCGCAACTCGGAGTGATATTGACGTGTCAACGCTTGCTATCGCATCGCAAGTTTCAAGCGAGTTACGCTGTCGACGTCGACTAGGCGAAGTGCTATCGAAAGAGGCTAAAAAGTTCTTGAAACATTACGAGAATGCTTCAAGGGCCGGTCGTTCAATCTTTTTTGCTCCAAAAGAAAAAGAGCAAAGAAGAGCGACGCTGTTGAAGCCTGGCTCGATGAGCCACTTGGTTCCGACCTTTCCGGGGCGGACCATCCACTAACTTTAAAAGAGGGGTGGGCGGAATTTCTCCGCTCACCCCTCGGGCAGTACTTCCTTTCGGTTGATTTAAATATCTTTTAATAATTTTCTAATATCGTTTTGAATTTCATTGATTGTTCTCATAGAGCCGTCTTTCTTGGAGCAAATAATAGAGGTAAATTCCTCTGGGTAGTATTCGCACAGTTCTTGATAGTTACGCTGAGCTTTTTCAAGATGGTCAGCACTTGACTCGTGAACATCTCTCTTTTTGTCCGTATATGTCCGAATACTCGGATCTTTTTTATCTACATTAGCTTGGGCGTGTGATACAGGAAGCAACAAAACAATATTTTTCGCTGCACGAGGAATGCCCAATATTTCGTATTCAGTGTGCATGGTTTGCTCATAAAACCTTTTTCGTTCTTTTTTGTCATTAATCTTTGTTCCCTGATGGGCAAGATTTGATGCCATGTATCTGTCCGAAAGAACGATATTATTAGGGTCTTTTCTTAGGTGGTCATTTATTTCTTTACTGGCTGCAAATCTATCAATAGCAAAAGGAAGAATGCCAAGTTCTGCGGGTACATCATTTGCGGAGCCATATGCGCCATCCAGATATCTTCCTGCGTAATATGCGGAGTCTTTGCCATATCGAGGGAAGCTTAATCTTAAGATGCTTCTCTTTAGTTGCTGCGTAGCATAGTTGTAAAACTCTCTTGTTTGAGTACCCTTGCCCACTCCATCGCTGCCTTCAATGACAATAAATTTACCGTGCGCCATAGTTATTCTCGTGAGCTATGTCGGCTCGGTGTTGATGCCAGCCGCGCAAGTTACCCTTTTGGTCTTCGCCTTTTTTCATTGGTCGGGCGGCATGCTCAAGTGGCGACATGTGACCGCTATCAACAAGTCGCTCATATAATTCAATATCCTTTGCAGGATCACGCACGCCGTCGTGCGTTAAATAACTTACTCGCGCACATCTACCGCAAGATATTTTTAAACACTCCTCAAGCGAAAAATCCTCATCATCCTGTATTAGTGGCATATGCCACTGTCCGTAGCCAAGTTTTCTGGGAGTTGATTCATCCAGAGCCTTTTTAATAAGATCGGCAGGTTTTCTGATTTCTGGCTGAGCGTCAGAGTGAGCGCGTAAGGCAAAGAAGTTGTCCCATTCAGTCGCTGTAACGATAACAGTATGCCACATAAAGGCTTCAAGAACGCGGTTGCTTAGTTGTTTATGGAGCCCAATCTCAAGAAGTTTTTCAACATGCTCTACCGCACTATCTCGTGCCGCAAGCCACTCTTCTTTAGCTTGCTCTGCTGCTTTTCCGGTCAACTCTTTTTCAGCCTGCATTCCGGCTTGGTTTGCCCCCCAGTACTCTGGAATGAACGGATGTTCTTTAATGCGAGCCAGTTGCTTATGAACGGGAATTGCACGAGAACTTGCGGAATTACGACTAAAAACTCTATGCGTGTTAAATTCAGCCAAGATCATTCTTGGAAATGTTACCTCTAACGTTGTTAGGCGTACTTCTTCTGGTGAAATTGAGTCTGCTAGAACCTTTGCGCTGAATGCCATATTATTTTATTCCTTTCGTTAGACCACTCACGATCCCTGGCTTAACACGAGCATCTTTATATGCGCGTGGTAGCATTTGCTCTGGTGACCAGGTTTTAATTAACTCATCAAGATCGTCTGTGTGCTGATATTTGCCGCTCATTCCTTTGCGTCCATCGCTATAGTCACCGTCGACTTCACCAGTATGGTGAAAAATAATCTGTCCAATTCTTTCGCCAACTGGCAACACGACAGCTTCGTGTTTATTTAAATTATAAATCTCAAGGGTAATACGATTAATATAGCCAGGGTCAATCCAGCCAGCATCAAAACACACGGCAACGCCATTACGCCCCCAACTACTGCGAGAGCGAATTTCGCATGCTCCACCAGTCGGCCGAATGCCAACAAATTCATGCGTATGCGCCAAGATCCTTTCGCCTGGTTTTAAAACGATAATTGGATGGTCGGCAGGAACATTCTTAAATTCAGGATGGTGAAATTTCTTGCACCATTCTTTATGTGGCATTGCTTCGAGTGGACCCTTAAAATATCGATCAACATCGCTCGCATCAAATGGATTATAAACGCGATATTCGTCGCTGTATTCTTGTTTATAAAAATAATAACCAAGTGTTATATCGAGGCTTGCCTCACTAATATGGGTGTCATCAAAAGGCGTGCAAATAATCTGACCGTCTTTAATGGCCTGACGAATTTCTGTATTGCTGTAAACCCCCATACACCTCTATTTTACTTTAAATAGAGTTGATATCAACCTGAACGCTCGGACCCATGGTTGTTGTGATGTGAATACCTTTAACGTAAGTGCCTTTTAGTGAAGATGGTTTTGCTGCCTGAATGTTATCTAGCACTGTTTTTGCATTTTCATTTAGTTTAGCAGCGCCAAATGAAACCTTTCCAACAGCAAGGTGTATGATTCCCTGTTTATCAACACGATACTCAACGCGCCCTGCTTTGGCTTCTTTCACTGCTTTAGCAATGTTTGTGGCAACAGTGCCGCTTTTAGGGTTTGGCATTAAACCGCGCGGACCAAGTGTGCGAGCAAATTTGCTGAGCTTTGCCATAAGCTGTGGAGTAGCAATCAAAATGTCAAAATCTAGCTGTTCTTTTTTCAAAAGCTCAGTCACTGCGTCTTCGCCAATAATATCGGCACCAGCTTTTTTAGCAGCTTCACCCTCAGATTCAGGGGCAAATACGGCAACACGCACAGTTTTGCCTGTTCCATTTGGAAGACTGACTGTGCCGCGAATATTTTGATCTGCCTGACGTGGGTCCACTCCAAGTCGAACGTGAAGCTCTAGACTGCTGTCAAACTTTGTTGTCGCAGTTTTTTCAGCTATTTTAACAGCTTCTGTTAGTTCATATGATTTCGTAGTATCAAACTCTTTAGCAACTTTCTGATATTTCTTGCTACGGCGTTCAATTTTAGGGCGAGTAATTGGTTTTGGGCCTTTTTTCTTCTGCTCTGCCTCAGGATTTTGCGGTGAAGTGTCACCACTAGCTTTACGTTCTTCTTTTGCTACTTTTTCTTCAGCTTCTTTCAGCGCCTTTTCGCTACGCTTGCCAGCTTTAGCTACAGTTTTCTCAGTCTTTTCTTCTGCTTTTGACGCATCAGCGCTTTTAATCGCTGCTTCAATTTCAGCAATAGTGTTTTTTTCAGTTACTTCAAGACCAAGCTTCTTAGCTTGTTCCAATAAATCGGCTTTCTTTGCCATTCCTTTTACTCCTTTCGTGGTGCAAGCGGTGTTTTAAACCTCCCACAAATTTAATTTTTCTAACCTTCTACTTCAACTCCCATTGAGCGAGCTGTTCCAGCGATAACCTTAACACCACCATCGACATCAATTGCGTTGAGAGTATCTTTTTTCTCTTCGTAAATTTCTTCAAGTTGTGCACGAGTGATCTTACCAACTTTTTCGGTATGTGGTGTTCCAGAGCCTTTCTGAATGCCGATTTTCTCTCGAATCAGATCATCAACTGGGCGTCCAAGGCTCTTCCATTCAAAAGTTCGATCATCGAATACCTGAAGGTGAACGATTACATCTTTACCCTGAAGATCTTTGGTTGCATCGTTGAACGGATTAATAAAATCCATCATATTTAGGCCCCATTGACCAAGCACGGCACCAACAGGAGGACCTGCAGTTGCGCGACCAGCTGGGATACGTAGTTTTAGATTTCCAATTACTTTCTTTGCCATATTTTCCTTCTCTCAGTTATTACTGAGTGCGTAACAGTAGTGAATTATACCTTCTTCACCTGTAAAGCGTCAAGCTCTACGGGTGTGTCGCGGCCAAACATACTAACGAGTACTTTAATTTTGCCCTTTTGTGTATCAATTTCGTTAATTGCACCATCAAAGCCTTTGAATGGTCCGTCGGTAATATTAACGACTTCGCCAACACTGTAATTAATGTGGTGTTTTGGATCTTCAACGCCCATTCGTTTCTTAATCTTTGCGATTTCACGCTCTGAAACAGGTGTTGGATCTGTACCGCTGCCAACAAAGCCAGTCACACCTGGCGTATTGCGCACAATAAACCATGCGTCTTCGGTCATTTTCATCTCAACGAGCACATAGCCTTGGAAGATCTTCTTTTCGACCACTTTGCGTTTGCCATTTTTAATTTCAATTTGCTTTTCTTTTGGAACAAGCACGTCAAAAATTTTATCGGCCATATCAACGGTGTTAATTCGTTGACGAATGCTGTCTACTACTTTTTCTTCATAACCAGCGTAGGTATGAATTGCATACCATTGGCGAGTTGAGTCATAACGTTTTTTTGCAGTCATTATAATAAGATCCTGTTTAATATATATTCAAATCCGGCATCAAGAGCGACAATAAGAAGCGTGAAGAACCCAGTAAAAATAAGCACTGCAATAGTAAGTACCCACGTTGCGCGGCGATTTGGCCAGCGCACCTGGCGTAATTCTTGCCAAGAGCCTTTAAAATAGCGACCCATTGCAGCAAATGGTTTTAAGATCGCTGGTGTTTTGCGCTTCTTCTTCTCTGCAACTTTTACTTTTGTTGCAACAGATTTTTTTGCGGTAGTTGCCTTTTTAGCAACTGGTTTCTTCTTGGTTACTTTCTTCTCTGCCACCTTTTTCTCCAATTTAAAAAGTCTACACGAGGCAGACTGTCAATAGGTACTATAGCGAACAGAGTAAAAAATAGCAAGCGTTTAAGAAGCTTATGCTACTATAAATAGGTGAATATTTGGATTATTTGGCTTATTTTATTAAGCGCATCAATTATTTCTCTTGTTTTAACTGATGCAGTAAAAAGGCACCAGCATCAACAATTTATTGCTGCCGGCTCGTTTATCCCAACATCTTTAGCGCTGGTCGCTACTCTTTTTTTGCCAATTGAATACTGGGAGATTATTTTTCTTATTGCTGGGCAGCTTTTTGTGGCGAGCCTTGCCTTGAGGTTGCTTTTTTCGCATAGAGTAAGAGACAGTCACTCAACTGCTAAAGACGCTCTCCAGTTAATGGTTGTTATGGCGGTGTCTGTTGGCTTAGTTTTTTTGCCGCAAGATATCTTACTTTGGCTGTTAGTTGGAACTATCTTTTTTGTAACGCTTATAATGCTTTTGCAACTTCGCGATGGTATCCAAAAATATAGACTTAAAAAAGATGCCCCGCAGAAGCTAGAGGATTTGCCAACGGTAAGCGTGTGTATCCCGGCGCGCAATGAAACGCATGCGCTCTCAGACTGTTTAAATAGTGTTTTAGAATCTGACTATCCAAAACTTGAGATAATCGTGCTTGATGATTGCTCGCAAGATAAAACCTCAAGAATTATTCATTCATTTGCTCATGCTGGGGTTCGTTTTGTGCAGGGCGAAGCGCCAAGCGATGGCTGGTTGGGTAAAAATCAGGCTTTGCAGGTGCTTGCAAAGCAGGCAACGGGAAAATATCTGCTTTTTATGGGCGTAGACACGCGCCTTAGCGCTCGGTCAATCTCTCAATTGGTTGAATATACCAGAGAAAAACACCTCAGTATGGTTTCTGTTTTGCCGCGTAAAGGCGGTCGATTTGATATCGGCACTCTTTTTTCTGCTTTGCGGTTCTTTTGGCAATTAACTACCCCTCGTTTTGTTGAAACTCCCGTGGCATCTGCTCTTTGGCTTATTCAAACTAGCACTTTAGAAAAAATGCATGGCTTTAAAGAAGCCGCAAATAATATTGAACCCGAGCGTTCGTTTGCTCAAAAACTAGCTGCAAACCACACTTATCGATTTCTTATTAGCAATCAAGCACTCGGTATTTTTTATGCCAAAAAATGGTCGTCACAAATTGAAACGAGCGTTCGGCTCTGGTATCCGCTACTTGATATGCAGCCAAGTCGAGTTTTACTTGCGGTGCTTGGGCAATATCTTTTTGTCTTTTTGCCTTATATTGTTGTTATTTCGCATCTTTTTACGCAGCAATACAGTGTGGTTGCTGTGGTTTCGGCAGTTATTATAGTACTGCAATTTTTAGCATACGGTGTCTACATTGTTAAAACGCAAGAGCATGCAAAATTCTTAGCCATACTTTGTTACCCACTTGTTGCGCTGCAGGAAACATCACTTATTTTAACGAGCTTTGTTCAATATGAATTCGGAACGGTCAATTGGAAGGGGCGTAATATTTGTTACCCGATTTTATCGCCTCGTCCTTGGCGCGATTGATGAACTAAAAAGCTGAATGTTGAACCATGGTTTAAGCGTGAAGCAAGTTCAATATCTGTATTAATCTTTTCTGCTAACTTTCGCACGACATAAAGCCCCAGCCCGGTGCCACTTGTTTCGCGGGTACGATAATCTTCGCTGCGATAAAACTTATCAAAAATCTTATTTCTGTCGGTTTTTCCAACGCCAATTCCAGTGTCCTTAACAGCAAAATGAACACCGTCATGGTGATGTTTTGCGCTGAGCGTAATAGAGCCCTCGTGGGTGTACTTTATGGCATTCGCAATTAAGTTCTGCAAGATCTCTTCAAGATATAACTGGTTAGTGTCAACAAAAGTCACTCTTGGGTCAACGCTAATATTAAGCGAAACTTTGCGAGTATTAATTTGCGGATGATATTCGTGATATAGCTTTTCAAACAATTTATTCACGTCGACTTCATCGGTGTGCGACGTTCCTTTTTGCTCGGCGCGTGCGAGTGTTTCAAGATCGTTCACAATATTTGAAAGATACAAAATTTCGCTGTGAGCTTTTTCAAGATTTGGGGCAATATGTTCTGGGTCTTGAGCTCGCTCAACGAGTAGCTGCGTATTCGATATGGCCGCCTCTGCTGCTGTAATTGGCGTACGAAGTTCGTGGCTAACCACAGAGATAAACTCATCTCGCGTTTCATCAAGAGATTTCTGTTTTGTTATGTCTCGTAAGATAAATATATAGCCCTCGCGCAGGTTCTTCACTTTTGCATCAAGACGAATAGGCGCACAAGTAATGCTGAGCCGTATTTTTTCGCCATCGGCAAAATGATGCACCAAATCATCGCGAATAATAGCAGCCGTAATATTACCAAAAATATCTTGCCACTTTATTTTTTTACCATTTGTTTGGTGCAAGTTCAGTACTTTTTCAATTTTATGACTATTTAAGCTATAGGTTGTATCAATCAGCGAAAGCGCCGCAGTATTGTGAATTTGAATAATGCCCGCCGCATTTGTACTAATAACAGCACTATCAAGACCGTTGATAAGCGCTAACAGACGACTACGCTGTAAGACTTCACGTTTTCTGCTTCGCACTAGACTCTGATATTCTTTCGACTGAGAAATGCTAATAGCAATAAGCACGACAGCAGCAAAAAACATGCCACTAAGTGTTGCAACGTCGCTTAAAAACACCTCGTTATTAAATGAGGCGCCTTGCAGCATTCCGTCAATAAATCCTGTTAACAGCAACACGAGCGCACTCCACCACAGCGTTTTAATACCCTGGTTTAAAGCAGCAATGACTACTACTGGCAGCCATACGATAGCAATCGATTCGACGCCAACCACAAACAGAGCGTAACCAACCATAATAAGCTGTAAAATCAGTAGTCGTAATGTCGACATCGGCTTTGTCTTTGGCTGCGTAAGCCCAATAATCAGAAGTAATAGCGTTAATATCCACAACGCAACATCATAATAGTTTTGTGATCCAGTAATAACGCCAAACTGAATCATCAGGCCATAGCCAAGCATAAGAAGAGGCGAAAACAAAATGGCAAAATGAATAATCTTGCGCACGCGCCCACTATACGTAGCGATTTCTGGTTCAATTTTCTCCATAACTCTTATGGCTATTATGCCACAGATCCTTAGAAAATTTCTATAAATGTGGATGTTGGTCGCGGATGGCTTTTCTGTGTTCTTTGTAATTTGGGTTGCACATCTCAACTAGATGCCAAAAATTAGCGCTATGATTCATTTCTTTCGTATGACACAATTCGTGAATTAGCACATAGTCTATAAGCTCAAATGGCAGTTTCATGAGAGCGATATTCAAGCTAATAGTGCCACTTGTCGAGCAACTTCCCCACCGGCTGCCTGCATGACTAAAACGAACTTTGTCATAGCTAAACCCAAACTTTTCAGCAAAATATGCAAGCCGCCTAGGCAAATATGCTTTTGCTTCGTTGCGAAGCGCCTTAATAACAACTGGGCGAATCTTCGCTGTTACATCTACGCTATCTAGCTCATCGTCTTCTGCAAGATAGACCGTAATGTGCGGCTTCTTATATTCAACAACTGTTGCCTGTGCGCTCGCCTCCTCTACTATTAACTGATGAGATTTACCAATTTGTGCATTAGCTTCATAGCGCGGAATACTATCTTCTTGATTCTCTATTAGTTTCCTAATCTCATCCCTTGATTGTTTTATGAAGCGCTTTATAAGCATCATAGGTGTATAAAGCGGTGCTGAAACACGTAAAGTGCCGTTTGGCGCAACGCGCAAACGAATGTGCTTTGCTTTTGCACTTTTTCTTACAGTTATATCGCCAAATTCACTGTCGTGGATATGTGGCATTTTTAGCTTTTCTCTATCTTATCTTTAAATTGCGTCGATTTGGGCGGCTAATATCTTGTCGCTGCGGAACTGTTGGCTTTGCTTCTTCTCGTGGTGTCACGAGTTTTTTTAGCACTACTCTTGCTTGCGTGGCATGCACGTGCTTGCCACTAATCACCACATAGTGCTCATTCACAGCTGGTGGCGTAAAACGTTTCTTATCTTTTTCAAATTGTTCCTCAGATATACTTTGATTATATATATCATCCTTCTTGCGCTTAGAACGCTTTAAAGAACGCTGTCTTGCAGTTGGCTCGTCAACTTGCGCCCATACCGCCAAAATACCATAGTCATTCTTTTCAGCTAGTTTTTTTAAGTGCATTCTTTCAGCTTTTGTATTGCCGCCGCCATCAACGATAAATGTCTTATGCGTTTTAATAAGCTCTTCGGTTTGCGCCAAAGCAACGCGGCTAATAATCGTACGCTCATCTTTAGAATATGTTGGGTCGGCAAAAAGTTCATAGCAAAGCCTGTCATAGCTCACAATTGGTGCACCAAAAGTTTCAGAAAACTGTCTAGCAAAAAAGCTTTTGCCCGCTCCTGGCAAGCCCACTGTAATAATGATAAGTGGCTTCGATAAACTCAACGATTTCATGTTAGCTAGTATAGCAAATTATGTCCTAATTGCTATAATAGAGCGGTTGGTTGCTATAGGGGTATAGCTCAGCTGGCTAGAGCACAGGTCTCCAAAACCTGGTGTCGGGGGTTCGAGTCCCTCTACCCCTGCCAAAAGGAATTATATGCAAAAAATTTATTGTAGTAACTGTGGTAATATGGTGGCGCAAAAGGCAAATTTTTGCCCCTATTGCGGTGCGGCACAGCACGGACCATCTGCTGCTGAGTTTAATCAAGCGCCAGTTACTGCACGGCCTCAACCTCAAGTGCAGCCGGCAAGTACGCAACAAAACCAAGAAATGTCCCACCCTAGCGAAGAAGCAGCTCGAAAAATTTCTAGACAGCACCTCGACCCAATGGCCATTGTCGCTTTTATTTTAAGTTATATCATCAAGTCCGGCATTATTCTGCTACTTGCCGCCGCCACAATCATCATTGCGCCTGCTCTTTCGGCTATTATTTTAGGTGTTTATTTTACAGGTATTATTCTTATCGCTATTTTGGCATATGCTAATTTTTACTACGAAGTTGATGAAAAGAATTTTGAAAAGCAGCACGGAATATTTTATAAGCAAACAACAAGTATTCCGTTTGAACAGATTCAGAACGTCAATATTTCTCGAAGTCTTATAGAGCAGCTTTTGGGGCTTGCTAGCCTCGAGATTGAAACAGCCGGCGCAAGTGGCAACGAAAAGAAAGGTGTTGTGGGCAACTTTAGCACCACTGCAGAAGGCCAGCTTCCAGGAGTTTCTTTTAGTCGAGCACGAGTACTGCACGATTTATTGCTAAAACGCGCAGGCGAATTAAATAAATAGTTAAAATGTAAAACCGCCAGAGAGAGAAATCATTCTCGATCCCTGGCGGAGTTTTGTGGCTTGGGCCGATTGACGAAGCTTTCAATTGCAATCCCGATACTTAGCAAGATTGCGACAGCTAGCCAAAATTCCATCTTAGCCTTTCTTGCCAAGCAGCTTTTCACGCTGCTTTTGTTTTTCCAGTGCTTCTCTGTTCGCTTCACGAACGAGTCGTGAGGGCTTGCTTCGGCGATAAACTTGCGTAACGACGTAAGCTCCGCCAAGAATTGACACTACAAGTAGCGCAATTCCAATGGCTGTTTCGCCCGCCATCCTTAGCTCCTTTCGAGCTTTGCTCGCTCAAGGCGAGCCTCTTCAGCTCTGGCGTTTGCCGTAGCAATTTCAGCCTGGCTTCTTGCCTCAGCCCGCTTCGCTCTGTTGTCGGACACACGTGTGATGACATCGCGAAGATCGCCAATAATGAAAACCATGAGACCAAACCCTACTAATACAGCTAATGCACCCAATAGAATCACTTCCTTCGGTTAAATTTTGCATGTTCACCCCAACACTTCAAGGCGTCTGTATCATAAAACTAAAAATTGCCAAATGCAAGCATAACTATCTTAGCTATTTACACTAACCTCAAACGCAATAACGCCATGCTTTCCTTCATCTTCTCTTGAATAAAACTGGTAATACATTCTTAGCGCTTCGTGCATCGACTGTGCAGATGGAACCACGCTTGCAATACCTTCGCTTTTAAGCATTTCTTCAAAAGATCGATATTGCTTAATAACCGTAATTTTTGCTGTTCTGTCTGTTTGCTTCGAGCCAATAATCTCGCCGTTTTTCCAAATATCTTCGCGCAGCAAGATTTTATCGCCAATATTAAAACGCAAGAACTTCCCTTTTGCCAAACGCCCCTCAACTGTCTTTTGGCCATTCAAAATAGATTGCAAAATACTGCTTTCAAAACCTAGTTCGTGTGTTGTTTCTGTCATCTAAATAATCTCAAATAATTTATACTTGCTTTTCTCACCTTTTATCAAGCTTACCCGAGATTTTGCAACATTAAAATGCTTGGCTAAAAGTTTAGTAACTGCTTGGTTAGCCTTGCCATCAACTGCAGGTTCTTGCACAAAAACCGTTAAATTGTTATCTTCGCCAACCTCAACCAAGGGTCCTTTTTTGCTATTAGATTTTACGGTAACGGATACTTTCATATTGCGAATAAGTCTTTTAGCTATTGTAGCACTTAAGCCGACAAGAGTTTGCTACAATGATAGATATGAATAAACCTACACGCCTCGAGGGCACAAAGCTCACAAATTTTGAACCAACTTCAGATGTAAAAAGCCTTGAAATCACAGATATCAAAGAAGGCACAGGAGATGTCGTACCAGCTGGCGCAACAATCACCGCACACTACACTGGCGCACTGTGTGCAGATGGCACTATCTTTCAGAGTAGTCACGATTTTGGCGAAGCAATCAGCTTCGGGCTAGACCAAGTAATCGCTGGCTGGACTCAAGGTGTCCCCGGCATGAAAATAGGCGGCATTCGCCGGCTCACCATTCCAGCAGAAATGGCATATGGCCCCGCTAGCCCTGCGGCAAACATTCCACCAAATAGCGATCTTGTTTTTGATATTGAACTTGTGGCAATTAAGTAAACAACCTACTCTGATTTTATTTTATGAATCGCACTAGCAAGAGTGTCTACTGGGGCAACGTAAGGTGTGCCAACTTCTTTAAAGTGCTCCTTGCCAGATATCATTTTGCTTCGTTCGTTGTCACGCAGTGACTCGCTATTAATATCATCTGCTCCCTTGGTCTCAGCTACAAAATATACTCTCTGATCATCGTCAAAAACTACAGCCCAATCTGGGTTGTAACCCCCAACTGGCGTATCGATTTTGAACCAGCTAGGTAATTTTATATAAAATTTAATATCCTCATTATCTTCCAGCGCTTTCATAAAGTTATATTCAACCTCAGAATCAACTGTGACATAATCGTAGACAGTTTTTTCTGGTTTACTTGTCTCTATCGCACCTTTACCAGCATTGTAAAGATAAGTTTCGAGTTCTTTATTTTCAAATAACTCCATACTATATGTTTCACCAGTTTTTTCATACTTGATACCGTCAACTGCAAGTCTGTTTTTTACTCTATTGATTGCCCAGCTTGCCTCATCAATTACTTGTTGTGGGTTAATCGGTGCATACTCAAACATATTTGCTGCATCAAGTATTTTAAAAATCATTTTTCGAGTCATTAGGGTCCTATTTTGAATCGCCTCAAGCAAGTTAGGAATGCGGACGGCATCAACATTAGCAACTCTTGCATTGACGCCAGTCTCTTTACCTTCAAATCCACCATCTCCCATCTTTTCAAGTACTGTCTTTGTTTCTACTATCTGTGGCTTTGAAATCGGCTGGTCATTGAGCTTAATCTTTAATTCGCGAGTAGTTTCCTCAATTAGTTTTTGAGCATTAATATTCACACGATATGTTGTCTTGTATTTAATCTTTCCCCACAATTCTTTAAAAGCAGGGTCTAGTGTTATGTTTTTACGAAGACTTATTGTTTTGCGTTGTTCGTGACTTTTTATTCGTCCAGCAAATGATACGCCTGTTTCTTCTTCTATTTCAGTTTGAAGTTTACGGCTAAAATCTGCGTAACTCTCATTGGCAACCACCGTTAATACATTGATGTTTTCATCTCGCACACGTTCACCGCGCGCGTCCACTGGCAAGCGCAAGCCTCTTCCAATTTCTTGGCGCTTTTTCATCTGGCTCGATGTTTCGTTAAGGGTGCAGATTTGAAAGACATTCGGGTTATCCCAGCCTTCGCGCAATGCTGAATGGCTAAAAATAAACCGTAGTGGCGTGTTGATATCAAGCAGCTCCTCTTTCTTTTTCATAATTAAATGATACGCACCGTCATCATCTTTAGTTCTGCCGCCTTCGCCTTTTGTGTCTCTACTGTCTTTCCATTTCCCATTCTTGTCAGCTGCGAAATAACCATCGTGTACTTCTTCGGCGCGAAGGCCATCCATAATGCCACTATATTTTGGCTTAGCAACAACCCTTTCATAGGCTTCTTCAAACCATTTTGCAAACTTACCTTTTGCAGAGCCATTCTCAAGATACTCACGATAGTTAGCAACTTTATCAATGAAAAATAGACTTAAAACTTTAACATTTCCCCCGAGCTTTTTCTGCTTTTCAAAATGGTCTTCAATGGTTAGCTCGATCTGTCGCTTCACGATGTCTTCTTGCAGGCTTTCGTCTCTCTGCCCTATATAAAGCACCGTACCATTACTAAATTCAACTGCTTGCTCGCCGTAATTAATCGCCTCAACCACATAGCCTTCATATATCGTCCGTTTCGTAATTTGTTCTAAATCGTCTCCGGGTGCGACTTTTACCAATTTACGCTGCAGCCCTCGCTCATCACTAGCATCAAGCTCTAGCTTTGCGACAAGACGGCCTTTTCCTAGGCGCTCTATGCTTTCTACGGCAATATACGCATCATTATAATTATCTTCACTATGCACACTATGAACCTCAATCTTTTTCACCAAACCTTTGTCATATGCATCAACAGGTGTAAGGCGATACAATAAGTTATATGGGTGTTTGTGCGTTGCGCTGTAGCGGAGTGTGCAAAGTGGGTTTAGGCTTTTTATAGCCTCTTTTCGTATATCTGTCTCCATATTTTGCGGCTCATCCATGATAACAATTGGGCTTGTTGCCTTAATAAAATCTATTGGTCGGCCATAATCACTTTCTTTGTTCATAATGTTTTGCGCCTTTGCAAAGCTATCGATGGTAATTACCATGATTTGCAGCGTATCGTTCGTCGCAAACTCACGCGCCTGCCCCGTCTTTTTGCTATTCCACACGTAATAATTCATCTCAGGCTTATTGTAAAGTTCAGCAAAATGCTCTTTAGTAATTTCAAGATTCTTCAGCACGCCTTCACGTATCGCCACACTCGGCACGACGATGATAAACTTCTTCCAGCCATAATTCTCGTGCAGTTCATGAATAGTGCGGAGGTAGACATAGGTTTTACCTGTGCCAGTTTCCATTTCTATTGAAAAGTGCATCCCATGCGCTAGAACAGGCTCTACTGTATTACTAGCATAGTTCTTTGTATATACACTTAATTGCTCCTCTGTATGGTTTTCAGTTTGAATACCCCTAACGTTTTCGGCAATTTGTCTTATGCCTAAATTAATAACGTTGCCTCGAGCACTCACTGCCTCAAGACTCAACTGCTGCCTTTCCAATCTTAGCTCCGTCTGCCCTGTAATCACGCTACTATCATTCTTCGGCTGCCCGGCGAAAACATCGACAACTGCTTGAATAGCGTCGAGCTGATATTGTTGGTTTGATTCAAATTGGAGTTTCATTAAAAAAACCACCTATCAATAAAAATTCCTATCGCTATACACCCGGCTATGAATATTGCGAACTGCACTAAGGATTTACCTTTTATGTCTACTTTTGGCGATACTAGGAACACAAGAAACGTAATAGGGATAGTTAAACCTAGCCCTAGCCAGACAAATTCTGGACCACGTAGGTGCATTGCTCCTTGTACAGTTGCCAATATAAGTGCAAGGATTGCTGCAAAAATACCAATTATCTCGATACTTCGCATTCTTTCATCTCTTAATTTCTCGTCAACATTCGATTCAACTTGCCTCATTTGGTCGTATAGATTGTTAGATCGTATGTCATTCTCGATACTAGTCTTCAGGTTGTATATCTCACCTCGCGTAGAGATAAAAGTTTGTACCCATACTGCTGTGTCTGATGAATCATCTAGATCGTCTGGGGCGTAATTGGCAATCGCTAAGTTAATACGTTCAAGAGCCTGTTGTAAATCATTGTCGGAGTAATAAAGCAGTCGAGCTTTTGTATAGTTAGCCTGAAAATGGCTCGGGGAAAATAATAGTGCACGGTCAACTTCCTGATTTGCTAATTTTATATTTTGAGCATCAATATAAACATCTGCTTTTATATTGGCGATGTTGGCAGATACCTCGGGATCGTCTGTATGGGAAATGATGTCCTCCAGCTTCTCTGCACATTTGTTAAACTGTTTTTTATCGTATAGATCACTAGCCACTCCCCACGCCTCAACTGAATTGAATGTTGTCTTTGTCATAATAAATCCTACACAAAAATTGCTATTGGTTTTACGATTACTACTTTACTCTCTAATAATATCGGTACTTTTTCCGGGACATCAAAAAGCTTTTCAACATCACCACCTTTTTGCACAACTTCTGAAAATGCACCTGACAATAGTTCATTTAGAGCCTCTGGTTTCATGAGTGCTAAGTCAGTCGACTCAAAGATATTAAACGCTTTCTCTTCTTTTCGAATTACTTTACCAAAAACCTTGTACTCTCCTCGCAAGAGTCTTTCTATATCAAACTGCTGAAGAATTTCTTCGTCCAGCTCAAGCAAATATCTTGTATCGTCTTCAGCCACACAGGTGAGCAACCCCTGAGCAATGGGGTTAATGACTTCTTGCATAGATTTAACTTCTTTAGGTAGTTTAGTTTTCTTTCCTTGCTCAGAGAACTTATTGCCCAACTCAATCGCTTGTGTCATCGTATCCATAACACGCACAATCTCAAGTTTCTGGAACTCAGATTGAAATTCAATAAAATCACCTACTTCGGCATCATTCAAGTCAACCTTAACCAAGGCTCTTGTTTGTAATAGTGTACGCATCTTAGCAAAGAGTGAAACACTAGTATGAATCTTCTTATCAGATATCTCTTGGCTGTTTTTACTACCCTTAGTCGATCCATACTCATGGCCAGCGGCACCTCCCATACTCAAAAATCCAAGCGGGATTTTAGCCTTTACCTCCGCCTTCGAGTCATTAGTTTTCTCTGACGAATCGCTATAGACAGTTTTAACTTCCTGAAACTGACTAAGCCCATCCTCTAGTATTGCTAATACATCGAACACTACCTGATAATCAAGGTAGACAGGCAGTGGAATAGTTAGGCTCTTTTGCTTTGCCTGGCTCATTTTACTGCTCCGTTATCAATATTCCATATAAAAATAGTTGCATGTAGCACGAAAATAGCCTCATCATGAGTGGGCGTTCTCCCTTTACCTTCTGTGTGTTGGCCCCTTATGTCAGATGCATTAACAAGTAGATCTGTTAAGGTGTTTTTAGGTTTTACGATAGTATCACCCAAATATCTGAGGGAGGTTGGCTTGGCTTGGAAAGCGTGTACAAATTTCTTGAGTTGAGGTTTTGGGTCTTTGGGAAAGTACTTTTTTCCAAGGTATCCTTCTAAAAAGTTGCAGCACTTGGTGACGACCTTTTCGTCATCTGGTTTTCGAGAATAAGCTAATTGCCATGCTTCGGCAAGAATATTGTTTTTTAGGGCATCAGCACTACCTTTCTTTACCTCGTCTGAGACTCTCATAACAAGATCATAAACCCCAGCATCATATTCGGATGCATTTTTATCAACTAAACTTACCTGATATGCAGAGCTGCCTTGAGACAATATGTATTCAAGCTTTGCTGCATGTGCTTGTTTTGCATAGTTTTGAAGCCATAAGGCAAGGTAATTAGCTGTTCTGTCGGAGTCACCAAGTATATAGTCAACAAAATCCGTAAACTTCTGCGGTACGGATTCGTGAAAAGTTACTTGGAGCCGATTAAGAAAGCCCGTTTTTAGATAATATTGGCCATATGTCGTGTCATGATCGAGCAGGTTATCATACCGAATAGCCTCAAAAAACCAGCTAAATAATGGTTGCGCAAAATAGGATGGAAAATCCGTAACTAATTCTTTATCCGTAAAATCGTATTTTGTCGTAAAAGGCTTAAATCTCATAGTACCTCTACAATAACGTTTTGTTTTTCAGCTTGGAGAATTAGGTTTGTCTTTAGGCTTGCATCATTATTAAATGCTTGGTCGAGAAGGATTATTTGCGATGGGGATTTGGTGAGGATTTGGGTAAATAGCTCTTCGGTCATGTGGCGCGAGAGTGAGACAGCGAGATTCTCTGACGGCACGAATATGAAGCTGTCATGTGTTTCAACTTCGGCTAATGGTGAAACGCCGCGCTTGAGCAAGATTTCAGTCAATAAGTCATCGTCTGTCACACCGTCTTCCAGCGAATTGAGGCTATCAAGTGTCTGCTGTTTAATCTCGTCTGGTTCAGCCACAAGCTCGTTCCATTTTTTGAAGTTGCTATCACCAATCTTAAATACTCTGAAGCCGCCATCAAATTCATATTTTGACCCTTCCATATCCGCAAGCGTCTCACCTATCTCCTTGTCACCATAGCCAGCAGCTTCCCGAAGCCCATTTAAATAGCCTCTCGTCTCTTTGGCCTTTTCTGCAAGCTGTAAATTAGCACGGCGTATGCGCTCTTTGGCAATATCAGCAATATTTTTATATCCAGCTTTATAGGCTTCTGATTTCTCATCTGTTAACTCCGGTAACTGCACCATCATCCATTTTCGATTACCACTATCTTCGGCGTTTAGCTCGCCGACAGCATGTGCAAGTGTTCCCGAGCCGCCAAAGAAATCTAGAACGATATCGTTGTTGTCTTTGCTGGTTGTGAGTGATAGCATCTGCTTCATGAGTCTCACTGGCTTTGGTCCATCAAATATATCTTTCTTGCCAAATAGTTGTGCCAACTCGGTGCTAGCATCTTGATTTGATCCAAAATCTTGAAAGCCCCAAAAATTGTTTGCTAGCGCTCCGTGCTCTTTCTCAGACAGATAAATCTTTACCCGAGGATAACCATTCCCGCCATCTGTCCAATAGACTCTCCCCTCAGTTAGATAATCATCAAAAGTACTTTGCGATCCATACCATACTTCATCAAAGACCTTCCCCGTAGGGGATGTAATCGCGTAAGGTGATCCGCCCCTACCAGTGGCTACTTTCCACGGGTTTGTTGTCCATGCGCCACGCGGGTCATTATCGGGATTTTTAAACTCGGACGAACGACTTGCTGTAAGAGGCAACCCGAAGAATGATTTACCGTATTCTAGATCGGTATTATTTCTAGCAAATACAAGAATGTATTCACTAACTTTACCAATCATTTTAGTTTTATCATTAGGCTGGTTTGATCGACGACGCCATGCAATTTCACTGATGAAATTCTCCTCCCCAAAAATCTCATTCATCATCAAACGGAGATTATGAACCTCGTTGTCATCAATACTTACAAAAATCACACCATCTTGGCGGAGCAAGTTGCGAGCGAGAAATAGGCGCGGGTACATCATGTCGAGCCAGTTGCTGTGCTTGTGCCCGCCAGTGTTGATGCGTAGTCCGTCGTCGCGCGTAATGTTGCCTTCGTCGTCAATCGCACCCTCTTCAAGTGCTTGCTCGCGGCGCGTTTTCTTGAAGTCGTCATTATAGACAAAATCATTGCCAGTGTTGTATGGCGGGTCGATGTAAATCATCTTGATTTTGCCGTAGTAGGCTTTGTGCAGCACCTTGAGTGCCTCGAGGTTGTCCCCTTCAATGAACATATTTTGCGTGGTGTCCCAATCGACTGATGCTTCGGGTTGCGGATGGAGGGTACTGACGGTTTTTTCTTGAATCTTGGCAAAGACGCTTGACTTGCCTTTCCAGCTCAGACCGTATTTTTCACCAAGCTCAACGCTATTACCAAGAGTTGCACGGAGTTTGTTAAAGTCTATCTTATCTTCACTAAAAACTTCTGGGAAGAGTTCTTTAAGTTTAGCTTTCTGATTTTCCGCAATATCTGCGTTATAGCCATCAGTCTTTTTCACTGACCTTTTCCTCCGTTATAAGTTAAGAAAATTATACCATGAAAACAGATGAGACATGAATATTTTTAGTGATTTTGCTTTAACTAATAATTTATATTACAATAATACTTGTCTTTCGTTGAGCTTTTGCTCCGAAGTACATTAACAGTCTAGGCAGTATATTTAGTTATTTTGTGTTTTTTTGCTGAGCGAGGCGTTGTGTACGTAATTTTATTACGCTTACTACGCCCCGCTTAGCGGAGTATAGTTCATGGCAACTACAGAAAAGGAGAAATCGTCAAGAACTATTTCTTTTATTGATTATGAAAATGACAACGACAAAACACAAAAAAGTAAGAATGCTACAAATCAAGGTCATCGATTTTGACACAGATGAAAGTTACTCTTGGGGTTTTTACTCCTCGGTGCTTGATCTGAGTCTTGCGCATCCAATTACCGCTCGCGGTACAGATGCGGCTTTGATGTCGAGGATGTTTTCCTCAAATTCAGAGGTCTTTGTCTATCAGATTGTTGATGGAGAAAGAAAAGAAATTGAGGATCCTCGAGTTTGCATTGAGGATCTTGATCTTCTGAGATAGTGTTCAGAAAGGACGGTAATGCTGCCTAGCATATGATGACTCGCCTGGCTTAACCGCCTTGCGGGTCATCGCACCGTTTAATTACAGGTTTTTTATTTAAAAACGTGTACTTAGATAGTGTTTTATTCAGTTGTTTGGCCGTCGAAGTCTTCTTCGTTGGCTTCGGCTTCCGCCTTTGTAGCGCGAACAATGCCGTCTTTGTGATGAGATGGTGCATAGATAGTGTATAGCTTGAGGTCTTCGGTCTCTGAGGTATTGATAACATTATGGTTGGCGCCAGCTGGCACTATAATTGCGCTGCCGTCAGCGACGTCATATTCATTATCATCAATCTTCACCTTGCCTTGACCAGCATCAATACGGAAAAACTGATCATTTTCGTTGTGAATTTCTTCGCCGATGTCCTCGCCTGGTTTTAGGCTCATAAGCACCAACTGGCAGTGTTTGCCGGTGTAGACTACTTTTCTGAAATTAGTATTTGCAACTGTTTCTTTTTCAATGTTTTCGCAATATCCCCGCATTTTCACCTCCGTTATTTCTTTTATATCTATACCTTCATTATAACATTTTTTACTTCATTCTGCTAATGGTTGGTGCTTAGTTATATTTTATAGCTTACTAAAATAGAAAAGCCCTATCAGTAGCCACGTAATGCACACTATTGAAGCAACAATAGTAAACGTAGGTAGCCCAAGCAGAATAATAGCTGGCATTGAAAGCGCTGTAATGATGCCACCGCCTACAAACGGTTCGAACAATAGTTGCTTATAGCCAAAGCTTTCCATGGCCTCGGTTTTATCTTTTGGATCTACCATTTTTACGAACAAAATACCGGTGGCAGTTTGCCCCATTGACTGTGCCATATTAACAATGCCGTTTTGAAACCAGTTGCGCTTAAACATGCGGGGAGCAAATAAAATAAATGCTGAAAGAATCCATATGATTCCTGTAGCTGCTAGCGTGAGAAAAATGCCAAGATGTGTTGAGATGTATTCAAGCGACATGGTGCCTATCGCAGTAGCGATGAGCACACTAAGTGAAGCAGCACCAATAAGTTCTATAATAGAGCGCGAGATTGAGAAACCAAGATGATTCCAAACAACACGTGCAAGCATTCCGCCAAACATACACAAAGTAAACATTGGTAAATATTTAAATATAACGATGCCAGACTTTGCCCATGTAAGCGCTTCTATAAAAAGTAAGCTTTGGTGGATTAGCCAGCCGAAAAGAATCGCCAGACCAACTAAAGCTAGATGGCTAATAAGACGGCTTGGCGTAATATGTTCGCGAAGGGTGATTCCCTTTTTACGGAGTTCATAAATAATACGTCGATGATATACCATTTGACTTAAGCTTCTATGTTGGGCTATTTTGATATGTTTTTTTCTTTGGCCCCAGTGAACTAAGATCATACCACTAATGAGCGCCGCAATAAGGCTGAGGGTAGCAAGCCCTACTGCAAGCCCTTGCCCCTCTTCAAACGAAAGCTGTTTGAAAACATCTTCAAGCCCGGCTGCAGTACCGTGGCCGCCTTCAAAGCTTATTTCAATTAAAGCAGCAGAAAGCTTGTTTGCGCCAAAAATCGGTATGAGCAGAAATAGAGTAACAAGACCGCCGAGTGCATATTGCCCCCAGGCAATCATCTGGCCAAAAGCAGCCTGTGGCGCTGCAAGTTGCCATATCTTTTTGATTGGCAACAAAGCACGCGCAAGAAAGAGACACGCAAAAACAACATTAATAAGAACTGCTGGTAGCGGGCTCCAGTATCTGTAATAAATGTCTGGAATTTGCCACTCTGCAAAATATTGCCCTGCAACTTGCGGCCCAAGAACTAAGAGCAAAACTCCTGCTGCGAGTGAACCCGGAATGAAGCTTTTACGCACAATAGGAAGGCGTACAAAAAGATAGCCAGCTATTAAAGCAGCTAAAATAATAAAAACGGCGGTCCATTCTGTAGTAAGCATTAGCATTAACTATACCAAATAAAGCATTTATTATTAACTGTTAGTGATACAATAAAGCCACAATGGCAAGAAATATGATTCGACAACTTGGTAGGCGCACTATTGAGGCTGGGTATCGCGGCGGTCAACGCTTGCGTTCTGACAACCTTAAGCTGTATCGAAAATTAAAGAACCTACGAAAATCAAGCGAAGATAAGCTGATTACGGTTGATGCAGTATTTCCGTTTGATCCTTTCCCAGACAGAATTACGATTGATAGAGCGAAAGTGACCGTTGTTAAGCGTAATTTCTTTTTCTCTGAACAAAAAACGAGCATTAGTACAGAAGACCTCCTAAACGTTGACCTGGGGTTAGGACCATTTTTCGGTACTATTAAGCTACATAGCCGCTTTTTTGTGGATGGCCAGCTAGAGGTACGGTTTTTATGGAGAAAAGATGCGCGATTGGTTGAAAGGATTTTGCAAGCAATTATTATAGCGCGTCAACATGATATTGATGTTTCAAAGATCCCAAGAGAGGATCTTTTGTCTGAACTACATAAAATTGGCCGACGCTAGACTTTAGGCAGGGTAATTTGGGATAACTAAAGGCCGTATAGGTTTTGCAGTATCGGCGCTGTATTCTCCGTTATCGGGCACAAGGTTAACTTTAGATTGATTTGGCTGCACTAGCAATGCATTTTGCATTGCGCTTTCTCCTAGTGGCCTTTTTACTTTATTCCGCCCTCTTTCTTGCTCTTGGTCTTCAAACTTGGCTTGTATTACTTCTGATTTCATTTGCGTTCTCCTCGTGTAGAGAAGCAACTGCCTGAGAAAATGGATTATCTGATCCAACCTCTATAGAAAGCTTAATGGCACGATGCGTAAGGGCTCGCTTAACATCTTTTGAAAGCCTAGTTTCGTTATTGGTACGCCGAGCCTCTCTTAAGCCCTCTATCGCTCCACTTGGTTCATTGGCAATAAAATCATGAATAAAATCTTCAACATCATTAGGAACATTTGAGCGGATATATTTTAAAACAGTATAATCAACTCCCTCTTCGTCAACTCTGGCCTCTATACCACTAAAAGAATATAAGTGGCCATCTGCGTTACGAAAATCTTCTGGAGACTGTCGTTTATCTCGTTCAAATCGATATTTATTCACGGTTTTGCTTCTCCTTTGTTAATAAAATAAGTCTCGGTTGAGACTTTTATTTTGGGCTGTGTGCAGACGTTTTATCTTACGTTGTCTCAACCATTGCTAAGACACAGCCCTTTAAGGCTGAGGAGCTTAAAATCAATGTTGAAACTTTTTGCACTCATAACTACTTTATATTTTGAAGATTGATGGAGTATTTGTCAAATATACTCTTTTGGTATTAAATATTTAGGAAACAATGACAAAGATAAAAAGGGATAAAATATGCACGTAGTGATTGTTGGGGGCGGATTTGCTGGCATAAAAAGTGCCTTAGAGCTGAGCAAAGATAAAGGATTTAAGATTACGCTCATTTCTGACCAAGACTATTTTTTGCATCACGCAACGCTGTACGCCACTGCTACTGGTCGAAGCACTAAAGAGTCTGTTATTAAACTTTCTGAGATTTTTGCTGGGCGCAAAAACGTAGAGATTATAAAAGATGAGATTATAAAATTTGACCCTGCAAGACAGACGGTTGGCGGTAAACATAAAAATTATGAATATGACATGCTCATTCTTGCGCTGGGGGTGGTGACAACATACTTTAATATCGATGGCCTAGAACAGCATTGCTATGGAATTAAAACACTTCCTGAAGTGCAAAGATTTAAGAGTCATATTTATGACAACCTGGTAGTTGACGGTGAGATCGACAAGAACTATGTAGTAGTGGGTGCTGGCCCAACAGGTGTTGAATTAGCTGCTGCAATGAAAACCTATCTTGATGATATTGCCGCAAAATATGCACATAAAAAAGCGGACGTGAGCGTAAGTTTGATTGAAGCAAGTCCGCGCGTATTACCGATGATGCCAAAAGCCGCAAGTAAAAAAGTTGCTAACCAACTTCGTAATTTAGGCGTAAAAGTTATGACTGGTCAAAAGGTGGAATCTCAGACTAGCGACGGCATCGAGGCAAATGGCAAAAAGATTCCAACGCACACCGTAGTATGGACATCTGGTGTTACGAACCATCCTTTCTTTAAAAAGCATAAAAAATTCTTTGCATTTGCACCAAACGGCAAAGTGGTTGTTGACGAACATATGCGCGCACTTGGTCATGTCTATGTTATTGGCGATAACGCAGCAACAAAATATTGCGGCGTTGCCTTAACCGCCTTAAGAGACGCAAAGTTTATTGCGCGTCATTTTAAGCGCATTCTTCATTCAAAAGAACTAAAGAGTCACGCGCCGCTGCGAAAGCCAATTATTACCGTGCCGGTTGGTGAATCTTGGGCGATTATTCAGGGGCGAAATTGGCGCATTACAGGGCGACTTGGCGCATGGGTCCGTCGCGCTGCTGAGCTATATAATTATTGCAACTTCTTACCCTTTCCCAAAGCATGGCGTGCATGGCGTGAATATCATGTTCGCGAAGAGTTATAAAGCCTAGCATAAGCATTGTCATTACTCTGTAAAATCGGTATACTTGAAGGTAAGTAAAAGGGAGATATTTGGGCTAGCGTTTGCATAGCAAAAAGAAAACGATATGAGAATATTAATGCTCGGGTGGGAGCTTCCTCCGCACAACAGTGGTGGCCTAGGAGTAGCGTGCTATCACATGTCGAAGGCTCTGGCGCAAGAAGGTGCGTCAATTGATTTTGTGCTCCCCTATGAAGCCGAGCATGAAGCTGTTGATTTTATGGAAATTCATTCAGCAACTAAGCTAGAGCCGCTGGAGCGTTATGGGCTTGGCGCCTATGAAGGTTCAAAATGTAGCTGCAAAGATAAGCACTGCAAACACGACCTAAAAGATCTCCGTGCTGTGCAACAGCACTATAAAGAATTTGTCGCTCAATTAATAGAAGAGAAACGACCAGAAGTCATTCATGCCCATGATTGGCTTACGCTTGAAGCCGGAATGCACGCCAAGCAGATTGCCGGGGTTCCTTTGGTGGCACACGTTCATGCAACAGAGTTTGATCGTTCTGGTGAGTTATATGGCAACCCAGTTGTGCATGAAATTGAACAGCATGGTCTTTTGATGGCAGATCGAATTATTGCGGTGAGCAATATGACCAAAAGCCTCATTATGAAGCATTACGGCATTCCTGAGGAGAAAATAGAAGTGGTGCATAATAGCCTCGACACTTCTTCCCTGCAACCACATGTTTACGACACAAGCACATATGCATATTTAGAGTCTATGAAGAGCGAAGGCTACACTGTTGTGGCATCTATTGGTCGCTTAACAGTGCAAAAAGGCTTTAGCTATTTTGTCCGAGCAGCCGCGCGCGCTAGCAAAAAATATGATAAATTACTTTTTCTTATTGTTGGTGACGGCGAGCTAAGAGACGAGTTATTAGAACTTTCTGCCGATCTGGGTATTGCCGATAAAGTATTCTTCACTGGATTTGTGCGCGGGCAAAGATGGCGCGACGCCTATAATATTGCGGATGTATTTGTTATGAATTCTGTCAGTGAACCGTTTGGTTTAACGGCGCTAGAAGCAGCGGCACACGACACAGCGGTAATTATCAGCCAACAATCTGGCGTTGGTGAAGTCTTACATAGCGTCTTCCGTTTTGATTATTGGGATGTTGATCGTTTAGCAGATGAGTTGATTAACATTGCTGCGTCCCCTGCTCTTGCTAGTGAACTAAAGCAAAACGTTGCCCGTGAATATGCTCGAATTTCCTGGAATGATGTAGCGCAGAACTGCATGAAGGTGTATCAGAAAATGATTGGGGCAGCGGCATGAACGATATAAACCAGGAACGTGGCGTTGTTCTTTATCTTCATGCACATCAGCCATATCGTGTACGGCCATATAGTGTGTTCGACACTTCAGTGCATCACGATTATTTTAACGATCAAAACCAACATTCTGAAAGCAATAACCGTCATATCTTCAATAAAGTTGCCGACAAATCATATCGCCCAACAAACAAACTTTTGCTAGAACTTCTAAAAAAGCACCCTGAATTTAAAGTAAGTTTAAGTATTACCGGAACGCTTATTGAGCAGTGCGAAATGTGGGGACAAGATGTGCTGGATGATTTTCGAGCGCTGGTTAAAACTGGCCGAGTTGAGATTGTCTCTGAAACGTATTACCACAGCTTGGCGTTCTTTTATAGCCAGAACGAATTTAATAAACAAGTTGAAGCACATTATAAAAAAGTGCAAGAAACACTAGGTGCTGCACCAAGAGTATTTAGAAATACCGAGCTTGCTTACAACAATAATCTTGCTAAATGGGCAGAACGAGCCGGTTTTAAAGCAATTTTGGCTGAGGGTTGGGATCCGGTGCTAGGCTGGCGTAGTCCTAACTTTGTCTATCGCCCTGCTGGCACGAAAAATATTAGTTTACTTACTAAGAATTATAAACTAAGTGATGATCTTGCTTTTCGCTTTTCAGACAAAAACTGGTCTGAGTGGCCGCTTGATGCAAACAAATATGCGCACTGGCTTAACGCTGCAACTGAAAAACAACCGATTGTTAATCTGTTTATGGACTACGAAACATTTGGCGAACATCAATGGAAAGATATCGGTATTTTTGAGTTTTTTAAGCACTTGCCAGAAAAATGGCTTTCGCGTAAAGGGAATACATTCTATACGCTAAGTGATGTCGTTGATAAATTCCAACCCGTAGATGAAATTGATGCGCCGAACACTATCACATGGGCAGACACCGAACGCGATCTTACAGCATGGCTTGGCAATGGTATGCAGCAAGAAGCTATGCGACACCTTTATGCGCTTGAAGAAGGTGTTTTAAATACAAAGGACGATGGCTTAATTGCCGACTGGCGCAAACTGCAAACCTCAGACCATGTGTATTATATGTGCACCAAATGGTTTAACGACGGCGATGTGCACGCTTATTTTAGTCCCTACTCTTCTCCTTATGATGCATTTCTTTATTACATGAACGCAGTTCGTGATATTCGATGGCGTGTTATGGAACATCAACGTGGAGGATGGATTCATGGCTAGACCAATTGTATTAAGTAATGGCGAACTACACGTTGGCATCAATAAGTTTGGTGAAGTTCACGATTTTTACTACCCCTATGTTGGGCAAGAAAACCACGCCGCCGGAAAGTCTTTGCGACACAAAATTGGCGTTTGGGTTGAAGGGCAATTTAGCTGGATAGATGACGGAAGCTGGGATATTAGCTTCGACTATCCTCATGATTCTTTGATTGGCTACACTCGCGCGCATAACGCACAATTAAATATCTTGTTAGAATTTGACGATGCAGTCGATTCTTATCAAGCTGCTTTTCTTCGTAATATCCATGTGGTAAATCAAGAAAACCGCGAGCGTGAAGTAAAGCTATTCATGCATCAAGTGTTTGATATTAGCGATATCGCCAGCAACAGCGACACTGTTCAATATCTTCCTGATAGTGACGCAATCCTTCATTATAGAGGCCACAGGGCATTTTTGGTCGGTGGCATTTCAAGCGACAACAGCACTTCGTTTGATCAGTATACCGTTGGTCTTTTTGGTATTGAAGGACGATCTGGCACTTTTGCCGACGCCGAAGACGGTATTTTAAGCAGCAATAACGTTGAGCACGGTCGAGTAGACTCAACTATTGGCTTTAACCTAAAAATTGGCGCGTTTACCTCTTCACGTGTTAGCTATTGGGTTGCTGTTGGCAAAACACCACGCGAAGCGCTTGTTATTGATAAACGTATTAGAGAAGAAAGCGTGCTGCACCGTATTCTTATTACGCACAAGTGGTGGCGAGTGTGGTTAAAGCCTGTGCAAGAATTTACTCCTCAGATTGAAGAAAAATATCGCAAAAACTTTATTCGCAGCTTACTTATTATGAAAGCACACATGGATAACCGAGGCGCAATCATTGCAAGCACAGACACAACCATGCTTAATTATGCACGCGATGCCTATGCTTATAGCTGGCCACGAGATGGTGCCTATGTCATTTGGCCACTTATTCGGCTTGGCTATAAAGAAGAGCCACTTCGTTTCTTTGAATTTTGTCGTCGAGGCTTGCACGCCAATGGTTATTTGATGCACAAATATCAAGCAGATGGTGCGCTTGGCTCGAGCTGGCATCCATATGTACAAGACGGCGTTGCGGCACCGCCAATTCAAGAAGATGAAACCGCCACTGTGTTATTTGTTTTTGCGCAATATTACGCCCTGCATAAAGATGAAAAGCTACTGAGAGACTTCTATCCTTCATTCATTAAGCCAATGGCAAACTTCTTAGCTAGTTATGTCGATGAAGCAACAGATCTACCAAAGCCAAGCTATGACTTATGGGAAGAGGTATTCTTGACGTCAACATATACAACCGCAACCGTACATGCAGCTTTGCTTGCAGCAACGCATATGGCAGAGGCTTCAAAAGATGAAGATAGCGCCGTAAGGTGGCGAGCTGCTGCCGATGATATCTCGCTTGCTGCACATAAATATTTGCTAGACACAGATAAAGGCGTTGCTTATAAGGGTGTGCGCATAAAGAAGGGTTCTGTTGAAACCGATGCATCACAAGATAGTTCTGCTGTTTTTGGCGCTTTCATGTTTGGTTTACTGCCGCTGGGTAAAGACCTAGAAAATACCGTAAAAACACTTCAGCAGGCGCTCTCAATGCCTCCAGAAGGTGGGTTTGGGCTAGCGCGCCATGAAAACGATGGCTATAACCGTGTAAGTAATAATATCCCGGGCAATCCTTGGTTTGTTACCACTCTATGGCTTGCCCAATATTACATTGCAACAGACAGCGAAAATAAAGCAAAAGAGTTATTAGACTGGACGCAGAAACACATGTGGAACACTGGTGTTCTTTCAGAGCAAATCAATCCATTCACAGGAGAAAGTGTTTCCGTTGCGCCTCTTGCCTGGAGCCAAGCAGAGTTTGTTAGTACGCTCCTTGATTTATTAGCAGAAAAATAAAAACCTCCGGTCTTCGGAGGTTTAAGTGATAACTTATGTAACCTTTAGCCTTTTCGAGCCTTCACTTCATTTCGACCAAGGTTTTTCTTAGTCTCTGTGTACGTAACGTGCTTACGAAGCTTTGGGTCATACTTACGAAGACTCAATTTTTCAGGAGTGTTCATTGTATTTTTCGTTGTGTAATATGTACGATTCTTTGAATCGTCGCTTACAAGTCCAACCAATTTTCGCTTGGTATTCTTCTTTGCCATCTCTGTTCCTATTTACAATTATTATTAATCAATTTGAAGTAATTATAGCACTTCTAAACTGTTTTTGCTAGCTTTTTAACTAAAATGGAGCCGCCTTCGGGATTTGAACCCGAGACCCCTTCCTTACCATGGAAGTGCTCTACCCCTGAGCTAAGGCGGCATGCAACTCGCCTATTGTAGCAAAAATAAGCTAAACCTTAAAATACTTTGGTTTTTCTCCAAGCTCAATTCTACTAAGGTCAAGGGAAAGACTATTGAATAAACTCACCACCCCTAAGCTATCTAACTCTCCTCTACCATGTGGATGGATACAAGCAGCTTCATCCATATCTTCTGAGGTAGGGTCGTAAAGTACGTGTACATTACCATCTGCAAGATCAAAAATAGGTACTTCTCTTTTCCAATTCTCTTCGGCGCTTGACTGAACGGCAATCGGAAGGTCCTGATAATCCTCTCCTAGTACTTCTGATGATTCTTTTCTTGTATTAAACAGTCCTGGCTCTATTATAAAATTACAATCAGCACTTTTTTCGCCCCTTGCTCTAACTTCAGTTCTTAATCGTGTCGTTCTATCTGATGTTATTGCTATATTTGCTAACCCTTGACTATTGTCAGCTCCTCTCCTATAGGATAAGTCCTCTAGGGTAAAATTGGGAATCAATACTAGCTCAACTTCCTTATCATCTGGCCTAGTGTCTCCTGGCCCACCATGATAGTTACTGGGTGATGAATACACTCTCATTAACATAAGTGTCTTACCGGGATTCTCTGCCACCTTTTCTAAAAAGCTTGTCCATTTCTTACGAATATAAGCACCCTCTTTATCATCAAGTAGTTCTTTTCCATATATCTCAGCCGCAACGTCAGCGCTAAAACCAAATCGCTCTTCAAGCTCTAAGACCTCGGTCATTCTTTCGTCTTGAAGTTTTTTCTTTTTCTCTTTCTCTATATCTTCACGAACGGCAGCTCTAAACGCGTCTTGGTCTATACTCATAATTCCCCTCCAAAACCACCCGTTTTGTATAAAAATATTGTATCATATTAACTAATGACAAAAGTTGCGATTCAGGGTGCAAAGCACTCATTTCATTATATTGCCTCAAAACAAATGCTCGAGAATATCGACGAGCATCTTTTTTGCGATACGTTTAAAGATGTTTTCGAGGCGGTTAATAATGATCAAGCAGGCTACGGCATTGTTGCCACTAAAAACTCAGCATATGGCGATATTTTAGAGGTAAAAGAACTGCAAGAAAAGTTTAACTTTACGGTTTTAAAGAAGATAACTCTACGTGTTGAGCTTCACCTACTTGGAATAAAAGGAGCGAAGCTGGAGGATATCACAGACGTTTATTCTCAAGCGCCTGCTCTTGTTGCGAGCAAAACCTTTTTAGACGGACTAGGCGCAACCATTCATGAGTATCACGACACGGCAGCAGCGGCTGAATTCGTCGCAAATAATGGCGATCAAGCAAAAGTCGCCATCGCCAGCGAATCTGCTGCTAAAGATTACGGGCTTGAGATTATTAAAAGAAATACTGAAACCGTAGAAAACTATACGGATTTTATATTGTTTAAAAAATAAAACCCGCCTAAGGCGAGTTATTTTGGTGCTGGGAGTAGGATTCGAACCTACGAAGGCATAAGCCATCAGATTTACAGTCTGACGTGTTTGACCGCTTCACTATCCCAGCGTAAATAAAAATGGAGCCGCCTGTCGGATTCGAACCGACGACCTACGGTTTACAAAACCGTCGCTCTAACCAACTGAGCTAAGGCGGCATATCACTTAAGGTACGCAGCTAATCTTAACAGATTATATAGCTACTTTTCAAGCTCTTTACATTATAACGCGGCGAGGTGGTTGCTTGACGCGTTTCGGAGTACCTTCTGGAATGATAATTCGGGCAAGTTTTTCGCGGATTTTAAGAGCTAGCTCTTCTTCACCCACGCGCTCATACGCATCTGCCAGAATGTTTAGACTCTGTGGGTTTGGCTCTAACTCTATTGCACGCTCTAGCGCTTCAATCATCTTTTTATCATGCCCTAACTTTTCTTGCACTTTGGCATAGGCAATGTGCCGAGTTGCAAGATCGCCTTCTTTTTCAATAGCTTGTTCGAAAGCGAGTGATGCTTTGTCATATTTACCTGTTTCGTAATAAATTAACCCAATATTGTGAAGGCTGCTTGCGCTTGGCTCCAAACTTTGTGCAATTTCAAAGCATTCAATAGAATCGTCATATTCTCGTTGTTTAGCATATAAAATACCGAGGCGATTATATGCCGTAGCGTTTCGCTCGTCAACACGAAGGATTGTAAGAAGTGCTTTTTCTGCACGCAAATATTTGCGCTCGTTAATGCTCTCGCTGGCAATTTGCCATAGCTTATCAAGACGCTCCGCGATGCGCGCAGGGATTACTTCAACTTCGCTGACTGATTTTTGATATAAAAGCACCCATAAACCTAGGGCTGCAATAAGTAAAAGACCAAACATTCTAGATATAATTATAGCAAATTATGCGCTAATGACTAATTTCAAGAGCTGAATTTTAGCATTTGCGTTTTCTTGCACTGCTTTCTCTGTTTCAAGTAGCTTATCTAACTGATGTGCCAAGGCACTATTTGCCTTTTGAGCTAGCGAAAATTCAATAATATGCATAGCCTGCTGCAAAAGTTCTAAAGTCTTGGCTCTGTCTGAGCTATATTTTTGAATAAGTATGATTTTTTCATAGTTATTTGCGCTAAGTAGCTTTCTAGCATTTCTTGCAGTTTCTGCTTGAGTTTCAAAATAAGCTTGATCTTGATGCAAACGGCAAATCTCTGCCGGAAGTCCTGGCGCAATAAACTGTATTTGTGCACGGATCTTTTCGTTATTAATCTCCATTTCTGTTAAAAAATCTTCCGTTTGCTTTTTTGTAATTGGCTGGAGTGCTATCTCTTGCAAACGAGAATTGATAGTCGGAAGGAGCATAGAAGGAACATGAGACGTTAAAATGAATGCAGTTTGACTAGACGGCTCTTCAAGAAGTTTTAAAAAGGCATTTTGCGCTTCGTGCCGCATAGAATCTGCATCATCGACAATAATAATCTGCAGCTTTTCATGCTTTGTTCGTGTTTGCGTATATAAATTACGCACAGTATCTATCGAAATCGTTCCTTTCTCATCGGGAGAGATTACCGTAACGCTACTATTTATTTGAGAACTAGCAATGTGCTGAGCAATCGTCAGCAGTCCAACTCCTTTTACGCCACTTAAAAGCAGTGCATGCGGCAACTGTTTTTGCGCTGCTTCTATTTTAAGCTTTGACGATGGATGTAATATTATTTCACTCATTGCGCAGTTCCTTCGCGTTAGGAAAATAATCTAAAAAATCCTTAGGAATTTTTGAGGTAAATACTCTTCGGTCTTTATTTGGCAGTGTAATTTCTAGGCTTTGCGCATGCAACATTAATCTTTTGCCTTCTTTGCCATATACTCTATCGCCCACAATTGGATGCCCAAGGTGCGTCATATGCACACGTAACTGATGTGTTCGCCCAGTATGAGGCTGGAGGAGAACTAAAGAATATTCATCATTAGCCGCGAGCACCTCATATTTTGTTTGCGCGGGCTTGCCGTTGGCATCTACTCTAAAAGTTGATGGAGCTTTTGGGTTGCGCGCTATAGGTAGATCAATCATAGCAGCCTTTTCTTTTAAAATACCCTCGACTATAGCAATGTATTGCTTCTTCACTTTTCTATCTGAAAATTGACGTTGCAGCATTTTTGCCGCTTCATCATTTTTTGCACAAATAATAATGCCACTTGTATCTCTATCAAGGCGATGGATTATCCCTGGTCTATTTGTATCACTTTTGTAGGTTGTGTTTGGTTTTACAAATTCAGCAACACTAAATTCATCACTCACGACACCCTTAGCGTGAGTTAAAATGCCATTTGGTTTATCTATAACAATAGCGTCATCATCTTCATAAATAACAGGAAGTTCTTCTGCGCTAAAATCATTTTTCTTTGGCATTTTCACCGTTACTTCATCGTCTTCACCCAGCTTCATGTTTGGCTCAACAACAACTTCGCCATTAACGCTCACCAAGCCTTCTTTGCAATACTTTTGCCACTGAGAGCGCGAATATTCTGGCCAATACTGCGCAAGATAGCTATCTAGGCGCATAGCTTACCCTTTTGGTCGCAAGCCAACTGCTTGCTGAATGCGGAGCAGCGTTTCATTGGCAGTTTGTGCAAGCTCGGCTTCAGATGCTTGTAGGCGTTTTTCTATTGCACTATCATCAACCTGGCTTAAACGCGTTTGAAAATTTGTTAAAAATTGTTTCGTTTCCTCTGCAACTACTTTTTTAAAGTCGCCATAGCGGTCTTTATCACGCCATTCATTCGTGACTTCTTCTATGTCTCGCTGAGTAAAGAGTGCTAAAATCTCGAGCAAATTGCTAATTCCTGGTTGCTTCTCTCTATCAAATTGAATATCTGCCAAATTATCTGTTGTTGCGCTCATAATCTTTTTTGCAGCAGATTCAGGATCTTCACTCAAGAAAATAACGCCCCTACCAGAATCATCACTTTTACTCATCTTTTTCGTTGGGTCCACAAGATCCATAATGCGAAGCCCTTGGTCTTTGCCAAAGAATTCGTGCTGCTCTTTTACCGACTTTGGAATAGTAAAAATATCACCAAATTTATTATTAATTCGCTCAGCAATATCACGCGTAAACTCAAGATGCTGTGTTTGATCATCGCCAACAGGTACATACGTTGCGTTGTAAAGCAAAATATCTGCCGACATCAAAATTGGGTAGTTAAATAGCCCAACACTCGTTCGATCGGCGCCAACAGTGACTGACTTATCTTTAAATTGCGTCATGCGATTCATTTCACCCATGCCTGTAAAGCAATCAAGAATCCATGTTAATTCGCTATGCGCAGGAATATAACTTTGGCGATATAGATGAATGCTAGAGTTGCCTAGCGGCAAACCAGCAGCTGCAAAAAGCCGCATATTATGCCAAATTTGCTCGTGAAGCTCGTCAAAGTTGATTGGCGTCGTAAAGCTATGAAGATCTGGCACAAACATATTAATCTGATATTCATCAGCATGCTGTGTTGCCATATCAATCATTGGCAAAATGCCACCAAAATAATTGCCAATTGTTAGGTCATTATTCGCCCGCAGACCAGTGAGAATTACAGGTTTTTGCATAATTACTACTCTATTGTATCAGCTCTGATACATATTCCTTTAAAAGTTGATAGAATTTTTCAAGCTCTTCTTCCGATATCCATTCCTCATCACCATGAGCCCCACCACCGAGTGGCCTAAACATGATTGTAGGAATATCTTTAGCAGCAAAAAAACGAGCATCTGAAGATCCATACGCCTTTTTATAAACTATTTTGCCTCCAACGTGACGCTCATACATTTCCAAAAAACTCTGAACATCTGGATGGGTCACGTCAAGCTGATAGTCACTGCCAACTGCAGTTTCTTTTATTTCACCATGATATTTTTTTAGTTTTTTATTGAGTGTCTTTTTAATACGTTCAAGCTCATTGCCGCTGGGGTAACGTATGTCCAATACCGCTTCAGCAGTAGCAGGACCTTTGTTGTCTGCGTCCCCGCTTCTAAGCATGGCCACTGTCATAGTGCTATCCTCACGGTCATTTGAGCTAAAAGATTTCTCAAACTCATTGAGAAAATGAACCAACTTTATTGCCGCTCCGTCGCCCTCCCACGGACGTGAGCCGTGGTGAGCTTTTCCGTGGATAGTAATAGTGCAAGAGAAAAAACCCTTCGCTGCTGCGTTAACAGCACCGAAGTATTCTCCCGCATCGGGTAAAATACATACATCTGTTGTATATCCATTTTCTAAGAATGCTCCTGCACCGTTAAAGCCACCCGTCTCTTCATCACCGCTTAGTAGCAAAGATACGTCACTTTTAGCAATTTTTGAACCGATTTCGTCAAATAGTCGTAAATAGCATGCTGTAGCAAATAGCATGTCATATACTCCACGACCAAAATATCTGCCGTCTTTTTTGCTGAAAGCGTGCTTTTCTGTTGGCACGACATCAGCATGCGCCTGCAGTAGCAATCGAGAGTGTTTTTCTTTTTTTGGGTGCGCATATAGGTTATGTACACCATTATATTCAAGTATATTGGAAGGTACCCCATTCCTCATAAGCTGACTCTGAACATATTCTAATAATTGTCGCACACTCGTCTGGTTGGATGTTACGGGGTAAAACTCTACTAATTTTTTTAAATATCTTTCCATATAACTAGTCTATCATTACTGCGCCTGCTATTGAGTTTGAAGCACCATGCACGATCAGCTCAGGCCGTGCAACATAGCACCCGCCAATAGCCTCTGCTTTAATAGTGTTTTTATTTTCACCTCTTGAAAGTAGTACAAATACGCGCAGAATTGCGTTAGGTCTATCCTCAGGATTATTAACACGGATGGGAGCGTTAAACTCTTGTACCAATGCATCATTTCTAGAGCCAAATTCACCTGCTATATGCTTCAATTTTGCAGCAGTTATTGTGCCCTTTTTGCCAAATACTTTACGATCTTCTGGATCTAAGTATATGCATACCCCATTAGCCATAGAGCCTATCCTTGCCTTAAGAACTTGCGAACAAAGCTCGTCGTCTTCTCGAAGCAATAGCTCGTCTGGGCCGGCTATCGATTTTACATCACCAATTCTTTCAGTATAAGATTTATCTCCTTCAGTTTTAAGTGGTGCAAGCGCCCGCTCTTGCAAATGAGTAAATGGTTGATGAGAGGCAGCCACACCTGGAATGGCTTTTACAATAACTAGCCTGTCTTCTGCTAAGTTTTCTGGTATCTCACCGAAAGAATAATTCTCTTCACCGATGATCAGTTTGTCATCCGTACCGTGCGAACGCATACCTGAAACTATGACATGCGGCACCTGTCCAGCCTCATTCTCATAATGCCCTATGATGCGACCTTTCACTCCTTCGGATCCTGCATTTTTGTGAAGCGCATCAGTTATTCCTTGCCCAGAAGGACTATCTTCCATTTCATAAGCTATAATTTCACCCCGCTCATCAATCGTACAATCAACTCGAACAACCAGGGCGGGAATACCATGCTCATTATGAACATGTGTTGGCTCGGCTATGCCTGACTTGTCTCCATACGACTGCGCTGCGCGAAGCGTGTACCCCTCAATTTGCAGTCTATGTTTCTCTGATAGAACTAAGGTATCTCGAGAAACTGGCGTAACCAGTCCATCATAAATACGCAACGTATCATACTCTGCGCCTAGATCAATGTCTTTGTTAATATTTTCTGTTCCTATTTCTTTACTTCCCATATTTCATTCTCCTTTAAAAATTTAAAAAACCGCCTCTTCTTAGGCGGTTTAATATGTTATTTAGTTAATTAAATTATTTACAATACAAAGTAAACCGCCAGCGATCGTCGGTAAACCAATAGTTAAACTGTATTGCAAAAATACTCATGTGTGCCATGATAATATATAGAATTAGTATTGTCAAAAACAAAAATTAGGAGATGCATGCCCAAAAGTCAGCTGCTTGAAGCAACAAAAGAACTGTATGAAAAGAATCGCCGGCAAACAAACGGCTATACTTATACCATTCCCTCAGAAGATACCTACCCGTATCAGTGGCTTTGGGATAGCTGTTTTGCAGCTATTGCTATGACACATTTTGACACTGAAGGAGCTAAGTCTGAACTTCGGGCCCTTGTTTCAGCTCAGTTTAAAAATGGTATGATTCCCCATATGATTTATTGGCAACCTCAAAAAGATCATCCTTTTCCTGAGATTCGCTGGGGTAAACGCAGAACAAGTAGCATTACCCAACCGCCGCTGCTTGCCGCTGCGGTTGAAAAAATATATAAAGCGACAGATGATATAGAATTTGTGCGCGAAATGCTACCACATATTGATGCATTTCACCGCTATTTCTTTCGTCACCGCGACCCAAGAAAGACAAATCTAATTGGAGTTATCAATCCAGACGAGTCCGGTGAAGATAACTCACCACGATATGATGCCGCACTTGACTTAAAAGATCCTCAGCATAAATTTATTGATAATTTTTCTTCGCGCTTAAAATTAGTAGACAACTGGAAGCAGTCTCGTTTTGTGGTTAAGCAGCGCATGGATCTTCATCACTGGGTTCGAGACGTGCCTATGAACTCTATTTTGGCAGAGAGTCTTGCTATTACTGCAGAGCTTGCTAGGCTTTGCCATGAACCAAGAATCGAAACGTGGTCACGAGCTAAATCCGAAGGCGTTAAGCAAGCAATGCGTGATCATCTGCGTAAAGATGGAATTTATTACCCGTTGATGGATTACGGCGCAAAAGCTTCACGGGTTACCGTAAAAACCTGGGCTTTATTTATGCCGCTATATAGTGGTACTGCCTCTCAAGAAGAGTCGATGTTAGTTGTTTCAAAATATTTAAATAACCCAGAATACTTTAATACATTCTTTGGTGTGCCGACCGTTGCTGCAAACGAACATAGCTTTAATCCAGACGGAGACTGGAGGGGCAAAGGCTGGATTGGTACCAATTGGCGTGGTCCGGTGTGGATTGGCAGCAACTGGCTTATTATTCAAGGTTTACGACGATATGGGTTTAATAAAGAGGCAGATAGAATTGCCAAGCAATCAATAAATCTTGTGAAGAAGTCTGGCTTTAGAGAATATTACGACCCACGAAACGGCGAAGGTCACGGAGCAAAAGATTTTATATGGGGCGGTTTAGTGCTTGATATGTAAGGCTAGTTGAAAGAGTGTAATTAAAAATATGCGACTTCGTTGGGTCGCATATTTTAAGCAATAGATAGAAGTGAAGATTAACGCTTAGAGAACTGTTCTTTCTTACGAGCAGAGCGAAGGCCGTATTTCTTGCGTTCTTTTTCGCGTGGGTCGCGCTTAAGCAGCGATGCTTTTTTAAGCGTACCACGAAGATCTTCATTCATTGCGCTAATTGCCTTCGCAATAGCAAGACGGCTAGCGTCAACTTGACCGCTTAAACCACCACCACTGACAACAAGCGAAACATCGAAGTCTTTTTGCTTACCAACAAGCGCGAGCGGATCAGACAGCTTTGCCGTAAGCGGTTTATTGTCACTAAGATATTCTTCGGCAGTTTTGCCATTGATAGTAATATTGCCTTTACCTTTCATAAGTCGAGCACGAGCGGTTGAGCTCTTGCGACGACCTAAACCATAAAAATAACTCTTTGTAGCCATGTTATTTCACCTCAACTTTCACTGGTTTTTGTGCAGCATGTGCATGATTTTCATCTTTATATACCTTAAGGCGCTTTAGTCTTTCTGGCTGAAGCTTGTTCTTTGGAAGCATACCTTTTACGGCAGCAACAACTGCTTTTGTTGAATCTTTTTCGCGCACTTCAGCGAGACTAGCTTCTTTAATACCGCCAGGATAACCGCTGTGGCGATAATATTTTTTAGCGATTTCTTTATTGCCTGTTACTACAAGCTTATCTGCATTGATAATAACCACATGATCACCACCATCAATATGCGGTGTGTAAGATGGTTTATATTTACCTGTAAGATATTTTGCAACAACAGTAGAAAGCCGTCCTAATGGCGCTTCACTGGCGTCAATAAGAATCCACTTTCGAGCAACTTCAGCCGTTTTCTGAGAATATGTTTTCTGATTCATAGCTTATGCCTTTACCTTTTCCTCTGCTGCAGGTTTACTAACTGGAGCTTCTTTTAATTCATCTACAAAGCTAACACGAGCAAGCTGTGCGTTATCACCCACGCGAAGGCGGGTTTTTTCGATACGAACATGCCCACTTACGCGACCTTTAAGTTGCGGTGCAATTTCTTCCACCAACTTATGCGCAGATTCTTTTGTACTAACACGAGCAATAATCTGGCGACGATTATGAAGGTCGCCCTTTTTTGCTTTTGTTATTAGCTTTTCAAAATAAGGAACAAGTTCTTTTGCTTTTGGAAGCGTTGTTTCAATGCTACCGTGCTCAATCAAGCTTGTTGCCAAGCCTTTAAGAAGTGCTGTGCGCTGTGCGCCATCACGATGTAACTTTCGACCTTTATATCCGTGCCTATGCATTTAGAACTCCAGTTCCGCCATCTTTTCTTTAACTTCATCAAGTGCTTTGCTACCAAAACCTTTTAGCTCACGAAGGTCAGTTTCAGAAAGTGTTACAAGATCATGCACTGTGCGAATTTCGTTGTTTACGAGCGCATTAGCTGTTCGCGCACTTAGATTGAGGTCTTCGATTGGTGTTTGCAGTTCTGAGTCAACCTCTTCAGTTTCTTGACCAATTGCTGGTGCAGCTTCAATTCGAGTACTTCCTGCAAGCGCAGTATATTGATTGATTAGAATAGCAGCAGCTTCTTCAAACGCATCACGTGGAGAAATTGATCCATCGGTATCAATAGTAAGAACAAGCTTATCAAGATCTGTCATCTGGCCAACACGAGTGTTTTCAACACGATAACGAACACGCTGCACAGGACTAAATACTGCATCAACAGCAATCATATCGCTATGAAGGCGCTTGCTTCCTGACTCTTCAATTGTTCGATATCCGCGACCTGGCTCAACAACAATATCCATCAAAACCTTAGCTTTGTTGTCGTCGATAGTTGCGATGTGCGCATCGGGATTTACCACTTCAACATCTGCGGTTGTTTTAATATCTGCAGCTGTAATTGCGCCTGATCCCTTTTTCTCGAGACGAAGCTCTACTGGCTCTTCACCATGCAAACGAAACCGTACATTCTTTAGATTTAGCATAATATCAACCACATCTTCTTTCACGCCGTCTACGGTTGTGAACTCGTGTGTTACACCTTCAATACGAAAAGCAACAACTGCTCCGCCAGCAATGCTTGAAAGCAATACTCGGCGTAAACTGTTACCAAGTGTCATGCCGTAGCCGCTGTGAAGTGGCTCAACAGTGAAAGTTGCACTCTTATCTGAGTGATCTTCTACACTTGCAAGTGTTGGATTGTGAATAACTTTTGACACGTAATTTCTCCTTATTATTAACGTGAGTAATACTCAACGATTAGTTGCTCATCGATATCAACCTCAGCTTCTTCTCGCTTTGGTTCACCAGTAATGTCTATCTTCATTTTCTTAGGGTCGCTCTTTAGCCAGCTGAGCGGTGCTTGATTTGCATTCTTTACCACCTCATCGAGTTCAGCAAAATAAGCAGACTTTGTGCTTTTAGGACGTACAACAAGTTCGTCTCCAGCTTTTAGGCGAATTGATGGAATATCAACTCGACGACCATTAAGCATAAAATGCCCATGGCTAACAAGCTGGCGAGCTGCTCGGCGACTTGAGGCAAACCCTGCTCGATATACAGCGTTATCTAGGCGTCGCTCTAGAAACTTAAGAAGATTTTCACCCGCAAGTCCCTGCGCACGGTCAGCTTCTTTCATAAGACGAGCAAATTGCTTTTCAAGTAAGCCATATATTCGGCGAACTTTTTGTTTTTCGCGTAGTTGCGTTGCATAAAGACTTGGCTTGCCTTGTCGAGAACGACCGTGCTGACCTGGCACACTACTCTTTTTAGCCAAAATTTTGTGTGCTTTAGGATGTAGAGCATATCCTTCGCGGCGACTTTGTTTTACAATCGGGCTTCTGTCTCGTGCCATATTATGCTCTCCTCTGTTTCTTTGGTCGACATCCACCGTGCGGAATACCAGTTACATCTTTTATGCTATCAACACTAATTTCCATATTCTGTAAGGCACGCACTGCAGCGTCACGGCCAAGACCAACGCCACTAATAAACACATCTACAGACTTAAGACCATGCAATTGCTTTGCAGTTTCTGCTGCTTTTTCACTTGCAATCTGCGCAGCATAGGCTGTGCCTTTTTTACTACCACGAAAACCACATGCTCCTGCGCTTGAGGCACTCAATACGTTGCCCTTTTTATCGCTAAAAGTAATGATTGTGTTATTAAACGTTGCTTGAATATGCAGTTGACCGCTCGGTACTGACCGGCGCTGCTTCTTCTTTTTTACTGGTGTTTTAGTTGCTACTTCTGCCATTATTTCCCTTTAAACTTTACGTCTTTGTTGCTGCTTTCTTCTGAGTACCGCCAACGGCAATTCGCTTACCACGGCGAGTTCGCGCATTAGTTCGAGTTCGCTGACCACGACTAGGAAGACTATTCTTATGGCGTAGACCGCGATACGCTCCAACGTCCTTCAAACGCTTAATGTTGTTTGTTACCGTACGCTGAAGATCGCCTTCAACTGTATAATCGTTATCAATGATTGTACGAATGCGCTGAATCTCGGCTTCTGAAAGATCTTTGACGCGAGTAGTAGGATCGATCTTTGCAGCCTCGAGAATACGACCTGCGTATAGTGGTCCAATTCCGTAAATTGAACGAAGACTAATTTGTACTTGCTTATCAGTTGGGATTGTTACGTTAGCTATTCGAGCCATTCTTTAACCTTGCCTTTGCTTATTTTTAGGCTTTTTCTTATTGATAACATAAAGTCGCCCCTTGCGGCGAACAAGTTGATCATCTGGACTAATTTTTTTAACGCTGGCACGAACTTTCATGGTGCGTTTAAAGCCTCCCACTTACTGTTATTAATCTTTGAGACGAAAGCTGATTCTACCCTTTGTAAGATCGTATGGGGTTAACTCAACTTCCACCTTGTCGCCCGGTATCAGGCGGATATAATACTTGCGCATCTTTCCCGATACATGAGCGATAATCGTATGGCCGTTTTCAAGCTCTACGCGAAATTGTGCATTAGGCAGCGCCTCTAGCACTTTACCGGTTAGCTTGATTACTTCTTTTTGTGCGACCATAAACTACAAGAATAGATTATACACAAGAAGGCACCTCAAGTAAAGAGTTTTTCTCACTTTTATTTAAAAACGTGAAATATGTTAGTACTTATTATTGTAGCTGAAGCTTTTCTCATGTCAAGCTAACATTTATTGTTGAGAAGAATGCGTTTCAGAAGAACCAGCTTCTACTATTCGCGCCCCCTCAATACTTGGTGATATAAAGAGAGGAATGGCTACCCGAGCTATTCCGGCATCCTGAAATTCTTTTGGTAATTCGCCCTCACCGCCAACTACTGCGCGGTGAAACGTTGCCGGTGTTTGCCTTTTTAGCCCAAGATAGTCATCGGCAGCACCTCTAAAACTCGTAATTCTCGTATCTGCATCTTGCCATTTTCGATTAACAAAATACTGCAAGCCGCGCGCTGACTGTTCGATGTCAACTGTATATGAGCTTTTATCATTATGTTCCTTAATAAGTAATTCTTTTTCATCAGTATTGCTCACTGGTCTTTGCCCAGGAGCCGCATTTCGATGATACCCGATAACACGTGTTAGCGTACGCGCCCTAACCCCATTTTCAGGAAAAAAGATATTGATATACTCATCTGGACTAACTTCAAAAGACTCTGCCACTTCTCTTAAATACGGAATAGCTGCTTCATCGACGATAAACTTATTCAATCTGGCAACCGCGTCTACTGCGTCCACTACAGTTTTTGGTGCACCCCGCTCGGCAAAATCTCTTGCCGCCTCTGAATCCGCATGAATAATCGTCATTGGATTTACTACACCTTCAAAATTCGGATTTGGTGCGCGCAAGCCAATATCTGTTGCTGGATTTTTAGCATCCCATGGCATATATGTAGGATTGCCTGATTTATCTTTATAGCTAATATATAAATCTTTCTCTCCCTTATCGCCATCAAAGCTTACTACCGAAGGATCGCCCTCCTTAAACGCGTGGTGCAGGGCAGCATGAGCTACCAGCAAACCTTGCTTGGCTCCTTCTGTATATAATTTTAGCTCTTGCTTGGAGACCAGATCATCCATTGAGTGATCTGGAATTCCATGCTCTAGATTTGATTTTATTGCTGCTAGTTTTTCGCTCATAGTAGTTATTACCTCCACCAGCAGTATGTTCTTAGTAAGTAAACTTGTCAGTGAATAGTTTTTTAGTAAAAAATATTTTACTTGTTAGCATATTTAGTGTTCTGTAATATGAAAGTAACACTATGAGTATTGTTCATTTGGATCACCACCTGCAATCAAAGATTTTTGCTAAATTACGCTATAACCAAACAATGCGTTATACCGATCTTAAAGACCCAGCAATGGAATCTAGTCTGTTTATGTATCACCTAAGAGAGCTCATTAAGCAAAAATTAGTTGAGAAGACAGAAGACGGAAAGTACCAACTCACCGGTAAAGGCGCGGAACTTGCTCAACTTTATTCCTCAGAAGTTGGCAATATCAGACTTGGACCATTAACATATAGCCTCATCTTTTTACGTTCGAAAAATGGTCGTTGGTTAGTTGCACGACGCAAGAAGCATCCACACATTAACAAATATGCGTGTATTTCAGGCAAAGTATGGCCCGGAGAGACTGTAGAGTCAGCCGCTAAAAGAGAATTACATTATTTTAGTAATAATCAGCTTGATGTACCGCTAATATATAGAGGCTATGCATCTATTATGATACAAGGTAAAGACCTGAGTACTCATATAACAGGTCCTATTTGGTTTGCTGATAATGTTGAAGAGGTTAGACTACCCGACACTAAGCACGCTGAACTACAGTGGGTTGATTGGCAAGAGTTACCTTATAGCGAATTCATCCCTGGCTGGAAACAAATAGTAACCATGATCGAAAGTGGTGAAAAAGAATATCTCGACTTAAGTTTTACCTAGAGAAAGTTATTTATATTCGTCGTATGTCACCATAAGTGCACGTGAGTTGATTTGGCGAAGTGCCTCAAGCGCTACTGAAACAACAATCAAGAGGCCAGTCCCTCCTAGAGCCAGGTTTGGCACCGAAACGCCAACCTGCGCAAGCACATATTCACCCGCAAACGGCAGCACGGCAATAAGACCAAGAGTAATTGAACCAAAAAGGGTAAGTCGGTTAACGATCATTGTGAGGTATTTTTCTGTTTGCTCGCCAGGACGAACATTGGCAATAAAACCACCTTGCTTTTGTAGGTTTTCTGCAATTTCGTTAGAGTTAAATACAATGCCAGTGTAAAAATATGTAAAAGCAACAACTAGTAAGAAGTAGCAAATTGGATACACAAAAGAGCCTGGATCTGCCCCAGTAAACGCTCCTGGTTGCGGCGCTTCGAACCATGCGATAAGGTTATTGGCGAGAGTTGCATAGTCAGCATTTCCCGTGGCCTTAAGCAGTTGACCAATAAACGCCGGCAGCGCCAAGAAAGCTACAGCGAAGATCACTGGAATTACGCCGGCAGTGATGAGCTTCACTGGCAAAATACTACTTACGCCACCATAGGCACTGTTACCCTGCACGCGCTTTGCATAATTAATTGTAATAACTCGCTGCGCTTCGTTGATTTTTACAAGAATATAGAGCACTGTTAAAGAGATTAACGAAACGGCCAAAAGCACATAGAACGCCACGGCGTTAATCGGTAAAGCTGCCCAGTTAAAGATGTGCAACTTAGCTGCTTCAGTTGGTACCTCAAAAAGAGACGTTCCAAGACTGGCAAGCATTTGCGGCAACTGGCTAATGATACCCGCAAAGATGAGAAGGCTAATTCCATTTCCAACGCCCTGCTCAGTGATAAGCTCCCCAAGCCACATCAGTAACATTGAACCAGCTGTCATTGCTGTGACGGCAACAATCCACTCGATCATTGACGTGTCGCCAAGAACAGCCGTGTTACCTGCAAGAACGGTCTGTCGCAAGATGAAAATAAAAGCAACTGACTGGACGATAGCTAGTGGAAGCGCCACCATACGTGTCCATTGGTTAATTTTGCGCCTTCCAGATTCACCGTCTTTATGTAATTCTTCTAATTTAGGAACGGCTTTTGTTAAGAGCTGCATAATGATTGATGCTGTAATATACGGTCCAAGCCCAACAAGCACAATAGAGAAGCTCGCAAGAGCACCACCACTTAAAAGGTTAAGGAAGCCACCAAAATCAGTACTGCTTAGCACGCTATCAATAACTTGCTTTAGCTGTGTTGGTTCCGCAAGAGGAACTGGCACATGCGCCAAAAATCGATATACTACGATAATTCCAAGCACAGTTAATAAGCGCTTGCGCATATCGCCGCTCTTGAGTGATGCTAATATAGTTCGCCAATTCACCTCTTATATACCCTCTCTTTTTGTTGCTATGCTATTTTTTTGTAGCTTTGCTCTTAGGTTTTTTGCTCTGTTTCAATGGTACTGGAACTTTCTCAAAAGCGCCACCTGCTTTTTTAATTGCAGCTTGTACGCTCTTTGAAGCACCCTGCACTTTTACTGTTACTTTTTTATCAAGTTCACCACGAGCGATGATTTTTACGCTATGATATGGCGTTGAAACAAGCCCTGTTTCAAACAGCGATTGGTTATCAACTGTTTTATTTGCAAACACGCTAAGATCGTCTAGGTAAACAACTTGCGCCGGAACACGAATGCTCTTAAAACCTCGTTTTTTAGGCACTGCCTGCATTAAAGCACGCTGACCGCCCATAAATGTTGCTCGAAGTTTTTTACCAGTTCGCGCCTTTTGACCTTTTGTGCCACGACCAGCAGTTTTACCTTGCCCTGCGCTAATACCGCGACCTACACGCTTCTTTGCTTTTGTCTTATCAGTCTGTAATTCATGATATTTTGTCATGTTATTTCTCCTTTTTCACAGCTGGCTTTTTAGCCGCTTTCTTTGGTGGATTAACCCACTCTTCAGCTGGAACAAGTGATTTGAGTGCATCAATAGTTGCATACGCAATGTTTACTTTGTTAGTACTACCAAGTGATTTACTAAGAAGGTTACGGATTCCTGTTACGCCAATAATCTGACGAACAACACCACCGGCAATAATACCAGTACCAGGTGCTGCTGGTTTAAGTAGAACACGAGCACCACTAAACTTTAGCTCAACATCATGCGGGATAGTTGTGTTTACAACTGGAATAGTAATAAGGTTTTTCTTTGCTACATCAGTTGCTTTAGCAATTGCAGCCTGAACATCTTGCCCTTTACTTACACCAACGCCAACTTTTGCTTTACCATCACCCACAACAACAAGCGCCTTAAAGCGGAAGCGGCGACCACCTTTTACAACACGAGCAACACGATCAATGTTTATTACCTGTTCTTGGAATTGTTTTTCGCCAACACCTTGTGCTTTTTCATTTGGTTTTTTTGATTGTGCTTTATTATCAGCCATAGTCTAAACCTTTATCCCTTCTTTGCGTACTGCTTCTGTAAATGCCTTCAGTCTTCCAGCATATTGTCGACCGTTTCTATCTAATACCACTGTCGTAATCTTTGCTTTTTTAGCTTTTTTAGCAACATCCGCGCCAACAAGCGCAGCTTTTTCGGTAAGATTACCTTTTTGCTTCGCCCCAATTGTTGTCGCAGAAACAAGTGTTTTTTGCGCTTCGTCATCTATAAGTTGTGCGCTTACGTGCATGTTACTAATCGTAACGCTAAGACGTGGTTGCTTTTTAGTACCACTAATTTTAGCGCGAACACGATTTTTTCGCAGCATTTTACCAAGTTGTTTTTTAGATACGTGATTCATGATTATTTACCAGCCTTTCCAGCCTTACGGATAATCTGCTCATCAGCATATTTAATACCTTTGCCTTTATATGGCTCTGGCTTTTTAAGGCTTCTGATCTCTGCAGCAACTTGTCCAACTTGCTGTTTATTAATTCCACTCACTGTAATGTTCATCTTTTCAACGTTAATATCAATTCCTTGCGGAGCTTCATACTTTACTGGGTGCGAAAAGCCTAGTGACATTTCTAGCTGCTGTCCACCACCCTTAACGCGAAAGCCAACGCCATTTACTTCAAGCTTTTTCTCAAAACCTTTCGTTACACCAACAACCATATTGTTAATAAGTGACCGCATAAGACCGTGTTGCGCACGAGCTAGCTTTTCGTCAGACTTTCGACTTACTGTTAGTTGGTTATCTTCCATTTTAATTGTTACTTCTGGAAGCACTTCTTGAGACAGTTCACCTTTTGGACCTTGCACTTTTACCATGCCTTGGTCGACCGTGATTGTCACGCCAGATGGAATCTCAATTGGCAGTTTTCCGATTCGACTCATTTTATTCTTCTCCTTAAATCCTTTTAATAAACCTTACAAAGTAGTTCGCCGCCAAGCCGCTGCTTTATAGCTTCTTGACCAGTCATAACGCCTTTGCTTGTGCTAATAAGCATAACGCCACGACCACTTTTTACTTTTGGAATATCGTTTGCCCCTGCATACACTCGACGACCAGGTCGACTTACACGAGAAATCTCAGTAATTTTAGCATTTGCGCCTGGCTCGTTAATGGTAACAATAAGCGTGTTACGAGGAGAACCTTTTTCAATATTTACCGCAGAAATATAGCCAGCTTTTTGCAACTGCTTTGCAACAGTTTCTTTTAGTTTACTGGTTGGAACACGAACCTCGTGCTTGCCAACTAAAATCGCATTTCGAATACGAGTAAGTAGATCGGCGATAGGGTCAGATGATTGTAATGACATATTTATATTCTCCTTTCTACCAGCTACTCTTTGTTACACCAGGGACTTCGCCCTTGCTTGCGCGTTCACGAAAACTGATTCGACTAAGTCCAAAACGACGCATATACGCATGTGGACGACCAGTTTCAACACAACGATTCTTCCAGCGAGTTGGGCTTGAATTCGGTGGCAATTTCGCCAATCCTTCGTAATCACCAGCTGCTTTTAGCTCTGCTCGTTTTGCTGCATATTTTTTTATCATCTTTTGGCGCTTTTTATCGCGTGCGATGTTTGATTTTCTAGCCATTAGCGTTTGCCTCCTTTCTTTTCAAATGGAATACCAAATTTCTCTAGCAATACTCGGCTATGTTCTGGTTGCTTACTTTCAATCACAAATGTTACCTGCAAACCATGGAGTGTTTGCGTGTCTTCAAATGAAAGCTCAGGGAAAATAGACTGTTCAGTAATACCAAGGCTATAGTTGCCGCTTTTATCAAAAGCCTTTGCACTCACACCATGGAAGTCGCGGACACGAGGTAATGCAACATTGGTAAGTCGGTCAAGGAATTCATACATACGAGCACCACGTAGTGTTACGCTCACGCCAACACGGTTCATGCCAGCACGGATCTTAAAGCTTGCGATGCTTTTCTTTGCCATTCGATCAATTGGTTGCTGACCGGTAATCTTTCGGAGTGTATTGCTAACGATTTCATGATAGCGCTTATCATCTTTGTGCTTGCCAATACCACAGCTTACAATAATCTTTACAAGCTGTGGAGCTTCATGCGGATTGCTAAGCTCTAATTCTTTTGTTAGCTCTGGCACCAAGCTCTCTTTATAGAGTTGCTTCAAGCGCGGAGCTGGTTGAGCAATTGTCTTGGTTGCCATTATTTAATCTCCTTGTTCTTTAAGTTTCGCGCTACGCGAACTTTTTTACCATCAGGCTTTACCAACCAGCCAATGCGCGCAGTCTTGCCAGAAGTTTTTTCTGCAACCACTGCCACCTTGCTAATTGGTGTTGGAATATGAATATCTTTCTTGCCGCCTTGTGGGTTAATCTGTGTTGGCTTTACGTGTCGCTTGCGCTGACCAATACCTTCAAGTAGTACTGCTTGCTTTTCAGGGATAACAGCAATAACATTTGCGATTTTGCCTTTGTCGCCTCCTGAAATAATCTTCACGCTATCGCCTTTTTTAATCTTCAAACTTGCCATATTAGAGTACCTCCGGTGCAAGGCTAACGATCTTTGCATAGCCTTTTTCACGCATTTCGCGCGGAACTGGTCCGAACACACGAGTAGCACGAGGCTGCTTATCGTCGCCAATAATCACTGCCGCGTTATCATCAAAGCAAATAGTGCTGCCATCTTTACGCAAGATTTTATCTCTTGTGCGAACAACAACTGCCTTCACGACGCTTTTCTTTTTCACAGTTCCAGTTGGGTTAGCATCTTTTACGGTTGCAACGATTATATCGCCAACGCGAGCGTATCGTTTCTTGCTACCACCAAGCACACGAATACAAAGAATTTCTTTTGCACCGCTGTTGTCGGTTACTTTTAGACGAGACTCTTGTTGAATCATACAGCCTCCTCTTCTTTAATCTCAACAGCTGCGTGTCCTTTTTCAAGTACGCTTGAAAGAGTAAAGCTTTTACGCTTACTAATTGGGCGAGTTTCAGAAATTTCGACAGTGTCACCAACATGAGCTTCATTTTTTTCATCGTGCGCGATATATTTCGTAGTTACAGTATATTGCTTGCCATATAGCGGATGTGTTTGGCGACGTGTTGAAGTAATCACAATCGTCTTATCTTGCTTATTTGAAGTTACTTTTCCAACAATTTTCTTCGCCATTATGCTTTCTCCTTATCAGCTGCTTGCTTCATCTCTAAAATAATAGTGTGAAGTCGAGCAATTTCTCTTCGCAAATCTTTCATTTTTGCTGGGTTTGCAAGTTCACGTGCATTGTTCGCTCGCCGTGCATCGGCAAGTTCACGCTGTGTTTTTGCAAGCTCAACTCTTAAATCAGCGAGGCTTTTCTTTCGTAGTTCAGTAGCCGTGGTCATATCTTACGCCTCCTCCCTTTTAATAAACCGTGTTTTTACAGGAAGTTTGTGGCTTGCAAGTCGCATTGCTTCGCGTGCAAGATCCTCGCTAACACCTTTCATCTCAAACATTACGGTGCCAGTCTTTACTTTTGCAACAAAGAACTCTGGATTACCTTTACCTTTACCCATCTTTACATCTTGCGGTTTGCGGGTAACAGGAGTGTGCGGGAAAATACGGATCCAAATTTTACCACCACGCTTAATGTAGCGAGTCATAGCCTGACGTGCTGATTCAATCTGGCGGCTTGTGATGCGTTCGTTGGTAAGGCTTTGCAAAGCATAGTCACCAAAAGCAATATAATTTCCAGAGGTTGCAACACCTTTATTCTTGCCTTTGCGAACTTTTCGATATTTTGTCTTCTTTGGTAATAGCATAATAAATCCTCTCGACCTTAGGCCTGCTCTCCTTTATAAATCCACACCTTTACACCAACGATGCCAGCGCCAGGAAGCTGTGCGCGTGAAGCGTGGTAATCAATGTCTGCACGAAGAGTATGAAGTGGCACGCTGCCGCGAATTTCTTTTTCGCGTCGGCTCATCTCAGCACCATTAAGACGACCTGCAACCTCAATACGAATACCTTTTGCGCCAGCATTCATTGTGTTCTGCGCAGTCATTTTTACGGCACGACGGAAGTTAATGCGTCGCTCTAGTTGATGTGCAATATTTTCAGCTACAAGTTTTGCAGCAAGCTCTGGGCGCTTTACTTCTTCAATATTGATACGCACAGGCTGACCAACAATTTTTTGCACTTTATTTTTAATCTCAGTTACGCCAGCGCCACCTTTACCAATCACTACACCTGCTTTTGCGGTATGGATTGTTACCGTAACAAGATTTGCTGAACGCTCAATCTCGATAAGGTTGATCGTTGGACGTGCCTTAAAGCGATCTTCAATAAGCTTACGAATCTTAATATCTTGTGCTAGCCACTCTGCATATTCACGCTTACCCGTAAACCAGCGCGAACGCCAATTTTTTGTCACTTGTAAGCGCATGCTAATAGGATTTACTTTTTGACCCATTATTTGCTCTCCTTACTTGTGCTTTTAGCGGCCGCTTTTGCTGCCGGCTTCTTCTTTACTTTTTCACTACCAGTTACAATTACTCGAATATTGCTTGTTCTCTTCTGGAAAGGATGCGCTTGCCCACGAGCAACTGGTTTAAACCTCTTCAAACGAGTACCGTGTCCAACCTGAATACTTTCAATCTTCAAAGTTTTTTTATCAAGACCATGATTATTGGTTGCATTTGCAGCAGCGCTTTCAATAGTTTTCTTCACTGCCAGTGCAGCGCGCTTTGGCGTATGCTCTAAAATAGTAATCGCATCTGCAACAGTGCGTCCGCGAACCAAACTCGCTACCAAACCAACCTTACGTGGAGATTGAGAAACTTCTTTAGCAATTGCTTTTACTTCTTTTACTGCCATATCCTATTTCTCCTTGCCTCCGTGTTTGCGGAACTTACGAGTTGGCGCAAACTCACCAAGCTTGTGACCAACCATATTTTCGCTAATATACACGGGGACATGAACTTTGCCGTTATGAACAGCAATTGTTCGACCAACCATGTCAGGGCTAATGGTGCTTGCGCGAGCCCATGTTTTAATAACAGTTCGGTCGTCATTACCAAGAGCTGCAACTTTCTTTGCAAGTTTGAAATCTACGAATGGACCTTTTTTAAGTGATCGGCTCATATTCTACCTCTTCTTCCTCTTAGCCTCGTGACGAGAGCGAACAATCATTTTATTACTATACTTACGACGACGGGTTCGATATCCAAGCGTTAATTGACCCCATGGTGTGCGTGGTGGTTTTCCTGGACCATGTGCACCACCGTCACCACCACCGTGTGGGTGATCAACCGCGTTCATAACAACACCACGAACACTTGGGCGAATACCCTTGCGGCGATTACGACCAGCAGAACCAATTTTTACGTTCTGGTGCTGTTCGTTACCAACCGTGCCAATATTTGCCATACATTCAATACGGAATCGGCGAACTTCGCCACTTGGCATTTTAAGCAGTGCGTAGTCACCTTCTTTAGCCATAAGCTGCGCTTTTGTGCCAGCAGCACGAACAGCTTGGCCGCCTTTACCTGGCTGAAGCTCAATATTATAGACAAGCGTACCAGCTGGAATATCTTTTAGCGCTAAGCGGTTACTGGTTTCAATTGCAGCTTTTTCACCGCTTTTAATCTTCTTGCCAACTTTCATTGTGCCATCAGCAATTACATAGTGGTAAAGACCATGTTGATCTTTCACGCGAGCAATACGAGCTGAACGGTTTGGATCATATTCAATGTGCTCGATTGTTGCTTCAGTACCGGGAGCAAGTCGATAGTTCACAATTCGATAAAATCGTTTTACGCCACCACCGCGGTGTCGGACCGTAATACGGCCAGTGTTGTTGCGTCCAGCCTTTTGCTTTTTAACCGCCAAAAGTCCTTTTACTGGTTTCTTTGTAGTGATATCAGAAAAGTCTTGGCTAGTCATGCCGCGACGAGCTGGAGTTGTTGGCTTATATTGTTTAATCGCCATTATTTCTTCTCCTCTTCAGTAAAGATATCAATTGAATCACCTTCAGCAAGCGTAACGTATGCCTTTTTCGTATCTTTACGATGCGCCGTTCCTGGTTGGCTTCGTTTTCCTCGTGCAAAACGAACAGTCTTACCTTTACTTACAAGTGTTTTTACCTTGATTACTTTTACGTTATATTCTTCGCTTACTGCATCAGCAATTTGCTGTTTGTTTACAGTTAGTGGAACATTGAAAACATACACATTTTCTTGCGCAGTTGCATACGCTTTTTCGCTGAGTCGTGGGATAAGAGTAATATGTGTCATTTTATTTCTCCTCTCCTAGCCATTTCTCAACAGCTTTCAAAGCGCCAGCGCTCATAATAATCTTGTCTGCATTCAAAATATGATAAACGCTTAAATATGTTGCCCGCACAAGTGTAACGCTCTGTATATTTCGTGTTGCACGAATCAACTCTGGAGTTTTTTCATCAACCACCAAAAGCACGCGGCGAACATCAATCTTTTGCGTCCTTAGAAAATCTGCAATTTCTTTTGTCTTGCCAGTTGTCTTTGGCTGCGCAATCACAATCTTATCTGCCTTGCTAGCAAGCGTTAAAGCCTGCCTTAATGCAACACGCTTTGCATTGGTTGAAATACGCTTTTTATAGTTTTCATTACCGCGTGGACCAAATACAATACCACCACCGCGCCAAATTGGGTTACGAATTGAACCAAATCGAGCACGACCAGTACCTTTTTGACGCCATGGTTTTTTACCACCACCGCGCACTTCGCCACGTTGCTTTGTAGTTGCGCTTGCTTGGCGCGCATTTGCAAGATATGAATCATATGCAAGCTTTAGAAGTTCATGGTTAGGAACATCCACAGCAAACACAGCTTTTGGTAGAGTTGTTTTTGTTGCCATTATGCTTTTCCTCCAATCACCACTATTCCTCGGCGAGGACCAGGCACTGCACCCGTTACGCCAATAAGATTATTTTCTAAATCAACATAAGCAACTTTCAAGTTTTTAACCGTCACTTGTTCATTCCCCATGCGGCCAGCCATTCGCTTACCTTTAAAGACCTTCTGTGGATACATTGACCCAATTGAACCAGGCTTACGAACGTTCCCGTTACCACCGTGGCTGCTCGCGCTTGTTGCAAAGTTGTGTCGCTTCACCGTACCGGCAAAGCCTTTTCCTTTACTAATGCCTGTTACCGCTACTTTATCGCCAAGCTCAAAAGCTTCAACATTTAAAACGTCGCCAACTTTGATCTCGTCATTCAGCTCTTCAACGCGAATTTCGCGAAGAACTTTTGGCTCAACCTTTGCGCCTTTTACATGACCTTTAGTTGCTTTAGAAAGGTTTTTACCTTTTCCAAAACCAATTTGAATGGCGTTATAGCCATCTTTTTCTGCAGTTTTAATCTGCGTGACAGTGCAAGGACCAGCTTGAAGCAACGTCACTGCTTTTGCAGTGCCATCATCAGAGATGACTTGCGTCATGCCAACCTTGGTGCCTAGAAGAGATTTCATCTGTCTTCACTCCACTTAAAATTCTTGGTGGCTAGTGGTTTCTGCTTTAGTGCAGACCTGCTAATTCACCAAGAATTAAACTAATATTTTGCTTTTATTAAATTGTTACCAAGCAATTGTATCAAAAAAGGCACTAGGGGTCAACAGTTTAGTTGCATTACAAATCAAAATGCGCAATAATGCTAACTAGAAAAAACAACCATAAGCTTTAGAGAAAGCGAAAGGGCAAAACCCAAATGGCAACAACAAAGAAAAAGACAACCACAAAAAAACGCGCAGCAAAAGCTACTAGCGCTAAAAAACGAACTGTTTCTAAAAAGAAGCAATCAGATTTCTGGACAATCAAATTCACCGTCGAAACACTTTATTGGCTCATCTTTGGTGTTCTTGTTGTTGCAATTGGCTACTGGACATATACAACTTCACAAGAAGTAAATGAAATTTATAACAATATGAATGATGAAGAATTAGTCATCATTCAAACTCCTCAAACAAAAACTACAGAATAATACCTGCAGGCAAGAAATACGATATGACCGTCATCACCAAGATGACGGCATATTCTATTTTACGATCAATCTGAAACCTATCATGACTTGCGATCAGAAGTCCGACCAAAAGCCCAACTGGAACACCACTCACAGGAATACCACCAACAATAATTGGGGTGCTAAATTTTAACCAAATCGTACCAAGCACAAGATAAAGAACTAACTTTAAAAAATAAACGCTGTCTCTTTCTTCGGTCGCAGCTTTCTTGCGCTTTGGCGCTGTCTTCTTGGTTTGTTTTCTCGTTTTTGTTGTTTTTGCCATTGCCCAACCCTTTTTAAAATGTTTTACATTCGAATTTCTGCATCACACCCAGCAGGAAGGCTAAGGTTTTGCAAAGAATCAATCGTTTTTGGTGTCGCATTTGAAATATCAATCAAACGCTTGTGAACACGCATTTCAAATGCTTCACCACCTTTTTTATATACATGTGGTGATTTCACCACGGTGAACGTGCTGCGGCGCGTTGGAAGCGGCACCGGACCAGCAATATCTGCACCTGTGCGAAGTGCAGTGTCAATAATCTGTTTTGCAGATTGGTCAATTACTTTATGATCATACGCCTTTAAGCGAATGCGAATGCGTGGCACTTTGCCAGCTGTTGGTGTTGTTTTAGCCATTATGTTTTCTCCTAATGTGCTAGTATCGTAACCTCTGCTCGATTCATATGTTTTTAACCTTATGTCTGACCGAGTTCTCAATACAATTTATTTTATATCTTGAGACAATTATACCCGTTATCTATTATTTTTCAAGAGGTAAGTATTTGACTGTTCTGTTTTATCGTTATATCATACAGTCGTTTAGCAGGTTTTTTGTATAACTGAAAACCCTAATGAACTTTACTTGGAGGGATGAGTGAGAGTCTCTATATACTTGATTGAAGCAATAAAGCTTTTATGCGCTGTGCTAAGAGGACTCTTCTACAGTGTACTGGTTCTTTTTTTCCTACTCATTTACTGCGGTGGCCTACTTGGCGTTGGAGCCGGGGCGATCGCTACAGTAATCCTATTCGATACTCCCACTACACTTCAATTTGTGTGCGCTGGAGCTATTGGAGGAATAATCGTTGGAGCAGTCGGTGTGTGGATGATGAGTTATGAACCAGAACCGTGGTAAGTAGCCCGCTTTTGAAGAAAGTTCGCCGTTGAGGTTTTAGCTTCCGGCTCGAGTTCCTTCACAGCAGGCTTTCTTCATGTCTTAAAAATTTAACTATCAAAAAAACCTCCGAGAGATTCGGAGGTTTTCTTTTTGCTAAGACTTCTTATTATTTAGAAATCTTTGTTACAACACCAGCACCAACAGTTCGGCCGCCTTCGCGGATTGCAAAGTTAAGACCTTGCTCCATAGCGATTGGTGATTGTAGTTTTACCTTAAAGGTAACTGTATCACCAGGCATAACCATTTCTTTGTCTGCTGGAAGTTCAACTTCACCAGTTACATCTGTAGTTCGGAAGTAGAACTGAGGCTTGTAACCTTTGAAGAATGGCGTGTGACGACCACCTTCTTCTTTTGTAAGCACGTATACTTCAGCATCAAACTCTGTGTGCGGAGTAATTGAACCTGGCTTTGCAAGCACCTGACCGCGCTCAATTTGATCGCGCTCAATACCACGAAGAAGGATACCAGCGTTGTCGCCAGCTTGACCTTTATCAAGGTTCTTCTTAAATGCTTCGATGCCAGTTACTACTGATTTTTGCGTATCTTTGATACCAACGATTTCAATTTCGTCATTTAGGTTGATTGTACCCTGCTCGATACGACCAGTTGCAACAGTTCCACGACCCTTAATTGAGAATACGTCTTCAACAGGCATGAGGAATGGCTTATCAAGGTCGCGTGTTGGCTCTGGAATGTAGTCATCCATAGCTTTTGTAAGCTCCATAACTGCTTCCATATATTTTTCATCGCCTTCAAGCGCCTTCAAAGCAGAACCTTTGATGATAGGCGCTTCGCGGTCGAAGTCGTATTTAGCAAGAAGATCACGAACGTCTTCTTCAACGAGCTCAACAAGCTCTTCGTCTGCCATATCCATCTTGTTTAGGAATACAACAATTTTTGGCACGCCAACTTGCTTCGCAAGAAGTACGTGTTCACGAGTCTGAGGCATAGGGCCATCAGCTGCAGAAACAACCAAGATAGCACCGTCAACCTGTGCAGCACCAGTGATCATGTTCTTCACATAGTCAGCATGTCCTGGCATATCAACGTGAGCGTAGTGACGCTTGTCAGTTTCATATTCTTGGTGAGAAGTAGAGATTGTAATTCCACGTTGCTTCTCTTCTGGTGCTTTATCAATCTCGTCGTATGCGATTGATTTGTTTACATCACTAGGAAGTTTCTTTGCTAGTGTTGCTGTAATTGCAGCCGTAAGAGTTGTCTTACCGTGGTCAACGTGACCCATAGTACCAACATTTACGTGTGGCTTACTGCGATCAAAATCTGCCATGTAGGTTTTCTCCTTAGTTTTACTAATTATTTTTTGCGCATAGGAAAATACTTCCCCACGAACGTATGCATCAAATTATAGCGATATTTCGTTTGCCTGTAAAGCACTTTGATGTTTCGATTCTGGTGGGCGAGGAGGGACTCGAACCCTCAAGCCTTATTCAGGCAGCGGATTTTAAGTCCACCGCGTATACCAATTCCGCCACTCGCCCATGTAAATGCTTGGAGGCACGGACGGGATTCGCACCCGTGTACGTGGTTTTGCAGACCACTGCCTAACTCCTCGGCCACCGCGCCACATTTACTCATTCACTATAGCTGCTAGCACCTCTTGATTCAAGCTAAAGCCGAGGCAAAAAATCACTTAACCGCGCATGGTCATATTCTTCAGCCACAATTTCAAGCAGCCCTGGCGCATTTGCCAGCTGTGTACCAACCTTTACGTTGGTATTAAACACGTTTTGCGGGTCAATGGCGTGCTTCACTTCTTCAAAAAGCTCTATCATTTCTTGGCTGTATTCACTCGCTGCAAGCGGTGAACGTAAACGCCCTTCGCCATAACGCGCGGCAACGCTGCCGCCAAGCTTTACTACTAACTCGTAATAACCTTCTGTAAACTTCTTCACCTTCTGGCGATCGTTCAAGCGACGAAGGTCGAGGAACGGATAAACTTGGAATATATTGTCGCCCGCGTGGCCCCACATCGCAATTGCTACGCGCTGTTTTTTGGCCAGTTCATACACGCCACTCACATATTTTTCAAACGCCTCACGGGGAACGCTAGCATCTTCTGTTAGTGGCAGTGGCACGCGCCCATCAACTTCTCCGTTAATTACTGCCGCCTGAATGCTAAATAACACTTGCCACCAACTAGCTTGCTCGTCTAGGTCGCTACTCATCTGAACATAGTGACCTGCTTTTTGGAATCCCTTCGCGGCTTTCTTTGCCTTTTTAGCTTGTTTGCGACCAGCGTCGTCAAACTCAACAAACAAAAGAGCAGCTGGCGTTTTTGCACCTTCTTCAAGAACGGCACTAACATTCAACCCCTGACCTTGCACTAAATCAAGTGTTTGCTGATCAACAAATTCAATACTGCTTGGCTGCAACTGTTGCAAAGCATCAAGCGCATCATGCGCATCGGCCAACGTTTCAAACGAAATCGTTACAAGTTGAGTTTGCGGAATATATGGCGATAACCGCACAATCATCTCTGTTATAACGCCAAGTGTTCCCTGCGCACCCACAAATAAAGGCGTAAGGTCAAACGAACCATTTTTCTGCTTTACTTCGGCAAGCCCGCTATAGCCTGCATTTGTATACGACGAACGAGAAACAATTTCTTCTTCAATCATTTGCTGATTATCTGTAATAATTCCGTCAATCTTGCGGTAAATCTCACCTTCAAGTGTTTGAAGACCCTTTTTCTTATTTAGCTCTTTTTTGCTTAGCCGACCAGTTTGAATTACTTCACCATTCGCAAGCACTACTTCAAGCTGATCGACCCATTTGCGCATATCGCCATATTTAATAGACTTGCGCGTCATGGTGTTATTTGAAGCAGCACCGCCAATCGTGGAATAAAGCGAAGAACTTGGAAAAATTGGCAAACAAAGTCCATGCGTTTTCATAGCTTCTTGAAAAACATTAAAGTTTACACCTGGCTGCAAACGCGCCAGCTGCTGTTTTGTATCAAGCTCTAAAATCTTATTAAAATGCGCTGGAGTTGAGATAGTAATGCCAGTACCTATTGCCGCACCAGTGTTACTTGAGCCGCTACCACGAGGAGTAATTGGTAGCGCATGCCCTTTTTGCGCCAGCTGATACGCAAATCGTGTTACTTTGCGAACATCGTTAATACCGTACGGATACACAACCAAATTTGGTGTTTGCGTTAAAATGCTACCGTCTCTTGAAAAGTGCTTTCGCACCGCTGCGGTCGTTACAACTTCCCCCTGTAGATGTTCTTGCAAATAACTTGCAATCTTGCTCATATCACCCCCGTCTTTTACCCCTCATATTTCACTTGTTTTTATAATAGCATAAGCTTGCCTAGCGGGACAAAATAAAAGAGACCCCGGCCTCCCGAGCGATTTGCTCGAGAGGCGGAGTCTTTTGCCGGTGGCAGGGGTCCACCAGGAAGTTTGCTACGCTATTCCAATCCCTTCAATGATCCTCTTGCGAGTCTTAGGGTCAGAGATGGCCTCCGCAGCTTGGATTGCTTCCTGCGGTTTTGACGCTTTGAGGGCGTTGGCAATCCTGCCAAGCACTTGATCAATCCAAGGCCCTCGAGCTTGCAACTCGGACTTCGGCATCTTCTTTCGAAGATGACATACAGTCCTCCAATCGCTTCTTTCTTCGGCACGAACGATCTCTGTCCATCCTGACGGTTTACTCTTCTGCTTCCGAGTAAACACGTTTGGCTGCCGGAATGAGGCGTGTAGCACTTCGTCCATATGTATCCCTTTCGGGTTGGTTTTGAAGATCACCCATTGTGACCTTCAGGAATAAATCGCCAAAAAGCTGCTTATTCCCAAAGATCACAGTTTATAAAGGTGCTATTGAATTCCCTGCTATTCAATATAAAACTCCGCTGCAAGCTCTTGCATGCGGAATAGTATGACTTTACACCTTTTTTATATAAACTGCAAGCATAAGCAATTAGTTTTATTTGAGATTTTGTATATGCTGTTGAATTTCTGTGAAAGCCTTTTCTGGTCGATCAATATTCCTTAGAAAATATGTCTCTTTACCACCAAAATTATTTATCTCAATTCTGATTGTTCCGTAGTGCAACATCCCTCCAAAAAATGGCTGGCTGAGATCAAGATTAGAGACCGAGCTGGGGTTCAGCGTAACAATTTGCTTCCGTGCGCTCAAGAAACCTCTTGTAATTATAAGCTTGTTGTCTTCAAGATTATATTGCTCATATTTATCTTGAAACCAGGTTGCAAGAACAGCGCTAATTGCAACAAAAATGATGATCATTCTTACAATAATTCCGACACTAGCTGTATCCATTTCAATGAAGCTGCTCATAAAGCGCAGAATGTTTGAGATAAGAACGAATAAAAGCACAGCAACAACAGCAGTGATAATAACTTTCATTCGGGATAGGTCTTGGTTTTTTTTAATATGGAGCTTCATAGTTCCTACTTATACGCAATCCATTACAGCAAGGGTGTTCAACCCTCAACCACTGCTTCAAATCCACCGTATGCCATCTTTTTCATATCATTTGGCATTTCAAAATCACTTTGATCTTGATAACTTTCGTCCATTTCTTCCATTACTTTTTTGTTTACTGCATCACGATGCTCTTTAGAGTTAAACACAATAAAAGAGAACCACACGTTCTCATTATCTGATGCTCCCGCCATCTCTTGAAAAGCTCGAGACTTCTGGTCGCCCATTTCATGTTGCACTAAATTCTCGCCCCTGTATTCAAAGTATTGAAGCGCTCCATGTTTCATCCACGAATCGCGCCCCATTTCTGCCATTTTCTGGTATTCAGCTTCTTTACCTTTAGGCACTACGAGGACAAATCCATCAACATATTTAGTCATTTTATCTACTTCTCTTTTTAAAGTTGTATATTTTTATTATAACAAACATGAGAAAACCCCCAGCCACGAGGACCGGAGGTCTACTCGAGTGGATGGGGGCTATAGGTGGCTAGCAGCTTTCTTGTTATGTCCCCATCTCATCATTCGGGAGAGATAAGGAGCTACATACCACAGCCAGAAAGCGACTGCTACCACTATTGGCCAAAATTGAAGAAAGATTGCCCATAGGAAAGGCGAAGCAATTTCTTTGACCCAATAGATAACTGACTTCGCAAAGCCTCTATCAGGTCGTGCGCTATAGTTGGAGTAGTCGTAACGGTAGTAGCCATCTTCTTCCGACAGCTGAAAAAGGGTGTTCACAGCTGCTAGCGGTATTGCTCCGTAGAGCAATCCTAGTACGAACCACCAGTGAGACACATGAGGCTCACTGAAGAGAAAAGCCCCAGCTAAAGCGATGCTGATTGTGAGAACAGTCACCAGTTTGTCAAAAACTTTATCCCAAACAGACATACCTCTTCCTCCAATGCGATAGTAGTCTAAATGAAAGGTGCAATTTCTTAAACAAATAATACAACTGAGGGTCTCTAGTTGCAAGAATGAGCAATTTAAAATAACCTCATTGTATTGAGGTTATAGTGCTTATGTTTGGTGCGACTGAACAGAATGTACTTAAACTTTTTGAGTGGGTCATTGAATGCCCAAATAGTAATGCCCTTATTAGCTTAATGGTATCAAAAGCACCTCAGGTAAAAATTATTTACTAGAAATGAAAAGGTGGTTGCCGAAACTATGTTCGACAACCACCATTCCTAGAAGCGTTCGGGAGTGTGGCTAACGGCAGTTCCGTGACCACGAGCCGGCTTCTCCGGCTTTTCCTCCTCACCTTCGTTTGCTTCGACGAGCTTCTTGCGGGTTCTTGAACCCACTCCTGCTTCGTCCATGAGCTTGTTGAGCTCACTGGGGTTTACTTTTGGCTGTGCCAAATTTAAGCCTCCTTTTCATTTTGCCTTAAAACAAAAGAACTCTCACTCACCAAGCAACTAAACATAGCTTGCTAGGATGTTTATATTAAATATTAATGAGTTATATTTGTCAATATTATAACCAATTACTCTCTGATGCTACTTGTTCTAATATTTCAAGAATTTCGTCATCTACAGGCGTACCTTCTGCAAATGATTCTTGTATAGCAAGTCGTGAGAGTGTTGCCTGAGCAATACTATAATCACTTTGTGATTGATGCTCTGCATAACTAACTAAACTTGGCCAATAAGTTAACCATGTTGATAATGGCAACTCATCCCCTAGATACGCTGCAGTGTCACTTAGAACACTGATTCCTACCCTATATGGAGCCAGTCCGACCTCAGCCTTCAGATGACCATGTTTACCAACCCCCATACGTTTAACGGCAGATGAATCCCAATCTGAATGAAGTTTCAGCGCCATGAACAAAGGGGCTAACTGGGTATCAGCAATACGCCGTTCCTTATACTGCTCGTCTTTACCGCATCGCTGCATAGCGGCATAAAGTTCTTCTCTATCCCTAGCATGAAAGATATATTCCTGTACCACAGCATCCATCATCCACTGCATGTACATTAGAGCACCTCTACTGCTAATAGTGCCGATATCAAGTGTTCGTACGGTATCATGAATGGCAGTTCTTAGCTTTTCATTAGTTAGGTTGTCAAGGTCAGCCTCATCTTCAAGTATAGGCATAAAAGGTTTGAGGATTTTGCGTACGATTTCACCGCCCAGTTCTTCGGGAGGAGTAGTATTAAATATGTCCGTGATTTCTTCTCGGCTTGGTAACTGTTCAAGTATAACTCTTGTTATATCTTCGAAGACCCTCTCACTGATATGTCTTTCGAAAATACCTTCACTATAACCCTTTGATTTCTGAGCATTTAGTGCAGCATAGATTTCATCTAGATTGTCTGCTCCGCTATTTATCCACGCATCACCACCGTTAGGATCTAGCTGTAGCCATAAATTATCATTAAACTTAACGTAGCCAGTGGCATGAAATCCGTTATGTCTAAACTCTTCATTATTGCTGTTTTTAACTTCAAGTAGTCGCTGCTTCATCTGATCGCTCAGTTCTATCCTATTCTCATAGTCAGCAAACAGCAGTTGGTCTATTGAGCTATTTTGGGCTCTTACAAACTCTTGCGTAGCTGAATGGCTCACGTTACCATGCAGCATTGGTAGATCCGTCTTATGAAAAAAGCTCAGTGCTAGAATTGAGCCACTTAGGCAAGTTGGCCTTAGATTAATGTCAGGATATTTACCAATAAGCTTTGGCGATAAGCGAGTCGCTGAATAGTGGTAGTCCTTATAGTCTTCATCTTGAAACTGATGCTCAGCAACCTTCTTTATCTGCTTTATCCTCGTTTGCAGCCAATCAACAAGAATCATTCGACTCGTTTCATCCGGGAGGTTGGTGAATTCTTTTGCAGCCTTAGCGGCAGCATCGCTCCCAAGCCAAGTAGAGTATAGTTTTTGAGTATTTTCCTCAGTTAAATCATTAAATACCTCGAGAACCTCTTGGGCTTCTTCTCCAAGACAATCAAACGCTTCTTCTAATATGTCGTTACCTAGAGCTTCAATTGCTTCTATAACTTGTCGGTCGGGCTCAAGACCTTCTACTACCTGCTCGGCTGAGCCTCCAAAATAGTCATCAGCATCCTGAAATTCCTTTGCAAGCTTCCAACCACTTTCTAGAGGTTTTTTATTTTTTGGTGGTGAAAGCGGCTGACCAGGCTTCCGAAGCATAATGTCTCGAGTGATGTTTATAAGATCATACAATTTTTCAATTGACTGATCTGTTTCCGCATTCAGCTCGCCTATTAGTTCTTTACTCATAGGTGTATTATTATAAACTATTTTAATTATTTAATCAATAATAGGTCGACTGTATGGACTCGGTTCACTTTTCGTCCTTTTAGACTCATCAGTATAAATACACATTTATAGAAGCGAACATGACTAGTAGACAGAGGTTCGCCAAGAGACCTAGTCTCTATTGATGAACTCCTTGATGGCAGAAGTTCCTTCCTCGATCCTGTCTTCGTCGAGAGAGAGAACTTCCATTGCAAAGCGCAGGTCTACCTGACTGAGAATGCCCATCAGCAGCGCAGGTGCCATCGACTTGATGCCCTCGACGTTAAGAGCCTCGGGAAGTAATCTTTTCATTTCCTCCATTACTGCTTCCCGTAGCGGAACTACAGTGTAGGAGGAAAAGACGTTGAGAGCTTCTTCAGCCTCCTGCGTTGGATTGCGGAGGATGTCAGCCTTCAGTTCTTGAAGGCGGGCCTGAGCCATGAAATACTCAGCCCGCTTGACACACAGCGGCTCCAGCTTCAGCCTTGTCTCAGCGTCAAGACTGCTAAGTGTTGCATCATCCATGCCAAACATAAAACTCTCCTCTTTTGGAAGGTCTTGTCTACTTGTCAAAAAACTTTCTCGAAAAACTCGAAAGTTAAATATTATATTAACATAATTATTATATAAAGCAATATCTATGGTGCAACATAGTTGACGCATTTCAATCGGCTGCACAACTAGCTCAAGAAGATTATAAGCTAAAACATCTGGCTGAACAATTCCGATTAGCTGATAATTTGATATAGCCTCTGCTAGTCTTCAAACAGTTATGACTTATTGAAAAAATACAATACTTGGCACTCTTGACACGTGAGTGCTAATTTTCTATATTAGTCTTAGAAGCTAATTATGCTTCTCTTAGTAAGTTACTAACCATAACGAAAGGAGATTTATAATGAGTAGTCTTACTAGATGGGACCCTTTTGCTGAACTAACAGCATTACAAAAACAATTCTTTGGCGATGACTGGATGTCCCCGCTCAAAGGCGTAAACATTCCAACTACGGATGTATACACAAAAGACAACGAACTGGTTGTTGAGGCACATTTGCCTAACTTCACTCAGGATAACGTAGATATTCAGGTAGATAGTGGCGACCTGATTATCCAAGCTCAACGACACGATAAAGAACAAGACAAAGACAAGAAGTATGTCGTGCGTGAAAGTAGCAGTAGCTTTTACCGCCGCTTCCAGCTCCCCGAGCGAGCGAACGCCGATAAGATACAGGCTAACTTAGAGGATGGTGTATTAAAGGTCAAAATCCCGATGACACCACTACCAGATCCGAAGAAGATAGCGATTGAGAGCAAGTCTTCTAAAAAAATAGCTGCTTAGCTATATATAAAAATAGCCCCGTCTTTGCGAGAGGGGCTATTTTTTTGTCTGAGTACAGGGGGATTACACAGACATTCCACGATGAAATTGCAACTGAGCTAGAAAAGAAACAGCAGGAGCTGAATGACCGCCTAAAGTTGCTAACAAGCGACAATAAAGACTTTCAAGTTACCGCATCCTATCTGTTAGACTTGGCTCAACGAGCCGAACAGCTATTCAATGAGAGCGATGAGGGGCTAAGACAGAAGTTGCTGGAATATGTACTTTCAAACATTGAACTAAAGGACAAGAAGTTGTCTTATATACTAAACGACCCCTTTAGAACGGTAGTTGAGACAAAGAAAAAGAGCCTTTCGGCTCATAATTCAAATATTTGGTGCGGGTAAGGAGACTCTAACTCCTGGCCTCTTCCTTGGCAAGGAAGCGCTCTAACAACTGAGCTATACCCGCATAACAGGTTAAAATTATAGAGAACTTTGTTCTTTTTATCAAGGGCTAGACATGACAAAGCCCCCTGGCGGAGACTTCGTCTCAACGACCTAGGGGGCATGCTGGCTTTCTTCAAAAGCCGCACGTATCCACTCCTTCACCCCCTCCTCTTCTTCCGGCGTCCATCCGTGCTGATCTCGATGGCAGATAGCAAAACAGATTATGCTCTCTTGCTCCGAGATAATGATCGAGAGTGCCGGGCCATTCTCGATCAAATCGTAGGTGAGGTCGAAGATATGAGCCGGCATTGCCTTCTCGTTGTCTGCAATAGCCTGCTGACTGTCATCAGCTCGGGCGCAAAATGCACCCGGAAGCTCCAGCCTCTCCTCTCCCGCCGAAGCCGCCAGTGTGATACAACGAACTGACGCTATCGCACCAGGAGTGATATTCACTTTCATGATAATCACCTCTTACATGTTGGGGCTAAAGAATAAAGATTCTACCGAGGATTTATTCCCTCAGCATACTATAATAATAAAACAGAGGTGATTTAAAATCAATTTTGTTTCGCTTTATTAAAACTAACGCTTGAGCATTTTACCGAAGTTGTATAGAATATATAAGCAAACGTCGTGGCTCTTTAGCTCAGTTGGTAGAGCAGAGGCTTGAAGAGCCTTGTGTCCTCGGTTCGAGTCCGAGAGGAGCCACCAAAAGTAACTCACATTACAGTGGGTTATTTTTTATTTGCAGCCTCTAAAGCTCGCATATAAGATATATGGAACATTTTAACCGCGAACCTTAGCGCAGCTATTGAGCCATTGTTACGAATTATTTCCGCATTAATTTGCTGTGCCATCTTTATTCTTTCTTCATTCGAAAGCTGTAAGTCCATAATTTTATCCACCTGAGCGTCTTTGCCGTCTCGCTTTTCGGCTTGCTCTCGCTGGGCTTCAGGGTCATCTTTCGTAATAACAACTATGCGGTCAAAACCATCTTCACCTTTTTCAAGTAGCAATGGATGCTCATATAAAACATAAGCTGCACGCCCTAGCGCTCGTTTTTTCTCCTCTTCAAGAAGCCTTTTAATTTCAGGATGAATAATAGCTTCTAAAGCTTCACGCTCTTCTTCCACAGGAATAATCTTTGCTCGCACAAGTCCACGATCCATCTCACCATCATCATTCACCGCCCATGGCCATCTATTTGCGATTTCTTCAAGCGAGGGCGAGCCCGGCTCAACTGCGCGGCGAGCGAGCTCATCGGCATGCACAACATATACTTCACCCGCATCTTTAAAGGCTTTTGCCGCAGTTGTTTTGCCCGAGCCAATGCCGCCCGTAAGAGCAACAATGCTTTGCTCTTTGCTTCGTGCTTTCATAAAGTATATTATAACACAATTTTAATAAGTTTTTCAATAAGGTCGGGGTAGTTCAACCCCTTTTGGCGCCAAAGTTTGGGGTACATACTAATATTCGTAAAGCCTGGAATTGTATTGATTTCGTTAATATAAATCTTCCCCTGATCATCTAAAAAGAAATCAACTCGCGCCATTCCTGCACCACCAACAGCTTGAAATGCCTGCTTTGCGTAGTCGCGTATTTTTTCCGTCGTCGCTTCGTCTATTTCTGCCGGTATAATTATTTTTGACTGGCTCGAAGCATCATATTTTGATTCATAGCTATAAAATTCTGCATCTGGCTTGACTTCACCTACACCACTCACCTCAATATTGTTTTTGGCGCCCAAAACAGCAGCCTCTAGCTCTTTTGCATCTACCGCGCGCTCAACAAGCACTTTTTCGTCATGTAAAAATGCTCCGGCTAGCGCGTCTTCCCATTCTTCTTGATTTTTGACTTTATATACTCCAACCGAAGAACCAAGATTAGCCGGTTTTACAAATAACACATCTCCTAACTTTTCTTTCGTATCTTCATATGACGGATGGTTATTAAAAGCATAGAGCACTTTGCCATCAACCGTTGGGAGGTTTGCCTTTTGAAGCACTTGCTTGGTAAAGTCCTTATCCATACAAATTGCCGAGGCGGCAACCCCATTACCTACAATTGGCACGTGAAGCAGCTTGGCAAGCCCCTGAATTGTACCGTCCTCACCGTTCGGGCCGTGAAGAATTGGCAAAACAACATCTGGCTGCAGCGTAATCGTCTCTGGTAATGTTGTAAGCTGACCAGTGCCAAGAACTGGCACAAGTTGCGGATGTCCATGCGTTGAAACTACTTGCTCAAGCGCTGGCAAAAGCCACCACTTTCCCGCTTTATCAATAAAACCCAACTTTACATCAAACTTTTCATCATCAAGAGCTGCAAACACATTTCGAGCCGAGGCAATAGACACTTCGTGCTCTGCCGATTCGCCGCCAAATAACAACAAGACGGTTATGCGCTGCATAGTGTCTACAGTATAACACGCTATAATATAAGGTATGGATCAAAGAGAGCCCCTTGCAGAACGCATGCGACCGAAATCTTTAAAAGACGTTATTGGGCAACGTCAGCTTTTGGGCGAGAATGAAATTTTGCAACAAATTGTAAAGAATAAACAGCCGGTGAGTTTAATTTTATGGGGTCCACCGGGCAGCGGTAAAACCACTTTAGCACGCATTATTGCAAATGAAGTTGAGGCTGATTTTATAGAACTAAGTGCAGTTACTTCTGGAAAAGCTGATATTACAAAGGTGATCGAGCGGGCAAAAACAAATTGGAATTTGCAGCAACGCACTATTTTATTTGTTGATGAGATTCATCGCTTTAACAAAGCGCAGCAAGACGCTTTTTTGCCACATGTTGAATCTGGGCTTATTACCCTTATTGGCGCTACAACAGAAAATCCAAGTTTTGAAATTATCAATCCACTACTTTCGCGCAGTCGCGTGCTTGTTTTAGAGCCGCACGGTAAAGAAGATATTGCTACCATTATTAAGCGAGCTTTAAAAGAAGAGAAAGCGCTGAAGCGAATAACACCTAAAGCGATTGATTATTTGGCCGAGCTTTCAGGTGGCGATGCGCGCCTTGCTTTAAATAATCTTGAACTAGCTCTTTCGCTTGATAAAAAAGTAACACCAGAAACTATTAAAACAGCAGCTCAAAAACGCCTACCAGGCTACGACAAAAAAGGTGAAATGCACTATAACGTTATTTCTGCATTCATTAAAAGCATGCGCGGCAGCGACGAAAAGGCTACGCTTTATTATCTTGCGCGCATGTTACAAGCGGGTGAAGATCCAAAATTCATTGCCCGGCGCATGGTTATTTTTGCCAGTGAAGATATTGGGCTAGCTGGCAATGGTGCGCTGGGTCTAGCGGTTGATACATTCGCCGCAGTTGAGCGCATTGGAATGCCAGAGTGTCAATATAATTTATTTCACTGCGCCGTAGCCCTAGCAAAAGCTAAGAAATCTCGCCAAGTGACAGACTTAATGCACAGTGCGCAAGATTTAGCCAAGCGATATCCCGAAAGCCCAGTGCCGCTGCATTTACGCAACGCCCCAACAAAACTCATGAAAAACCTAGGCTATGGCAAAGATTATGAAAAATATCCCGATACAAAAGAAGGTAAAGGCTTTTTACCTAGCGATATAAAAGAATGAAAGAACGCAAAAGACGATTTGCTTTAGCGCTTATTACAGCTCTGTTAGTTATTTTTGGAGCAGCCTATTCACAATTTGAGGAGCAAAAGACAGATGAAATTATTAAAACCTCTGAAGTCGGCAAAGAGCTTGAAAAACTACCGATTAAAGGTCGTGCGCCAAAAACGAATTATACCCGTGAGCAATTTGGTGGCGGATGGGATACGGCTTTAGGCTGCGATACGCGAAATAGAATTTTAAAAAGAGATTTAAGAGATATTGTTCTTAATGAAGATAATTGCAAAGTTGATAGCGGCATATTGCATGACCCGTATACGAACAAAGAAATTGCATTTAAACGCGGAAAAGGCACAAGCAGCAAGGTGCAAATAGATCACGTGGTAGCGCTTTCAGACGCATGGCAAAAAGGAGCACAGCAGCTGACAATGGAAAAACGAATAGAGCTAGCAAACGATGGCTTAAATCTATTAGCTGTTGACGGACCAGCCAATATGCAAAAAAGCGATGGCGACGCCGCAACATGGCTGCCACCGCATAAGCCGTTCCGCTGCCAATATGTTTCACGACAGATTTCAGTAAAAACAAAATATCATTTATGGGTAACTCAAGCCGAGCATGATGCGATGAAGCAGATTATTGCCAACTGCCAAAAGTAAGTGAAAAGGCCTGCCGCCTGCCCTCAAAAACGAGAGCAAAGCGACAGGCCGTAAGAGTCCCAGGATTTAGCTTATGTATCCACTGTCTTCCAATTACCGCGCATCGTCCAGAGCACGGTACCCAGTCGGAAATAACAGTAGTTCGGCGCTTAAGCTAGGCTCCTGGGGGCCGTTCGAGACACATTTTTGAGTGTGGCCGTCTGCCAGCGCTGAAAAATATATCTCTTTCTCTCGTATAAATGCGGTTCTGCTAACCACGAGAGAATAAATCAACAAAGAGCGCAGGGAGGGTTGCCCTCTGTGATTACTCCATAACTTACTATATTTACGCTATTTAATCAATTTACGCAGCACTCAAACACTATTTTTTGCGTGGCGTTTTCGTTCGTTTGGATCTAAATAGCGCTTTCGAAGACGTAGGTTTTTTGGTGTTACTTCAAGTAGCTCATCGTCTTCAATAAAATCAATTGACTGCTCTAAGCTTAATTGCGTGTGTGGTGTTAGCTGGACTGCGCCATCACTTGAAGAACTGCGGATGTTGGTAAGTTGCTTGGCGCGACATACATTTACATCAAGGTCTTCTTTGCGATTATATTCACCGACAATCATGCCTTGATATACCGTGACTCCTGGGCCAATAAACAAAATGCCACGAGCTTCGCTGGCCTGCAGTGCATATGGCGTTGTAACACCCGGTTCGGTTGCCACAAGCGCACCATTGCGAGTTTGCTGCATCTTAGCGCCCATTGGCTGATAGCCATGCGGCAAGCTATGCATAATAACCGTGCCTTTTGTGGCTGTTAAAAGAAGATTACGAAGCCCAATTAAAGCACGTGTAGGAATAATGTATGTGCTGCGCGTTGCGCCGCTGCTTGTTTGTTCTTGTTTTTTAAGCTCTGCACGGCGCTGTCCCAATTCTTGACTAATGGTGCCAACAAATTCTGACTCAACTTCAATCATCAGCTCTTCAACTGGCTCTTGTGTTTTGCCATCTTTTTCAATTGTCACCACTTGCGGGCGACCAACTTCAAACTCATAGCCTTCGCGACGAAGTGTTTCAATTAAAACACTTAAGTGAAGTTCACCGCGACCAGAAACAATAAAGCCGATTCCTTCTTCTTTTATTCTAAGAGAAACGTTTGTTTCGAGTTCTTTTTTTAACCTATCGCCAATTTGACGACTTGTGGTGAATTCACCTTCTTTGCCTTTAAGCGGGCTTGTGTTTGGGCCAAGATACATACTAAGTGTTGGCGCTTCAACCTCAAGCACAGGCAGTGCTTCTGGATTTTCTGCATCGGCAATTGTTTCACCAATATGCGCTTGCGAAATTCCAGTTAGCGACACAATATCGCCTGCACTCGCTGTTTCGACTTCTTCACGATTTAGCCCTCGGTTTACAAATACTTTTTCAATCTTTGCCGAAATCTTGCTACCATCTGTTTTGATTAGCACCACTGGCATATTCTTTTTTGCACTACCACGAGTAATGCGGCCAATGGCATATTTGCCAAGAAAACTATCGTATTGCAGTGATGTCACAAGTAGCTGGAATGGCTTATCGACTTCTGCAGATGGAGCAGGAATCTCATTTTTAATTGCTTCAAAGATAGGTGTTAAATCTGCTTTTTCGCTTAAGTCACTTGGGAGGTCTTTCCAGGCTTTTCCTTCACGACCAATCGCATAATATATCGGATAGTGTAGCTGATCTTCGTTTATGGCTAGCTCAAGAAAAAGATCATCAATTTCGTCTTTAACCTCAGAAACTCGCTGCGAAGGCTTATCTATTTTGTTTATAACCACCACTGGCTTTAAGCCCAGTTCAAGTGCTTTACTCAAAACAAACTTTGTTTGTGGCATTGGGCCTTCCTGCGCATCAACAATTAAGAGTACGCCGTCTGCCATATTTAGGGTTCGCTCTACTTCGCCACTAAAATCCGCATGACCTGGCGTATCAATGATATTAATTTTTATATCATCCCAATAAACAGTCGTCTGCTTGGCAGTAATGGTAATACCGCGTTCTCTTTCTTGATCACCGCTGTCCATGATAAGCTCTTGGCTCATTTCTGCCTGATTGTCACGAAAAGTATTGCTCTGCTTCAAAAGTCCATCAACCATGGTTGTTTTTCCATGGTCAACGTGCGCAATAATTGCAATGTTTCGTATATTTTTTGCTTCTGTCATAAAAATAAGCCCTATCATGAGGGCATTCCTTTAACTATATTATACCAGATAGAAAATGATATAATAAGAAAGTCTTACTTTTATCATAAATCGGACGCAAATCCTTTGCGGTAATCCGTTGAAAACGGCACCGCATAAACAAGACGGATTATTCCGGTTTGTGAATGGAAGTAAGACACCTTGCGGTGTCGTTTTTAATTTTCTTAAAAAGAAAGGTTGCAAAATGGGAAGAGATATAATAAAAAAGATTTTAATACTTCTAGGGTGTATGATGTTTGCTGCTATTCCTGGACTGTTAGCACTCTGGCTCAGTCATTTCAGTGGGCTAATCCCTACGCTTGCATATTGGTTTTTTAGCATGTGGACCATAACTGCTGTACTAATGGGTCTATGGGGTCTCTTTACTGGTGAGATTGTAGAGAATATGGATAATATGGTTTGGGTATCATTCTTTGTAAATATTCCTGTGCAGATATTTATTGCAAATATATAGCAAATTACTATATACATCCCGCAAAATCATACATAAAAAAACAAGTGTGTTGCACCTGAATTCTATATCTTATTCTGGTATGGTGCGGATGAAAGGACTTGAACCTTCACGCCTTACGGCACTAGTTCCTAAGACTAGCGTGTCTACCAATTCCACCACATCCGCATGATTTGTTTTGCTATCCACGCACTAGCGTGTCTACAGAAAACTTACGTTTCACGCAGCCACCACATCCGCGCAACAAAAAGTATTATAACAAAAAACTGCCAGTTTAGGCAGACTTTTCTCTCTTTTCTTGGCGATAGAGAGTGAGTACCGCGTCTCCATAACTACGATTGTCCACCACAACAACTCCATTGATGGATGGCACACACTCCCTATCTGGATGTGATAATACCATAAGCCCATTTGGTTTTAAACGCTTAAATAATTTTTCTACTGTGGAAAACTGCACATCATGATATGGCGGGTCAGCAAAAATAATATCAAACTGGCTCTCTTCTGGCGCGGTTGAATCCCACGCGCCAACTCGTGCTTTTATAGCTTTTGCTTGGCTTTCAACACCTAACGCAGCAATATTCTCCGTAATTACCTTCTGGGCAATTCGATCTTTTTCAATAAACAAAGCTTGCTTGGCACCCCGGCTTAAGGCCTCTAAGCCTAGTGCGCCAGACCCTGCAAACGCATCGAGCACCATCGCACCTTCAAGTTCATTATTTATGATGTTAAACAGTGACCCGCGCACACGCTCTGCCATTGGGTGCGTTGTTATTTTTTGTGGTGTTTTAATAGTCCTGCCACCATATTTTCCTGCAATAATGCGAGCATTCATGAGTGATATGCCTTTCGAGCGCACTCATACCACGCTAAGACAACCATCTTAGTAATACGAGGAATAAGTATCTCGCGTGTTTGGCGTGCTAGCTTTGGCGTCCAACCTTTCTTTTGAAACGTTTCGTACATATTAAGCTCGTAAATATGCTGCACAGAATCTTGCAACATCGCCATAAATCCTTCTTCTTGCAACTGTGCCAAGTCTCGTTTTAAGGGAACACTGTTAATCGATTTCATGCGAACGGTTGTGGTGGCGACGCCAAGCTCAAAAAGAACATGTGTCGTCATGACTCCTTTAGCGCCCCAAAATTCCCAGTTATTTTTTAACCTTTGTCGCTTTGACATGCCTGGCATTAAAATCTTCTCTTTATAGCTCGTGCGAGTTTCGATTCCTTCACCACGAAGCTCAGTTAGCTTTCCTTCTAAAGGATAGTGGTGTGCTGGCGTCAGACCATCAACAATAGCATGCGCCATCCAGGCAGCCTCGAACGCTGCTCTTTCTTCGTTACCGTCTTTCAATGCTTGCGTGAGATTCTTTTGATGATCTTGAATCATTTCATAAAGTAGCGTATCGTTTGCGTCAGAGGGATCGAGATAGTGCCATGGCTCATCGCGCGCTGGGCTTTTTCTTTTAATTGCGTCTGGGCCATTGACGCCTTCAAAACGTAAAATTTGCTTTGCTTTTGGGAAATAGACGTGCTCAGGTAATAATGGGCGCAGTTGTCGTCGGGCAACTCTATCAATACGCTGATGAACGCCCATAAGGCGACCTGACCCGTGATGAATTGTTGTTCCAGAATACATATTTGTTTAGTTTAGCGTTGTAATGCGCTGGTATTGTTCCACTTGCGTTTTTAATCTCTTGTATTGTAGCAGATCATACTTCTTTTTAATAAATTGCTCGGCCGTCTCTTTTGCGCTAGCAAGTAGCTTCGTATCAGCTAACGTTGCTATTTTTAGATTTAGCTGCCCATGCTGCGCCTTGCCATAAATCTCTCCCGGTCCACGAAGCTCAAGATCAACCTCAGCAAGATAAAACCCGTCGTTGCTTCTTTCAAGCTCTCTTAGACGCTTACTCGGTGCGGCGCTCGTGCTTGGCACTAAATAACAATAGCTTTGGTGCGTTGAACGACCCACGCGACCGCGTAATTGGTGAAGCTGCGCAAGCCCAAATTTATCGGCGCCCTCAATCAACATTACCGTTGCATTAGGAACATCCACACCAACTTCAATCACCGTAGTGCTCACTAAAATATCGAGCTCACCATCGCTAAATTGCTGCATAACTTTTTCTTTTTCTTCTGGCTTTAGCTGACCGTGCAGCAGGCCAATGCGTCGATGCTTAAACACAGATCCTTGCAGGCGCTTATATTCTGCTTCAACGCTGCGGAACTCATTATCAGGATTCTCATCAATAAGCGGACATACAACATACACTTGCCGACCCTGCTTAATCTCTTCATCAATTGGCACATATAAACTAGCGCGACTATTTGGTGACCAAATTTTTGTTTTAATTGGCGTACGCCCTTTTGGCTTTTCATCTAAAATTGAAATCGCCAAATCTCCATAAACAGTGAGGGCGAGCGAGCGAGGAATTGGCGTTGCCGTCATGGTAAGCACATGTGGCATTCGCTGACTTTTATGAAGCAGTTGTTGACGCTGTTTAACTCCAAACCTATGCTGTTCGTCAATAACTACAAACCCTAACTTATGGAACGAAACGGCATCTTGAATAAGCGCATGAGTACCAACAATAATTTGCGCCTGCCCAGTTTTAATATGTTTATACAGTTCTTCTTTTGCTTTTTTAGGCGTTGCACCAGTGAGTAAAGCAACATTAATATCAAACGGTTCAAGCAATTGCTTTAGCGTTTCAGCATGCTGCGTTGCTAAAATTTCTGTCGGGGCCATAATTGCAGCTTGATAGCCTTGTCTCACTGCCATCACCGCTGCCATTCCTGCAACAACTGTTTTTCCTGAGCCAACATCGCCCTGAAGCAATCGATTCATTGGCGCAGACTCTTGAAAATCGTTAATTATTTTCCATACTGCTTTTCGCTGTGCATTTGTTAATTTAAAAGGAAGACTAGCCGCAAATGCTTTTGCATCGGCTTCATGAAAGGCAACATGCCAACTCTTGAGTTTTGCGTTTTCTTGTTTGTTATATGCGCTGGCAAGTGTTAAGGCAAATAACTCTTCAAACGCAAATCGTTTTTTAGCTTTTTCTAATTGCTGAGCGCTTTCTGGAAAATGAAGCCCTGAAAGCGAATCTGCCCGCGAGCAAAGCTTGTTTTCTTGAACAATTTGTTCCGGCATTGTTTCGGGAAGCATTGTAATAACTGGCCGAATTTCATTAAGAATTTTTCTAAGAATGTGCGATTTTAGCCCTTTAATTTCTTTATAAATTGGTAATATGCGGCCAGTTTGTACCTGTACTTCGCTGACTTTTTCTGTTCCGGGGTTCACTATCTGATATTTTTTATTTTGAAAAGCAAATTCACCCGAAAGATAAAATGTTTCATTTTGCTGAATTTGTTTTGCCCTATATGATTGGTTAAACCACACAACCGCCACTTTTCCGCTTTCGTCAACCGCAACTGCCTCAGTAATATGCAGGCTTCTACGAACTCGTCGAGTTCTGATATCCTCTAGCTTTGCCTTAATCGTTACTTTGCCAGGTTTTATATCTTTAATTGCCGTTATTTCAGAATAATCCTCATATTTTCTTGGCAAAAAATAAATAAGGTCTTCAACCGTTAAAAGATTCGCTGCCTGAAAAAGCTCAGCGGTTTTTTTGCCCACACCTTTTATATTTTCAAGAGGAGTAGAGAGATTCATCGCACACCAAAGCAAAACTATTTTTGCCTTTTTTAACTAGTGCTATTTGTTCAATAGTTGTGTCTTCTTTTGCTTTTTCACCATTAATGCTCACTGCGTTTGCTTCAATAAACCGGCGCGCCTCGCCTTTACTTGATGCTAAATTGGTTTCTACCAAAATATTGATTAGCTGTTTTCCTAAGGCAGTGGCTGGAATTTCTTTTGCTAGCATCGCAACATCATTTTTTTCAAGCTCATTAACTTGCTTACCACCAAACAATACATCTGTTACTGCTAGCGCACTTTTTGCTCGGTCTTCACCGTGAACTAATTTTGTCACTTCATATGCTAGCTTTTTCTGCGCCGCGCGTCCTGCCGGATTTTCTTTAAATTCTTGCATGAGCTGATCATATTCTTCTGGCATTATGTCGGTATATACCTTAAGATAATCGCCGACACCGGCGTCATCTACATTTAACCAGAACTGATAGAACTGATACACACTGGTTTTATTTTCATCTAACCACACCGCGCCGTCTTCAGATTTACCAAATTTTTTGCCGGTTGCTTTATTAATAATAAGTGGCAAGGTTATAGCGTGCACCTCTTCGCCGCGCACTTTGCGCACAAGATCAATTCCAGAAAGCGCATTTCCCCACTGGTCAGAACCTGCAAGTTGCAAATTCACTCCATACTTTTCATTTAGATAAAGAAAGTCGTAGCCTTGCAAGAGTGTATAACTAAACTCTGTAAAGCTAATGCCAGCGCCATCTTTGCCAATCCGCTGCGCGATGTAATCACGCTGCACAAGCGTGCTCATACCAAAGTGCTTACCCGTGTCTCGTAAGAAATCGATCAATTTCATATCTTTAAGCCAATCAAGATTATTAACAAGTGTGAAATCATTATCTTTAAACACTTTACTCAATTGCTTTTCGGCATTGCTTACGTTTTTCGTGATTACATCTTCAGATTGCAAAGGACGCTCGCTGTCTTTTCCACCCGGATCGCCGATTAAGCTTGTTGCGCCACCCGCAAGCAAGATTATCTTGTGGCCATGACGAGCAAATGTTTTGTCGAGCATCATTGCTGCTAAATTACCGATTGTTTGCGAATCTGCAGAAGCATCAAACCCGTGATAACACACCCACTTTTTCTCATCTAGAGCCGTAATGTCTTTCAGCGTTGTTTGGTTAATAAACCCGCGCCACTTTAGTTCTTCAGATAGTTTCATATGTTTTGTATTGTAGCGATAAAATCTATTTGTGACAAACACTGGTAATGCTATAATGAAGTGCGTAGATTTTAAATTTTAAGGAGTTATATACAGTGATAAAAAAGAGGCGTTCATCTAGAAAAGGTGCCCGACGTAGCCTAGGCGTTTATTCTAATCTTACTTCTCGTCGACGTGCCAAGAAAGATATGCGCACTCGTCGTAAGGCCGAATATCTTGCGACTCTTCCAAAGCACCCCGTAAAACGTGCTTTGCACCGAATGCACCCTCGACGGTTCTTCGCCTATTGGTTTAGCCGTGAAGGCGGCATTATGGCACTTAAAATCGGTGGTGTGGCCATCTTATTCATGGTGCTTGTTTTTGGCGCCCTTTTTGCTTATTTCAGACGAGAACTCGATGCAATTCGCCCAGGAGAACTCAGTAAACGCGTGCAGACAACTGTTACAAAATATTATGACCGCAATAATGTCTTGCTATGGGAAGATAAGGGCGATGGCAATTATAAACTCGTAGTAAAAGAAAAAGAAATCGCCGAGCCAATGAAGCAGGCAACGATCGCTATTGAAGATAAAGACTTTTATAAACACGGCGGCGTTAGCTTCACTGGCATTACGCGTGCATTTATTAATAACTTTGGCGGTGGTGGTACGCAGGGTGGCTCTACCCTTACGCAACAGCTTGTTAAGCAAGTTTTCTTCTCTGATGAAGCCAGTCAGCGTGGGCTTGGAGGCGTTCCTCGAAAAATAAAAGAAGCAATTCTTGCGGTTGAAGTTGAGCGCATGTATGACAAAAACCAGATTCTAACACTTTACCTAAACGAATCGCCATACGGTGGTCGTCGCAATGGTGTTGAATCTGGAGCACAAACATATTTTGGAAAACATGCTAAAGACCTTAGCGTCGCTGAAGCCGCATTACTCGCAAGCATCCCTCAGCAGCCAGGATTGTATGACCCCTATAACCCTGCTGGTCATAAAGCGCTCATAGCTCGCCAACATAGAGTTATAGATAATATGGTTGAGCAAGGATATATTACTAAAGAAGAAGGTGAGAAAAATAAAAAGGTCGCCATTCTAGATACTGTCAAGCCAGAGTCTGACCAGTTTAAGAATATTCGCGCACCTCATTTCGTGCAAATGGTAAGAAGTGACCTTGAAAGCCAACTCGGCAAAGCAACAGTTGGCCGCGGTGGATTAACAGTAAAAACAACACTTGATTGGCGCGTTCAAGAAAAGATTGAGCAATCTATGAAAGAATTGTTTGATTCTTATCTGCCAGCTTCGGCTAACTTTGATAACGGCGCAGCAACTGTTGTTGACGTGCCAACCGGGCAAATACTTGGCATGCAAGGCAGCCGTTCCTATGAATACCCTGGCTACGGTCAAGACAACGCTGCAAACTCATTCATTCAGCCAGGTTCAAGTATTAAACCTTTTGTGTACGCTTCTCTATTTAAAGAAAAACCAGCCGGACAACCAAACTATGGTGCCGGGTCGATATTAGCCGACGAGCCAATAAATAATATTTATGGCGCTGAACTTAACAACTTTGACAATAGATTCAAAGGCAGTATGACTATTCGTAGTGCTCTCGCTGAATCTCGAAACATTCCGGCTGTAAAAGCTATGTATATTACTGGTCGAGATGCAACTTTGCAGACTATTCATGATACTGGCGACAAAAGCTACTGTACCCAGGGTGTTGATAAACAGGTTGGACTTGCCGCTTCAATCGGTGGTTGTGGATTGAAACAGATCGAACATGCCAACGCGTTCGCCACATTCGCTCGTATGGGAGTTTATAAGCCTGTTTCAAGTGTTCTTGAGGTAAAGAATGCACAAGGTGATACGATCAAAAAATGGAAGGATGAAGGCAAGCAAGTGCTTGATCCGCAAATTCCATACATGCTTAGTGATATTCTTAGCGACGACAGCGCGCGATCACCTTCATTTGGCGCGGGCGCTTCTGGTCTTAACGTTCCAGGTGTAAAAACAGCAACCAAAACTGGTACTTCTAACTTAGGTAACTTCTCAAAAGACTTATGGATGAATAGTTACACGCCAAAAGCAGCACTCAGCATTTGGGTTGGTAACCACGACACCACGCCAATGAGCAACGCCCTTTCAAGCATTGTTGGTCCAACAGTCAATAAGATTATGGGGCCAATCCATACCGAGATCTTTGAAAAAGAAGGTAGCTGGAAGCCTGGCGACTGGTTTAAGCGCCCAAGTGGTATTCAAACGCTGACTGTAAGCGGTCGAACCGATATTTTCCCTTCTTGGTATAACAAATCTCAAGCTCAAACTGGCACAAAGATGACATTTGATAGAGTCTCTAAGAAGAGAGCAACTAATTGTACCCCTGCGCCAGCAAGAATCGATATCGTTGTTCAAAAGATTCGTGACCCAGTTTCGCGCAAGACTGTCATCATGGCGTCTGACGGCTACGATGCAACCGCTGAAGATGATGTTCACAAATGTAATGACGTCAAGCCATTTGTTTCCAATATCTCTGCTTCGCGCATCAACCCAACTACATGCCGCGTAACTGTTCAGGTGAATCAAGGAACACACCCCGTTACCTCTGCAACGGTAAGCGTTAACGGCGGCGTTGTAGCTAATAGAGGCGGAGCTGGAACCATTACAGTCAACGCACCTTGTAGCGCTGGTGGTGGCACCATATCAATTAGCGCAAACGTTAAAGACAATGCGTTATATGAAGGTAGCGGCTCAAGAACAGTTTCTATCTCAGCAGCGCCAAACCAGGGTAACGATGATGATGGTGACGGTCCAACCCTCCCTACACCCTAGAGGCTAGGGGTAAATACTAGCGGTTGGCTAACTCTACCAATGAATCTTCTTTTGTTGGCTTCCGCTTTTTCTCAAATTTTTTAGATGAATTTGGTTTAGTAGGTTTCTTAACATGCAAATTCTTCGCAAACATCATTTTGCCTGCTTGTGTTTGCAAACTACGTGTAAATTCAACTTCTACATCTTTCCCTACAAGCCCTTTCGCTTTTTCAACTACAACCATTGTGCCGTCTTCAAGATAGCCAACCCCCTGATCAGCTTCATTACCGCGCTGCACAAGATGCAATTTTCGGCGCTCCCCAGGAAGGTATGACATGCGAAGCGATTGCGCAAGTCCATTAATATTAAGCACCTCAATCTCTTCAACTTGTGCCACTTTATTAAGATTAAAATCAAGCGTTAAAATAGATGCCCTGTGTTGCTTTGCAAGAGCAAGAAGCTGCTCATCAACGCCTTGTTTTGCCTTTCCGTCTTGCAGCACCTGAAGAGTTACCCCTTTCATTTGTTGCAACTCTTTAATAACATCAAGCCCATGCCGCGCTCTTGCTCGCTTATCATGATCGGCTCCATCTGCTAAAAGCTGAAGCTCTGCCACTACGCTTCGAGGCACAATAAGTACTCCTGGCAAAAAACCAGCTCTTGCCACTTCTATAACTCTTCCGTCTATAAGAGTAGATGTATCAACCAATAGAGGTTTTCCGCCTCCTCGCTGCATTTTCATCTTCCCCTTAAGGAAAAGGTCATAAGTAACTTCGATAATAATCACCATTAATAGGCCTAAAACAAGCCCTTCAAATAATTCCATATTTTCTCCTTTTGTTATTTTTCGAGATATTTAATAAATGCTTGACGCATATCTTTTACTTCATGAATAAAAGATTGCTTTGGTTTTGTACCGGGTGCAATAGCAAAGCCAAAGCCAAGCTTCTTTGCTTCGTCTATGCGTCGTCTAGCGCTATGTACGCTGCGGATTTCGCCGCCCAAGCCAACTTCACCAAACACAACAACTTCATCGCCCAGGCGCCTTCCTGCAGCTGCAGATGCAATCGCCATACATACTGCTAAATCTGCAGCTGGGTCTTGCAACTTCAAGCCACCAACTACATTTACGTAAATATCTTTATCTGATAATTTCAATTTTGTGCGCTTTTCAAGCACCGCAACAAGTAGATTAAGGCGATTAAGATCGAATCCGCTTGCCGTGCGTTTAGGATAGCCGAAATGCGTTGGATTCACAAGTGCTTGAATCTCAACAAGCAAAGGTCGGCTACCCTCCAGCGTTGCGAGTACAACAGATCCATCGGCATTTTGCCGCTCAGCAAGTAAAGCAGCCGATGGGTTTTTTACTAACTGCAAGCCGCTATCAAGCATCTCAAAGATCGCCGCTTCACTTGTTGCACCATAGCGATTTTTAATTGCTCTTACAACTTTGAATCCACCGTATCTATCACCCTCAAATTGCAATACAACGTCAACCAAATGCTCGAGCACTTTTGGCCCGGCAATACTTCCTTCTTTCGTCACATGCCCAACGAGCACCACTGCCGTGTTAGTCTCTTTTGCTGCACGTGTAATAACGTTGCTAGAATTTGTGATCTGACTAACCGTCCCTGGCGCAGAGGCAATTTCAGCCAGTGTCATTGTTTGCATAGAATCAACAATCACCAACTGATATTTTCCTGCCCTAATCGTCGTAGCAATATCATCAGCACTTGTTGAAGCAGCAAGTTCTAGCTTTTCATCACTCGTTGCCCCTAGCCGCTCAGCACGAAGTTTAATTTGCCCTTCCGACTCTTCGCCACTAATATATAAGACCGATTTTTGATTCGCCACATATGCCGCAATTTGCAAAAGAAGCGTACTTTTACCGATGCCAGGCTGCCCGGCCATCAAACATATTCCGCCTAGCATCAATCCGCCGCCCAGCACATCGTCAAGATCGCTAAAGCTTGTTTTAATTCTCTTGCCCACAAGCTCAGTTTTTATATTTTTTAGGCTAGCTGTTTTAAGTTTTTTACCCCGACTACGCGAAACAGCAGATTTTCCGCTCGTTTCGGTAGTTTGTTCTAATAAGCTGTTCCAAGCACCGCAATTATCGCACTTACCTGACCACTTTGAAAACTCCGCCCCACATTGTTGACAAATGTATTTTGATTTTAGCTTTATCATATTCTATTTAATATAAATTACATAATTGTAATCAGTGTTTACACTAAAAAATTCCAGCACCCAATCCCTAAAGTTATCATCACTACTGGCAGATTCTGCAAGATTATCCCCCTGTGTTGTATGGAAGCAAGAATTTGTATTTCCAGGATTAGCACCGTTACTGCCTATTGTGTTCACCTCGTCATTAATAAAATTATTATAGCGACTAATATCTTCAGCACTTGGTGTTTCAAGTCGAGCAAGACTGTAGTAGCCCTTATCGTTTAAACACTTAATTAATATATACCCCGAATAGATTATTGGGCCAGAGGAGTGATATGCGCCAGGGTCGGGTGATTCTGTCCATTTTGGATCTTGCAGTGTGCCAGTTAAATAGCCTAACCCACCAAGGACGCCACCAGCATTATTAGGGACGGCAGTATTTCCAGCAATAGTCGGGTCATCATTTACATTCGCTCCATTTCCAAATGAACTTAACGTAAAGTTTGGGTAGAAAGGGTTGGGCAAATCACCCTCTGCATTCCCATCGGCCAAAGCTGCCTTATATGCATCCGCAATAGCATGCAAATCTGCCTTCCTTTTCGAGTCTCTCGCTCTTTCTTGATATGCAGGATACGCGACAATTGCAATGCCAGCCAAAATCGCAATCACGACAACAATAACTAACAGTTCTATAATCGTAAAACCGCTTTGCTTACCACTTAAAAACTTTGAAATCATGTTTCGTTTTCGTCCTATCTACTTTAGCTCAAGTATACCACAAGCGTTTAAATGGATGGCACTGGCTCAAGACGGCTGTCGATGGTTTTATTCAAGCTTTCTGCTTCACTGTTGAGTGCTTCAAGTTGTGAGCGCTTTTGCTCATACCGCTGCTCTAACCCTTCAATTGCACTACGCTCATTTTCTAGTTGATCTTGCCTTGTGATCAGCTCACTTCTTGCAATATTAAATGAAGCTTCACCTTCAAAATAACCCGAGCGAGCTTTTTGGTTAAAGTCAGAAATATCACTGTTTAGCGAGTCGATTTCCGCATTGTAATTGCTCACACGCTGATTGAGCTCAACAGCAAGCGCGTCAACCTCTGCTGCCAGCCCTTCCTGTTGTTGCTGCAATTCATTAAATAACTGCTCATAGCGATTTGCCATCTGAGCAATTGCTTTTCGATCCTCAAAATATTGCTTGTAATACTCTTCAAGCTCAGGGTTTATTGAAGCAATTTCTGTGCCGATAATTGAATGAAGCTCGTTAAATTTCTCGCCAGGCTCTGTTCTTTCATATACAGCCAATCTTTCCTGCAAGCCTTCATTAGTAATGGATGAAAGTTCACTTTCAAGCAGCTTGTTTACTTCATCCTTTTCCGAAGCTGAAAGCCTATCATACGCAACGTGCAGCATTTCGTGTGCGGATGTTACCTCTTTAACACCAGTCAGTCTTTCGTCATCAATATCAAAAATAAAAATATGCTGCATTGGCACGTAGCAGCCTAAAATAATACTTTCTTTGTCTCTGTGGCTGCAATTATTATTAAAATCTTTACGATCGTTCAAAGCTGGTTGGGCAGCAAAAAAATAAAATTTTCCTTCATCTGTAAGTTGCAGCGTATCAACGATCTGTTGCATTTCACTACTTGGTTGATATGTTGAAGCAACGAAGCGATCAACTAAGTTTTGCCAATTGAATAATGCCCAGGTGACGCCGCTGAATATAGCAACTGTGACTGCAAGCGCAATAAAACGCCCAAACCAACTCTTCATGCTTTATTCTGCTCCGACCTCAACACTTAATTGCCCCTGCTTAATGTGCGCCCGTAAAACATCGCCTTTTCTAAAGTCGCCTTTTAGCAGCCCGTCTGCAATTGTATGTTCAAGCTCATCTTGAATAACTCGTCTGAGAGGTCGCACACCATTTCGCACATCATAGCCTCTGTCAAGCAGCCACCGCTTAGCACTTGAGCTTACAACAATCCTAAGACCTTTATCCATTAAGCGCTCTTGAAGCTCGTGAATTTGAAGATCAAATATCTTGCTCACATTTTGCCGAGTCAAAGCGTGGAATACCACAATGCTATCAAAACGATTAATAAGCTCTGGCCGCATCATATCGCCCAAAGCCTCTTTGGCTGCTTCTGCGTTTTCTTCATGCAAATCTTCAAGCTTCTTCTTGTCATTTTTATTTACAGCCTTGAATCCAAGTGTCACCTCTTTTTGCATGCGCTCGGCACCTAAGTTGCTCGTTAAAATAATAATCGTATTACTAAAGCTAACACTTCTGCCTTTTGCATCTGTCATCTTTCCATCTTCAAGAAGCTGAAGTAAGAGCTGAAAGACATCTGGATGCGCCTTTTCAATTTCATCAAACAGTACAACACTATATGGTTGGCGGCGAATTTTATCAGTTAGCTGCCCGCCGTCATCATAGCCAACATATCCAGCCGGTGCGCCAACAAGTCGGCTTGCCGTATGGCGTTCACTAAATTCGCTCATATCAATTTTGATAAGCGCTTCTTCAGAGCCAAATACTTCGCGGGCAAGCACTTTTGCAAGCTCTGTTTTACCAACACCAGTTGGACCCATAAAAATAAAAGAGCCGATCGGTCGCTTTGCATGGGCAATTCCCGAACGACTCCTTCTGACCGCTCGTGAAACTTTTGCAATCGCCTCTTTTTGTCCAATAATATTCTTGCCAAGATGTTTTTCTAAGTTCCTTAAAAGCTTCGCTTCGGATTTGACAACTTGGCGCACTGGAATACCCGTCATTGTGGCAACCGCAGCAGCAATGTCATCAGTGCTAAGCACTACTTGCGACTGTTTACGCGTTTCTTTTTCAAGCTTTTCAACCCGTTGCGAAATCTGGCTAATGCGCGTTTTATATAGCGCAGCACGTTCATAATCTTCCGCATTCACTGCGTCTTCCATCTTTTCATTGAGACCGCGAATTTCTCGTTTATAATCGCGAAGCTTTGAGGGCTGAGTGCCGCGTGCTACTCGAACTTTTGAAGCCGCTTCATCAATTACGTCAATTGCTTTGTCTGGCATAAAACGCTCGGTAACATATCTGTCGGCTAGTTTTACCGCATCTTCAATTACATCATCTGGAAGAGATACATTGTGATGCGTTTCATAATGATGGCGCAGCCCTTTAAGGATATCTACCGTGTCTTTCAGGCTTGGCTCTGGCACAATAATTGATTGCAAGCGTCGATCTAAAGCTGCGTCTTTTTCAATATGTTTTCGATATTCGTCGAGTGTTGTTGCGCCAATAAGTCGTAATTTACCACGTGCCAATGCTGGTTTTAAGATATTCGCTGCATCCATTGCACCTTCTGCCGCACCTGCACCCACCAACAAATGAAGCTCATCAATAAAGACGATATTGTGATCGTTTTCAGTTAGCTCGGCAACAACTTTTTTAAGTCGCTCTTCAAATTCACCCCGATATTTTGTGCCAGCAATCATACCTGCAAGATCAAGCTGAACTACTCTTTTATCTAAAAGATGCTCTGGCACTTGCTCCTTGGCAATCCGTGTTGCCAACCCCTCAACAATCGCCGTCTTCCCTACCCCAGGCTCACCAATAAGCACTGGGTTATTCTTTGTTCGGCGCGTTAAAACAGTTACGAGTCGCTCAATCTGATCATTGCGGCCAATCACCGGGTCTAGCTCTCCAGCTCGGGCCTGCGCTGTTAAGTCAACTCCATACGTATCAAGCGCACCACTACGACCTCGCTTTGTTTTTAAGTTACCAATCCCTTCACCAAGCGCATCAAAAGAACGTTGCTGATGATTTAAATAATCTTCGAGTCCGCTTAAGAGATCTGGAACATTTATATTCATATCTCTTAAGAGTACTGTTGCTCGAGCGTTTTTTTGGCTTAAAATACTATAAAGAATATGCTCGGTGCCGCAAAAATCTTGATGAAAATCTTGCGCTACATCCCAACTCATTTTAAGTGTTAGCTTTGCTGTTTCACTTAAACCTTTCGCTCCCGTACTCACCACAAGTGTTCTTGGGGTTAAATTCAGCGCTAACCGCGCGCGCTGCAGCGTTACGCCAGAATCTGAAAGAAGTTTTGCGCCAACTGAAGTATCTTGACTTAATACGCCCAAAAGAAGGTGTTCTGTGCCAACATATGCGCTACCTAGGCTTCTTGCAATTGCCTCGGCATGCTGTAAACTTCCGCGCGCGTTGTCGGTTAAACGATCGACAAATTCTGCAAAACTTTCAGGCATCATATGTTTCTATACTACCTCCAAAATGATTTTTGTATAAGACTTTTACCTATTTAATAGTATAGAAAATTAGCACTCGTTAGTCAAGAGTGCTAATTTAGTTTCTGCTACTAATTTTATTCTTCAGTTGTTTCTTCTACTGCGCTGAGCAATGAATCTTCGATGTTTTTTCGTGGTTTCTTTTCCGTTAGCTTTGCTTGTGCTGTTTCGATATCAAGCTCGTAACCCGTTAGCTTGCTTGCTAAGCGAACATTCTGGCCACCACGCCCAATAGCAATTGATTGCTGGTCTTCATTGACGATTACTTTTGCTCGCTTTTCTTCGCCTTTTTCAATCTTAATTTCTACCACTTCAGCTGGGCTAATTGCATTTGTAATAAACACTGCAGGATCCTCATCAAAGGTAATGATATCGATCTTTTCTTGCTCGCCAATCTCATTCATGACTGCCTGCACACGCGTTCCGTGCCCACCAACAAACGTACCAACTGGATCCACGCCTGGGACAGTTGACGCAACTGCTAGTTTCGTACGCTTACCTGCTTCACGAGCAATTGCCTTAATTTCAACTGCGCCAGTCTCCATTTCAGGAACTTCTTGGCGGAATAAATGCTCAACAAACTGTTCATTTGCACGGCTTAACACTAATTGCGGACCACGATTTCCACGCTCAACTTCCTTAAGATACACTTTAATTCTTGTTCCAGGAGAATAATACTCGCCAGGAATTTGCTCACTTGCCGGTAAAATACCGCTTGCTTTACCAAGCTCTACACGCACCAAGCGTGCTTCTACGCGTTGCACAGTGCCTGTAATAACCGTGCCAATTTTATCTGCATATTCATCAAGCACAACTTCACGCTCAGCTTCGCGAAGACGTTGCAGCACAACTTGCTTTGCAGTTTGCGCAGCCACACGACCAAATGTTGTTGCAACTTCACTTTGCTCAACTATGTCGCCAATCTCAGCATCTTTTTTCAATTTTTTAGCATCAGCTAAACTAATTTCAGTTGCTTTATTAGCTACCTCTTCAACAACTTCTTTACTAACAAAAACTTTCGTATCGCCAGTATTTACATTCATTTCAGCACGAACTTCTTGTTCACGCTCACCATGATCGCGTCGCCATGCAGCGGCAACCGCCTGCTCAATCACCTCTAAAACTGTGTCTTCTGGCAAGTTTTTCTCTTCAGCAATTGTTCGCACTGCAAGTGCTAATTGCTTTACATTAATATCACTACTCATATTTCATATCTCCTTAGATTTTCTTATAAAAAAACCCGACCTCAGGCGGCCGGATAAGTACTCTTTTACTATAGCTCCTCTGCAGTTTTTTTGCAAGAGTGCTAGAATGAAATAATGCAAACAATTACTCGACTCTATGAACAATTCCAACCAAAAAACTACCGGTTATCGCTAGATCTTGAAAGAGAAAAACGGACTTTTAGCGGCTCGGCTATTATTGAAGGATTTTTGGTGCATAAGGCACCTCATATCATCCTGCATTCAAAAGACTTACATATTGAAAAGGCAACAATAAATAGTTTTGACGCAAAAATATCTCATAAAGAAAATGATGAGCTTTCATTAAAAACACCCGAAGAGCTTGAGCCAGGAAAATATACAATTGAACTACACTTTTCAGGAAAAATTACTGATAGTGCTCATGGTGTCTATCCTTGCTACTTCAAACACAAAGGCAAAAATAAAGAGCTTCTTGCCACACAATTTGAAAGCCATCATGCACGAGAGGTGTTCCCCTGCGTTGACGAGCCAGAGGCTAAGGCAACATTCGACCTTTCTTTAAAAACAGAGTCTGGTGTTACTGCTCTTAGTAATATGCCCGTCGTTAAGCAAATAGAAGACGGTGAAAAAATCGTCACAACATTCGACCAATCCCCGAAAATGAGTACATATCTACTTGCGTTTGCAGTAGGAGAGGTTCACTGTGTTGAAGGAAAAACAAGAAGCGATGTTGATGTTCGTATTTTTTCAACACCAGCACAATCTAAGAAATCTTTGCGTTTTGCGCTTGATACCGCAATTCGTACAATTGATTTTTTTGATGAGTATTTTGGAACTCCATACCCTTTGCCAAAAGCCGATCACATCGCTTTGCCAGATATGGGTGGCGGCGCATCTGCTGCAATGGAAAATTGGGGTCTCATTACCTACCGCGAAGATTACCTTATTGCCGACGATTCCGTTGGCGTAAGCACCAGGCAACGCATCGCAAGAGTAATCGTTCACGAAACAAGTCACCAATGGTTTGGGAATCTCGTCACTATGAAATGGTGGGATGACCTATGGCTTAACGAAAGTTTTGCAAGCCTTATGGAATTTGTTGGGCTTGATGCGCTGTTCCCCGAGTGGCATCACTGGGATGATTTTGTAAGTTCAGAAACACTCCCTTCATTACGAAGAGATAGTAATCCTGGCGTTCAATCAATCAAAACCGAGGTCCACCATCCAGATGAAATTGGAACGCTTTTTGACGGTGCAATTGTCTATGCAAAAGGTGCAACCGTGCTTAGAATGCTTCTTGAATATATTGGTGAAGAAAAATTTCGCGATGGTCTAAAGAAATATTTTAAACAGCACGCCTACGCGAACACTACGGGTAATGACTTATGGCAAGCGCTTGATCCAGATGCCGCAGCATTCATTACTCCTTGGCTCGAAAAATCTGGCTTCCCTGTTATAAACGTCGAAAAAAGAGATGCTGGCTACACGTTGCGTCAATCTGAATTTTTACTTGGCGCAAAGCCAAATGAAAGAAAAACATGGCCGCTACTTCTTTTGGCAAATAATAAAACTACTCCTAAGCTTATGAAAGAAAAAGAATTAACAATTAAAGCAACGGCACCACTTCAGCTAAATGTCGGGGGTAAAGCGCAATATATAGTCAACTACGACGTTGAATCAAGAACCAGTTTGATTCAACGAGTCGGCAATAAAGATATTAGCGTTGTCGACAGGCTTCGGCTCCTACTTGAAACAACACTTCTGATGCGCTCACCGCATCTTGCTTCTGCTGAATTAGTTAGGCTTCTAGAAGCCTACGAAAAAGAGTCTTCTCAGCCTGTCTGGGATATGATTGGCTTTAGCTTTGGAACGCTAAAAATATTTGTTGAAAACGACACGAAAGCCGAGCAGGGTCTCAAAAAACTTGCGCTAAAGCTCGCTCATCAAGAGTTTAAACGACTCGGCTGGAAGAAAAAAGAAAATGAACCAGAATCTGACACGAAGCTTCGCGCAACAGTTGCCGGGCTTAGCATATATGGAGAAGATGAAAATGCCATAAAGCAAGCACTTGCCGTCTACGATGATCATAAAAATAACATTGAAAAAATTGATGGCGAAATACGTTCGCTCATTCTAAGCGCCGCCGTTCGCCATAATGATAATCCAAAACAAATAGTAGAGCACCTGCTAAATCTGCACGATGAAACGCACAGTAGCGAACTGCAAGAAGACATTATTGCTGGCCTCACTGGTACAAATAGCACCGAGACTATTAAGCACCTGCTAGAAACTATGACCGACAGCAAGCGTGTTCGACCACAAAATGCTGTACACTGGTTTATTTATTGCCTAAGAAACCGTTATGGCCGCAATACTACCTGGCAATGGGTACAAGAAAATTGGAAGTGGGTCGAAGAGACCTACGGATCCGACAAAAGCTATGATATATTTCCGACCATTCTAGGAAGCGTTCTGAGTAAAAAAGAACAGCTAGAAGAATATTCCGCGTTCTTCACTCCAATGATGAGCGATGCATCATTAAAGCGCGCTATTACTATTGGTAAAAGCGAAATCGCTGCGCGAATAGAATGGCTCAGCCAAGACGAAGCCGAGGTTATTGCAGTGCTACGTAATATTTAAAAAGCTTTCTACTTTTGGTAGCTCACTTTTCATACTAAGTGCTGCAAGTTGCACATCTTCCCTAATTTGCGAGTGATTCGCTTGCCATAAAGTAGCGGCAAATTGCATTTGCTTTAGTTTCTTGGGCGTAATTGCCGCGATACCACCGCCTTGATTTTCTTGTCTGCGGTATTTCACTTCAACAAAATAAATAACGTTATCTTTCTTGGCAATAATATCAATCTCACAATATTTCGTTTTCCAATTTCTATCAATAATTTTATAGCCCTTATTCTGCAAATATTTTGCCGCTTCATCTTCAGCTATTTGCCCAATACTTTTATTTGCTGGTTTTGGCGATGCCACAATTTCATTCATGGGCGAAAAACTCATTCTATGTAGATCGCTTGATCCATGTTTTGCGATTGCATCGCGGTGGAATTTCGTGCCATAACCAACATGCTTTTCAAAGCCATACTCAGGATAATCAGCCGAGATTTTTTGCATATAATAATCTCTTGCCACTTTTGCAATGATTGAAGCCGCTGAAACGCTAGGTACCAACAAATCCGCCTGCTTTAGCGTCGACACTCGCGGATCATCGATCAACTTAATGGTGCCGTCAATAATAATCTCATCATATTCTGCTTTAATTTCATCAAGCGCTTTTCTAGCAGCCACCTTAAGTGCCGTTGAAAGCCCAATTTTGTCAATCGTTTGCGCCGAGACCCAACCTAACCCAATATGTGGCGTGGCCTCACGAATAATGCCAGAAAGCGTTTGTCGCTTTTTAGCTGTAAGCTTTTTGCTATCTGTTAAGCCCTCAATCTCATTACCGCCAAGAGCCACCGCTCCAACCACCAATGGCCCAGCCCATGCACCACGCCCAACTTCATCAATTCCAACAATCATACTTTTTAGTATATAAAAAATACTCCGTTTTTAGCGGAGTATTTTAGACTTTAGATTTATAAAGCTTTACTTCTTGTCTTCAGCCTTTTCTTCCTTTGGCTGCTCTTTTGGCTCAGGAACGCTTACATCATTCACCGCCTTTTTATCAAAATCAACTGCCTTAAGACGAGCGCTTTTTCCGCTTCGTGCGCGGAGAAAGCTAAGATACTTGCGGCGAACTTTACTTCGTTTTGTTACTTCAACTTTTTCAACCAATGGGCTGTGGAGTAAAAAGCTCTTTTCAACACCAATACCGCTTGCAACTTTACGAACTGTGATACGGCTAGTGTGCGAATTCTTGCGGTCAGTACGCAATACTACGCCTTCAAACACCTGAACGCGCTCTTTATTGCCTTCTTTAATTTTTTGGTGCACACGCACGGTGTCACCGGTACGAACGTCAACTACTTTCGCCTTTTTCTGGGCATTATTTACCTTTTGAATTAATGCAAAACTCATTCTTCTTCTCTCGCTTAAAACTTTATTATTAACTATTCAACTAGCCATTATAGCACAAATCTTCAGATGTGAAAGGGGTTAATTATTATAAGTTTAAGTGGCGATGATTGACATTATCTTTGTTTATTATTAAGATAACAAAAGTTTGAGCAGCAATGCTTGAATAGATTTTTGACAGAATATAGACCCTGAGGAGAGGTGACGGTATGCAGATGCCAGGAGTCGTTGTTCTCGGTGCCGCTGACGTCCTCAATGGACGAGTGCTCTCTGAAGCACAGCGCCATGTGAAAGCTAGCCATGTGAAGGCAGCCTTCCTGAAAGGAGAGGACGAACCACAGGCAACACTGGTTCAGTATCTCTTGGGTGCGGGCAGCAAAGCCTTCGAGACTGCCGGGAAAGTCTTTGCTGCCACAACCAAGGAGAAGCCCGAAAATGTTCAGGTGGCAGTGGTCAACATCAATTTGCCACTGGGAGATACTTTCAAGAATGGTGAATACACTGAGCTGAAAGAGGTCTTCCCTAACCTAGAGTCAGTCATACTTTGCTGCGATCACAGCAAAGTGCTGGCGATTGGAATTCCCTGAACTCTCGGGGAATGGGGACGGAGGAACTGCACCTCCGTCCCCCGCAGGGATATATTCTGTCCTTCTCATAAGTTCTTAATCTTTTTAAGGATTTTTGAGAAGAAATAACCCAAAAACAACTAGTTATAAAAGCAAAAACCATATACTATTGGTTAGTATGAGTATTGATGAAAAGGCCCTAGAACTTCATAAAAAAAATAAAGGCAAGATTACAACAAAACTTCGCGATGAAGTCATTGATCAAGAAAAATTAAGCGCCTATTACACACCCGGCGTAGCGGCCATAAGTAAAGCAATTGCCGAAAATCCGAATAAGTTAAAAGAATATACCTGGACGAATAATTTGGTAGCAGTTATTTCTGACGGCTCTTCCGTTTTGGGACTTGGCAACATTGGCGGCAAAGCCAGTATGCCAGTAATGGAAGGTAAGGCACTACTATTTAAACATTTTGCAAACATTGATTCTGTGCCAATTGTGCTTAATACGCAGAATACTGAAGAAATTATTCAAACAATTAAAAATATTGCACCAAGTTTTGGCGCAATTAATCTTGAAGATTTTGCGGCACCAAAGTGTTTTGAAATTGAAGAAAGACTAAAAACTGAGCTTGATATTCCTGTATTTCATGACGACCAACACGGCACTGCGGTCGTTGTTTTGGCTGGACTGATTAATGCAGTGAAAGTTGTGGGAAAAAAGCTTGAGGAAACAAAAATTGTGATTGTTGGCGCTGGTGCGGCTGGAACAGCAATCACAAAACTGCTTCATCGCTATGCTAAGCCTGAAATTATTCTGGTTGACAGCAAAGGGGCAATTAGCCAAAATCGAACTGGCTTAGATAGCCAAAAGAAAGAGCTCTTAGACATCACAAACCCAAACAATATTGATGGAGATCTAAGCAATACGCTAGAAAACGCTGATGTTTTTATTGGCGTTAGTAAAGCTGATTTATTAACAAAAGAACACATTAAAAGAATGGCTGATAATCCGATTGTATTTGCTCTTGCAAATCCTAACCCGGAAATTAGTCCTCAGCTCGCAAAAGAAGCTGGCGTAGCAGTGCTTGCTACGGGTAGAAGCGATTTACCAAATCAAGTGAATAACGCACTTGCCTTCCCTGGTATATTTCGTGGCGCACTTGATAACGGAGTGCAAAAAATCACTGATGAGCATAAAATTGCAGCTGCTGAAACAATTGCAAGCTTAGTTAAAAATCCAAATCCAGATGAAATTATTCCTTCAATTATGAATAAGGAGCTTGTGCCCGCAATTGCAAAAGTAATTGTTTAAAGAACTCTATTCACTTCTTCGAGCGTTGTTTCGCCTTCAAGCGCTTTTAAAACGCCCATCTGCAGCATAGTTACCATACCCTGCTCTTTGGCTGTCTGTTCAATTGCCTCTGTGTGAACATCCGCTAATTCACCACGAAGATATTTTTGAATTTCTTCATTCACTACCATTTGCTCCATTAGAACAATTCGCCCTTTATAGCCAAATGGCGAATCTTCAGAAACGATAGGCTTATATAGCGTGATGTCGCCATCAAGGTTTGGTTTTTCAATATGCTCTGGTAAGCCTTTTAGCGTCTCTTTTATCCATTCTTTCGTTGCGTCATCTGCTTTATACGCCTCTTTATTGTCGTCTAGCTTTCTTACAAGTCGCTGGCCAACAACAAGACGGATAGCTGTGCTAAATATTGGGTTCACGCCAATCATGTCGATCATTCGGCTAAATGCCGCAGCGGCAGAATTAGCGTGAAAGGTACTGAGTACCAAATGCCCTGTAATAGACGCTTGTACAGCCGTACGCGCGGTATCTTTGTCTCTAATTTCACCAACCATCACAACATCAGGATCAAGCCGCAAAACTGCTCGGAGTTTATCGCCAAAACTTAAGCCACCATCTGTATTAACTGGAATTTGACTCACGCCAGGCACACGAAATTCAACCGGATCTTCAAGCGTAATAATCTTTCTATCAGTTGTATTTAGTGCATTGATAATACTATAAAGTGTAGTGGATTTTCCTGACCCAGTTGGACCAACCATCAGCACCATACCCCTTGGGTGCTGAATAATTTTATCAATCTGCGCCCGCTCGGATTCGCTCACCCCAATATTATTGAGATTTAAAAGTGATTCATCAAAATTAAAGAGTCGGATTACTGCATCTTGCCCATAGACAGTTGGGATTACCTCGATACGCATATTAAGAAAAATAACCTTGCCCTCTTTCTCAATGCGCTGCTGCATACTTCCAGATTGCGCATCTGTGGCTGCAGTAGAAATATTCGCCCGAGAAGCTAGCGACGCAAGCAAGACACGATATTTATCATGAGAGAGCTTTGCAACAGGATGCAGAGCACCATCAACACGAAAGCGCACACGAAGTTCATCTCGTTCATTTTCAAGGTGAATATCACTCGCCCCTAATAGCTCGGCCTGCGTAATGAGATAGTCTAAGATATCATCCGTATTAACAGATTCAAGCGTTTTAGACACCTCAGCAATTGTTTCACTATCGCCCTCTTTTGCAATTGTTACATCTTCGTATACTACTCTTTTTGGCGGATCATAACGAAGCATCATCTCTCGGTAGCCAGTGTTACTAATCAACACCATCTTCGCAGTCTGACCTTTTTCGTTATATTTCGCTTTTAGCGTGTTCGTGATTGACTGCGGTGTGTTATTTGTAACGCCAAACACGAATGGGTCTATGTCATTGCCATTATAAAGCGGCACCAAACGACCTTTGTGCATTTCGTCTATGGTTAGTAGCTGAGGCACAAGTTCAATTTGATCTGTTAGCCCGCGTGTATCTAAATATTCAAGTCCTAAAATTGCCGCACGTTGCTGCGTGTTTTTCTCGTCTTTATCGCGATAATGCGCTTTTTGCTTTTCCTCGTCCATTAGCTAACATTGTATCAGAAAAGCATAAGGTTTTACGACTGTTACAATAGATGGTATGGAAAAATCAGAAATAATCGTTATTACCCACAATATTCGCTCTACTCATAATGTTGGCTCTATTTTTCGCACCTGCGATGGATTTGGGATTAAAAAACTATACCTCACCGGATATACACCATACCCTAAAATGCACAATGATGTTCGCTTACCTCACATCTCTGAAAAGCTGACCCAGCAAATTAGTAAAACAGCATTAGGCGCAGAAAAAACAGTACACTTTTCTTACCAAGAAGATATTCAAGTCATCATAAAAACATTACGGGATGAAGGATATTCTATTTTAGGCTTAGAACAAAACGAAAAAAGTATTTTACTTCCAAACTATAGACCAACAGATAAAGTAGCCCTTATTTTAGGTGAAGAAGTGTCGGGAATTACTGACGATATTATGAAGCAGTGCGATGAATTATTAGAAATTCCAATGCAAGGCAAAAAAGAGTCTTTTAACGTAAGTGTTGCCGCTGGAATCGCGCTCTATGCACTTTCTACTTAAAAACAACGCACTTTTCAGTATAAATATCGACTAGCTTACCTTTTAGACCATTCGTTGCATCTGCTTTAAACGGCAGGCGGATAGCTGACTGTTTATCATCACCAAGCATCAAAATGATTTCACTATCGCCTGGGTATTCATTAAAAAGCTTCTTCATTTGTAGTAATTTTTCGTGCTCATTCGGATCTTTAATGTGAATATAAATCTTTTTTGGTTTATCAATTGGTGGAGCAATATTTAGTGGTGCTTCTTGTTTTGCCACTTCCGCCTTCACGCTCTTCTTGCCAGCAGGCGTCTTCATTTTTTTACCCGTTACCGTATAGTTTTTTAAATCTTCTTCTGTAATTGGTGTTATTTCGTCTGCGATAATTTTCACTTCACCAGTAAGATTACCGTTCTTATCTCTTGCGTTAACGCGACCTTTAATAGAGACGACTAAATCTTGCATTAGAGTGTCTCCAATTTTTTCAAATAATTTTGGAAAAACGATAATTTCTGTTTCGCCAGTTTTGTCTTCTAAGCCAACAAACGCCATTTTGCTGCCGCTTTTTGTAGTAATAGAACGGATAGAACTAATAACTCCGCCGACGGTAATTGTTTTGTTATCAAGTGGTTCGCCGACGCTATTTAAAGAAACAGTTTGCTCGTTTAAGTATGTTTCATAAGAATCAAGCGGATGAGAGCTTAAATAGAGACCAAGTAGCTCTCTCTCCCATGTTAAAAGTTCTTTTGGCGAGTGCTTTGTTGGCGCAGGCTGCAACTCAACACTTGGCATCGCAACAGCGCTCTCTAGCCCACCAAATAAATCTGCTTGCCCGCTAATTGCTTCTTTTTGTAATTTACTCGCAAATCCAAGGAGTGTCTCAACGTTAAATAGTAAGTCTGACCTATCACCGAAAGCATCAAACGCACCAGCTTTGATAAGTGATTCCCAGGCTTTTTTATTTGCCTTGCTGGTACTTACGCGTTTCGCAAAATCTTCAATACTCTTAAATGGCTCTTCTTCGCGCGCGCGCAAAACTTCTTCTACCGCCCCCGTGCCAACACCTTTCACCGCAGCCATACCAAAGCGAATTTCATTTTTTTCTGGAACAATAGCAAATTCAACATAGCTTTCGCGAACATCTGGCGGCAATACTTTTATGCCCATTTTTTTGCATTCACTAATCTCAATCGCTAAGCGATCGATATCATCTTGGTCGCTTGTCATTAAAGCTGCCATAAAAGCGTCCGGGTAATGCGCCTTAAGGTACGCCGTCCAATATGCAATCATTGCATAACATGCTGCATGTGATTTGTTAAAACAATAGTTAGCAAATTCTTCTAGCTGATCCCAAAATTTTTCAACTAACTTCTTGTCTGCGCCACTATGCTTAATTGCGCCTTCAATAAACTGCGGCTTTACCTCTTTCATCATAGACATGATCTTCTTGCCAACAGCTTTTCGAAGCGTATCCGCCTGACCGCCGGTAAAACCAGCCATATCTTTTGAAATTTGCATAAACTGCTCTTGATATACCAAAATTCCGTATGTACTCTTCAAAGCATCTTCCATCTTTGGGTGCAGATATTCAATCTTTTTCTTGCCATGCTTTCTTGCAATAAAATCGTCAATAAACTGCATTGGTCCGGGACGATATAGCGCAACCATCGCAATAATGTCTTCAAAAACCGTTGGCTGAAGCTGCTTTAGGTAGCGCTTCATGCCAGCAGATTCCAGCTGAAATACACCTGTTGTGTCGCCGCGTTGAAAGAGTTCAAATGTTTTTTCATCATCAAGCGGCAGCGTCGCAAGCTCAATATCATTTTTATATACCTTTTTAATAATTCTCAGCGCATTGTTAATAATTGTAAGGTTTGAAAGCCCGAGAAAATCCATTTTTAAAAGCCCAAGATCTTCAATAGGAAACATTGGGTATTGCGTTGATACAACACCTTTTTGTGCCATTTCAAGTGGCGTAAACTTTACGATTTCATCTGGCGCAATCACCACACCCGCAGCATGCACACCATGTGAGCGAATCGTCCCTTCAAGCCGTGATGCAAAATCTATAACGCGTTTCGCATCTGCATTTGTTTCATATTCATTCCTTAAATCAGCATCACTTTCAACACTCTTTTTTAATGGAATATGGCGACCCTGCACAGGAGCTGGCACAAGCTTTGCAAGACGATCCGCATCAGAATAAGGAACCTGCAAAACACGTGCAACATCTCTTACAGCAGCGCGAGCAGCCATACGACCAAAGGTAACAATGTTTGCAACTTTGTCATCACCATATTTTTCAACGCAGTATTGAATTACTTCATCACGACGAGTATCTTGAATATCGATATCAATATCGGGCATAGATATACGATCTGGATTCAAAAATCGCTCAAAAAGAAGGTCGTATTTTATCGGATCAAGATCTGTAATATTAAGAGCGTAGGCAATAATTGAACCAGCGGCCGAACCACGACCAGGACCAAAAATAATACCTCTTTTCTTACCCCAATCCATGAAGTCCCAAATAATCAAAAAATAGCCGTTGAACCCCATACTCTCAATGGTCTTAAGTTCAAACTCGGCTCTTTCTAGCACATCCTTCGGAAGCTGCTTCTTGGCTTCAGCAATTGTTAATTTATTTTCAAATTCCGCTTTGCCATAACGCCACGCAAGACCACGATATACAAGCTTTTCAAGATAGCTCTTCTCGCTTTCACCTTTTGGCGTAGGGAAGGTTGGGATTAAAATTTTGCCTAGCTCAATTTCAATATTGCAGCGATCGGCAATCTCTTTAGTATTTCGAACAATATCAGGGTATTTATCTTGCCAGCGCTCAATTACATCTTTTGGATCGGTGACATGGAGATGAAAATCTTTTAAACTCATCCGATCCGTGTCGCTAAGATACGATCCCGTTCCCACACAAAGCAAAATCTCGTGAGAATCTTGATCATCCGGCTTAAGATAGTGCGCATCGCCTGTTACTACTTTTGGAATATTTAACTCTTCAGAAAGTTTAAAAACTCCTTCGTTAATCTTAACTTGTTCTGCCCATTCGTTGTGATCTTGGATCTCGAGATAATACCTGTCACCAAAAATCCCTTTATACCATTCAGCAATTGACTTTGCTTTTTCATAGTTTTCGCCGCGCAAGGCTTCGCCAAGTTCGCCACCAGCGCAACCGCTCAAAACAATAAGCCCTTCGTTATATTTTTCTAAAAGCTCATGATCAATTCGCGGTTTATAATACATGCCTTCAAGATTGGCAATTGTCGAAAGTCGCATAAGGTTTTCGTAACCTTTGTTATTCATAGCTAGAAGAATAAGATGATAGCGCGCTTTGTCTTTTGCTGGGTCGCGGTCTGAAATTTTTCGAGCTGCAACATAGGCTTCCATACCAATAATTGGCTTGATGTCATGTTTTTTACATGCTTTATAAAAATCAATAGCGCCTGAAAGCGTACCGTGATCTGTCATAGCAACAGCATGCATACCAAGATCTTTAACATGCAGAATAAGCTCGTCAATTTTTGTTAGCCCATCGAGAAGGCTATGGTGCGTATGATTATGAAGATGAACATAATCTGACGGTTTTAAAATCGTTTTACTCACACACCTCTCCCTTAATTTCAGCTAGCGACTACGTTGTTCTATACTTTGTTGCGTACTTTTTACGACATCTCCAATAAATGGCATCTCATTAAAAAACGAAAGGAGCCATAAAAGAATCGCCACCAGCACTGTCGCACCTAAAACACTGCCAAAGCCAAAACTTATGCCTCTAAAAAAGTTGACTTGGTAAATGCGTCCTCGATGCTTATAATGATCATCAAAAAGCTGTTCGACAAGATCTTGCTGCGCACCTTTTACCTGATCATCTGCAAATTTTTCAGCTACTGTTTTTTTCTTCGTCATCAAAACCTTATTATCGCTTCTTCTTAAAACCAGCTTTAGCGCCCTCAACCGCACCTTCAGTTCGCTTTTTCACATCTTTTGCTTTATATTTCACTTCATCAACCGTATCTTTTACTTCTTCAGATACAGCGTCTGCTTTTTTCTTAGCTTCTTTGGCTACTTGATCAGCTTTTTTTGTTGTGTCTTTCTTGACCTTATTCGCCTTATCTTTAATATCTTGTCGAGTTTCTTTTCCGCTTTTTGGTGCTGCCAATACTCCCGCAAGAGCCCCTGCAGCCGCGCCGATAAGTGCTCCTAGTGCAAATTTTCCTTTAGACATATCTCTTAGCTCCTTTACTTTTTTTTATCTTTACCGTCTTTAAACTGTTTCATAATCATTTTTGCAATTATCATTGGAGTTGTTGCTTTTGAAACGCTTTCAACAACTGTTTCAATCTGCTCTGTTGTATGCTGAATTGAACTCGTAATTGAGCTAATATTTTTAGACACACGAATCAACATAACGCCCAAAATAATGCCAATTAACAAGAAGATTGCCAAAAAGATAGAAAGTATTACCACTAAAATTTCTGCTGCTTCACTCATGTTTTCTATCCTTTCGTTTAGCTATACTCTTATTATACTCTATTTTTTAAATACCGAGAAAGCTCCTCTTTATATTCATCACTGTCCAAAGCAAAGTCTATCACTGCTTTTATATAGCCGAGCGGATTACCGCCGTCATGCCATGTTCCACTAATTTTCTTACCGTACACTACGTCTTTTTCAGCTAACTGGCTAATACTATCTCCTAATACAATTTCACCACCTTTTCCAGGCTGGAGATTTTCAATAAGAGGCAAAATATCTGGCGTTAAAAGATAGCAGCCAGTCTGTGCTAATAAACTTGGCTCTGTGCCTAGTTCTGGCTTTTCAACCAATCCTTTTACGGTAAATAAATCTTCTTCTTTATATTCACCTGGTTTTGCCATGCCATATTGATCTGCTTTTTCTGGTGCTACTTCTGCAAACGACATAACAGATTTACCCGTTTTCTTATACGCATCAAGAAGCTGCGCCGCACGTGGAACTTCAGATTTAAAAAAGTCATCCGCAAAGAAAACAAAAAACGGCTCATCATTGCTTATCAAATGCCTAGCATTAAGAACCGGCAACGCGTTGCCTTTTGGAGACCCCTTTTGGCGCAGATAAATAAAATTCGCCATTTCTGCCACTTCTCTCAACTTTTGCGCCAACTCTTTTTTGCCGCGCTGCTCTAGCTCATTCTCAAGTTCGTCTGCCCTATCAAAATGATCTTCAATCGGCCGCTTTGTACTTCCGGTAACAATAATAACCTCTGTAACACCAGCCGCCACCGCCTCTTCAACGATCAGCTGAATAACTGGTTTATCTATAATTGGCAACATTTCTTTAGGCATTGCTTTTGTTTGAGGCAAAAAACGTGTCCCCAAACCTGCCGCACAAATAATCGCTTTCGTTGGTCGTTTCATCTTTTTATATCCTTTCGCGAATTAGTTTTTGCGCTAACGCTGGATTGGCCTTGCCTTTTGATTGTTTCATCACTTGGCCTACCAAAAAACCGATGGCTTTATCATTGCCTGCCTTAATATCTTGCACTGCTTTTTGCGAAGCTGGATCTGCGAGCACTTCATCAACAATTTTGGCAATCGCACCTTCGTCGCTTACTTGAAGTAGATTTTTTTCTTCAGCAATTGCTTTTGGCGATAGGCTGCTGCCAGAGAGTAATTCTAAGAAAACTTCTTTTGCTGCAGTAGAACTAAGTTCATTTTTTGCTACCATCTCCGAAAGCCCAATCAAGCTTTCTGCAGAAGCGCCTGACAAACTTTCTTTTTCGCTATTAGATTCATCGTCTGAAGCTAACGTGCTCGCAAACCAATGTGCAATTCGCTTCGTAGTAGCTACATCAGATTTATCTTGCACTTTACTAATAATTTCTGCCTGTGACTTGTCTTGCAAAAGTGCAGTAATAACCGAATCATCGACGCCTAGTGCTTCCCACTTTTCTCGATATTGAGGTGGTAAAAATGGCATTGCACCTTTTACATCTTCGACCACAGTATCACTTAAAACGACTGGTGGAATATCGGCATCTGGCATATAGCGATAATCTTGAGCTTCTTCTTTGCTGCGCTGAGAAAACGTCTTTTGCTTTGCATCGTTCCAGCCTCGCGTTTCTTGCGTTACTGAATCGCCTTTTTCTAAAATCTCAATCTGGCGTTTAATTTCATAGTCTGCTGCTCTTTCTACACTTTTGAATGAATTTAAATTCTTTACTTCTGTTCGCTTGCCAAGTTCTTTGCTGCCTTTTTTGGCAACAGAAACGTTAACATCAAAACGCATGTTGCCATGATATAAATCACCGTGCGTTACGCCAGAGTAAGTCATTAGAAGATAAAGCTCTTGAGCGTATGCTTTTGCTTGTTCAGCACTATGAATATCGGGTTCTGACACAATTTCAATCAATGGCGTTCCAGCTCGATTTAAGTCTACTAAACTATATTCTTTACCAGCAGGATGCGTTAGCTTTCCAGCATCTTCTTCTAGATGAGCATGGTGAATTCTTACAGTAAATTCCTCATGGTTTGGTGTTGGAATATCAATTTTACCTTTGCCAATAATCGGATGATACAGCTGAGTTGTCTGATATCCCTTTGGAAGATCAGGATAAAAATAGTGCTTTCGATCAAAACGGCTCACTTTTGCAATCTCACAATTCATAGCCAGGCCAGCTTTAATTGCGAGCGTAACAGCCTCTTTATTAAGAACTGGCAACACTCCGGGAAAGCCAAAATCTATAGGGCTCACAGTCGTATTGGGCGCTTCATCTCGGGCATCATTGTTCGCACCACTAAATAACTTAGTTTTCGTTGCTAGCTGCACATGGCACTCAATGCCAATTGTTGGCTCATAATTATCTAAAACTTCTTGCTTTACCATTTTTATAACGCCCCCATATCTCGTAACGCACGCTTATAAACAGCAAGTGCGCGCTTCGTTCCTGAGCGCTTTATTGTCATTTCTTCATGCACAATACGATTTCGTAATTTATGCGCTAGCCACACTGATTTTTTATCCTTAAACTGACTTTCAGCCTTTTTCATTCGCTCTGCCATCGTTTCACCAGAAAAGCCCCGTGCTTTTAGCGCATGGTCAAGCAATTTATCAGCATTAATGATCGCCATTTGGTTAGCCGACTCATCATCGCCAATTTTTGCTTCAATTTTTAGCCATTTTAACCTAAATTCTTCTCTATCAATTCCTTTTGGTGCTTTGCGCGTGGTCATAATAATCACCAATAGTAAAATAGCAATAAAAACAATTGCCGCAAACATAATTATGATAAGACTATCCATTCTGACCTCCTTCAACCGAGCGAGCAAGTGCTAAAAGGTTGGCGTCTGTTTTGTTATTGCCAACAAGCTGTACACCAATTGGCAAGCCTTCTTTAGTGCTTCCAGTCGGAACGCTAATGGCTGGTGCGCCACTGAGGCTTGCAAAAACTGTCATAATGTCTGAAAGATACATCTTAACTGGATCTTTTGCATTTTCGCCAATTTTAAATGCTGGCTCTGGGGCAGTAGGGCCAATCAATACATCATATTCTTCAAAAAGATCGTTCATCTCTTTTATTAAAATTGTTCTCGCTTTTTGTGCCTGCTGATAATACGCATCAAAATAACCGCTAGAAAGCACATAGCTGCCAATCATAATTCGGCGTTTATTTTCTGGCATAAAGCCTGCGTCTCTACTTTTGCCATACACATCAGCAAGCGTTTGAGCCTCGGCTCTTTTGCCATATCGAACGCCATCATACCTGGCAAGGTTAGAGCTAATCTCAGCCGGAACAATCACATAATACATCGCCAAGCTATGATGAACCATTGGCAATCTTACGTCTTCAACCGTGTGATCTTGCTGTTTCAATTTCTCTACATAAGCCAAAGTTTTTGCGCGAACTTCTTCCTCAACATCATCGCCTATAAATTCTTTAATTAAGCCAATTTTCTGCTTCGGCCTGGCAGTCTCTTGAATTTTGTAAAAATCGGGTAGCGTCGTTCCGTCTCGTTCATCTTGCCCAGCAAGAATACTCATGATAATTTCGCTGTCTTTCACCGTCTTAGTAAGTGGTCCAATCACATCTGTGCTGCTCGCCATTGCAACAACACCATAGCGACTTACCGTTCCATATGTTGGCTTCAAGCCAACCACGCCATTAAAACTAGCTGGCTGGCGGATTGATCCACCAGTATCAGTGCCTAGTGCAAATGGCGCAATATCCAACGCTACAGCAACAGCCGATCCTCCACTGCTACCACCCGCAACTCGCGTTTCATCTACTGCGTTTTTTGTTACACCAAATGCCGAATTTTCAGTGCTACTTCCGTGGGCAAACGCATCAAGATTAGCCTTGCCAATGCAGATCGCTCCTTCATTTTCTAGCTTTTCAATAGCAGTTGCCTGAAATGGCGCTTCAAAATTTTCTAATATCTTGCTCGCAGCGGTTGTTGGTGCGTTGTGTGTTAAGAAATTGTCTTTTGCAACAAACGGCACCCCTGCAAGCTTGCCCGCATCTTCACCATTTTGTATTTTTTTATCAATCTCATCAGCACGTGCCAACGCCCGCTCAGTGCACAAGCTCAAAAAAACATTATGACCTGCATGTTTTTCTGCCTTTTTTAATGCAGCTTCAACCTGCTCTCGCGCCGATGTTTGGCCATTTTCTATCTTCTGAATAATTGCTTCAATTTTGCTCATAATTTTTAGAGAACCTTCGGTACTTTTATTTGATTGTCTTGCTTATCAGGAGCATTAGCTAACAGATCATTACGAGACAAACCATAATCTATAATCTCATCATCACGCTCAATATTCTCAAGGCCTGTGACTTGATACGTCGGTTCAACATTGCTCGTGTCAATTTCTTTCAACTGCTCAATATATGTCAAAATATTTGCAAGATCTTCTTGCAAATTATCTGTTTCATCATCTGAAAGCTGTAAGCTAGAAAGCTGCGCCAAGTGCAGCACGTCATCACGAGAGATTTGTGTCATAAAAGTATTATAGCGCAAACGGATAGTGTAGAATAGAGACATGGAACTTAAGACATTAATCCAGCAATATTTAGCTGACAACAAACACCTTCAACTTGCAACTATCGACAACGGTAGCCCCTGGATATGCACTGTTTATTTTGTAGCTGATGATGGCTTTAATCTATATTGGACATCAGATCAGTCGCGCCAACATTCGATAGAAATTCTTAACAACCCAAAGACTGCTGTAACTGTGGTCCGTGATACTGAGCGTAAACAGGCGTTACAAATTACTGGCAATGCTTACAAAGTAGCTGATGATGATTTAGAGCGCGTGCATAATTTATACCAAAGTAAATTTGGCTCTAAGGACTATAATCTTGAAGATATGAAGCAGCCTAACCCTGAAGGGCGCGCCTATTGGGTATTTCAGCCAACAAAAATATCATTCTGGGATGAAGTAAATTTTCCAGACTCACCAAAACAACAATATACGCCCTAATCGCTTTAATACAATAAAAGTATTTGGCTAGCTAGGTTTACAAAAGCACACTAGAAATACTATGATAGATAAAACGTAAGCAAAAAGAATGTAGATATGCCAACTCAAAACCAGTCTTACGAAAATACTCAAAGCCCTTATTTTGGCGCGGCAAAACACCCTCTCTCAGCAGAGGGTGTTTTTTTACCCGAAGGCTATGAAAGTGAGGTCGAGTCATACTTTGAAATCAGACGAAAAGAATATGCTCAAGGAGTAATTATCACAAAAAGAATCAAAATGAGCGACGGCTCGGAATATGAAGTTGATACAGGACTGCCGACCGAACCAACGACGAATATTCCAATCACGACCACAACGCCTTGGCTAACTGGTAAAAATGGACTTAATAAAAGGCGCATGCTTGCGCTCATGAAAGCTGGATTTCCTGTTGATTTTGTTGGTTCAGAAATTAAGTTTGGCTCTCATGCCAATTTAGCTAAAAGCAGTCACAATCAACTAAAAATTACTGAGCTTACCGCTGAAGAAGAAAGTCTAGACAAAGACCTACTCATCGTTGAGGGCATATCAAGAGCTGCAATGATCGGCTTTGGGCTCAATGCAATGAGCAAAGATCACGACAAAACAATTATTTATAGCGACCTGATTGCACCATGTTTCCCAAAAAGATTAGATCTTCGCCACAGTGCCGACTATCTGAAAATTCCGCTCAGCGAACCCGCCATCGTTCGCCACCTCGGCAGGTTGCCGCTCCATCACCTACTACGCTATCCTAGCACCTTTTCAACTCATCCATCTGATCTAATCAGGCATATGCAAGCCGTTCCAACACTCACCAGTGGAATTGCAGGAGATTTCGCAAAACATATGCCAGAAGATGCGAGAGGATCAGTTGTAGCATTCAAGGGGGATATCTTGAGTCAAGGTGAAGAGTGGGAGAGAATATTGGCAGAATATCCAAACATGCACTTTCTTGATGAGCCAGGTGCAGCACACCTCGACTGTGCAGCGCCTGAGACATATGATGCTTGGCTCGCGAGACAGCAGGCGCTCACATCTGAGCTAGAAAGAACAAAAAACAACCCAGATAAAGTTAAGTGGGAAAGAATTCAACTTGGGAAAGTGGCTGTTAAAAGCTAGAGTTTTGATTTAATATCTTCAATCAAATCACGAAGCTCTGCCGCTTTTTCGAATTCAAGATTTGCAGCTGCAAAATCCATTTGCCCTGTTAATTCTTTTATCAAATTCTCATATTCATCTTTTGGAATTTTCTTCAGGTCAATGCGAGGCTTTTTCTCATCTTCTTTCATTGGAATAATAGCACGCAAACCTTCGTCAATTTTCTTATCAATACTTTTTGGAGTAATATTATGCTCTTTGTTATATTCTTCTTGAATAGTGCGGCGGCGATCTGTTTCGTCAATGGCTTGCTGCATAGATTTCGTTGTTTGGTCGGCATACATTATCACCTTACCTTCTTGATGCCTTGCCGCTCGACCAACAATCTGAATAAGCGCGCTGCTGCTGCGAAGAAAACCTTCTTTATCTGCATCAATAATTGCCACCAAACTTACTTCAGGAAGATCTAAGCCTTCGCGCAATAAATTGATGCCAACCAGCACATCATACACACCAAGTCGTAGATCTCTTAGGATATCGCCCCTGTCAAGGGTATCTACATCTGAATGAATGTATGCTGTTTTAATATTAAGCTCTTCAAGATGCGTGCTTAAATCTTCTGCCATTCTTTTGGTTAGCGTTGTTACTAATACGCGCTGTCGTTTTTTAACTCTATCTCGAATCTCGGCAATTAAATCATCAACTTGCCCGTCTGATTTTCTGATTTCGATTTCAGGGTCAATCAAACCAGTTGGACGAATAACTTGCTGCGCTGGCTTCGGCGAGCGCTCTAACTCATATTCTCCGGGTGTAGCAGAAACATAAATCACATTATTGATGTGATTTTCGAATTCTTGAAAATTCAATGGCCGATTGTCGAGCGCGCTTGGCAAACGAAAGCCATGCTCAACAAGCACCTCTTTTCGAGCACGATCGCCATTATACATGCCTCTTACCTGCGGAATTGTCATATGGGATTCGTCAATAATCATCAAAAAGTCGTCTGGGAAGTAATCAAGCAGCGTTGCTGGCTGCTCACCCCGTTCTCGGCTCGTAAGATAACGTGAATAATTTTCAATTCCTTTCACAAAGCCAGTTTCTTCAAGCATTTCAACATCATATTTTGTGCGCTGCTCTAAGCGTTGCGCTTCAAGTAATTTATTTGTTTTTTCAAAATAATCTAAACGCTCTTTAAGTTCTGACTTAATATTTGTAATTGCATTTTTTAACAACTCTTTTGGTGTTGCATAGTGACTACTTGGGAATATAGTTACTTTTTTTGGCTCATTAATGATCTCGCCAGTTAACGGATTAATATGCGTGATTCGATCAATCTCGTCGCCAAAGAATTCAATACGATACGCCGTTTCACTTCCAGCTGGGAAAATATCAACCACATCGCCCCGAACCCGAAACGTTCCACGGTGAAAATCAACATCATTGCGCTGATATTGAATATCTGTTAAACGGCGGATAAACTTATCTCTTGATTGCTTTTTGTTTGTTTCAACTGTAATCGACATCTCGTTATAGATATCCGGTGTTCCAATACCATAAATACAGCTCACGCTAGCCACAATAATCGTATCTCTGCGCGTCAATAGTGCGCTCGTTGCAGCGTGCCGCAAACGATCAATCTCTTCATTGATCTTGCTATCCTTCTCAATATACGTATCGCTACTCGCGATATACGCCTCTGGCTGATAGTAATCGAAATAACTTACAAAATAGTGAACTTCATTTTCAGGAAAAAACGCCTTAAATTCTGAAAAAAGCTGTGCGGCTAACGTTTTGTTATGAGCAAGGATAAGTGTTGGAACTTGACGCTCAGCAATAATGTTTGCCATTGTAAACGTCTTGCCAGAACCGGTAACGCCAAGGAGCGTTTGCTCTTTCTCGTCGCTACTCAGTCCATCGACTAACTGCTTAATCGCAATCGGCTGATCACCTGTTGGCTGATATTCTGTCTTTAGCTTAAATTTATGACTCACATATCTATTATACGGTAGTTCTGTCGACCTCGCGCCAAATAAGTTCGATTAGTTCCCAATTTGCTTTTTCTTTACAGCGTCTTGGATATTTTGTCTTACTTTTTCAAATTTAGCCTTTTGCTCTGGCGTTACTTTTTTAACACTACTCTGAGACGACTGGCTATCACTCGTCTTTACTTCGCTGCTATTCTGTTGATCATTCTTATTTTTATCACTGGAAACAGATCTCCAGGTAACAAATGCGATCGCACAAAGTATTAAAATTGTTACGGTAATCATAATTACTTCAACGATGCCAAAACCTTGTTGCTGTTTTTTTGCCATTATCTTTCTCCTTTACCTAATTATACTATCCTCGTCCAGTTTTCTTTGGGCGTTCTTCAAGGCTTTTTATCATATCTTTAAAATCTGCATATTTTGTATCAAGTCGCTTAATTACTTGCTTTACTAATCTTTCTGGATTTGTATCATAAATGAGCTGTGTTCCAACTGGCGCCGGTAGTGTATCCATGATTTTTGGCACAAAATCTGCCAAGCCGCCACTACCAAGCAGCACCGCACATAGCTTATGGCTTTCAAGCGCGGTGGTATATTCGTGTAAACTTCCCATCCGACCGCCAACCGTAATCACTGCATCACTGCTACGCACTAAGTAAACATCTCGACCTACATAATCCATATTCGTAAAATTAATGTAATCAAACTCTTTTACTGGCAGACGATAGGACTTTACGTGCTCACGAATAGAAGCTGCTGGAGAAAAGCCGATTGAAAGCCCCCCGTTATCTTTTGCGCCTTTAGCTGCATGCTGCGGCAAACCTACAGTTGCACCAGTTGTTAGCGTGTGGCCGCTTTTTGCAATTGCCGCACCAAGCTTATACGCTAGCTTTTGCGATGTCTCAACTGTCTCGCCAGCTGCAGCGCCAGACACACAAATCTGATACTTGCTCATTTATTATCCTTTGCAACTTTCAGTTTTTCAGGAGCAATCATGTCATTATCAAGCTGCTTAAGAATTTGATTTTCAAGATTTTTTTGCCCCATATATCGCATAAAAATCTCGTTCCATAAGCTTTCCTGAAAATGGTAATAATAACGATCTTCGTATTTTTCTTCGTTTGAATAACTAAAGCTTATATCAATAAAATTAAGTGTAACGGGCGCTCCATCGAATATTATGCCGACATAGTCTTTGTCTTGCCAAAATTTCATATCTTGATCAAGCATATAAAGCATTTCTTCTGCACGACGCCAGTGCAAATCTTCAGGCTGCACATGAGGCTGAAAAGCTTCTGGATGCTTGTTATCTTTAATAGATGGGCGACCAAAATAACGCTGAATAACGCGCCAATGAACGTGCTGACCTGCCATTTGGCTTGCCGTTCCAGGATCGGCAATAAGCGTCTCAACAACTGTTTCACCAAAGTTTTTATTAACTTGCTTCAGTTTAAAAAATGCAGAATAAAGCCTAATTTCATTAATGTAATGAAAAAGTAGCGGTAGGGTTTTTAACGTAATTCCTTTCATCTTTTCTTGATGCATTGGCAAAACAACAATAATTCCCATTTCTTTGGTATGCGTAACATTATGTAGTTTTTTCTTAGTAAATTTCTCAGAAAGGTCAACATACTTGTCGTGATCCATCACCACAATGCTAATATCGCGAGTTTCAAAATCGCTTGGAGTAATAGATTTAAAAAGTTCGTTATATTTATTCAGCCAATCTTCACCCTCAGAAAAACGAAGTGCTACATATACTTCATCGATATTCTCTTTTGAGAGCATGGCATCAACCGACGTATAGCCAAGGTGTTTCATTAACTTTTTTGGCGGCATTTTGCGTAGTAATTCTTTTGCAACCGAGCGCTTTAAAACCCACACTTTTTTATTAATTTTCATTTTGTTAACAGCTGCAACCATCAGCGGAACCATTTGCCTAATATCGCTTGGGTCATTACCACCAATACGTTCTGTTACTCGCTTATTATCAGCTTCAACTCGCGCAAGCAAAGCGTGGTAAAGCTCTCTACCAGTTGTATTTTGCTGATCAAGCCCTAGCTCTCGCATGCTAAGATGTGTTTTTTTAATTATCTCACCAATGAGCTTCGCGTCAACGCCCTGATGTCCGCTCGCTTTTTCAAGCTGCCGTAAAGAAAGACTAAAAACTGGTTCCTCGGCATTTAAAAGATCACGTAAAAATTTTGCCACCCTGTATTATATCCTGCTTATGTTTTACTAAAGTATACCGTTAAAATGGTTTTGACTCAATTGGCATATCATGAAGATCAACACCTTGCTGTAAAATACCTGTTTTAGCGCCAATATATGAAACAACTGATGTAGAATTAGCACTGGCAAAAATAATTGATTCTTGCAAAGTTTTGCCCTGCGCCCACTGACTCACAAAACCCGAGCCAAATGCATCGCCAGCTCCTGTTCTATCAACAACTGGCACATCTTCATACATACCAGCCGAAACAACCTCTTTGCCATCTGTCGCAACCACTCCATTGGGTCCGTCTGAGCCAATAACAACTGAGCAATAATGACGTGCATGACGCACGAGCTCTTCAAGTGTCTGTCCTTCAACAATAGACTGCAGCTCCTCTTTATTAAGCAACAACACATCAACATCCTCAAGCAAAGATTTTAATTTTTGAGATTCTTTTAATTCGCCCTTCCCTGGGTTAAAGGCAACGCTAACGTTCATGGTTTTTGCTTGCTCGAAAATAGCTGTTAAAACTTCCATCGAGCCTGCCATGCTTGAAACATACAGCCAATCAACATGCGTTAATTCACTAAGGTTAAAATTATTTACATCGTAATGCGTTGAGGCGCCCCTATAAGTTAAAATCGTACGCTCACCATTTGGTGCAAGAAGCAATGTTGAATAGCCTGTATTATACTTTTCTGAATAAGAAAGATGAGCCGTGTTAATCCCTTCTTTATCAAGATCGGCTAGTACCGCCTCGCCAGCAGGGTCACGACCTACTGTTCCCATAAAAATGCTCTCTAAGCCCTGCCGAGCAAACGTAACCGCAGCGTTAGTTGCCCCACCGCCAGTGCTAAATTCAATATTATTCACATCCGCCTTTGCGCCAAGCGGCAACTGTTCAAAACATTCACCCGGATTAACACACACTGGCTTAAATGCATCGCTATTACTTAAAAATACATCTTGCACAGCCGAGCCAATTGCAAGCATAATTGGCTGATTACTCATCTAAATAACTGCCTTTCCCGCACTGCCAAATGCCTCAATTTTTTCTTCTACCACAGCCTGAACTGCTTTATAAACTTCTGGCATTAACTTAACTACTGCATATTCATTTGGATTTTCTGCCAAAACTTTTTCTAAAGTTTTTCTGAATACAAAACGCATATCACTATTAATATTGATTTTACTTACGCCAATTTTAGCTGCTTTTTCAAAATATTCTAGTGGCGTTCCACTGCCGCCATGAAGACTGATCTGGCAGTCAATTGCTCCTCGAATCTCTGCGAGTAATTCTAGGTCTAGTTGTTTTGGCACCGGATATTTACCATGTAGATTTCCGACAGCTGCCGCAAATGTATCAATGCCTGTTTTTTGCACAAACTCTTTTGAATCCTCTGGCGTTGAAAATGTTTTTTTAATTTCTTCGTAGTTTATTGTTTCAGTATGCACGTTACTGCTACCACCAAAATAGTGCGGCTCACTTTCAACTAATGCTCCCGTGAACTTTGCATATTCAACAACTTCTTTGGTTTTTTCAACAATTTCGTCATCTGTTGCATCGTGATTTGCCTGAGATATATCTATATGGATAAACTCATATCCAACATCAATTGCTCGCTTGGCATCTTCGACGGTTGGGCTGTGATCAAGATTAATGTACATCTCAACACCATATTCTTTGCTATAGTTATCGACCATATCGCGAACATTTTGGAGCCCCAAAGCTTTTACTTCTCCGTGACTTAGCTCCACAAGAACAGGTGAATTTTTTGCCTGCGCCGCCAACGCAACTGCAATTAGCGTTTCTTGATTATCAATATTAAACGCACCAACAGCAAACTTCTGCTGCCGAGAGCGCTGCATTAAGTGGCGCGCTCGCAGTGTATTTTCTCTAATTTCACTAATAGATAGTCCCATGTTTCCTCCTTTTTATTTTGGTCTTTTATGCGCCAATACAAACTCATGTGTTACCGGTGCAATTAATGCCCCAGTTAGCCCGAACTGTTTTAATAATTCATCAGGCTTTCCAGATTCGCCAAAATGATCCTGCATGCCAATGCGCTTTAGTGGTGATGGCAGCCTCTCACTCAATAGCTCTGCAATTGCACCACCAAAACCACCGTTAATTTGCGCTTCTTCTGCTGTCACGACTCTTCTTGTTTTAGCAACGCTTGTTAAAATTGTCTGCTCATCTAGTGGTTTAATAACCGGAACATGCACAACCTCTGCTTCAACACCATAGCCTGCGAGGATTCTCGCCGCAACAAGCAGCTGATATGTCATCGTGCCCGTGCCGAGCATCGTAACATCTCGCCCTTCTCGTAAAAGATACGCCTTTGTTAAGCTAAAGGGAGATTTTTCAGTGCTAAAAATCGGTGTTTTTTCGCGTGCAAGCCGCAGATATGCTGGCTTTCCACTTGCCGCAATAGCAAGCGTCGCTTTTTCAGCCTCAACGCTATCGCCAGGTGCAATTACCATCATGTTTGGCAGCGCACGCATCAAAGCAATATCTTCAAGCATTTGGTGTGTTGCACCATCAGGTCCAACACTTATGCCCGCATGCGAGCCAACAATTTTTACCGGCTGATCATTCAGTGCAATCGTCGTGCGAATTTGTTCCCAATTCCTTCCTGGGCTAAAGGCTGCATAACTACTCGTAAATGGAATTTTACCCATCGCCGCCATACCGCTGGCAACGGTTACAAGATTTTGCTCAGCTACGCCAATTTCAACGAAACGCTGCGGAAATTCATCTCTAAACAGGCTCATCTGCGTAGAGTCTGTAAGGTCAGCGCACAAAGCCACAATATTTTCATCTTTTTTTCCGGCCTCTAGCAAGCCACGTCCAAACCCTTTTCGGATTGGCTCTTGCTTTACACTTTCTTCAAACAAATCTGGATTTAAATGAAAATCACTCATGTTCACCTACTATCTTTCCATTCAAGCTGCGTAGTTTCTTCAGCGCTTCTTTGGCTTGGTCGCTATTTGGCGGAGCACCGTGCCAATGATAATCATATTCCATAAAATCAACACCCTTGCCCGGAATTGTGTGCGCAATAATAACGCTTGGTTTTTCAACAATCGCCCGCGCCATACTTGCTGCGTCAATAATACTTTCAACATTATGCCCGTCTATTTCTTGCACATGCCACCCAAACGATTCCCATTTATCTTTTAAGTTCTCAAGTGGCATTACGTCTTCTGTATTGCCATCAATCTGAATATTATTTCTATCAACAATACCAATGATGTTATGTAGTTTATTCTTTCCAGCAAACATCGCAGCTTCCCAAATATTACCCTCATCAAGCTCACCATCGCCCATAACCACATACACCCAACGATTTTTAATTTTATCTATATTCTGCAAAACATACGCCATACCACCCGCCTGACTCAAACCGCATCCAAGCGGTCCGCTAGTAGTTTCAATTCCTGGTAGCTTTGTTCTTTCAGGATGCCCCTGCAAGCGCGAGCCAAGCTTGCGAAGCGTCATCAGTTCCTCTTTTTCAAAATAACCCGCTTCTGCCATGGCTGCATATTGCACAGGCACGCAATGCCCGTTACTTAAAAGCAGGATGTCTCGCTCATTCCAGTTTGGTTTTTTAGGGTCATATTTAAGAATATTAAAATAAAGCGCGGCAAAAATATCGCTTAGTCCAAGTGGCCCTGCACTATGTCCGCTCCCCGCATGCTCAAGCATTTTTATAATATCTTGACGAATAGTATTCGCTTTTTTTTCAATCTGACTAATTGATAATTGCCCACTCATTTTTTCTATTACCTCGGTTTTATCTCTTCACTAAGTTGTGCAAAAGTGCCGGCAGGATTTTTCGAATTTGCTATTGCGCCACCAACATTTATTACGTCAACACCACCAAGCGCCAACGTATACACATTATCTAAATTCGCACCGCCGTCCCAGCCAATTTCAAGTTCTGGCTTCATTTTTTTAACAATTCTCACCTTTTCAAGCTGTAGAAGATTTGCTTTGCCACCATATTTTCCAAGATCACCACTAAAAACTAATACGTGATCAACCGCCATAATAAGCTCCCGCACGCTTTCTGGCACCGTACTCCTAAGCAATGCAATTCCAGTTTTAATACCAACTTTTTGCAAATATTGAACAGCTCCTAACAAATCGCCTTCGGCCTCTGCATGAATAATCACTCGTTGCGGCGCTAAGCTTGCAAGCGCTTCAAGCTGCTCGATTGGACGACGATACATAAGATGAATATCAACTGCCCAATTTTCAGGCCAGCGAACTTCTGCCGGACCGATTGTTTGTGTTGGCGCAAAATCTCCATCTGCAAGATCAATCTGCACCCGAGAAGCAAATGGCTGAAGACGCTGAGCTTGCTCTTGAAAAGAAGCCAAGTCACTTGCCAAAATTGTAGGGCAAATTATACTCATCTGTTATTCCTTTGAAAAAAGTACTCCTGTTATATATCGCACAAGCAGCACAAGTGCCATACCAAGCGGCAACCATACATTTACGTAAAGTTGGTTAAGCGACATCTCTAAAATAAACGGCATGATGAATAGCGCCACTGCGCCAAGTTCAACAAGAAATAAAACAATTCTATCAAGTAAAACCGGAAGTGAATGCAGGTGCTGTAGCCATACATATGCTGCATCAAAAACCGCAAAACCAAAAACAGCTAGCGAAAGATAAAGAAGTCCGCCGCCGATCAAACCGCTTTCGCCACTAGGTTCTGTTTGCACATGCAAAACTACTAAAATAAAACAAATAAGCGCCAAGAACGTTACAAGTAACGTTCGCCCTACAGTACCGCTAAAACTGAGTGAGTCTAGCAGCGCATGCATTGATAAATGCTTTGGTGTTGCTGCCTTTTTCTTTGTCTTCTTTTTTGCTGTTTTCTTTACCATTTTCATATCTCCTTTTTATATCAATTCATCTATCTGGCGGTTGCGACGTTTATATCTATCTGCATTTGCAAATGGTGTTTTTAGCCACGTCTCAACTATATCTTGCCACTCTTTTGCATCGTTTTCCAGAATTCTTGAAGACAAGCACAAAACATTACTGTCATTATCATTTCGTGTCATCTTAGCTTCAAATGCATCCCATATCACACTCGCACGAATGCCTTTAAATCGATTCGCCGCCATTGCCATGCCTTGTCCGCCGCCACAGATTAATATCGCTTTTGCATCGTCTGTTTCGCTGGCAAGCACTTTTGCTACCGCGCGATGCGCAAACTCTGGAAAGTCGTCATCTTTATCAAGTACTTTATCGCCAACATCTTCAACATCATACTTATTTTCAAGAAGATATTTTTCCATGTCTTCTTTCATATGAAAGCCTTGGTGGTCTGCGCCAAGATAAATTTTCATTTTTTCTCCAGGCTATTTGCAACATCAGCCGTTAGTTCAACAAGTCTATTGCTATATCCCCATTCGTTGTCATACCACGCAACAACTTTTACCAAATTGCCACCAACTACGTTTGTTAAAGGCAAGTCTACGGTTGCGCTGTGGCTGTCTCCTTTAAAATCACTCGAGACAAGCTCTTCTTCAGTCGCTGCCAAAATTCCCTGATAAAATGGCTCTTTTGCAGCTTTTTTAAATGCCTGCTTCACTTCATCAACAGTAGTATCACGCTTTGTTACCACTACAAAATCGCTAATACTCACCACTGGCGTAGGCACACGAAGAGACAACCCACCAAACACACCATCAACTGCTGGCAGCGCTTTGCCCGCCGCAATACTCGCGCCGGTGCTGGTTGGAATAATGCTTTCTGCTGCTGCGCGCATGCGACGTGGATCTTTATGCGGAGCATCTTGCAGGCGCTGATCTGCAGTGTAGCTATGAACAGTTGTCATCATTGCTTTTTCAATGCCAAAATTACTTTCAAGTACCGCCATAACAGGAGTAATACAGTTCGTCGTGCAGCTCGCGTTGCTAATGACATCTGAAGCACCTTCGATTTTATCCTCATTTACCCCTAAAACAATCGTGTCAGCATCGTCATTCTTTGCTGGTGCGCTTAAAATCACCTTTTTTGCGCCGGCTTCTGTTATGTGCACTTTTGCTTTTTCAGGGTCAGTAAAAAGTCCCGTACATTCAATCACCACATCAACCCCAAAACCATTCCAGGGAAGCTTTGCCGGGTCGCGTTCTGCAAACACTTTAATTTTATGACCTTTTACCGTAATACTTGTTTCATCGTGTTTTACATCGTGCTCATAAATGCCATAATTTGTGTCATATTTTAAAAGATGCGCCAATGTTTTCGTATCTGTTAAATCGTTAATTGCAACAATTTCAATGTCACTTCTTTCAAACGCAATTTTAAAAGCATTTCTGCCAATGCGCCCAAACCCATTAATTGCTATGTTCTTTTTTGCCATATTTTTATTCTGCCCCTTTATTAAGCGTTAGCATAATTACTTATATTGTATACGAAAAATAGAGAAAATAACAGAAAAACTCTCGAGAATTATTTTAATTGTTATACTAGTGAATACATGAAAAAGCAGCAATTATTAGAAAATGCCAAACTGCACTATCATAAAGAGCAAATAGCTGAGCTTGAAAAAGCGATTGATTTCGCCACCAAAGCACATGAAGGTCAGAAACGAAAAAGCGGTGACCCATATATCACCCACTGTTTAAACGTGGCAGATATTTTAATTGACTGGGGAATGGATATTGATAGTGTTGTTGCCGGGGTTTTGCACGATACCGCCGAGGATACTGATGTTACGATTGAAGATCTTGAAAAAGAATTTAGCAAATCTATTGCTTTTTTGGTTGATGGTGTTACAAAAGTTGGGCAAGCTCGTTCTGGTATGCGCGATATTCATAGCTATTTGCCCCAAACGCACGATAACTTAAGCAAGCTTCTAATTGCCGTTGGGCAAGATATTCGAGTGGTGATTATTAAACTTGCAGATAGGCTGCACAATTTGCAAACGCTTAAATATATGCCCAAAGAAAAACAAACGAAGATCGCTAGAGAATCTCTTGCGGTTTTTGCTCCAATGGCAGATCGGCTTGGTATGGGTCGAATTCGTATGCAAATTGAAGAAATTGCCTTTTCGTATATAAAACCAAAAGAATATAAAAAGCTTAAAAAACTTCTTAAAGATCGCTTAGGAAAATCTCATCGAAAGCTTGCCGTTGTACGCCAAGAAGTAAACGACCTGCTTGATGCTGAGAATATTTCACACACGCTTGATGGACGGATTAAAAGTATCTACAGCCTGCATAAAAAGCTTGCCAAAGTAGACGACAATATTGATGATATTTATGATTTGATTGCACTAAGAATTGTTGTTAACAACAAAGAAGATTGCTACCGCGTGCTTGGGCTTTTGCATAGTATGTATCAGCCAATGATTCAGCGCATTAAAGATTATGTTGCTACTCCAAAACCAAACGGCTATCAAAGCCTACACACTACTGTTTTAACACCAAATCAGCAAATAGTTGAATTTCAGGTGCGCACAAAAGCAATGCACGAATATGCTGAGCGCGGGCTCGCGGCCACCTTTCATTACCACGCGCAAAAAGAAAGTAAAGATTATAAAAAACGACAAGCTAGCGCATTGCCACCGCAGCTGCAATGGATCACCGAGCTTCAAGAGGTTGCCTCAAAATTAAAAAGCGACCAAACTATTGGCTTCGATCAATTAAAGGTTGATCTTTTTGATGACAGAATTTTTGTCTATTCACCAAAAGGTGATATTTACAATCTTCCCGAAGGCGCATTTCCACTCGACTTTGCCTATCTTGTGCATAGCGATATTGGTAAGCATGCGTATAGTTTTCAGATCAATGGCAAAATGGCTTCTTTTGACACAAAACTAAAAGCTGGCGATGTGATTGAGGTAACAACCAGAAGACTCGTAAAGCCAAAAAAGGATTGGCTAGATCTTGTTGTCACTTCTCATGCTAAAAATAAACTTCGCGCACAGCTTAAAAAAGAAGGAATAATGAGCACAATTATAACTGGCGCAACCAATCGATTACGCCAGAAATCTGCTCAAAAAAAGCAAACAAAGGAAAAAACTAAAGAAAGATCTTAGCGCTTATTCCAGCGTTCAATAGATTCAGCAATAATTTTCCTTGCTTCTTCTTTATCGCCCCAACCTTTTACAATTGTTGTGCCCGGGCGCTTCAAGTCTTTGTAATGGCTAAAGTGGTGCTCAATTTTTTGCTTCCAGCGATCACCAAGATCTTCAAGAGAGTCAATGTTATTACCCGTATTTCGATCATCTGCCGGAACGACAACAATCTTGTCATCCACTTCGCCGTCGTCTTCAAACTTTAAAACACCAATGATTTTCGCTTCAAGCCACACGCCAGTTTGAATCGGCTCATCGCATACCACAAGTGTATCGAGCTCGTCGCCGTCTTCATCAAGTGTTTGTGGAATAAACCCATAGTTAACTGGTTTTGCAAAAATACTTGGCTCAACACGATCAAGCATAAAAACTGCTCGTTCGCGGTCCCATTCAACTTTCAGCATCGAGCCTTCAGGAATTTCAACAACCGTATTCACTACGCCATTTTCATAATCACCAGGTTTTAAAACTTTATTAAAATCAGCCATAACTAAAGAATCTCCTTTTCTTACTTAATTCACTTTATTTTTCTTATTATACCTTATAATGAGGCTACCTGTATGAGTAATTTTGCCCTTCTTACCAGCCGTGAATATGTAAAAGATGTTACGTCTGAAATAAAAAAAGCTCGAAAAAGAGCTTATTCTTTAACACTTGTGATAACTAAAGATTCTGAAACAAAAGAATTAATTGAAGCAATAAAAAAAGGTGCGAAAAGAGGATTAGAGACAAACATCACTATTGATGCGTTTACTTATAGCGAACTTAGTGGCGCTTTTTCACCTAGAAAAAAACAAAAGACGCCGTCGGTTGTTACCACTAAAATGCTCTCTGGCTTAGCAAGCGCAGGAGCAAAAACGCATGTTTTACACGACGGCCTACCGACACTTAACCCATTTTCGGGCGTTACGCACATTAAGTGGTTTGTGGTAGATGATATTGTATATTGCTTCGGCGGAGTAAATCTTTATAAAAAAGGCATTGGCCACACTGACTATATGTTTAAAACACACAATAAAGAACTTGCCGATATTTTGATTAAAGAGCAAAAGAAAATTATTGAATGTGATAAAAAGGGCGTTTGTTACGACGGACTAAAAGCGGCGCTTCCTTTTGGCGATGTATTGATTGATAGTGGCAAAAAACAAGACTCGCCTATCTATGACCAGGCATGCAAATTAGCAGAACAATCAAAAGAAATCTTGTTCGTTTCTCAATATTGCCCAACCGGAAAATTAGTAAAGTATCTAAAAAATACACCTTCAAAAATTTATTTTAATCCACCCAGAATTGCTACAGATATAAATAGCAAACTTTTAATTAAATCCAGCATGCTGCGAACTGGTCTTAAAACTATTTATAAAAAAGATACTTACATTCATGCAAAATTTGTTATCTTCACTTTAAAAGATGGTACAAAAATTGCATTGGCCGGTTCACATAATTTTGCCTATAGCGGTGTTAAGTTGGGAACAAAAGAAGTCGCGCTAAAAACAATCAACCCAGAAATTATTTCTCAGCTAGAATCTTTTTATAAAAAGTATATTGCGTAAAAGAAAACTACTATTTCTCTAAATATTCACGCATATTAAGCGCCGCTGTTGCGCCTTCGCCAACCGCACTGGCGATTTGCATCGTAGCGCCACTTCGCACGTCTCCGCTGGCAAAAACCCCCGGTATTGAGGTCATTAGCTTGTTATCTGTTTTAATAAAGCCAAATTCATCAAGCTTAATATCGCTATTTTCTAAAAACTGCGTATTTGGCAAAAGCCCAACAAAAATAAAGACACCGTCGGTAGTAATTTCAGTTTTCTCACCATTTTTTGTGGCGATGACTTTATTTACTTTGCCATCTTCGCCAACAATTTCATCTGTTGTAGTTTGTAAATGAACCGTAATCTTTCCTTGTTTTACAAATTCATCTAGCTCGTGCTGCAACACTTCGCTTGCCTTAATTGTGCTACGCACCAAAAGATCAATATGCGTTGTAAAACGCGTTAAAAATAACGCTTCTTGCACCGCAGAGTTTCCACCACCCACAACAACAAGTTTTTTACCTCTATAAAAAGCTCCGTCGCATGTTGCGCAGTAATGAACGCCCTTTCCATAAAACTCTTCTTCACCTGGTACGCCGATTTTTTTATAATCGCTGCCAGTTGCAACAAGAATTGCCCTAGCCTTAAAATCACCAGCGTCAGTTTTAATGGTTTTGTGCTCACCTGCTTCTTCAATTTTTTCAACTGCTCCAAAATCTATCTTCGCGCCAAAACGCTCTGCCTGAGCCTGAAGCTGTTCAGCAAGTTGCAAACCGCCGATGCCTTCCGCAAAACCAGGGTAATTATCTACCTTATCTGTAATCGCCGCCAAACCACCAATTACATTCTTTTCAAGCAACAGTGTTTCAATATCTTCTCTGGTTGTATAAACCGCTGCCGCCAGCGCACTCGGGCCAGCACCAATCATAACAACATCATGTATTTTTTCTGCCATTACTAACCTAAGATCCTAAAGCTGCTGCTAATTTTCCAGGATTCCAGCCGACTGCTATACTTGGCTGTCCGCCCTCATTCTCAATAACTGTAATTGGTACAGTCATTTGGCCGCTAAGATCGATCGCTTTTTGTCGCTCTTCTGGCCGTTCATCAAGATTTACTTCCTTGTATTCATGACCCTTAGTAGTAAGGTATTTCTTTACCATTGAACAATACGCACAGGTATTTGTGGTGTAAATAGTAATATTTTTTGACACGTTTTCCCTCTCTTTCTATTTTGCTTGGCGTGGTTCTTTTTATTATATATGGTGTTTATTTAATAATGCAATACGCTATATGTTGTATTTATTGTACTTTCTTCATTTCTACAATAAATACTAGGGGCTCATTAGGCTGAATATTTGGTGGGCTGCCCTGTTCACCATATGCAAGATCGGCTGGAATAGTAAGTTTTACTACCGCACCTTCTTTTACGCCCGTAAGCCCCTGAGTCCAACCTTTAATAACTTGGTTAAGAGGGAACTCTATCGGCTCTACTTTGCCATTCTTTTTTGAACTATCAAAAATTTTACCGTTTGGTGTCCAGCCAAAATAGTTTACAGATACAGTGCTATTTTCAGCTGCTGCTTTGCCAGTACCAGGCTTCAACTCTTGTACCTGCAACTTTTTAACACTCGCTGCATCAAAAGAAGAAGCGCTGTATCCATCTAGTGGCTCAGACGCAGCTGCATTCGCTTTCGCCTGCTCTTCAAGTTTCTTCTGATATTCCTCTAGTTGTTTTTGCGTATCTGCTTGGTCTTGGCTATCTTTAGCCTGGTTCTGATTTGCTAAAATCATTCCAAGAAACATCGCAATGGTGCTTACCAACATAACAATCGCAATTATCCAAATACCAACCCTCTGTGTCTTTGTAGTCGCCACATTCCCTCCTTATCGTTTCATGTTTTTCTATTATACCAAGCTAGATTACTTTTGCGTGTAGTGTTTTTGTCACGCTCGCAACAACTTTTGCAACTACTTCATTCGCCTCTTTTGAAGTAATCGTTTTTGTATGATCTGTTAGGTGAATTCTAATTGTAATATTTTTATATGCGCCATCTTCAGGCTGATAGATATCTGTCGGTAAAATACTCCATTCTAACTCTTCTTTTTCAAGCACTTTTTCTGTCTCAGCTACTACTTCGCCGTATGTTTGCTCTGGCTTTAGCTGGAAGCAAATATCTTGCCATGTTCCAGGATAACGGCTAAGTGGTTTGTAGCTGTTCGCTTGTTTTTTAACGGCTTTTAATAACCCTTCTGGATCTAGTTCAAGTCCAGCGCTATATTCAGGCAATTTAAAGTTTTTAATTACCGACCGTTTGTATTCGCCTATCATGCCCACAAATTCACCAGACGGCTGATCATACACCATCGCCGAACGTCGATAATCAAAAGGCTCAGTTACTGGATATTTTAGATCTTTTTCTAGTTGCTTATATTCAAGCTTCAGTCCCAAATAATCACCGACATATTCTAGCAGTTTTCTCGCTTGATAATACGGCGCACCGCTTTTTGGCTTTTTGCTCGTTATGACAGCTGCAAGCATATTAATTTCGCCAGGAACGCCTTCATCGTTTAAGCCATGAACCTTGTTATGAGCTTTGTTCATTTCAAACAATGCAAAACTAGAAAAACCGTTTTTAACATTTGAATGCACTAAGCTCAATAGACTCGGCGTTAAGCTTTGGCGATAGTATTGCAGATCCGGGCTAATTGAGTTGGTGATTCGATATGAATTTTTTGGATCTTGACCAGCTTTTTTCAAAATATCACCGTGAATAAAGCTATACATCAGTACTTCATTCGCACCAGCTCGCACCAAAATTTGACGCAAACGAGAACGAAATTCATCAAACTCGCTTGGTCGCACAGCCTCAAATCCACGGCGCGGCAGAGTAGGGGAGATTGAGTCAAATCCGCGGATACGACCAATTTCCTCAATCACATCTTCGCCGATATGTATATCGCCACGCCAATATGGTGGCGTCACTTCAATATCTTCGTTCACTACGTTCAGCGTAAATTCTACTACCTCAAGTGGCTCGGCAATTTCATCAAGCTCTAAGTCAACGCCTAAAGTTTTTTCAATCTTTGAAATTGATACCACAATTGGTTTTGTAGTCTTGGCCTTTTCGCGCACGTCAACCACATCGCTCGCCCGTTTTGCGCCTGTAATATCGCAGAGCATTCGCACGGCGCTCGCCAGCACCGGCGCAGTTTGTGCGGCAGACTGCCCTTTTGTAAATCGCGTAATTGCTTCGCTATAAATTGCATGTCGCATTTGTGTTGTGCGAAGACGATACAGATCAAATGTTGCGCTTTCAAGTAAAATATTTTTTGTATTTTCATCAACTTCCGTACTAGCGCCGCCCATTGCTCCTGCGAGTGCAACTGGCGTTTTACCAGCACAAACGATGATATCGCTAGCAGCAAGCTCAATCTCTCGCCCATCAAGCAATGTTAACTTCTCGCCTTTCTTTGCTTCACGTACTACAATATCTGCTTTTTTGGTGGAACTCACTGACACAAATTTATCGTAATCAAATGCATGCAGCGGCTGACCAGTTAACGCCATTAAATAGTTTGTCGTATCAACCGCAGCGCTAATCGGCTTCATGCCAATTCGAGCTAAATAGCTTTGAATTTGAAGAGGCGAGTGGAGCTTTGCATTCACGCCGCTCAGTATTACCGCTTGATATCTCTCACAAATGTCAGCATTCTCAACTTTTGCAGAAATGTTCATGTCGTCTTTAGCTACTTTTTCAGCTAGTTTTGGCTCAAGTTGCATTAGCCATTTTGGCGTTTCAAAATCATTACCCTGAATGGCTGCCACTTCTCTGGCAAAGCCAATTACGCCAAAGCAATCTGGCCGGTGCGTTAGTGATTTATTTTCAATATCAAGTAAGTAGTCATTTAGTTCATACATTTCTGCAAAAGAATCCCCTGGTTTTGCGTCTTTATCGATCTCAATAATCCCAGTGTGATCATCGCCAAAATCAAGCTCTTTGGCGCTTGCCAACATGCCATTGCTCACCACACCCCGAAGTTTGCGCGCTTCAAGCACGAACGGTTCACTCTCAAACGTTTCTGGCACAGCAGCACCAGGTGGAAGCCACGCAACCAACATGCCCTCTTTCACATTCGGCGCGCCGCACACCACTTGCACCAAGCCGTTTTCTAGTCGCTTCACACTTTTTGCTTTGTCACCGTCATCAATCTGTACCACATGCAATTTATCTGCATCTGGGTGCTTTTCAACACTCATGATTTTCGCCACAATCACATCTTCATATTTCTTACCAAGGTCAATTACTTCTTCAATCTCAACCAATCGCGCGCCAATTAGCGTCGCTAATTCATCAACCGAACTGTTAATACTAGTGAACTGCTTTAGCCAATTTAGTGAAATTATCATGTAGATCTCCTTAAAAACGTCAGAGCCCGACCCATGCTAGTTATGTATTTCTCTGGATTTTCCTGGACATCTTTCATTAACCAATTACGCCCTACCCATTCAATCTTTTCTACCTCTTCCAGTTGAGCGGTGAAGTAATCAATCGGCTTATCCACGGTCACCTGAAACCATTGCACAAACTGTGGATAGGGATATGGAGCAGAAAGCTTTTCTTTAGCTAGCTTTTCAAATTTGTAACCAGTGAGACCAATCTCTTCTTCCGCTTCCTTGTAAATATTCGTTTCGTAATCCTCGCCTTTTTCAACCGTGCCTGCGACTGCTGGACCCCACTTACCAGGATCTTTGCTTTTGGTTAACTTTCTCTGCGCCAGTAAGATATCACCATTAGAGTTAACAACCCACAAAGCAGATGACTGAAATATATCTTTAGTATAGTCAACTGCTTTACGATCTTTATAAGCAATCAATTTATCTTGATCATCTACAATAGGAATTACTTCACTCATACAAACTTCCTCAAAAACGCTAATTTTCCAGATTCAAAATGGCGAAGGTCTTCAATGCCGTATTTAAGCATCACAAGGCGCTCTACGCCACCGCCCCAGGCAAAGCCACGATATTTTTCCGGATCAATTCCCGCCATTTTTAAAACATTTGGGTGAATCATGCCACAACCAAGCATTTCAAGCCATTCGCCAGGCTTACCGCCAAGCGCAGCTGGTTTTTCAATAGCAAATTCTAGACCAGGTTCGACAAAAGGGAAGTAGGCAGGCTGAGTTTTAATCTTTAGCTTCTGCCCATAATACGTTTCAAAAAAGCTACGAAGCGTGCCGAGCATTTGACTCAAACTTGCATCTTCGCTGACAAACACACCCTCAACTTGATAGAATGTGTGCTCGTGAGTGGCGTCAACATCTTCGTTTCTAAATACCCGACCATAACTAATGCTTGCTATATTTCCACCATCTTCCAGCTTCTTCTTCCCTGCTTTCAAAATGCGGTTCTGCATGGTGCTGGTATGCGCTGGAGGCACAAAACCTTCTTCTGTTCTAAAGGTATCGTAGTCGTCTCTTGCTGGATGATTTTCTGGAAAATTAAGGCTGGTGAACATATGGTAATCATCGTCAATTTGTCGCGACTCCACCGCCTCAAACCCCATACGAGTAAAGATATCGATAACATTTTCTAGCTCACGAGTAAGCGGATGCTGCGTGCCATTTTCAGTAGAGAGTAGGGAAGGGCGGTCTTTAAAATGAGTGTTGGTATCCCACGGAGCCGTCACATCAATCGGCGCAAGCTCTGCCTGCTCTGCGTCATCTTCCCTTTTTTCTATCGCTTGCTGGACTTCTTGCTTAAGTTGGTTGACCGCCTGCCCAAACGCAGCTTTTTCTTTTGCATCTAAGTTTGGCAGCTTGGCATACAGCGCTTTAATTTCTGGTGCGCGCAAAACTCGCCGTGGCTCTTTTTCTGTTTGAACACGGGCAAGCAACTCTTTTTTAAGCGCCTCAACTTCTTTCATAACTTACCATTTAGTATACATCAGGCATTACAGTGTTGCTATGCTTTAAGAATTCAGCCGTTTTTCTAATGCTTTTTGTTGTTTTTCTAAGTTTTTATATGATGCTTCGAATTGTTCTATATATGTTGCGTCGCTGGTTAGATCTTCTATATCTTTATTATTCTCGGCAATATCTTTTTGAATCTCTGCTATCTCTTCGGGTTTATTTTGCTCAACCGCCTCAGCCCAATTTTGATAATTATCAGCCTGCTCATCATATAGCTCTGCGATTTGCGCTTGAAGATCTTGAAATTGGCTGGGCGCATTGCTATCTAAAATCTGCTGCTCGAGCTTGCCGTAAGTGCCTGAAAGCGAACGGAGTGAAGCAGCATTTTGTGTCTGTGTGCCCTCTACAGCATTTTTTGCCTCTGCTTGAACTTTATTCATTTGATCGCTAAATTCAACCGAAAGTACAGCGTCTTCCACATATTCACGCAAAGAATCGTAATGTTTCTGAACCTGTTGGTTTGTTTCTTCTGCCACCCTATACTGCGCGCTGAGCGTTGAAGCAAAGAAAACACTGCTTAGTTTAGGCGGCTTCAACTCTTCTATCTTTTGTAATATCGGTTCTAAACTTTTATTATTTACTACTTGATCTGGCTTTAAAATATCAAGCGCGACTTGCAAGCCTGAAACTTGTTCTTGCGCTGCAAGTTCATGTTTTTTTGCTGCTTGGTTGGCCGCACTTAAAGACCAGAGCATTATAGCGACCACGATAACTATGACAAAAGTAATAGTTGCTATCACCGCTAAAAGCACAGTATTCGTTTTTGCTTTCTTGGGTGGCTCAGGATTAGCAATAAAAATATTTTCTTCTTTATTTTCTTGCTGATTTGGCGTTTTATTTATTTCTTCTGTCATGATTAATTAGCCGAATAAATTATAAACCATACAATAAATGCTACGACCAAAATAACGCCTAACACAAGCATCACCATACTTGCTGGTGTTGCTTTGTGATTATCTTCTAAAAATTGCGGATCAACTTCTGGAGAGTCAACTTTCTGCTGTTCACTCAATTTGCCTTTGAGCTCACTTGCCAGCCGAGACTGTAGCTTACTCCTGTCTTCGTTCTGTCGTAAAAATAATCCCATTCTATCCCCTTTTCTTATTATTAATATACCGCTTAAGGCAACAATATGCTATACTGCCCTCGTATATATAAGTAATAAATTAGAGGAGGGTAAGAACTCTATGGCGACTAAAAAGACTGGTGCAAAAGCATCGTCAGCCAAAAGTGCCAAAGATAACAACATCATTTTCCGCACTCCATTAGGAGCGCTACTTGGTGAGTTTATCGGCACATTTATATTAGCAGCGGTTGTAATCTCTGTGAGCGGTCAACCAATTTTTGTACTATTTGCACTTGTTGCAATCGTACTTGCAGTTGGTCAGCTTTCAGGTGCACACGTTAACCCAGCTATCACTTTTGGTGCATGGGTAACACACCGTGTAACAACATTGCGTGCACTCGGTTATATCGTTGCGCAAGTGCTCGGTGCAATGCTTGCACTCGTAGTATTACAGTGGCTTGTTAATGGTCAACCAGGACAAATGAATCCATTAACTGGCCAGGCAACTGCAGCAGAGCTATTTAAAGCAGAAGCAATTACAGAAGGAAAAGAATGGTATGCATTCTTCGCTGAAATGCTTGGTGCTGGTATTTTTGGCTTTGCCGTTGCAAGCGCCTTGCGCGAGAAGAAAGAACGAATGGCGGCAGCTTTCACCGTTGGTGGTGGTCTTTTCCTAGGCCTTATCATCTCTGGTAGCGCTGCGATCCTAAACCCTGCAGTTGCTGTTGCACTACAGGCTATCAACTGGGATACATGGCCACTAGCAGTTTACTTCTTTGCCCCACTCGTTGGTGCAGCTGCTGGTTTCATCGTTTACCAAGTGCTACTTGACGACGTAAACCAAGTACACAAACTCTTAAAGCGACGTAAATAATTTACAAGTAGCTTTTATTTAAATAGCCCCTTTCGGGGCTATTTTTATTCTTTAAAAAATGCTTGTGCTTTTTTAATAATTATGTATACTAAGGTCATTATTAGTTAAAATAAAAACAGTAAAAGGAAAGAAAAATGTTTTCACAAATTATCCTTAGCAAGCATAATTTCAAAGTTATCGCTCTATTTGCTACTGCACTAATGATGTGTCTTAGTTTAATAACAATTATTGCGCCAACCACAGAAGCGGCTTCTGTGGGGATTGTCAAAAGAGGAAAAATCTACGGCAAAAATGGTAATTGGGGTTTAATAGCAAAAGTTAGATACCCTAGAGACATTGCAAACCCAAATACTAGCTTCTGCTGGGGGTGGTATGGTGATCTCCAGGCTGACCCAGGATCATGTTATGGTGGGACCGATATAAGAGGTAAGAAAATATATCTCAAACGGCTCGGGGGGAAAAAGCCAAAATCCGTGAAAGTACTTGTGATCGTTAATAGTAAGTATGATGGTACTGTTCGCCGAGTTGTAAATTTCAAACGCTAATTAATCTGCTAGCTCATCATCTCTATGCGGCCTATCAACGACCAGCGATTTAATCGCTGGCGTTGTTTTACTAATCTTTATCACGTCTTTATCTACCTTTTTTAGCTCTTTGTGAGCTGTGTTGAAGTGATTGACTGTTGTGGAAAGGCTGTTTCCAAGCTTGTGCATATACGTATCATATGAGCCAAGATGCTTACCGAGATCACCTACTCGCTTTTGAATCTCTTTTGCCTGAGATTCAATTTGCAAGCTTCTTAAACCTTGCAAAACCGTTTGAAGATATGCCATAAAACTGGTTGGACTTACAATAATCACTCGCTTATCTCTAAAAGCATACTCAATCAGATCGCGCGATGCACTCGTGCCGGCACCAACTTGGTTTATAAGAAGATCGTAATACAGCGCCTCACTTGGAATGAACATGAACGCAAAATCCATCGTGTTTTCATTCGGGCGAATATACTTACTTGTTTCATCAATACGTTTCTTTAAATCCGTCCTTAATTGATTCAATAACTTCAACCTTTGAGTTTTATCTTTTTCTTCAATGAAACGATTGTAATTTTCTAAACTAAATTTGCTATCAATCGGCAGGATTTGCTTATCTTCTAAGATAATAATCGCATCAACAATCTCCCCATCTTTAAACTTATACTGCATTTTAAAGCGCCCTGGCGGCAGCACATTATTTAAAACTGATTCTAGATAATATTCGCCAAATACTCCACGCTGTTTTGGGTTTTGCAAAACGTTCTGCAGTGTTTTCAGTTCATCAGCCACATCTACTACTCGACGGTTCGTCTCATCAAGCTTTGTTAGGCGCTGAGTTACATCAGCAACCAACTTTGCACTTTGACTAAGCTGTTTTTGCATTGACGCATGGCTATGTTCTAAGCGAGTATCAACTGTTTTTTGCAAGTTCTCTCGAAGCTCGCCCACACCACGCGTTAACTCTACAACATCTTGCTTAATAAGTTCAGCTGCCCCACGCTGCTGCAAGTCTTTTAAGCGTTGAGAAAGAATAAAAATCGTTACTCCAAACCCAATCACCAACACGGCAATAAGAATAATAAAAATAGCTAGCTCCATAGCTATAGTATACGGGCTTTAACTAGTTATGACCAACCGCGTTGCAATAATAATGACAATCGCAACACAAACTGCAAGTGGCAAGTTATATATTCGAACAACCCAAGAATATAGCGCGTAAGAAACCGCGTAGAAAAGAGCCAGCCAAACAACGCTTGCAAACCAAGAAAGCTCACCTAGCCACGCTTGTGCGCCCCATAGAGTAGCCACAGACGCAATAGTAATAATCAATGGACGATACACAGCAAGCTTCACGAGAGCCGCCACACCAGCTATCCCCATTAAAACAGCAGCCCCATTAAATGCGATGCCCTGTGTGTTGCCACAAATTGCGGCGTTACCCGCAGAACGACAAAATAGTGGCTCAATAAGAATATTCTGAAGCAAAATTGCAAGGCCCCAAGTTAGCGCGCCAATTACAGCGCCCACAAGCGCTACTCGGCTTAGTTGTGCCCAGTTCATATCAATAATTCTTTGCGACTTTTGCAAAGACTCTTCCACCTCTTTTCGCGCTTGGTCTTGTGCTACACTTTCTTGCATAATACTTATATTATATCACTTTTGCGCAAAAAGAGAAAATTATATTAAATATAGCGTTCTATTTACGCAACTTTGTAGTTTTATATTGGGGTAATTGAAAATACCACAATGCGCCTATCGCAGCAAAAAGGATTCCGCCCAAAATATCGGTTGGCGTGTGAACCAGCGCTACCACTCGCCCAATGCCCATAAGGATTGTTAAACCTGCAAGTAGCAGTCCTAATTTTCGCTGTTTTGCAGCAAACAACACGGCAAAGGTAATTGCCGCTGCAAGTAGTGTATGGTCTGACGGAAAGCCGGGGTTATTCATGTAGGCAGCTTGTGGCGAAACGCCAAGCTCTACAAATGGCCGCACCGCACTAGGTTGATAAACTGCGCCAGCTAGTTTTGCAATCAGTAGAGAGGTAAGCCCCGCCATTAAAACGCAGCAATACGTTGCATAGCGCTGTTTTTTTGGAACATAGCGAATGAGCGCGTATACCCCTATCAAAACGATAAGAACAATTAGACCATCGGCAATTAAAGGCACAAGAAAATTACTGTTCATACGTCTACTAGTATAGCGCCTATGCTAAAAGAAATCAGCTACTTTTACTCTGCAAGCGATCCGCCCTCTTCTGCAGAAGTTTATTAAGCTTATTTTCGCTCCAACCTCGCCGCTTAAGTTCGTCTTTTACTTTTCCGTTTAGAGCAACTTCAAACGCTGCCTTGTCTTTAAAGCCATGCTTCTTGAGCACCTTTTCAAAAGAAGAATCTTTTAGCTCTTGTTTTAGCTGCTCAGGCGTAATGCCAAGAATACTCGCCCGAAGCTCAAGTTTTCTGTCATGATGCCGCTGCAAACGCTCGAGCTTGTTACTGCGGCGCACGCTGCTATCAGTCGATGCCAGCGCCACATTGCCACTAGCCATTGCCAAAGCAGACACGATTAGAAGTGTTAAAAGTGCTTTTGTTGCTATTTTCATAAGATTACCCTCCTTGCAGAAAACTCTGCGTTTAACCTTATTATCTTGAAAAGATTTAAAACTTTAGCCGCGTCGAGAGATCCCAACTGCACGAAGACCGGCAATAACCTTTTGAAGCAACGCTTCAAAATCTGAACGTACTGTGTCTAGCTGTTCGCGAGTTTCATCACTTAATTCGCTCGCAAGAGCCGCATGTGCTGCCGCTGCACCACTAAAGAAGCTGCTCCATTCTAGTACTTCAACTGGGTTATCCCATTCATCGCCAATATAAATTTCCATCATATTAGAAAGTTTCGCATGCGTCTTTTCAACTTTTGTATCAAAAATCTCTTTCACTTCAGCGCTAACCGATGGAGCAATAGTTTGTTGCGAAAGTGCATCCAAACTTTCAACAACTTCTGGATTATTCTCCACTAAAGGATTGCCCGCTTTTTCAATAATTACTCCGCTAATTTGCAAGAACGCTTCAATTTCGGCTAGTTTTTTCGCTGTAAATTCATTCATCTTTTCACCTCCTTTTTATTTACTATTACACCCCTATTATAGCAAAACTTAGGCTAGCTTTTTGCGAATCTGCGCAAATTCATCTGCCCAAAGGGTGATGCTTTCTAAAAGCTCGGCGGCCTTTTTGTTATGATATTCACTCGCGACAAATTCACCTTTTTCGTTCAAATTTTCCCAATAATTTGCAATTACCACCTGCTCTTTTAGAGGAAATGCTGCAAGCTGAGTTAGTACATTTCTTAACTGCTCAACCGCTCGTGCACCACCAGCTTCAGCGCCATAACTTACAAATACCGCTGGCTTATGCTGCCATTCTTTGCCAGCAAAGTCTATTGCATTTTTTATTGCCGCCGGAGCACCATGGTTATATTCTGCTGTTACAAAAATAAAGCCATCTGCTTCATCAATTTTAGCAGCCCAATTTCTAGTGTGTTGATGCTCATACTCACCCTCAGCAGGCGGTTTTGGCTCGTCAAGAAATGGTAGATTAATTTCCTTCAAATCAAGTAGCTCAAAGTCTCCGTTTTTATATTCTTTTGCAAGCTCGCTAATCCATTTTCCAGGCTTATCGCCAAATCGTTCTGGTCGAGTTGAGCCAATAATAATTTTAATTTTCGCCATGCTATCCTCCTTATTATTTTTATAACTATAATAATTATAGTACTATATAAAGTATAGTATGTATAATAAAAGCATGTCAACTGCCAATAGTATTCCTAAAAGCAAAGGGTGTGTTTCAAATACCGTCGCTATCCTTGGCGATAAATGGACGCCGCTTATTATTCGCTGTCTTGCTGATGGCTCAAATCGTTTTTGCAAACTCCAAACAGAAGCTGGTGGCATTAACCCACGAACACTTTCCGCACGACTAAGTCACCTAGAGGGCAGTGGAATCATTCAAAAAACCCCTTCATCAGAAGATGGTGCAGTGTTTCCCTCTTATATGCTTACGCAAAAGGGTCGTGATCTTTTGCCGGTCATCAGCGCAATGGCAGATTGGGGCGATAAATACGCCCCAGCCAATTAACTCCTTTTAACGCTTAGTTTTTTATCTTTTAAATATCTTGTGTAAACAGTTTGACCAATATAAATCACCAAAACAGCCACGATCATCAGAAGACCAGTAACTACTAATATATTTGACTGTGCATTAAACGTTGCGACAAATGCATTATAAAGATTTTCAACCACAATGCGTGCATTAGCTGTCTCGATATTTGCAAGCACTGGTGGCTTGAATAGTGGCCCAACAAGCATAGCGATCATCCCAAAAAGCGCGATTGTTGCACCCTGTATTGCTGCGATACTCATGTATCGTCGTACATTCTTTACATATGGAATGATTAGCAAAACTGCCGCAGCAAGCCCAGCAATTGGACCAAGCCACATCAACGCAACACTTTGTTTATAGAAAGATGGCAGCGTGTCTTTATCTAAAATCACAATTTTATCTGGAACGCTATTCACTTTTTCAAGCGCCTGACTTTCATTCTGACCAGTACGCTGCAATGCACCAAGCACCGTATTAATAACTTGTTTTGTTGACGTTAGATCAATACCAATTGTCTTGCGGTTTTCGGTCGTAAAGTAAACATGCATGGTGTTGACTGTTTTTGTAAGCACTGTTTTAAATTGATCTGTTCCTAAAATGCCGCTAACTACTTTTTCAACTGTGCCACCAAGTGCTTGACGCAAAAGCGGCACTTCGCCTAGCGCCCTGTCGGCGACTTCCCCAGCAATTGCATTTCTGCTGCTTTCAGAAGAAAGAGACGTAACTGCCACTTGCGTGAAGTTCTGTCGATCAAAAATATATCTATTCACCCACACTGCCGAATTAGCAATAAAAAGCAACAACCCAGCAAGCACCGCTAGAATAATCGTGTTTCTATAAAAATTCTTAGTATTTTTTGTTACAGCCATAAAACCTCCTACTTTTTTCGCTCGTTTGCTTTTACGGCTTTCTCAAGTTCAGCCTGGTGTAAATACATCTTGTTTGTAATGAATACAATAAGCGCATTTACCCCTGCAGCAATTAGAAGATAGATAATAATTGCAAACAAAATTCCTGGGCTAAAATAGCTGTTACTGCCAAATTGTTTTACAGGAAAGATCTCTCGAAATGGCTGCATAAATTCAAGCGCACCACCATAGATAAATCTTACAAATGGAGTGTCCATATTAGCGCCAAAAAGGAGTAAAAAGAAAGCCAGCGCCAGGAAAATACACGCAACTATCGTAAATGCATAAACAAGATACGATATTCCCCTTCCAAATTTTATAAATACTAGTTTCGAGTCGGTCGGCTTATTCATAGCTTAATACCCCTATATTATTTTATGGCTTTAAGTATACCACTTCATCTTACCGAACAAAAATAAACCAATAACCAAACACGTACAGTGCACTGTTAAACAGTATGCCCAAAAACATCCATTTCTTAAATATTGTTCTATCAAGATCTAGCACATAGACGGCAATCGATGATGCAAGCGTTCCAGGAAACATCGAGCAAAAAAATGAGAATAGACGCAAGCCGTGTTTATCTACACGCAGTTTTACCTTTAAAACTTTTTTACTATTTTCACCCTGCTCAAAAATATAGATAACCTTTCGTCCTGCCCGTCTTTTATTGATCTTTTTTCTAAATTCTTGATCTTTAATTTTGTCACCAATAAAAACGACGAACATAGCAGACACCACAGAGCCAATGAGGTTTCCTAGGTACACAATGCTAACTTTGTCTGTTATAGCAAATCCAAGTGGTATAGAAGCTCCACCTATCGCGGTACTTAAGATTGCGATGATAATAATGTTCTTAATCATGACTAATGGTTTATTATATCAGCAACAAACGGGGTAGTGAGCCAAAGAGCTAGCTCATTAAAACAACTAGTTTGCGTAATGTGTTGCAATTACGTATTGTCATATGCGCATAAAGATCAGTACCAATAAGCTTTAGTATGCCACTTTTTGTGACGTTTTCTTTATCAACTCGCCACAAAATTGTACCCTCGACATATTTCACATCTTCAATATCTGGTTTTATATTCAACCCACTCATCACATCTTTCTTTGCTACTTTTTCCCACAAAAACATGACGTCACACTTCATGGTTGTATCATTCACCCATTCATCTGGCAGCGCCGTGGCAATTGCTAATATATTCTTTTTGTCTCGCACCAAAACTTTCACAAAAAATCCAAAAGTTTGTTCAATTGCTGCTTCAAGTTTCCCTGCTATTGTAACAGGTGAATTAATGTCGCTTTCAAAAATAATATTTCCTGAGTTTATATACGTTATGACATTCTGCATGCCAACTTCTTCAAAAACAGATTTTAGCTGTTTCATATCAACCTTACGATTCCCGCCAACATTAATTCCACGCAACAAGGCTACATATTTCATATCTCTATTCTAGCAAAAACCATACTAAATAATTGTTTCGGGTGTATAGTAATAACTATCAAACTAATTGGAGGAATACTTCATGAAAAAATATATACCTTACATCATTGGCGCAGTTGTAGTGCTCGGGGGCATCGGCGCGTTTGTCGTTATGCAAAATAACAATACAAACAAATCCAACAGCTCATCAACCACAACAACCGAAACCGAATCATTAAGCTTTAAATATAAAGATGCGTGCAAACTTTTCACGCAAGAGCAGATTGGTGCTGCACTTGGCGGAACATTTGGTGCAGGTGAAGAAGACATTGCCACAAATGCAGGCACACCTGGTACTCCTAACTACGAAAAGCTCAAAGGCTCTGCTTGCACATTCGACCAAGATAATGATGGCTCAACAGAAGGTATGAAAAACGCACTCAATCTTTCAGTTGCTATCAATAACCATGAATCAACCGAAGCTGCCAAAGCATGGATGAAAAACCTACACGACCCACAAACAAGCGAAGGGCAAGAAGCCATGAACGAGCCAGTTGACGTTAAAGATGTAGGCGACGAAGCTTTCTTCGCCAAAGTTAATACGGGCGATACGGGCGTGGCAGAAAAATCAGAAGCTCTCTATGCACGTTTCGGTAATCAAGTGATCGTATTAACAGCTACCAAGCTAGCTGGCATCGACCAAGATGCAGTACAGGCAAGTCTTACTAAGCTTGCTAAAGAGCTGTAACTTAATACCGCAATAACTAACTTGCGTAAATATAGGTTAGCTCGTTATGTTACGAGCCTTCTCGGTCCTGTCTTGCGACAAAATACGAGAACTAAGATCTTGTGATGCTGAAAATATTGAAATGTGTAAACAGCTCTTATTTCCAGAAGGCATTTCTGTATCACGAGACAAAAAAGTTCACACCCCAAAAATAAGCAATATTTACAGAGTAGCAACAAATAAAAAAGACCCTGAAAGGTCTTTAGAATCGTTTTTGGCTGGGGATGAGGGATTCGAACCCCCGATCATGGGACCAGAACCCACTGCCTTACCACTTGGCTAATCCCCATTAACTAGGGTGATTATAACGAAAAAAACAACTTATCTCAATAACCTGCCGCTACTTATCCCCAAC
>CAZLCC010000009.1:0-45353 GCA_964558365.1 uncultured Candidatus Saccharibacteria bacterium | reverse complement strand
TGCAGTTTTTATTCCATGACCTTAGTTTTGGCATAGGGTTTGTTGCAATAATGGTTGGTATTTTTATTGCTGAAAGCAAAGCTAAGATTCTACTCTAAATTTTAAAAGCCGAGCAACAACTCGACTCATATAGCTTGGCGGAGAGGGTGGGATTCGAACCCACGAAAGCTTTTACACTTTGCCGGTTTTCAAGACCGGTACCTTCAACCACTCGGTCACCTCTCCGTGCTTGTTAGATTTTATCAGAGGTCTTCACTAACGTCGAGGGGCTGGCGCGCAACTGCAGCAATAAATATCTTCTCAGCGCCCGCTTGCTTTAAGCATCGTGCAGCAGCACGAATCGTTGCGCCAGTAGTGATAACATCATCCACAATAAGATAAATATTGTTTGGATTAAGCTTTTGAGCACACTTAAAAGCTTCTTTTGCCTGACGCTCCCGCTCTTTGGCATTTACTGCTTCACGCTGCACCGTATTAGTGTTGCGCCGTAAAAGCAGCTTGCAGGGAAGATTTCGCTGCTTTGCAAGTCTTTTTGCGAGCAGGCAGGCATGGTCGTAGCCGCGCTGACGAATATGCTTACCGATGGTTGGCACTGGCACAATAGTAGTTTCTTTGGGCAAAACTGGTAGCGTTTGATGGAGAAGGGAAGTAAGCGGCTTGTGCGCAGCTTGCGCGTATGAGAATTTATAGCGATCAATTAGCTCTTTTAGGGCTTCGTCTCTTGCGCCAACACACCAACCCTTTTGGAATGAAACCTTTTGTTGACAATCTGTACACACCCCAACACTACTTAGTTTTCCACAATTTATACAGGTGTTAGTGTATTCATCTTTGATGTTATATATACAACTACTACACAACAAACTGCCGTATTCTTTGCATCCACAACAGTGGTGGGGGGCGATGATTTGTAAGATATTATCAATCATTGTTATTTTTACGTCTTATCATTGCATTTTATACTATCATTCCGCTATACTTGGCAATAGGACACAGATGTCAAAAAGTCTAGTGAAAGTGGAGGAGACCCATGGCGCGAGGAAACAAGCAAAACGACGAACTATTAATTGAAGAGGAATTGACTGCTGCGTTTTTGAACGATGATGCAGATGCAACAAATGCTGCACCAGTTCAAGACGATGCTCAAGACGAGTATCTGGAAGATGAAGAGCAGGTTCCAGGTCAACTTGCAGTTGATGTATACGAGACAGAAGAAAAGCTACTCATCAAAGCTCGAACAGCTGGCGTAAACAAGCAAGATCTTGATGTAAGCATTTCTGACGGTATTCTTACCATCAGTGGCACGCTAAGTAGTGGCGATGATAGCGAAGCAACTCAATGGCACGTACAAGAATGTTACTGGGGCGAATTTAGCCGCACACTTGCTTTGCCAGTAGCGGTAAAAGAAGAAGAAGTAGAAGCAGTGCTAAAAGATGGCGTGCTTACTATTAGCTTCAACAAAGTGAAGCAAGAACAAGCTCGCAAGATTGAAATTCGATAAAATAAAAATAATTGATAAATAAAATACCCCGATTACTCGGGGTATTTTTTAAAGCTTTCTTATTCTTTAGCCTGCACCAGACTGAAGGTTCGTTGTAACAAAGCTTACTGCTGCATATGCAAGGAAGGCAACCACAATACCAATAATGGCATACATGATTGTATTCTTTGCTCCAGTAACTTGATCTTGGTTACCGCCGGAAACAACATAGCGAATACCACCGATAACCAGCATGATTACTGCAACTGCACCGATAAGAAAGAGCATTATATTCACAACGGTCTGGAATATTTGAGTTAAGCTACTTCCCTGATCTTCTCCTTTTGCACAATCAGCACCGCCAGTAATTCCGCCAGAAACATCATCTGAACATCCAGACTGTGCTGCTGCCTGTGGAGCTGGCACAAAACTTAGTCCAAGCACAAGTGCTGGAACAAGCAATAGACCTTGGGCTAGTTTTTTAATATTATTTTTTATCATTATATCCTCTCCTTTATGGATTCTTTTCTATCTTCTTTTATATCAAATGTTTATGCTTATGTGAAGGGCTAAGTGTTTAGCCGATGTTGTCGATTATAAAATAGACAATAGCATACGCCATGAGTGACACTGCTAAACCAACGCATGAATAGATGATTCCGTTTCGCGCACTTGTAACTTGGTCTTGATTGCCGTTTGCAGTAACAAAGCGAATACCGCTTACAATGATAACAATAACTGCAATAACACCCACAAGAAAGAGAAGGGTATTGATAATATTTCTAACGATCTTCATTAAATTATCGTCGCTCCCCGCGCAAACAGAACTACTGCTTCCACCACAAGCCCCAAAAGGGCTAATCGCATATGTTGAAGTACTGCTTAATGCAGGCGCCAAACCAAGACTTAGCAGCATAATTGCCATAATTGAGATAACTTTTGCTTTGATTTTGTTCATTTGCACCCCCCTTATCCAAGATTGTCTACTACAAAATAAACTATAGCGTAAGCCATTAACGCCACCACAATTCCAACCACAGCATAAAGAACACCATTGCGAGCACTTGTAACTTGGTCTTGATTGCCGTTTGCAGTAACAAACCTCAGGCCACTAATAACTATCGCTATAACCGCAATAACACCCACAAGAAAGAGAAGGAGATTGGTGATGTTTTTAATGTCTTTGCCCAGATTATCCCTACCTGAATCACCACCCGACTTATTAACACCCTTTTTTATTTCACTTGCAGGAGTAGCGCTCACTAAAACTGGACTAGCGATTGGTGTTAGCAGACCAAAAACTAATGTTGCTCCTATAAATAGTATGTGTATTTTTTTAAACATTTTGAAACTCCTTTTTATATTGATGCTCTTCCAACTATAAAATTAGTTATAACAAAAGCCGAGGCAACCACCACCAGGCCAACGCAAGCATAAATAATTGCCTTTCTGGCAGATGCCACAGTATCGGGGCTATCACCACCAGTAATAAACCGTATACCGGCAATAATAATAACTATCACAGCAACAACTCCGGCAATCTGGTAAATACCGTTTAATATTCTTTGAATTGCAGCATTATCTGCAGCTTTTTTAGGAATGTTAGAAACTTCGCCACTTGGAATTTTTGCCTCTAGGGTGGTGGACGCCATTGCCGTCGTGCATAAAACTCCAAAAAGAGTAAGTAGGGTTGCTAAAAATAGTGTTTGTTTTTTTATAACTTGCATCTGGTGTTTATTATGCCTTTAACCAAGCATAAGCGCAAGTTATGATATTGTTAGCGCCCAAATAAATCGAATAACCGCAACCGAAGCAAGCGCCAAAATTAACCCCACAGACGCATTAATAATTGTTCGCCGCGCAGCAGCCGCTTTATCAGAGTTACCATCGCTAATCATAAACTGAAAGCCGCCCCAAATAATAAAACCGACCGCAAGATACCCAACAATCTGCAGTGCCATCTCAATAAAATTAATAACAATCGTCCAAATATCTCCCGGTTTTTCAATCACCGGACTAGAACCCTTCATTTTTAAGCCATCATACCAACAGGGAAGAGTAAGTATTTTTGTACCAGCCGTGCAGGCATACGTTGGTGCAGAAATTAATGCCGCCATGCCAATAGCAACCGGAAAGCTTGCTAGCATCATAATTATTTTTCTCTTCATGTTCACCTCTCCTTATTTTATGTAAATAATCCGCCAGGAACCAAGAAATTAAGAATGGCATACATAAAGGCGAATAATACGACCCCCAGCACAGCATTCACAACAACAGTAATACCCTTCTTCGTTTGTTCACCATTATCGCCAGCCGAAGTATAAAGAATTGCTCCATAAATAACTCCACCTATAGCCGCCATACCAACACCAAGCGCCACAACATTAACTATGAAAAATAATACTTGAAAAATCGGATTTTTCTCACTTGCCGTGCCGCTGTCGGCGCCATCGCAACCATAGTTAAACGCCGTGTCTACATCACCACATTTATTAATTGCTGTGCCTGCCGGGCTGGGCTTTTTGCCAGCTGTGATTCCTGCTTTCGTGGCAAGTGCTTTACACTTTTTAGATGATTTCTTTTTGCCCTTGCATTCTTTTTTATATTTTTTCTTTGCAGCAGCAGTAGTAGTTCCACCTGCATCTTTCAGCGCAGCAGCAACTTTTTTTGCCTTCGCGTTTACATTCGATTTCTTAATGTTGTTGCAATTGGCTTTAACCACTGCCTGGTACTTTTTCTTCTTTTTCTTATCTTTGGTGTTGTTCACTTGCTGGGCAAGCCGATTACACTGATCTTTCAGCTCCGACACTGTAACCGCTTCTGCACCAGAAGAAAAGGCAGCAATACTTAATGCAAACATAAAAAGAACGCTGGTGATTATTCTTAAGACTGGTCTTTGTTTTCTTTTCTGCATTTCTAGTGCTTATTATGCAGCGAACTAGCCAGAAGGGCAAGTTAAGCATAAGAGTAGTGCAATATGGGGCGAAATCTATTACACTTATAGTTAAGTTATGAAGCGCTTTTTTGCTAAAAAATGGGTGTTGGCTTTGCTGGTAAGCATAGTTACTGTTTTTTTTGGTGCAACAGCAATATATGCAGCAACCACTGGTGATGCAAAGTATGTGCTTTATTGGCCAAAATCAAATGCCAATGACCTCAAACCAATCTTTGATGATGGAGAAAAGTCGGGGGATTTAGAAGGAGTAATTAGTGTTTTAGCCCGCGGCGGACTATTTGGGAATAAGGGTCGCTCATTCTCTTTTACATCAGACATCAACAACCAACTTAACAAAGCGGGGGGCGGAGATGATGCCTCAGATAACTACTATGCAGTTACTCAGTTATATTGCCAAAATGATAAGATCAAGCTCACCGAACCGTCATCAGGGTCTTATCAAGAAATTGATTATACATTAGGATTCCATGCCAACGATTGGAACAATATTCAAAATGATGATACGCGAAAAGCCTATTCTGGTATAACCAAAATTACCGATAAATCAGTGGGGGATAGTGGTCGTGGTGAAGCTGATACCGATAGCGTGGTATTCGAAAAAGGATCATCGTACAAGCCTGTAGGTGCTTTTGTTACAAATTATTTCAACCCTACGAAGCTCCCTGATCATGGTGAGCATGGCGGAAAAGGAGACGACTGGGATGATCATTTGTCTAGCGGATGCACAGACCAACTAAGCAGAGGTTCCTTCACCATGACAAACTATTATGCTCTTTCAGATGCAGAAAAAAAGCAGTTTGACAAAATTATAGACGAAGCAGGGCTGACAAGCGCTGATGGAAGTAGTGGGACAGGTGGCGATGATATCCCTTGCCGTGGCGGTCCAATGGGTTGGTTGATGTGCCCACTTATTGAAATTATGTCTGAAGCTTTGCAAACAGTTGCTGGCTTTATTGATAGCATGATGCAATTCCGCCTGCTTTCGCAAACCAATTCTCAAGAAGCCCTGCGCAATGTTTGGCAGACCTTTCTTAACATTGCAAATGTATTTTTGGTTATTGCCTTTCTAGTTATTATATTTTCTCAAACAACCTCAGCCGGTCTTTCAAACTATGGCATTAAACGCATGTTGCCACGACTTGTCATGGGCGCGATTTTAATGAATATATCTTTCTATATCTGTGCATTTGCCATAGATATTTCTAATATTATAGGTAGTTCAGTTATGGGCTTATTTGCCAACATGGCAGATATAGCAAACTGGAACTTTACAGACAGCGATGGCGTAGTAAAAGAGGCGTTCACCGATAAATCCGGCGCCGATGGGCTTGGCACTGGCTTTATAAAATATCTTGGCGCCGGTATTGCCGCGGTTGTTATCATTCTTTTCTTCCTTGTGCCAGTTGTTCTTTCGGCGTTGTTAGTGTTTGTTGTTTTGGTTGCACGGCAAGTTATCCTTACTGTTTTGGTTGTCGTGGCTCCTCTTGCCTTTGTTGCTTGGTTGCTACCAAATACCGAGCAATACTTTAAAAAGTGGTGGGGGCTATTTTCGCAAATGCTGTTTGCCTATCCAATGGTTATGGCAGTATTTGGTGCGGCAATTTTTGTGGCAGAGCTTATTCAGGGAGTTAACCAAATTAATAGCCAGGTAGACGCCCCAGAGATTGGCGGACCAGGTGTTATTTCTGCAATTGTTCCATTAATAGTTCTTGGTATTCCTCTTTTTGTTATTCCAAAACTCATTATGTCAACTAACAGTATCTTGGGTAAGGTTGGTGGGACAATGCAAAAAGGCTTCAAGGCAAGCGGTCTTAGTGGGCTTGGTGACAAGCAGCGAAAGGCTGCGTGGGGCATAACAGGAAAACCAATGGCAGACCGCGCAGGATATGAAGTTAAACGATCGCGCCCCGGAAGGTTCTTTAGAAATAGAGCGGCAAGAGGTAAGGCTAAAGCAGAAAATCGCAATGCGGAGCTTGCGCGCCAAGAAGCGGAACATGTTGCGCGCTATAACATTGAAAATGCAGATGATACTACCGCAGCAGGCAGGCGAAGCATTGCATCTTCACAAGCAACCCTCGATAAATTAAAGAAGGAAGAGGTTGAGAATGCTAAGGCCGGTATGAAAGCCCGGTTTGCAGAGAAGGGCATTAATATGAATGATCACAAGGAAGTAGCAAAAGAAATGCTTGCTGCACGAGTAGCAGGGGATAAAGCAACCGAAAGAGCCGCCATGGAGCAGCTACTTTCATCTGGCGGCGGAACACAAGAACTCGCTAGTAGAATTTCAAGCGGAGAAGTGCGCGGTGACAGCTTAGATATGGCATATGGTGCCATTCAATCAGAAGGTAAATCTGTATTTAATAGGAATCCAGCACTCGCAATGGCCGCTGACGGCAAGGGAGATTACAAGACCTTATTGCAGGATGGCGGTACATACTCAGGAATCAATGCTGAAGACTTTGCTGGTATGCGACCGGAAGCTATAGCTCACGCAATTAAGTCAGGGGGTGCTGATGCGCAAGTTTTACAAACGATTGCAAGCTCTGACTCACTAAAGGCCAAGGTTGATCCGAAAGTTGCACAGCTTGTACAGCACGCCTCCTCAAATTACGGAGCGGCCAGGGTGGCTGCAGATAATTTAATTCGTACAGAAAAATGGTAGGTTAGTACATGGCAGTATATAAAGTTCCACAAGATGTAGAAGCAGACGATAAGCTAATCGGTCCGTTTAGCTTTCGGCAATTTATTTATTTAATTGTAGTAGCCATTGCTGGATTCATGGCATATATTTTGTCACAAATTTTTATTGGCTTGGTGCTCATACCTTTGCCAGTTATGATCTTTTTTGGTGCTATTGCTTTGCCGCTAAGAAAAGACCAGCCAATGGAGCTTTATTTGCTCGCGTTAGTTCAATTTTATTTAAAGCCCAAAAAACGTAAGTGGGAGCCTGAGGGGACGGTGGTTACGGTTGAAATTACTGCACCAAAAGTGGCTGAACCACAGCGTACAAAAAATTTCTCTGGAGACGAAGCTTCTGATCGCCTGTCTTACCTTGCACAAATTATGGACACGCGAGGCTGGGCGTCACGAGGGGTGGCCGCGCTTCAATCTACCGACGGCTCAATCCTTGATACTTCTGCTGTCGCACCAGAACCAACCAGCACAGCAAAATATGAACAAACAGAAGAGCCAGCTGATATATTAGATGAAAAAACACCAATTGCTCAAAAGTTTGAAGAGGAGATTGATAAACAAGAATCTACCCGAAGGGAGGCACTAGCTAAAGAGATAAAAAAAGAAACAAAAGCTAGTGATACATCAAACTCAAAGCAGCACACCGCTCATAAAAAACCTAAAAAAGATACGGCTCACAAAACCACTAAGAAAAACCAGGCAAGAAAGACAGTGGAAAAAGCTAGTGTTAACACCATTCCACCTGATATAATAAACTTAGCAAATAATACTGATTTTTCTTTGCAAACCATCGCCCACGAAGCAAAACGTATTAATAAACGCGAGGGGCGAGAAGAAGTAACTATCTTTATTCCGCATACAAAACATCGGTAATTAGGGGGCAATTAAAGCACGTGCAGCCGCAACAAAAAAATAGTTCTCAAACAAATCAGCCTGCTCAACCAGCAGCTGCTTCTGCACCCCAAAATTCTGCCGGGCAACCGACACCTGTTAAAAAGCGTAATCCAAACAGCACACAGAATACTCTGCAAGTTGCAGAGCTTCGTGAAAATATGGCCGTAATGAACGACGGGAGCTTTAGGGTGGTTGTTGCATGTAAATCAATAAACTTTGATCTTATGAGCTCGGTTGAGCGCGAAGCAGTTGAGTTTTCATATCAAAGCTTTTTGAATTCACTTTATTTTCCTGTGCAAGTTCTTATTCGTTCGCAACGGGTTGATATCGGCCCGTACCTTGATAGGTTAGAAAAAATTCGTCGGGCTCAAGAGAACATGCTGCTTGGCGTGTTAATGGACGATTATCTTGACTTTATAGATGGACTTTCACAAGAAGCAAACATTATGGACAAAAGCTTTTATATCATCATTCCTTATTATCCAAGCGGAGATGTTGATAGCGTAGTGAACAATAGCCGCAGCATGTTAAGCGCACTTTTTAAGCCGCAACAGCAGAATGTAGTTAAGATTAATCAAAAGGCTTATGAAAAAGCAAAAGATGAAATGAAAAATCACGCAGATGCAGTGATGAGCGGCTTGTTTCAGATGGGTGTTCATGCTGCACAGCTAAGCACTAAGGAGATTGGTGAGCTATTTTATAGCTTCTACAACCCCGACACCGCAGTGCGCGAACCACTCGGCGACTTTGAAAAATACACTAATACTTTCATTCGAAAAGGGTCAGGCGAAGCATCACAGCCACATCTTCGAGAGGGCAGTTTATAATGGCGTTTGGTAATAAAAATAAGCAAACAGATATTGCTGCACAGCAAAAAGCGCGCGAGCAGGCAGAGGTAGAGCAAGAATTTTTAAAAGGCGTTACTTCGCTGCGCGACCTTATTGCGCCAAGTAGCCTAGAGCTACACTCTAGCTATTTTCGCCTCGGCACTCTTTACGGAAGAACGCTATATATATACGGTTATCCTCGACAAATCTACACCGGTTGGCTAAGCGCTATTATTAACACCGATGAAGTGCTTGATATTAGTATGTTTATTTATCCAGTCGAAAGCCAAGTGGTGCTAGATAACTTGCGCAAAAAAGTAACTCAGCTTGAAGCAACGTACACAATTAATCAGGAGAAGGGGAAGACTCGCGACCCAGGCCTTGAAGCGGCAATTCAAGATGCAGAAGAACTTCGTGATCAGCTACAAGTTGGCGCTGAGCGCTTCTTCCGATATGGGCTTTACGTTACTTTTTATGGAGAAAGCCTGGATGAGCTAGCGTTTGTTCAGCACAAAATTGAAAATATTTTAGGGCAGCAGCTAGTACTTAGTAAGGTTGCGTCGAGCCAGCACGAACAAGCCCTCAATAGTACCGCCCCACAAATGACCGATCAGCTCCAGATTCGCCACAACATGAACACGGGCGCCGTTTCAACTAGCTTTCCCTTTACGAGTGCCGACTTAACCCAAGAAAAGGGAACCCTCTATGGCATAAACATGCACAACCAGGGGTTAGTAATCTTTGATCGATTTACTTTAGAAAATGCAAACATGGTTGTGTTTGCAAAATCTGGTGCTGGTAAATCATTTACCGTAAAGCTCGAAGCGCTTCGTAGTATGATGACGGGGTCAGAAGTAATCATTATCGACCCAGAAAATGAGTATGAAAAACTTGCTGATGCTGTTGGAGGTAGCTACATTAGACTAAGCCTCAACTCAGACGTGCGCATTAATCCGTTTGATTTACCTCAGGCTATTGATGATGACGAAGCCGATGACGCGCTTCGCGCCAACCTTGTCACACTTCATGGCTTGCTTCGCTTGATGCTCGGAAACGAATCAACAAAACTTACGCCAAACGAAGAGGCTGACCTTGACCAAGCATTAATTGACACCTACGCAAGAGCGGGTATTACGAGTGATCCGCTCACACATGTTTCAAAACCGCCAACCATTAGCGATCTTTACGAGACCCTACTTCACATGGGTGGCTCTGGTCCACAGCTTGCGCAACGACTAAGAAAATATACAAGCGGAACTTTTGCCGGGATTTTTTCTCAGCAATCTAATGTAGATATTAACAACCCAATGGTGGTCTTTAATATTCGTGATCTTGAAGAAGAGCTGCGCCCTGTTGCCATGTATATTGTTCTTTCGCACGTATGGAACGTGGTACGAACCGAGCAGAAAAAACGAATGCTCATCGTAGATGAGGCATGGCAACTTATGAAATATGAAGACTCTGCCAACTTTTTGTTTAGCCTAGCAAAGCGAGCTCGAAAATATTACCTTGGGCTTACAACCATCACCCAAGACGTTGAGGACTTCATGGGTAGTAAAATGGGCCGAGCTATTGTTGCCAACTCTTCAATGCAGCTACTACTCAAACAATCTGCTAGTGCCGTTGATGTTTTGGCAGATGTTTTTAAACTTACCGAAGAAGAGCGAAAAAGACTGAGCAATTTCCCGGTGGGGCAGGGGCTATTCTTTGCTGGTCAAAATCATGTTCACATACAAATTGTTGCCAGCCCAACCGAACACAAACTAGTTACAACCACGCCTCAAAAACAAACTGAAATAGATCTTAAAAAGGCAGAAAAAGAAAAAGCATCCCCAGAAGGCTAACGTATGTCGACCACATTAAAAGATCCCAATTCAGCTGAAAATGATGCTAAAGAAAAGCTGCAAGATCCATATCGACACAAATCCTTACCGTCTAATGGTGATGCTGATAGTCCTTATGCAAACCCCGAGGATATCAAAAAAGATATTGCTGATAGATCGGTCATCGGTGACGCAGAAAGAAATGCTCGACCAACCAACCAAGAGGCTTCTATCGATCAACGCGAGAACGCTGGTCACTCATGGACAAATAACGTAAGCGAAAAGGCTAAATCGGACGCGATATCTAAGAAATTCTTGAAGAAAAAAGGTGTTTGGATTCTTTTTGGCGTTGGTGGAGTATCTATATTTTCTATATTCAACACCCTGATATTCCCCTCTCTCATGCTTGTGCACGTTGCGAGCGCAGTTCTAACTGGTGATGTTGCTGGTGTTGTTTCTCAGATAGTAGAAGACCGAAAAACCCACATCGCAAATAAGCAAATTCGCGCCATGAACAAAGAGGCTACCAAAAGATGTGGAACTATTGCTGTTAAGTGTAAGTATAAAGGAATTGGACCTGTACAAAAAAAGAAGCTGAAAATGGCAGGCATTGACGTTGAATGTGGTCGGAGTTTTATCCCAGGTCGATGTAATCCTAAAAAATTTATTGATACCAGGACAGGTAAAAGCTATGGCCCAAGAGCATTTGAAAAAGAGATGAGGAGTAATGCTGATTTTCGCAATAGAGCCTATAAATCATTTCATAAAGGTATCGTTATGACTTATGCTGGAGAAAAAGCAAAGTCTGTTTGGAAAAAATTTGGTATTTTTCGCGGCAAAAGACCGCCCATATCAAAAGATGATGAGCCTAGTAAAAAAAAGGTGCGCATAAGAACGCTCTTTAGAGGGTTGAATGCAAATAACGGAGGAGAGCTACGTGCCGGCACAAGAGCAACGAAAACAGGAGATGACCCGGCTACTGCTTCAGAAAACGCTAAAATTGAAGAGACAAATGAACAGATTAAACAAACTGATGAATATACTAGAGGCTACGGAGACGAGCTAAAAGCAGACGCGGATGATCCAAACAAAGCAGTTCCGCCAGACCCTATTGACGCCAGCTCAAATAAAGAAGTAGAAAAGGCTGTTGATTCAGTTAGGGGCTCTGGGGCTATGAATACCCTAAGGGGTGCTCTTGTGCCAACTGCTATTTTTGATGAGTTTTGTCGCGTGAAGGGTATTGTTAAATCTGTTTCAGCCGCAAAAAAAGTACTTGCCAATAGGCAGCTGATAGCCTATTCATTTGAGTTCATGAGACTAGCAAACCAGATAAAGGCAGGTGATGCCGATGGCAATACTGTACAAGAAATTTCAGATATGGCAACTTACTTTACCTCAAAAGATGATCAAGGTGAATCTGCATTTGACTCGTTTGGCTGGAACTGGGGTGTTGATGGAAAAGTTAGCAAACAAGGAGAGGGAGAAGACATAACGAAATATCAACTTGGTGGGGGCGGCGTAGCAAATGAAGTTGCCGATACGATACCTCAAGCTGGATGTGATATAACTGGCAATCCAATAGTCCAAGGAACAGCAGTGGCGGTCACTTTAATTCCTGGGGTTGGACAAGCTGCAAAAGCCGGAATGAAGCTGTCAACCGTGGCGTTGAAGGCAGCTATAAAAAAGGGAGTTGAGCGAATCGTTGAAGGCGGTATAAAAAAGAACGCTGCCAAAGTAGCCAAGAACCCCCTTGCACGCATGGGCGCAATGCAAGCCTTCTGGATGTATGCTGTACCTCCGCTCATTACCAATGTTGCTCGGGCAAGCACAGGAACAGTTATCACCGGTGACGAGCGTGGCAAAGATGTTGGAAACGCTTTTGTTGGTGGGTTTGGTGCTTTAAATGCCTCGGGTGCCAGAGCACAGGGCTTACAACCGCTCACCAAAGATCAGCTCTTGGGCGCCAGGCAAGAAATACGAGAAAAACAAATCCAACTTGCGAAAGAAGGTAGGGTAGAGCAGTTTAATATAAATGACCCAAACAGCTTCCTTAGCAAAGTGTTTGTGGCAAGTGCGCCAACGCTTAATAGCCTTTCTGTCTCAAACTTTCCAACAAAGATAGCTGGCCTGTCTATCGGTTCGTTTTCAAACCTCACAGCCAATACATACGCCGATTTTCAACCAGAAGCATACGATATCTGCGTGGATAATGACTATGAAGATCTAGGCGTTGCTGTTGATCCATTCTGCAATCCTCAATATGGCTTTAGCGCAAATACCATCAATAGCCCTCAGTATGACGCCGAAGCAGTTACAGACTATATGTATGACGGCGGATATGTGACTGCAAGCGGAGATCCGACTGGAGACTATGAAGATTTTCTAAAGAAGTGTCCAGATGCCGAGACTCTTGAAGATGCCGAATGTATGAACAAAGACGTAAAGCATACCATGTTTGGCCTATACACCCTCGACTCATCGATCTATGATGATATTGAAGCCCAGGGTTCGGAAGAGGAAGATGACACAGGTCTCATTAGTGGCGATGCTCAAGAGTTAGCACAACAAATATTAAAAAATGAAAGCATCGATTTAAATAGTTCTAATTTTTGTCGATACTGTACGGAAGATATTAAGAATACCGCAGACGGAAAACCGGCATATGGAGACGTGGAAATTGATGTTAATCTTCTAAAATTTTTGGCTGAACTAGGAGAAAAGTCAAAGGTCGATGTAAACTCAATTACTGGAGCGGGTAGTGGACATAGCGGAAACAGCAACCACTACAAAGGAACTGCTATCGATTTTGGATGTAGTTTAAATAAGAGTCTTGCCGATACGATTGGTAAAAAGTATGGTATCACGCGATACACTGGAGAGTGGTGTCCCGACCATGGACATTGGCACTATTCGGTTGGGGGCAATTAATGTTTTTCACTCCCATGAAACATTTTTTCAGAAAAAGCTTAGGCTTGGTTATTCTATTAGTCTTGTTTGTGCAAACACCCGCGCAAGCTATTTCTGATTTTTACTTAGATAGTGAAATTGCTTTTTATGATCCCGGAGAGTGTACGACCGACTCTGAAGATGAAACCTCAACAACATCAACAAGCGGTGAAACGACCGGTCCTGAAAAGGCTGTACAGCAAATCGTTTGGGACACTCTTATAAACGGAGGTATAGATGACATGCATGCAGCAGCCGTGATGGGGAATATTGATAATGAAGGCGGATGGAATCCAATGAGAACAGAATATGCCGCTAATATTCCAAAAGATGAAAGCAAAGATCCGCGCGTTGTGGGCAGCTATGGCTACGGCATGATAGGGTGGACACCAGGCACTCGTCTACTAGACTCTATGAAAGAAGCTGGTGTTAAGGGAAAGCCCTATACAGCCGAGACTCAGGCGGCAGTAGTTTTAGCACACATACAGGGCAAAACCCCTTCGCAATATCCTGCTGATATCGGAAAACGTTTTTTGGCCACCAAAACCATTGAAGATGCCACAACCGCATATCAAGGAACTTCTTCACAAAAGGGATTTGAGAACCCAGCTGATCCGGTTGGCTCACTTTCTAAACGCATAAAATCAGCAAAAAAATTCCTTGATAAATTCAGCGACACATCAAGTTCTACATCTTCTGGAAGTGAAAGCTCTGGCAGTACAGGATGTTGCCCAGCTCAATCTTCTTCTACGTCAGGAGCGGGGCTATCTGGTGACAGTAATGTAGAAAAAGCGTTTAACTTTTTTGTATCAAAGGGCTTAAGCAAAGAACAGGCAGCGGGTATAGTTGGAAACCTTATGGTAGAGTCTGGCGAAGGTCTTGACCCTAAAGCGACAAACGGTAGCCACTGGGGGATAGCTCAGTGGGACAGTGGAAGATGGGCAAATCTAATGAATTTCGCTAAAGACAAGAGTCCATACAATTTTAAGATTCAGCTAAACTTTATATGGAAAGAGTTGCCAAGTAATGGGCTGGGTGAGCTCAAAAAAGCAAAAACTCCAACAGAGGCAGCAACAGCGTTTGAAGCAGGCTTTGAGAGGTCTGGTGGATCGGCTTTAGATGTTAGACAAAGTAATGCTGAGGGTGTTTTGAAAGAGTTTGGGGATGGTGCTGCCGCCACAAACAGTTCTAGCAACACCGAAGTAGCTTCATGCGCGTGTGAAGTAGGAGATGCCTCCCCTGGACTTGGATCTCTACCACCAACCAGTAAAAAAGTTTTTAAAGCAGTAAAAAATAATATTGAGAAATTAAAACCACTTTACGAATATGCCGCCGAAAAAACTGGCATAAAATGGGAATATCTTGCTGCTTTACACTATAGAGAGTCTGGCAATAGACCCGGCACATCTTTACTAGCCGGAGAAACCCTGGGCTCGACAAACCCTGATGGTACCGGGTCTGGTACATCCAGCGCAAAGAAAAATGCAGTAGAAGCCGCACAGCACTTTATAGGTAACGCAAAAATGGTATATGGTGTTAATGTTAAAAATAACCCAAGTACAAATGACTTGAAAAAGGCTTTCTTAGCCTATAACCGTGGCTTTATGTATAAAAATGCCCATACATCCCCAGATAAAAGCCCTTATGTTATGGCTGGACTTGACTCAACACACCCAATTGATATGGTATTCCCTGACTCTACTGCAGAACCGTCTAGCACAAGAGGAAAGAAAAACGCCAACCTGGGTGCAATGGCAATACTCGCTGGACTTGGATTAGAAAACGCCGGTTCCTCAAGTACTAGTTGTGGAGATGGTAGTCTTGGAACTTGTGATGACAGCCCAGGATCAAACGATTTCGTATTCCCATTATGCATCTCCAAAGAGGGAATCAAAAAAGGGGTTACGTATAGTGGAACCAAATGGGTCTGGTGTTATGAATCGGCCAAGAGCTGTCACCATGATTATGCTGCTGGAGATATACACGCAAAAGTGGGCACTAAAGTTGTTGCCGCAAAAGGTGGTACTGTTTTCAAGGTTGATGACCCCGGCGGCTGTAGTGGGGGATTTGATGTTCCGCGCATACAAATTAAAGCAAACGATGGTTTATACTACTATTATACCCACATGAAGCCTAATAGCTTAAAAGTAAGGGAGGGGCAAAAAATTAAATCTGGAGAAGAAGTTGGTGTTGTAGGACCGGGTGACTGTGCGCAAAACACAGGACCGCACCTTCATATCCACAGACAATCCGTTCCAACCACCTGCGCGCCATGTGCAAGCGAAGATGCTAACAGAGACCGACATGATATTCAACCTGACCTAAAAAAGGCCTATAACGCTCTGTCTGAAAGGTAAAATTACATGCTGAATAATTTTTTTACACAACACAGAAAAAAAATATTGCTAGCTACAGGTTTGTTTGCCCTGCTAATTATCGTGTGGAATGTAGCCAATCATTTCTTACTTACGGTTGAAACTAATCAAATTTCATCTGTTGTTATTTATAAAAATGGCACCGAAAAAATTGCGGTCAGTAAAGACAAAAAGAAACACACCTTCATTCTTACCCCTGGAACATATTTAGTAAAAGCCCGCAAAGATAATGAATCTTCGCGCATAGCACTTGACGCCCATATGCTAGAGTCTGTTAATAAAAGGGTTACATTTTCTAAAAAACAAAATTCTTATAAAATACTTACCGCTCAAGCCAATACGGTTATTGGTGGTGATAAAGCAATATATGCATATGACTCTAAGAATAGGGTATTAAATAAATTTAACTCAACAGTAGAGCCTGTTAATAGTGGTCCCTGGCCGCTGCAGCAAGTAGCTAGTATCGACAGTATTGATAATGAATTTGCCTTGGTTACTTATATCAAGAATAGCGAGGCACCATCGGTTATAAATCTCAGGACAGGAAAAATTACGGTTGTTGATGTGAAAAATGGCGATAACTACTATTCAACAGTCAGTAACCATGATGGTAGTTTTTGGATTGTATACCAAGATAATATATCTCTCTATACTCAACCGTTCAAAAAGCCAAGCAAGAAAATTGTTGCAAATATTGACTTAACAAATCATAGCTTAAGCTCTAGCAAAAATATCATCCTAGCAAGCGCAGTTGAATATATTGATGAAAGCGGTGAAAGAGAGCCAGAAGATACGGTTGTCCTAAAGATCAACAACGATCAAACCTCCTACACTTCCGTTGATAATTTATTTGGCGCCAAGATATCACCCGATTCTAAGCAAGCTATCTACATAGACGATAAAGGTTATTTATCTGTATATAATTTCGAAAAGAAGTCCTCAACTATTATTGATCAGTTAGATGTATCTTTGTATAGCTGGCTAGATAATAATTCTTTCTTATATTCATCAGGTGGAGGTATTTGGAAATATGACACTCAAAAATCTACGTCTAGTTTATATGTTGCATCTCAATATCCGGTTGTATCGGTGGACTCTTTTTCAAGTGATTTACTTTATAGTACCTACCCAGATGAGGATGGAGCCTCTGTCTATAAAGTTGTCTCAGACAAACAAAAAGTAGCCGTGCTCACTATTTTAAACAACAAACTACCTTATTACGGAGCAGACTACACTATAGACTATACTTTCATAAATAGCACCCCAAAAATCTACATAAAAACTCAGGCAGCTGGGGATACACTATCTCCAACAAAAGAAGCTTTGTTTAAACAAAATATATTAGATGCAAAAAACAGTGCCTTAGAAAAAATAAAAAAGCTTAATCTCTACAATAAAGGTATTCCTATTATTTTTGAAAATAATCAAAGTTTATAGCTCAAAAATCTTTCCCTTAACACCTTTTATAAGCGCCTTGATATCTGTTGTCGTAATAATCACTTGATGGTTTTTGAAATAATTTACTAACGCATGTTGGCGAGTTGTGTCGAGCTCGCTAAAGACATCGTCAAGAAGTAATATTGGCTTTTTATCATATATTTTTTCTATCGCTAGGAGTTCAAAAATCTTTAAAGACAAAAGAATAGTCCTTGTTTCACCACGTGAGGCAGTGTCTACTGCGTTATCTCCATTGATTATAAATCTTATATCGTCTCGGTGTGGTCCGTGTGATGTATAGCCTCGTAAAACATCTGTGTCTAAAGAAGATTTGAGTTGTTTTAGTAAATCCGATGCGTAATTCTCTTGATTTGTTTTTGATATATATTCTAAAGAAATGTCTGATTTTTTATTAGCAATAGTACTATAAATATCGCCAATATCTTGATTAATGCTATTTATCAACCTTACCCTTTCTAAAACAATTTTTCCGCCTAGCTCACTTAACCGAACATCCCAAACAAAAAGCTGTTCTAGCGATCCGCTTGTATTTGTTTTTAAAAGTTTATTACGCTGCGCCAAAGCTCGTTTATAGTGATTTAAAAGAACAGAATAACTAGGGGAGAGAACAAGCAATATATCATCCAAATACGTTCTTCTAAATTCTGGACCACGAATAAGAAGTTGTAGGTGATTTGGTTCAAATAAAACTGTAGGGATTTTATTTTTATGAGTTAGCCGCAAAATATTTTTATCATCAATGGTAAAAGTTTTTTTTGTATTATCATGCGAGTCAGTAGCTATTTTTACGACTCTAGCATGATCTTTAAAAGTACCATCAAGACGAGCCCATTCTTTTTGAAATGAAATAAGATTTACATCATTTGTTCTATACGAGCCACCTTTGCATAACACGAGAATCGCTTCTAAAAGATTTGTCTTTCCTGTACCATTTTTACCAATAACAACGTTGACCCCTTTATCAAGAGAGAAAGAATGGTCACTATATGATCGAAAATTTTGTAAACGAATTGATTGGAGCATTTATATTATTATAGCTCCTTATTTAAATTAACTCTTTAGTGGCATAATTATATGCTTATAATTCACGCTCTTTTCATCAGAAGAAAGAACACAGGGGGATATCTTCCCACTAAAACTCATCAAGACTGTTTCACCCTCAATAGCGTTAAGCGCCTCAATAAGATAACGAGAGTTAAGTGTTACTTGTCCATCTTCATTTATATCCGCTTCAGCTTCAGATGTATTTTCTCCTAACTGAGAAGCAATGGAGTGAATAGAAAGAGTATTCTTTTTTGCATTTGTTTTAATCGTGATACTGCCAGCACTTTCTCTTGCAAAAAGACTCGCGATTTTCGTAATTCTTAAAAATTCATCTTTATTAATTTTAATATTAATATCAGATTTTTGAGGAATAAGCTTGCGATAATCTGGAAATTTATCGTCAATTAAACGACTAGTAATTTCAATATTATCCATTCGAAATCGCACCTGACTATCATTAAACAACACATTTACTTCACTGCAATCATCTGGTGTGACGCGTAAAACATCTTGAAGCGTTGAAGCTGGAATAATTGCCGAAAGCTCCTTTTTTAGTTCGTTTAAACGACGTTCTGCAAGGCGATATCCATCAGTTGCTGCAATAAATAAATTATTTTCAAAAGTATGTGCATAGACTCCTGTTAGAACCGGTCGAGTAGTATCGCTTGAAGCGGTGATGGTAGTTTGGGAAACAGCTTTTTTAAACGTCGCTGTTTCGATATTGAGCGATATAGATTCACTTTCTTTAATAGTTGGTAGCTCTGGAAATTCATCAGCCAAAATGCCATTAATTGTTGATTTATAAGACCCAGATTCAATATGAAGATGTGATTCTTCAACAGAGAGATTAATATTACCTTTTGGGAGATTGCTAACAAAATCCATAACAAGCCGCGCCGGTATAGTAATTGCACCGTCACCATCAACCTTTGCGCCAATATGTTCAACAATAGCAATTTCCAAGTTTGTTGCTGCTACAAGTAGACGATTATTGTCTGTTCTAAGAAGAATGTTATTAAGAATTGGCAAAGGCGTTTTACTATTTGCAACTCTTCCAACTGCGCTAAGTGCTTTAGATAAATTTTCTTGAGTGACGGTTAATTTCATATGTTGCCTTTCTATAATTCTTCTTTATATATAAATGATGGTAGTAGTAATAGTTGCTGTGGAAGATGTGTAAAAGTGGAATATAACAGATGGATTTTGTATTTCAGAGTTGTTGATAAGTGGGTGAAAAGTGCTGCGTATAAGTTGCGGATAATGTGTGTTTTTTCCTCAACCCTCATTTTTTGTTTTTTTATATAATGTTTACTTTGTGGATTGTGTGGAAGATATAGCACACGTTTTCCTATGGTATATTCACATCTTTTACACATATAATTCCTCGCGAATTGTGGCTACATGTTCTCTAATAACGTAATCTAGTTTCACAGCCTTTTCGATTTTTTCAACAGAATGAATTGCAGTTGTATGATCTTTTCTGCCAAGCTCTGAAGCAATTTTTGGAAAACTTAAATGAAGTTCACTACGAAGTAGGTACATGGCAATTTGTCGTGGCACAACAATGTGCTTATCGCGCTTTGGGCTGAGCATTTCTTCGGCATCAACCTGAAAATGATGCGATATTTTACTTATAATTTGCTTTGGCGTGACGTGGTGTGGGCGAGTGTGGCGCACATTCCCAAGCAGCCCCTCAGCTGTTTGAATGTCTGGATTAATGCCACGCATTTCGCAGAAAGCTAAAAGTTGGTTTAAAGCTCCTTCAAGCTCGCGCACGTTTGTTTTAATGTTGTTTGCAAGATATTCAGTTGTTTCTCTCTGCAGTTCCATTCCAGACTGTGTTGCCTTTGTTTCTAGAATAGCGCAACGAGTTTCAAAATCTGGCAGTTGAATATCAATCGACATACCCCACTCAAAACGACTACGCAAACGATCGGTTAAGGTTGGAATATTGCGCGGTGGCTTATCTGACGTAATAATAATCTGCTTATTTGCCTGATGGAGTGCATTAAAGGTGTGAAAGAACTCTTCTTGAGTTGCTTGTTTGCCAGCAATAAACTGAATGTCATCAATAATAAGCACATCGATATTGCGATACTTATCAGAAAATCCACCTTTTTTAATACGAATTGAATCAAGGAATTCTTTTACAAAAATTTCTGAACTTACATATAAAACACGAAGATTTGGTTTTTTCTGAATTACTTCATTGCCAATTCCTTGAATTAGGTGAGTTTTTCCAAGTCCAACTCCTCCATATATAAATATAGGGTTATATTTACTACCAGGATTTTTGGCAACTGCCTGAGCAGCAGTGTAGGCAAGGTCGTTACTGGAGCCAACAATGAATGAATCAAGCGTGTATCGCGGATTGAGATTGCTTTTAGGAGAGCTATCTTTTCCTGCTGATACAGTTTTTTTGTTTGGCAGTGTTTTTACCACCTCTTTTTTTTGTTTTGACGAAGAATTAATAGTATAGGAAATTTCTTTTACACTGACCCCGTTCTTTTTTAAGATAGTTCGAATTTGTTTATCAAACTTTACTTCAAACTGTTGCTTAGCAAAAATATTTGGAACGGAAACAGTCAACTCTCCGTCTGGTGTTTTTTCAAGAAGTTCAGTTTTTTTGAACCAAGTCATATAGGCAGCGCGTGAAACAGATAGTTCTATTTCTCCCAGTACCGTTTGCCATAAAGAGTGCTCCATGTGTTTCGCTCGCATCCCCCACATACTTAAATTGATTCAAATAGTTACTTAAAACTATACGCATTTTGTAGTTTTTCCACAACCATAATCGTGTTTTTATAGAGAAACGACACAATAGGGGTGAAGTTATACACAATTTATGATTACCTCTGTAAATGTGTGGAAAAGTACTTGCATAAAGTGGAAAAGTCTGTCACAATGTAACAATAATAATTGTTGTAATATCGGCAGGGCTTGTATTTTTTATAAAGCCCGCTAGTCTAGGAATGTTATGCCTAAAAAAACTCATCAACCAAAAAGTCGTCGTCGCGCCCGAAAACACGGGTTTCGTGCACGTATGTCTACAAAATCTGGTCAAAAAGTTCTAAAAGCTCGTCGTCTTAAAAAACGCAGCTCTCTAAGCGCCTAAGTAAATAGCAAATTTTGTTCATACAGATAACTAGTGTCATACTAGTTTTTAACTATGTTAGCTCAGCGTTATAGATTTCATGGACACGGCAGCCTGCGATATTTATATCGCAATGGCAAAGTTGTTCGTACTCCAGATTTAACCTTGCGATACATAGAAAATCCACATAGAGTGCATTCGCGCTACACTGTTGTTGTAAGCAAGAAAGTCTTAAAAAGCGCCGTAAAAAGAAATCGAATAAGACGACGTATTTATGAAATTATTCGAAAAGAGAATATTCAAACGCAACCAAGTTACGACGTTGCTATATCTGTTTTTTCGGCAGATCTTTTAGGAGTTAATCACGAGGAACTAGAAAAGAAGATCACCTCGCTTTTCAAAAAAGCAACTATTTTGTGATTTAAAGCAAAACCCGACATGTTAAAATAGTGAGTAATATCACAAAATGTCGGAGCATACTGAATGAATATATTTGATGTACTGATTGTACAACCCATACTTAACGTTTTATTAGCTATCTACGCGCTGTTGCCGGGGCACGATTTTGGCATCAGTCTCATTATCTTTACGGTTTTAATTCGTCTTCTCATGTGGCCACTTGTTAAGAAGCAGCTTCACCAAACAAAACTTATGCGCCAAGTGCAGCCAGAGCTTAAAAAAGTAAAAGCTAAAGCAAAAGGCAACAAAGCCCTAGAGGCGCAGCTTATGATGGAGCTCTATAAAGAGCGTGGCATAAAGCCGTTTAGCTCTATTGGCGTGTTGATCATTCAGTTGCCAATTTTTCTTGCGCTATTTAGAGTAATCCACCTCTTCACAGACCAAAGAGGGAGTCTTGATACATATATTTATGGGTTCATGTCTCATCTTGAAACAGTAAAAGAACTACTTGCTAATCCAAAAACATTCAACGAGAGCTTTTTTGGCATTGATTTAACAAGACACGCGGTGGGTAACGAAGGCATTTATATTCCCCTTATTATTCTTGCGTTAATTGCGGCTGTTTTCCAATATATCCAAGCAAAACAAACACTGCCAAATCAGTCGAGCAAAAAGAAGCTTCGCGATATATTAAAAGAATCTGCAGCTGGAAAGCAAGCTGACCAAAGCGAAATCAGCGCAATTATGAGTAGCCGCATGGTAATGTTAATGCCAATTGTCCTTTTCTTTGTGGTTCTTTATTTCCCTGGTGCACTTGTGCTCTACTATGCAACGTTTAGTATTGTGGCCGTTATTCAGCAGCACATTGTTTTAAGTAGAGATGAAGAGGAACTTAAGGCAGTTGCAGCCACGCCAACCAAAAAAGAGAAGACGGAAAAAAGAGCAAAAAAAGCCAAAGAAGCAAAACTAGTAACCTCTAATAAAAAGCAGCAGAAAAAACGTAAAAGGAGGTGATTTATGGACAGAGACGAGTCAATTCGATATGCAAAGAAATATTTAGAAGATATTCTGTCGTTTTTTGGGCTTAACACAGATGTTACCGCAGGTAGTGACGACGAAGTTATTGAATTAAGCGTTCCTTCAACACACTTAAACGGCTTTTTAATTGGTCAGCGCGGCGACACACTGCGAAGCCTACAGTTTCTTGTTTCAACGACACTTCGTAACAAGCAGGCAGAGCTACATAGAGTAAATATAGATATTGCAGGATATAAAAAACAGCGGGCCGAGCGCTTAGCAAAACGCGCAGAGGAATGGGTGCAAAAAGTACTTGAAACGGGTGAAGAGTATAGCGTGCAGCCAATGAACGCCGCGGATCGACGAGTCGTACACCAAGTAATTACAGAACACCCTCAGCTTGAAACTGCTTCTGAAGGTGAGGGTCGTGATAGGCACGTAGTGATTAGAAAGAAAAAAGAAGAAGTCTAGTAACTTTTCAATGAAAAAGTCGAAGAAACAGCAAGGTAAAAAACAGCCACTGCTTATTCGAACTGCTTCTCACAACCTCTTCTTCTGGGGTGTTGTGTTTTTATTTGTCATCAATGCTTTGTGGATAGCATTATCGGCGGTGTATCCGATGATGTTTGATGAAGAATTTCATTTAGGAATTATTGAAGTCTATTCGCACCAGCTAAGCCCGCTTATCACCTCGCAGTCGGCAGAGACAGTTTTTCATGGCGATCTTACAAGATCAACCTCATATCTCTTCCACTGGCTTATGAGCTTTCCATATCGCTTTATCGCCCTTTTTTCTAGCGACTTAGCCGCTCAAGTAATTTTCTTGCGAATAATTAACATCGGTTTTGTGGTGATGAGCCTGTGGTTATTTAGAAAAACCCTTCTTTTAGGAGGGTTCTCTAAGGCGCTAAGTAATGTCTCCATCTTCTTTTTTGCGCTTATTCCACTTGTTCCATTTACGGCAGCTCAGATTAATTACGATAATCTTATTATGATTTTTACGGCTGGAATTTTTTATGCTGCTTTAAAGAGTATAGAGAAATTTTCTAATCAGGCTTCATGGGCTACAGGAGTAATAATAATTGGCTTACTTGGCTCATTAATAAAATTTACCTTTTTACCAGTTTTTGTTGCTTCAACGCTATTTGTCACCTTTTGTTTATGGAAACAGCACAAAAAAAGGATTTTTAAAGAACTATTTAAGCAATATAAGAATCTAGCAAAACCAGCTGCAATACTCCTTACAACTATCGCCATAATAAGCGCTGGGTTGTTCATAGAACGCTATGGTGGCAACATAGTAAATTATCGAAGCCTGGAGCCAAGATGCGATCGGATTCACAGCGAAGAGCTGTGCAGTCAATATAATATATGGAAACGGAACACCGAATGGACAAAAAACTATAGCAAAAAACAGTGGCCACTCTGGAACCCAGTTGAATATACGGCGAATAGATGGGTGCCACACATATTTAACGACCTATTTCGGGCAGGGGCATATACTGGTGGCGAAATAGCATTAAGAAAGCCACTTGGAAGGCTAGAGTATACTCCTGGAACGCTAGCACTCCGTGTGGCGGGGTGGAGCGTATTTATTAGCTCTATAGCTCTAACAATTATTTTTTGGAGAAAGCTCAAACTAAAAAAAGTTCGCTATCTTTTCTTAGCGAGTATTGGGCTTTATGCTGCTGCGCTTTGGGTAAAAAACTATTCTGATTACACAACCTACGGCTACCCTGTTGCCACCCAGGGGCGCTACTTTATTCCATTTCTCATCCCACTTATTGCAATGGCCGGCTATGCATTTTCAATCGCTATAAAAAAACGATATATAAAAGAAGTACTGCTCGTTATTGCACTGCTTTTATTTACGCAAGGAGCTGGAGCAACTACATATATTCTCTATAGCAACAAAAACTGGTATTGGCCCAACCAAGCTGTTCAAAACATAAATCAAAATGCTCAAAGAATATTAAGTATTTTTATCTATAGATCGTAAAGAGTTCATGTAAACCTCGTGTGTTTGCTTGGCCATCGTTCGCCAAGAATATTTTTTAACCTGAGAGTACCCTTTTTTAACCAGTGCAATTTTTAGTGTTTCGCTATCAATAATTTTTTCAACTGAACTAGCTATTGCGCCCACGTCTAACGGATCAAAATACTCAGCCGCTTCTCCATATACCTCAGGGAGACAAGTGGCATTACTGCTTGCAACTGGTGCACCATATGCCATGGCCTCAAGTCCTGGCAGCCCAAACCCTTCCATTAAAGACGGGAAGACATATGCAGAGCAATTTTTAAATAACCACGCTAACTCTTCGTTTGAAACAAAACCAGTAAAGGTGATGTTCTTAAGGTCATTTTGCTTTGCCCACACTTCGTTTTGCTTTGCCGAAGCATTTTTTGCTCCAACGAGCACTAAGCCAAGCTCGGGATATTTTTCAAGAAGAGATTGGTGCGCCTGCATAAGGCGTTTAATATTTTTATAGTCACTCTGCTGCCCAACATATAGCAAAAACTTCTTATAAGGAAGATGATATCTTTTTGCATGCGTATCTTTTATGCCCGCTGCTTCATAAGTAACCGTGATTTTCTTTTTAGGAATATTAGCAAATTTCGCATATTCTTGTTTTGTAAATTCGCTTGGCGCTAAAATATGCGCGGATGTCTTGCCAATTCGCTTAAAAACGAACTTCCCAACCACTTGCTTTGCATGAAATAGTAGCCAATTTTTATCTGAGTTATATGTTTTTAGAAGTGTCATATCATGCACGGTGGTAACGTGCGGCTTGGTATAAAAAATTGGCTGCTGCGGCATGCAAAAATGCACAAGATCTGCATTTATTTTATTTAAATAACGTAAAAATCCAATTTGCTCGCTAAAACTATAATTTTTATAATCACATATTTTTAGTGTAAAATTTGAAACTTTCGGAATCCAAAAATTCAGATCTTTTGAAGGCACCAATACAATATATTCATTCTCAGTATCAATATCTTGCAAGTAATCTAATAGCCGCTCAACATACCTTCCAGTCGAGGAGTTAATAATACGAGCATCTATAACGATTTTCATTTTTTTCTCCTCGTAAAGAATTGTTGAAATTTAAGCAGCCCAGATTGATCTGGCGGAACACCGTCCCACAGCATTTTTTCAATATATTTTGTTTCCACCACCTTACTTTTTTGAATCTCAATTCTTCTTGGAAGTGCATGAGAGAATACGAGCCACACCCCCGCAACCCAACCCTTTAGCGCAGGCCAAAAGGTTTTGTTTCGAATGGTGTTAATAAATAACAATGTATACGCAAGCCAAAAACGAATACCAATTTTAAATAATAATTCACCAGGTACATCTTTAATAAACAACATAGGCCAGTTTTTAAAGGTTTGATAGGTTGTAAAGCCCGAAATCTTACCGCTAGTAACGCCTTGTTCGTGGTAAGCAATTGCTTTGGGGTTATAGTACACCTCCCAGCCAGCAAGCTGGGCACGAAAGCTAACATCAACATCCTCATAATAAGCAAAAAACTTATCATCAAAATTGCCAATGTCTTCAAGCATCTTGGCTCTATAGAGGCTAGCCCCACCGCTACCGCTAAACACATAACCAGCTTTTGGCGCATTTCGTTTTGGCGCGTTTCGAGAACGGGGAAAACTGAGCCCCCAGGTTGAATACCAGTCGCCAGTACTATCTATTGTTTTTCCGTCAGCGTGCAACAGTAAGCTTGTCACGATTCCTGTGTGTGGCTGCAGGCTCATACTGTGCGCAAGTTCCTTCAGCCAATTTTTATCAGCAATAGCATCATTATTAAACAGGGCAATACCTTCAAAATCACGTGCCAATGCATAATTGATGCCTATGTTTACACCACCTGCAAACCCCGTATTAATTTTAGAAAAAATAACGTGGAGCTTTTTGCTGCCAACTTCTTTTTGTTTTTTCTTTAAAAGCTCCTTTGAATTATCCGTTGACCCATTCTCAACAACAATAATTTGGAAGTCTTTATATGTTTGGCTTAAAAGAGAGTCGATACACGGTAGTGTTTCGGTAATTCCGTTCCAATTTAATACAACAATAGCAAGTCTGTTCATATCTTACAGTCTATTCTATAATTAACTCTGTACTTATGAAAATCTCAAATATTGTTAGTCGAAGAAATCGCATACTTTTGCGAGAACTTGTTATTACTGATTTCAAGCTACGCTACCAAGGTTCAGCGCTTGGCTATCTTTGGTCGCTGCTAAAACCACTATTTTTATTCACAATTCTTTATATTGTTTTTGGCATGTTCTTGCGCCTTGGTGGAGACATTCCACATTTTCCAGTTTATCTTTTACTTGGCATCGTTCTTTGGAGCTTTTTTACAGAAGCCACTGCCCAGGGGCTTTCTGCTATTGTTGATAGGGGGGATTTAATTAGAAAGATTAATTTTCCTAAATACATTATTATTGTTGCTGGCACCACATCTGCCCTTATAAATCTTTTACTTAACCTGTTGGTTGTCTTTTTCTTTATTTGGATAAATGGTGTAGAGTTAACCTGGAGCGCATTATTTCTACCTCTGGTTATTATAGAGCTATATATTTTTGCACTAGCCTTGGCCTTCTTTCTTTCAGCGTTTTATGTTAAATTTCGAGACATTAACTATTTATGGGAAGTCGGTATTCAAGGCGCATTTTACGCAACCCCTATTCTCTACCCGCTTTCATTAGTAATGCAGCAGAGTGAACTTGCTGCCAAAATATTAATGCTTAACCCAATGGCGCAAATGATTCAAGATGCGCGTTATCTTCTCATAACACCCCAAACAGTTACAGTATATGAACTCTTCCAAAACTACTGGTATGCGTACATACCATTCATAATCGTCGGATTTAGTGTAATCGCTGCAAGTATTTATTTTAAGAAAAGCTCAAAGAGCTTTGCGGAGAATGTGTAGATGAATAAGCATACTGAAAATGCCGTTATTGTTAGCAACGTATCAAAAGGCTTTAAAATACCGCTAGATAAATCCTCTGGCTTAAAACAACATATCGTCAATTTCTTTAATAGAAAAAGAGGCTACAGAGAGTTCACAGCACTTAACGATGTTTCTTTTGAAATTAAAAAAGGTGATTTTTTTGGCATTGTAGGAAGAAATGGCAGCGGCAAGAGCACCTTACTAAAAATAATTGCACAAATATACAATGCTGATAGCGGAGGTGTTGTGGTCAATGGTTCTCTGGTGCCATTCATTGAGCTTGGGGTTGGTTTTAACCCAGAGCTCACTGGACGTGAGAACGTTTTTCTAAATGGGGCATTACTTGGTTTTAGCAAGCAGCAGATGGAAGCTATGTATGAAGAAATCGTAGACTTTGCAGAGCTTCACGACTTCATGGAAGAAAAACTAAAAAACTACTCCTCGGGCATGCAGGTGCGTTTGGCTTTTTCGATTGCAATTAGGTCAGAGTCAGACATCCTGCTCCTTGATGAGGTTTTAGCAGTTGGCGACGAAGCTTTTCAAAGAAAGTGCGAAAAATTTTTCCAAGAAATAAAAAAAGATAAAAGCAAAACAGTCATACTGGTTACCCATGGAATGGAGCAGGTTAAAGAGTATTGTGATAAGGCGCTGTTAATTGATGAGGGGGTGGTTAAGACTATAAGTGCTGACGTGGGAAGGGTTGCAGATAGCTACAGCAGGCTGTTTATCAGTAAAACAAACACATCTAATAACCAAGAGAAGCGCTTTGGAAGTGGAGAGGTGGTTATTGAAAACATTCGACACAATGTAACTAATGAGAAAATCACCGTAGCTCTCGATATTATTGGCAAAACAGATCAGACCTACGAAAAGCTTTACATCGGCGTAAACGTAAAACATAACAACAATATAGTACTAGGTAATCACATGAAATTCATTAATGGATACCAGCAGGGCTTTTCCATAGTGGGTAAGGAGAAAAAACATTTTGTATTGGAACTCGAAAATATATTAACAAAACATGCATACACACTGGATTTTAGTGTGCGCAATGGGGGGGGTATTTTGAATTTCGATACGATAAACGATGCGGTCAGTATACCGATGGCGAGGTCAAGTAGCTCGACATTTTACAAGGCTTTAATACCAACTACTATGCGTGAAAAAGGGAGAAAATAGAACCATGATACCAAAGAAAATACCTAGTGTGAAAAGAGCTATAAAGCTAGTATTGCCATATGCAGCAGTAGTTGCTTACAAAAACAGAAAGAACGAAGGAGGTAGTGCCCAAGACCCGCAAATGAATATTGATTCCATAGGACAGCTTTCTGAGAGAGAAGCGTTAAATCTGCTAAGCCAAGAGGGGTCTCAGATTTACTTTGGTCAAAGTGCTGAAGATAGCGTGTTGAGTCGGATATTTCTTCGCAAGAAGAAGGGCTTCTATGTAGACATAGGGGCCTACCATCCCTCCAAGTATTCAAATACGTTTCTGTTCCATAAGTATTTTAATTGGAGAGGAATCAATATAGATGCCAGCGATAACTCAATCAGGGCTTTTAATAGCGCCAGGCCTAATGATATCAACCTAAATTTAGCGATTGGCTCAGAAGAGGGCACACAAGAGCTTACTGTTTATTCACAGCCTGCGTGCAACACTCTCTCTGATGAAAACAAAAGTATGCAGAAGAAAAGAGATCAAATAAAAATTGTTGACACGAAGACAGTAGATGTTATGCCTCTTGATAAAGTGTTGGATGAGTATTTACCAAAAAAGACACACATAGATATATTAGACATAGATATCGAAGGCTATGATTTGCAGGCTCTCGAAACTAATAACTGGAGTAAATATAGGCCAAGCGTCATTCTAATAGAGGATTACACCATAAATACAGAAGGCTTGAGTAAGAGTAAAATTCATAAGTTTATGAATAAAATAGACTATAGATTTTTTTCACATACCTACGACACTTCAGTGTATGTAGATAATAAGCAGGATGTCGGTAGGGTGTAGAGTTTATCTTGTTGGATTGGCACTATATGAAAAATCAAAACTTAATATCAGTAGTAATTCCCGTATATAATACAAGAAAAATACACATAGAAGAGTGTCTAGATAGAGTATTGCACCAAACGTATAAGAATATTGAAGTTATGGTTATAGACGATGGGTCCAGACGGGTTTTGGCTAGGCATTTAGATAATATCTCAAAAAAAGATAAAAGGATAAAGGTAATTCATCAACAAAATACTGGAACAAACCGCGCCCGTCAAATAGGATTTATTAAATCAACGGGCAGCTACGTAACTTTTGTTGATAGCGACGACCTTATTGAGAAGAGTATGATTTCTAGGCTTCTTCAAGCATGCCTAGACAATGAGGCCGACATGTCGATTTGTGAGTATTGGGACGATGTTAACACAAAAAAAACACCAAACCCATGGACGAATAGCCAGGACGTTTTAGATGGTAAGGATGCTATTTCACGATGTAGATACGCAGGATTTCCTAAGATGCGGCACGTTGGTGCTGTGTGGGCTAGGATGTATAAACGAAGTATTTTAGAGAAGATTGATTGGGATTTTTCTGACTACACTGTAACGGAAGACGAATTTATGAACATTCAGATTTTTGCCAATGCGAATAAAGCCGTATGTATACCTAGGCAGCTTTACTATTATAGACAGCAAGTGGCCACGAGTAAGGAGATGAATTACCCTGCACATAACACACGTAAAGGCCAAAAGATACCAATGTTACAAACTGCTAGTGATTTATATGAAAAATCAAAACAGGTGTATGGAGCCAAGAATATTAAATATAACGAAATAGAATTGACACAAAACTACATTGCTATATTGGGTAAGCAGGCAGATCAGCTTATGGGATGCGGCAACTTTGACGAAGATAATCAACAAGAGTTGTTGAGACAAAAAAGCCGCTATCTACCAGCGATATTAAGGAATAAAAAACTAACAGATAGACAAAAGCTGTTAGCGATAATTACATTTGATTCACCTGGATCAATAAGTCTATTGAACAAGGTTGAACAACAGTATATTAACCAGATTAATGAGCACAACAAAGAGATTACGAGTCTCAAAGGTACGCTTAGTAGATTACGTGCCGAAAATGAGCAGTTTCTGGATGTAGTTAGATCAACAAAGCTGTTAGCTGGCAATATAAAACGCAAACTGCGTGCACGCACTAAGAATTCGAAAATTATTAAATAATAATCTGAATAGTATTATTTGAATTCTACCCGAACTTGAGGGCTAGAGCACGCAGACCAATATATAGTGCCACCTTGGAACTCTTGCTTTATATCCTTATACCTACCACAAGTAGTGCCGGTGGCGACTTCTCTGCCTATTGGATAACCCAATTTTCCGCCCTCCCAATTAAGCTCGGCGTACTTATTGTCAACAGCCCCTGCGTGGACATCGTATACTCCGCTTGCGGATGACCAATATATTTTTCCTCCGTCGAACCGCATCCAACACCCTCCATCCTTAAGACCGCACGAGGTGCTGTTGTTTGGTAGGCCTAGATAACTATTTTCATATCCAGTCGAGGCGTACCCAACTATTATGTTAGTGTTCATATCCATAGCTTGATATCCAGGTCTCCAGTATAATCTTCCACCCTGGAAGCTCTGATAAACTCCGCTTTTTGCTTTGACTTCACCTGAGGTTGGAAAACCTAAATAGCCACCCTCATAGCCAACTGCTGCGAACCTATTGAACATTGCACCAAGGCGAACATCCCATGCACCCGTAGACGATGACCAATACATTTGACTACCCTCGAAAACTTGATAAATTCCTTTTCCGGGTATCGAGACTTCATTTGATCTCGGAAAACCTAAATAGCCACCCTCATAGCCAACTGCTGCGAACCGTTCACTTACAGCCCCCGTACGAATTGCCCAGGCACCAGTATTTTTATGCCAAAGGATCTTTCCATTGGTGAATAGCTGATATAATCCGCTCTTTGCGGCAGGCTTAATATCACTGGTAGATGCGCCAAGCCAAGAACTAGCACCACCCATAGAATTATATTTGTCTGTAATTGCAGCGTAGCCAGGATTGCCCTGTGTGCTTCCAAACCAACTCTCAAAGCTAATAACAAAATTATAACTTCCCGAATACCCAGTGGCGCTATACGGTCCGACATGTGGCGTGTAGCAATAGAGAGATGCTGTGGCAGCATTGGCAATCTTTATTGTTTTATTGGGCTTACCACCAGTACTGCTGAACGTTACTGTATTTCCAGGAAAAAGACCTGCATTATAAAAAGGAGGGTTATGTTGTGTATCTTTTTGCTTGCAAGCATAGTTTGTCGCTGAATTCCACCAACTATTATTCCCATTAGCTCTTTCGTAATTAAAGCGTAGCTGCCAAGTGCCATTTTCGATCTGATAAGAAAATCCAGAGTATTCACTGGCGCAAGTACCGCTGTCTGGGCACCCGTAACCCATTGCTGAACGGAGCTGTATACTATCTGGGCTTGGGTCGGTGATTAAAGATTGTTCTTTTTGAAGTGTTGCCAAGATTACCCGAGGGTTAATCCCATAGTCTTTTGCAGCTTTGTTTATGATGTCGGCGGCTCTTTGGCTGCCCCACTTTTTGTTTGCTAGGCCGCTGCCTTTGCTAGCTAAGAAATTTTGAATTTGATTTGCATCCATGGTGTTTGATTGTCTAAACACCGAATTAGAAATAAGATTACTACTATTGTATGCAGCATTAGTTTGTGTGGGAGCCATAACTAGCATGGCTGCTATTGAGGCAATCAAGGCGGCTACATACTTAAGCATAATTATTGATACCTAATATTTATTTTTATACTATTGATCTCACGCCCCTGCGGATCTAGGCTGTATATTTCCAGGGTGCCTTTTTGCGCACTCGTCTTTATGGATATAATTCCAGAAAAATAACCGTCTTTAGCGTTTAGCTCCCCGGTGCCGATCACTCCGTGTACGCTATCCTTTAATCGATACTGAACAGCAGTAACTTTAGATGAGCCCTCGACTTTCGTAGCAGTAGTCACCGTCTGGTCCTCGCTTGGTGCAAACAGCGTTATATTTCCCGATGCGGAGCTGATGCCTCCTGTTTGGTTCTCAACTTTGTCACTCTTCTGATCTGATATGCTTGCGATTGCGTCGCTTTGGCTACTAGAGCTTTTATTTTCGGAAGCCACCGATTCTTTTTTGGTTTTCTCTTCTGTCTTTTCGGGTTTAGCCTTGTCTTTTGATGGGTCGGCATCTTTGCCGTTGGTATTGGTTAGAGCAAATACCCCAGCGCCAGCTGCTAATATAACGACAATGAGTATGATAGCAATGATTTTTTTGCGTTTATAAAAAGGTTTTTTAGATGATATTTTCATACTAGTGGTCCTCGCAGCTGAGAATAGATTATTTATTAATTTTTGTTTTTAGTATTCGTATTTATAGAATAACATAATTAGTGTTTACGCTTCAAATAAGATGGTGTTCTCATGATATAATCAACTGTAATGAGCAAAGTCATAGTATCAATAGTTTGCACAAATTACAATAAAGGTGATTGGATTGCCGAGGCGATCGAGAGCTTTTTGCGCCAAAAGGCTAATTTTGAATACGAAATATTGCTAATTGATGATAAGTCAGCCGATCACTCAAAGGAAATTATAAAAAAATACGCAAAAAAATATCCAGAAAAAATTCGTGCATTTTATAATAAAAAGAACCTTGGAATTACAAGAACATGGATTAAAATTTGTAAAGAAGCTAAGGGCAAGTATATTGCACGTTGCGACGGTGATGATTATTGGATTGATGAAAATAAGCTGCAGAGGCAGGTTGATGCACTGGAAAAAAACAATAATTCATCATGGTCCTGTACCGACTATGACATCGTAAACCCCGAAGGGAAAGTGATACATGGCTCTGCTGTAGAAAGTGGTTATATCCAAAGGCCAAAATCATATGCTGAAATGCTAGCGACAAAAGGCTTTACCATGTCGTCAACTTGGCTGGTGGATTCTAGCTTAATGAAGGAGATAAACACTGAACTTAACCAGAGTGCAGTAGATGATACTTTTAATATTCAACTTGAACTATTTAATAAAACCACGCTTTCCTATCTGCCAAAAACCACCACGGCTTATAGATTCATGGAAGGTTCGGACTCACACCCAATAGCAGTAGAAAAAACTAAATTGAGAAACAAGAAACTTTTAGAGACTCAGCTAGAGTATATTAAAAAGTATAGAAATGTGAGCTATCTTGAAATAATTAAGATTCTTTTGCACAAAGATATACAAAACGAAATAACATCCACTGAACGACTGCAACTTATTGAGCGACAAGGTCAGCTCATTAATCAACAAGAGGTATATATAAAAAAGTTGGAAAAAAATCTTACGGCTATTGTAGAATCCCGAAGCTATAAACTAGCTACTAAAATGCAAAATTTAGCTAACATTCCACGCAAGGTAACGAGGAGAAAGAATAAGTGAAAAAAATCTTACGGAAAATAAAACAGAAAACTAGACCCAGAACTCGCGTGCGGTCTATAAATAAGAAGGTTAAAACAACAGCTCATATATACAGGACTGACGGGCTTGAGGGTGTGTCGGTTTACTTAAAATCGGGTGTAAAAAAACGACTTATAAAACACCCAACTGGCAATACTGATAGTAATGCATCGGATGTATTGGTGATCTCGATTGACATGGCGCTACTTGATAGATATCGCGCAGATCACACAGTCGAGCAGCTGCAATCAACAGGCGTTACTGTAGACAAAGTATATTTTTATGAACTCACCAAAGAGCATGCGCGCCGATATAACACATTTATTTTTTATCGCTGCCCGTGGATGGATGAGTTTAAAGAGTTTTTTGAAGAAGCTAAGAAAAGAAATAAGGTTTTGATTTATAGCGTAGATGATTTGGTAATTGATACAAAGTATACCGACAATATCCCTGTAGTTCAGGCGATGAATGCAAAAGACAGAAAGCTTTATGATGAAGGGGTGAATCGTCACAGAAAGGTATTAGAACACTGTGATTATGCAACCGTAACAACGACGCACTTAGCGGATGAAATAAAGAAGTATAAGAATATTAAAAAAGTTTTTATAAACAGAAACGCCATGAGTGAAGAAATGGTACATTGCTCAAACCGAGCGATTAAAGAGGTTAATAAAGATAAAGGAAAAATTGTCATTGGCTATTTTTCTGGAACAGCTACCCATAACGAGGATTTTAAGTTAGTTGCCCCTGCATTGGTAAAAATTTTGAATAAACACAGTAACACATACATTAAACTAGCTGGACGAGTTGATGCCCCAGATGAATTAAAAGGTTATGAAGATAGGTTAATCTATACACCATATGTTGATTGGAGAAAATTACCATTCGAACTGCGCAAGAGTGATATTATACTTGCCCCGTTAGTAGATACATTCTTTAATAGGGCAAAGTCTGAAATTAAGTGGTCGGAAGGTGCCCTTGTAGGAGTCCCTGTTGTAGCTAGCAATATGGGGGCGTTTAAAGAAAATATAAAAAACAATGAGACGGGGTTACTCGCAGAAAATACACCCGATGATTGGTTTCAGGCAATTGATAAGCTTGTAAAAAGTGAAAAAATGCGGCACGAAATTGGTGGGCAATCGAGGCAGTTCGTGCTAGAAAACTGCAGGACTATAGGAAAAAACGCAGTAGAGCTAAAAACTGATATAGAAAACATAACTCCTAAGATTATAGGATTTGCTGGCGTAAGCCTTGGGGCAATATCTGGAGGTAATATTATTGTTAAGAAACACATGGATATTCTGCAAGAAGCTGGCTATATTGTTTATGGCATTGAAAGCATGGAGTACAAAGAAAAAGACAAGTGGTTAGAGATAAACCGTGAAGATGATAAAAAATATGACATATTCAGGGTAAATAGTTCAAGAAAGAGTGACAAAGTAAAATTAAACATGTCATTTGATAAACTTGTAGCAACCTTCTGGCCTAGCGTAGACACAGTGGATAGCTACAAATATATGAAAGCCGGAGGAGAGAAGCTGTATTTGGTCCAAAATATGGAAGCAGGTTTTTATAAAGAAACTGAAAGGGAGCGAATAAAAGCTATGGCTACCTATTCTAACCCCAGGCTGCGACCGATAACAATATCAAAATGGTGTCAGACATGGCTGAAATCAGACTTTGGAAGAACGGCAGAATATGCACCAAATGGTATAGATATAAAAAAATATAAATTTAAGAACAGAGATTTTACAGGTCGCAAGATAAGGGTGCTAGTTGAAGGAGATAGTGCTAGTGACTACAAAAATGTTGATGAGTCGTTTAAGATCACGAATAAGTTAGATAGAGATAGGTATGAAGTTTCATATCTATCATACAATGCAGAACCAAAAGATTGGTACAAAGTAGACTCTGTGTATATGCGCGTCCCAATCGATCAAGTGGGGAAAGTTTACGAAAAGCACGATATACTTATAAAATCTAGCGTGCTTGAAAGTTTTTCGCTTCCCCCACTAGAGATGATGGCGGTTGGTGGAGTGCCTATTCTAGTGAGGAACGGTGGCAACGGGGAATATATTAAGGACGGTGAGAATGCCTTATATTATGAACGCGGCAACATAGAAGATGCACTGTCTAAGGTTGAAGGCATAGCGACTAATTTAAAGAAGTTTAAGTTCCTGGCTAAAAATGGTGAGAAGGCTGCAAAATTAAGAGATTGGCAGCTGCTCAAGAAAGATATAACAGCCTTATATAAATGACAAAGAACCAGCACTATATGAAGGATGAAATAAATCAAATGACAAGAGGGGTGATCAAGCTACTTGGTAGTAGTAAGTTCACAGTTTGTTTAATTGGATTGTTTGTATTTCAGGCTTTATGGATTGCTTTTAGTTTTAGATATTCAATGATATATGATGAATATTATCACTATGGAATAGCAGAATATCTTAGTCATCAATGGCACCCTTTTATAGCTAACCAACCTACCCAACTTGATGAATTCGGAGCATTAACTAGGGCGCCATGGTTGCTCTACCACTTCATATTAAGCTTTCCTTTAAGATTGGTCGCTTTATTTACAGATAATTTTGCTGCACTAGTCATCACTATGAGAATTGTAAATATAGCTCTATTTTCACTTGGACTCTTCATTTACTACAGGCTGTTTAGATTTTTAAAGCTAAATAAAGCGGCAATAAATATAGCCCTATTCGTGTTCATACTAATACCTGTGGTACCATTTATTGCTGCGACTGTAAATTATGATAATCTTATTTTTCCACTGGTAGCAGCTCTATTATATTTTGGTGTAAAAATTATAGTTAAAGATAAGCTACATATAAATGAGCTACTTGCATATAGCACTATTGGCTTGATGGGGGCGTTGACTAAATCATCATTTCTTCCAATACTCTCAGTAACCACACTGTTTGTAATAGTACATATATTAACCAAGAAAGAAATAAACTTTAAAAAAATCTACAAATCTGTAAATACCCGAAAAGATAAAGTAATAACAGCGGCATTAATTATACTATTTATTTTTCTTAGCTTCATGTTTATTGAGAGATATGTAGTTAATATTTATCATTATCACGCGATCTCTCCAAATTGTTTATCTCAAATTAGTAAAGAGAGGTGCATGAGTAACTACGTAGAGGCGCGTGCAATAGATATGGAAAAAGAGAAATCATATGCAGGTATTCCTATGCAGATCCCCGAGTACAGCGTATCCTGGTATGGTCGCATGATAGGTACGTGGTTTACTACTGGCGCCAATACAGAGGGTAAGTTTGGAACAAAGAATGGCCAACCCTTGCCTGTTGCATACAACACAGTCTTCGTGTTATCTATAGTCTCCATGATAGTCATTTGTATGAACTATCGCAGCCTTGTCAGGTCACGCGGCTTTACTATGCTGTTGATAATTTCGATTCTTTATATTCTTTCGATATTTTATGTGAATATATCCGAGTACTTTAAATATTATCGGATGGTTGCAGTACAAGGTCGCTATATTCTGCTGGTTCTTCCTGTAATTATTGTTGCGGCAGCAATATCAATGAATACTTTGTTAAAGAATAGAGGGAAAATAAAGGTTATGTTAGTTGTAATAATATCAATCCTTCTATTGAATGGCGGCGGTTTAACGGCACACATTATTCGTAGTGATGAGACTTGGAACTGGAACAACAGTTTAGTTCGTTCAGTTAACAATAGTGCTCGTAATATTCTAAGTCCATTTATTAAAGAGTACTGGTATTAGGGGCGGAGTATAAAATGATTCACTTTGTGATAGGTACCCGGGCACAACTATTTAAAATGGCGCCCATTATGAAAGAATGTGATAAGCAAGGATTACAGTGGCGATGGGTATATACCGCACAACATAAAGACACAATTGAAAACACAACTAAGGTTTTTGGAATAAAGAGCCCTGACTATATTCTTTTTAATTGGGACACTGAAGCTAAAACGATGCGCAAGGTTTGGTTTTGGTTTTTTAAAAGTTTGTTGCAGTTGCGAAAAGGTAAAAAGATTCTCGATGGCTATACGGGCAAAAATAATATAGTTTTAACTCACGGGGATACCTTAACTACCTGGTGGGGCGCGCTGTTAGGAAGATTGAATCGCTGCAAGGTTATGCATGTTGAATCTGGTTTAAGGAGTTTTAACTTATTTAAGCCGTTCCCCGAAGAAATTAATAGACTCATTACATTTCGCTTAAGTGATGTTTATGCGTGTCCTGGTGATTGGGCTGTAGAGAACCTAAAGAAATATAAAGGCGAAAAAATTAATACAAAAGAAAATACACAAATGGATGTTTTGAGATTTGGTCTAAAAAATTGTGACAACGCCAAGCTAGACTTTAGGGTGAAGAAACCTTTTGCGGTGGCAAGCCTGCATAGATATGAAAATATATTTAAAGAAGAAAGATTTATAGAAATCATAGATAGAACAGAAGACATAGCAAAGAAATTTCATGTCTATTGGGTGCAACACCCAGCGACAAAAGAGCAGTTAAATAAACTGTCGGCTCTCAAAAAAAGGCTGACGGGCAACAAAAATGTTACTCTATTGCCACGTCTTGAATACTTACAGTTTATCAAGTTGGTTAAAGATAGTGAATTTGTGATAACTGACGGCGGGGGTAATCAGGAAGAGCTATATCATATGGGCAAGCCTACTCTCTTGTTTAGAAACGAGACAGAGAGAAAAGAGGGTCTAGATGAAACTGCTGTTATTTCCAAGCTAGATAAAAATATCATAAATGATTTTTTGAAAAGCTATGATAAATATAAAAGACCAGCATTTCAAAAGACAGCTTATCCATCAAAAATAATCGTTAATTATCTAAAAGATCATAAATATGGCTAGCAAAAATAATATTTCTATTATCATCCCAACATATACGGGTGCAGCGACCCTAGAAAAGGTGCTAGATAGCATTAGGCGACAAGATGAGTCTAAATCTGTCGAGGTAGTTGTAGTTGTTGATGGCCCAAACAAGCAGATAGAAAATATACTCAAAATATACTCAAAAGAATATGCAAATGAGTTTCAAGGCTTTACTGTCAAAAGACTCTCTAAAAATAAGGGGAGATTTACAGCTCGCTTTGAAGGTGCAAAATTGGCAAAAGGAAGCTCCCTCCTATTTATCGATGACCGCACTGAGTTAGATGAAAACTACCTAAAAATTGTCCAAAAATTGTTTGGAGAGGAGAAGACAATAATATCTAATATAGTTGAAAAGGATCAAGTAAATTTTGTTAGTAAAACCCTTTATGTATTGCGTAAAAAGATATATAAAAATTTGGGAAATATTTTCAAGGCGTATTCTATCACTGAGGAAAACTTTGATCAAAGCCCCAAGGGGACCGCTGGGTTTGGAGTAAAAAAGAAATTGTTTGTTGATGCTTCTGAAGTACTCATGAGCGAGGGTGGTATTGGTCAAACTAGTAATGATGATACACGCCTACTCAGGGAGATTGTTCGTCACAACCCTCTATATAGATCATCAGAGCCGGTTCTTTTTTATATTCCACGATCTTCTTGGAGTGAGGAGCTTGTGCATATATACAAGAGGGGCCCAATGTTTATAGACTATTATCTGAAAAAAGGCTCTCCTTATTTTTCTCATATAATTGCACTATATTTTCTAACATTTTTTACTGTGTTTGGATTGATCTTTTTTACCCGTCTTTCTATGATTATTGGCTTGATAGCGGCCTCGATAGCTTTAATAAGCTGTATCATTATAGCCAAGGGTCGTCTTTCAATTATCCTAGGATTGTTGTTGATCCCAATATTTTTTGTAGTAGGAGTATATAAGGGTACTCTGCAAAAAATATTAACTTCTTAAATACTCACTTTTTATCATCCCAGTAATTATATTTCTATTTTCTCTAGGGCTAATCAAAGAATTGCTCAACAAGTGTTTGAAATGAATTAATGTTAGGCTAGGAAAATCTAACCAACCTTCTAACAGGATATAATTTTGTTAAATTGTAAAAGAGAGGTCGTTTAAGCGTCTTGCTAAAGTGGTGAGTCGCACTATTGTTAAAAACATTAACACTTTTGTAGCCATATGGCCGCAGAATATCCTCAATCTTTTTTAGGGCTATTTTATCACTGGCTTCGATAAATAATTCTGGTGAATGCTCTTTTAGTATTTTTTTGCACCTACTAGCACATCTTTTTCTGCGCCTTCCACATCTATTTTTATTGCAACAATATTTTCTCCCACATATTCGTCAAGTGTAATTTGCTCGATATCCTTCCCTGCAATAACTTTTGCTCCTCCAAGTTCATCTTTTGGATTTATCTTAAATGAAACAAGCCCCTTTTTACTACCAGCAGCATTATTTAATACAATCACCTTTTTAGACAATTTATTTGAATTAATATTTTTCTTTAAAATAGCATAATTATTGGGTACTAGCTCTAAAGATATTACTTTCTCTGCTGGAGTAAACTTTGCGAAATATACAGAATGATTTCCTATATTAGCACCGACATCTAGATACACCCCGCATAGGTTTTGTTTTTTGATATAATCCAGAAACTTTTGCTCATAAAAACGTTTTTTAGCTATAGTTTTCGCTACGTTACCAGTTGACTCGGGCGTGTGTAGGGATATATTTTTATTGAGGTGTGTAATAGTATGTTTATCCATGGCATAAATTATACACCAAAGAATTTATAAACTATAATCTAAGTTGGTATGAATGCGAAACCGCTCTCTTTAATGTTGACCCTACTTATCCTTATAGTATTTATATGGTATTTTGTGCTGCACATTGAAGATTTTAAGATCTTGTTATCAGTAAACCCCTCAACCCTAGTTTTAATCGCAATTGGACACAGCACCGCTCTCTTCGTGAATGGTCTTTTCCTAAAAATAATTTTAAAAATATTTGATAAAAAAATGACAATAGCTGAGAGCTTTCATGCATCCCTGATTACGGCTACAGGAAATTTGTTTTTGCCCGCGGGTGGGGGATCTGGCATTCAGGCAGTTTTCTTGAAGAAAAGCCATGGCCTTAGCTATAAAAACTTTTTGAGTGCCCTGTCTGGTAACTATATAATCGTCTTTTTACTCATCTCGCTAATTGGTATCATTGCACTTTTATTCATAGATACGCCTTTAACATTTGAATACGCAGCAATATTTATAGCTTTTTGCTCGGTCTTTATATTAACCTTGTGGTTGACAATTTTTGGCTTACCAAATTGGATGCTTAAGTATAAATCAAATGGTGGGTCGTTTGTAGGTAAAATCTTTACGAACATAGTAAACGTTATGAAGGGCTGGAACCTGATAACGAAAAACAGAAAGGTAATTTTAACTTTAACGCTGCTGACGGCGATTAACTTTATGGCGTTACTGCTAATTAGTTACTTTTCTTTATTGGGCGCTGGAGCACATGTGTCATTTTGGGGATTGGTTCTTTATGCAGTGTTGGGCAGTATGAGTCTTTTGGTCAACTTAACCCCAGGTGCACTAGGCATAAAAGAGGCAATTTATATATTTTCCTCAACCGTCATCGGAGTCACTACACCACAAATAGTAGGGGCAGCAATTTTAGACAGGGGTATAAAATACATAATACTGATCTTTAGTTGGGTCTGGATAAAAATAGCTGGCTTTATGAGTAGAAATAAGAGTTCTGATGCAATATCTAAATAATAAAATCTTTCGCACCATCCTAGCTTGGCTTGTTATTGGTCTTGTCGCTTACTTTTTCGGTAAATCACTGATAAACAACTGGAGTCAGCTGCAAGGCGTTAATCTTGCATTTAATGGCTGGTCTGTTTTGAGCATTATATTTTTTGCGCTGGCGGTAGTTTGGACAGGTGTGCTTTGGGGGAAGTTGATAAGCCAGCTGAGCAAAAAGCCAATTAGTGACGAAGAGGCGATTAAAGTTCATTCTTTGTCTTGGCTCTTGAAGTATATTCCTGGCCAGGCTGGGTCGCTGATTAATAAAATTAGCTGGGCTCAAAAAAGAGGATATAGCAAAAAACTTGTTACTGTTACATTTTTGTATGAGCACGCATTCTTAATTTTTGCCTCACTTCTTTTGTCGGTGCCGATTATTCTCGTTTCATTTTTTGACAAAGCTGCTGAAAATCTAAGTATTTTTGCGCCATTGCTGTTGGCGCTTCCGCTACTTCTTCTTGTTAATCAGAAAGTTTTTTATACTTTGCTAAACTATGCCTTTAAGTTTTTAAAAAGAAAGCCAATTGATAAAGAGTATATTTTAAAATCCAAGCAGCTTTTTTATTATGTTTTGCAATTTTTGGGTCCTCGATTGATGAATGGGATTGGTTTTATATTTGTTGTGGCTTCGATTATGCCCGTTCCGGATCAGGCATATGCAGGGCTTGCGGCAGCGTATATTCTTGCCGGGGCTGTTGGCCTTTTGGCTATTTTTGTCCCAAGTGGAATTGGGGTCAGAGAAGCCGTAATTGTATTATTTGCGAGCCAGTATTTTTCTGTTGAGATTGCGATAGTGTTAGCGCTGTTGGCAAGGCTTTACGCTACAGTTAGCGACGCGATAGTAGCGCTGGTTTATGGTTACTTAGTTAAAAAAGAAAAGAGAAACTTGTGAAGAAAATTGCCATCATAGGGTCTACTTTAACAGGAAATAAAGGTGCGGCAGCAATGCTAGAAAGCTCAATCCAAACACTTGGGTTTGATAAAGAGTTTAGCTTATTTACATATCAGCCTGTTGGCGAAGAAGAAAAGCATAATTCATATAAGAACTTAAAAATTGTGAGAGCTGACGCACTATTTTTAGGTGTAGTTATAAACTCTTTAGCACTAATCTATAGAGTACTCCCCTTTCTAAGGCGTTTTATAAGCAAGCATTCAGCCTCCATTAGAACCTTAGTTGAAGCAGATGTTTTACTAGACCAGGGCGGCATTACTTTTGTTGATGGGCGAGAGAAGTTTCTTCTTTATAACATCGCGAGCATTTTGCCCGCACTCATGGTCGGCACGCCAGTCATAAAATGCTCGCAAGCGCTTGGGCCATTTAATAATCCAATCAATAAATTCTTCGCAAGAATATTTTTACCCAAAATGAAACTTATTGTTTCACGCGGTGAAATTACCCAAAAATACTTAGATGAGCTGGGGCTAAAAAATACAATCAAAGGTGCCGACTATGCATTTTTACTTGAGCTAACAAATGCAGAAAAGGAAAGTGCAAAAAAATATTATAATGAGGAATTCTTTAAAAATAGCAAAGTTGTGGGCATTTCGCCGAGTGTGGTAATGCAAAAGAAGATTGAAAAACAAGGTAAAGATTATAGAAATATAATCTTAGATTTTAGTAATGAACTTATAAAAAAAGGATATAAAATAGTTCTTATTCCGCACAGCGGAAAAAAACATGCAAAAAGTTCTTGGATGGATAGTGTACCGATTTTAAGAGAAGTGCGAACAAGTCATAGCAACGATATTCTTTTGTGCAGAGAGATATATGCAGGTCTAAAGAAAAAAGAAGGGTATCTTTTTATTGATGAAGAGCTGAGCTCCCAAGAACTGCGGGTCATTATTGGTAGATGTGATTTATTTGTTGCGTCAAGATTTCATGCAATGATATCGGCTCTTTCTATGGAGGTACCAGTACTTGTCATCGGCTGGAGCCATAAATATGAAGAAGTGCTTGATATGTTTGGCTTAGCGAAGTGGGCATTTACTCAAGATAAACTAAATCAGGAGTATTTAATTAAAAAGTTTAAAGAACTAGAAAAAGAACAAGATCAAATTAAGGCAAAAATCAAAAAGCACCTACCCAACGTTAAAAAGAAGTCATATAAACAAGTTGAAGCAATAAAATCTATTCTAGAAAAATAGACTATTTTTTATATTGCATTTCTTTAATTCGCTCGAGCTGGTCTTCGAGCAGAATTCGATTTGTTTTTTGAAGGTCGGCAATTACCAGTAGTACAAATGAAAGAAGAGAGCCAATAATTAGTGCGGCGCCTAGGATAAGCGATTGTAGGTGCCCTGCGCCCTCGCCTGCAAAGAATAAGAACGCATAGCGAATAAAAGGAATAAGGCCTAAAATAAGGAGTAATAAGCCAAGTGATACAAAAACTATATGTGGTTTGAATATAATGTAACTTCTTAAAATTGCCTGAGCTGATTTAAACATGTGCTGCCAAATATTTTTAAAGAGACGAGATTCTCGAGTTTTTTCATTTGTCTCGACAGGAATACTTTCAATTCGGAGTCGCTTATTTCCAGCCTGAATGATTGTTTCCATACAGTAGCTAAACGGAGTAACAATGTTGAGTTTTATAAGAGAATCTCTGGAATATGCACGAAAGCCACTTGCTGCATCTGGAAGATTGGTGCCAGCAGCGAGGTTTACGACGCTACTGCCAAAGCGTTGCATAAGTTTTTTAAAGCCTGAAAAGTGGGTAATCTTTGCAGTCTGGCGATCGCCAATAACAATGTCTGCTTTGTCTTTTAAAATAGGTTGGATTAAATCAGCGATTCTTTCTTGAGGGTATTGATTATCACCATCTGTGTTAACTACAATATCTGCCCCATTTTTTAATGCATAATCTATTCCGTCGCGAAAGCTGCGTGCCAGCCCCATATTTCTTTTATGAGAGATAATGTGCTTTACGCCAAGTTTCTTTGCTACCTCAACGGTTTTATCGGTCGAGCCGTCATCTATAATGAGCCACTCAACTTGATCAACGCCAGGGAGCTTTTTTGGCATTGTTTGAAAAACAAGTGGAAGTGTTTTTTCTTCGTTAAGGCAGGGGATTTGGATAAATACTTTCATTAGCTTACTCCAATGCCAACGTAGTTAATCCCCATTTCTTTAAAGTTGTTTTTA
>CAZLCC010000008.1:0-38134 GCA_964558365.1 uncultured Candidatus Saccharibacteria bacterium | reverse complement strand
ATTAATTAAAAAGCCGGCACTGCCGGATAGCGCAGTTACTACCGGCAAGCGCATTGGCATTTCAAAGGCTGTGCATGAGCTGCGGCGGTTTTATGTCACAAATAATCCATATGTATCGAAAAAGTAGGAGGAAACTAGAGGTATGACCCAGTTTGTTATAAAACGGATATATGAACCAGCCAATCCGAATGACGGCTACCGCGTGCTGGTAGACCGGCTGTGGCCGCGCGGCGTGAGTAAGGAGCGAGCCGCACTGGACGAATGGGCTAAGGATATTGCACCCAGCACCGACCTGCGCAAGTGGTTCGCACACGACCCAGCCAAGTTTGCGGCATTTACCAAGCGGTATATTGATGAAGTAAAGCAAAACCCCGAAGCTGCCGGAATCATTAGCAATTGGCGCAAGCACGGTAAGGTAACATTACTATATGGCGCACGGGATAGTGCGAATAATGAAGCTGAAGTGCTGCGGCAATATTTGCTGAAGTAATAGCAGTTAGTTCTGTATGCCCTAGTACAATGGGTTAATATGAAGCATTGGCCGTAGCAATCGTCAGCACAGCACCCATGCGTTTACTAGGTATCTATGCTTTCATGCTGGAAGCGTCGGTTTCCGTGGATCCGGAGTGCAGCCATAAGCATAAGGTTTGCGGCAACACCAATCGCAATCAATATAAGTATGTTGGACCAATAGACTCCAGCACCAAGACCCGAGGAAATTGCTTCTCGGAAACCATAAATTGAATACGTCATTGGCATCAAAGGGTTCACTGCCTGGAAGAAGCCAGACGAAAGGAGAATGGGGAAGACGCCACCGGCCGCGCCAAGCTGTAATACCAGTAGTAACATGGCAAGGAAGCGGCCGATGTTATCGAGCGCAATTGCTAGGAATGAAACAATTGACATGTAGGTCATTGACGTAACGATGCTCAGCAGTATAAATTTGCCGGGCTGGTCGGGGTGGAGGCCAAGGCCTATCACCATAATGGCATCAAGCACGAGCGCCTGACCAATTGCCACGGCAAAGGCAACGGACATTTTGGCGTACCACCACGAACGAGAGTTTCGAGGGTTTGCGTATAAGCGACGTACCGGGTAGATAACGTTAAACACCAACGCGCCTACGTAAAGACCGAGGGATAGAACATAGGGCGACAGTGCGTAGCCATAATTAGGCACGTGGGCGGTTTCGCTGTGATGAGTATCGACTGGTTGGGCGAGCTGTTTGGCTGTGGCCTCACCTGTAGGCTGAACAGATACCTGCTGTGCGGCGCTTGTTAGGGCGCTTGCAAGCCTTGCCGATCCATCGCTGATCTGGGTGGCACCGTCGTTCAGTGCGGCTGACGAAGCAGTCAGCTGGTTTGTACCAGCCAGAAGTTGCGAGCTGCCAGAAGCCAGCGTCGTATACCCATTGACAGCGCTCAGTAGGCCAGGGGTAAGCGTGTTGACACCGGTATTAAGGGTTGCTACTGAACTCTTTAGAGTAGCCTGCTGCGCAGTGAGCATAGTGGTGAGCGTATTGAGGTTTGTGAGTAGGCTCGCAGACTTCTGTGTAATGGTTTGCGAGGCACTCACTATCTGAAGTGCTGCAGATATATCGCTCGAATTGACGGTCACTGTTGAAGTGCCTGCCGCTAGCGCCGTTTGCAAGGCAGCCAAGCTTGGTTGGGCGCTTGAGGCGGCTGTTTGATAGTTCACAACTGCCGCTTGCAGAGCGGCCGCATCACTTTGCACGAGTGTTTGCTGAGCAACCAAAGCTCCACTAGGTGTAGACACGGCATTGTTTAGGGCATTTACGCCCGACTGTACGCTTTTAACCCCATCTGAAAGTTGTGCAATTTGTGACGCTGTAGGTAGCCCGGCTGAGAGCTGCTCTATGCCATTATGAACCTTAGCAACACCACCGGTGTAGGTGCTAATACCCGACTCTAGCTGAGCTGAGCCGTTACTCAACTGAGCAGCACCGTCCGCGGCCGTATTCAAGCCAGTCTTCAGTTCGCCGATTTGCTCAAGAATAGATTGAGCGTAGGCGGTTGTGATTTTGGTCGAAACACTTTGAGCGATTGTTTGGGCTGCCTGGTTTGTTAAAAGTGAAGCCACAAAGTTTCTTGATGGAGTTGTCGTGTAGGCGATGGTTGTTTTTGATGGTGTATCAGAGGTGATAGTTGTGACATTTTCTGACGCGTTCTCTGGGATGACGATTTTCATATAGTAACTGCCGTCATCCAGGCCTTTGTCGGCCTCATCTTCGGATACAAAATCCCATTTAAACGAGTGTTCGTCTTTGAGCGTATCAACTAACTCGTCGCCCACGGCAATTTTCTTGTCTTCAAGGGTTGCGCCTATATCATTGTTGACAACCGCAACGGGAAGATTTTTCGTATTACCATATGGATCCCAAATAGAGCCCAGGAAAAAACCTCCGTACATGATAGGAATGAATAGTATTACAATGACCGATACTATTAATATGCGGCTTGTCTTAAGATGGTGCCACTCGTTGTAGAGTGCTGTATCTCGCAGAGTTTTCTTTGTGGTGCGGTTTTGTTTAGTCATTATCGTGTAGTCTTTGCCTTGCTAATTAGTTGCTCCATTGTCGTAAGGTTCAGCTCATCAAACCATTTTTGTTCAGCTTGCGTAAAGGCGTCGTGCAATAGTTTAACGCCCTTGCGGGTTATGTACTCTCGGGCGGGAAAAGCTTGTTTTATAAGGTTTGTTGGTCGAAAGAATGGCGCTGAGCCATCGGTAGCTTTGACGACATCGCCAAGTGTAATAGAAGTCATCGGTCGTGCGAGTATAAAGCCACCTTTGACGCCCTGTGCGGATGTAATAATGCCCGCGATAACCAATTTGCGAGTTATTTTGGTAAGGTATGATTGCGATACATTCATGCGCTCGTTCAACTCAACGTTTGTCACGGGTTGACCGTGATGCTCGGCAAGAATAGATAGTATGCAACACGCCTGTTCGACTGTTTTTGATAACCTCATATGTCGTCTATTATATACATTTAATGTCTATAATTCAACCTCTTTTACAAAACGATATTTGCGTATACTACGCTAAGGTCATCGATAAGAAAAAAACTCAAACGAAGAAAGCAATAACCTCGTAATGGGTATCGTATTAGGATTCTGCCTAGGCGCTGGATTTTGGACTGGCGCTACTAGATACTGTTGCAATAGGAATCCCTATCGGTCTATTGTTGGGTCCCCTCATCGGAAAAGCACTAAGCAAAAAGAGAAATGTTTAGTAATTTATTTTATTTTAAAGTCCGTGACCTGTACGCGGAGCCAGAGCCAGCAGTGAAATACAGTGATCGGTTTCCATGACCTGCCCCTGATTCACTCCTGACTCAGACAAGAAAAGGGCTAGCCTCAACAACTAGTCAAAAATGTTGGAACCATCCGGAAGGGTGGTTTTTGTATACTCACCTCTGAAATAAAGTTCTAGTGCCGACCTGTCCTCTATATGGCGATTGAGCAGCTAAAACCCAACCTAGTTCCATGACCTGTCCCTTGTAGAGTACCAAGCACGTCTTATTCGAACCCCTTATCTGTTAGTGATAGACATGCCTATTCTTGTCGTTTACCCTCCCATCTGTCGGGGGTGTTCGAAAAAGATCTGATCAGGTTACCCTCTACCGAAAAGTAACTAGGTCATCGAGTCCAACACAGCTCATCGTGATTGCGCCATAGATTTACGCCAGTGCCCGGGCGACCATAAAGCGGTTATCACGTCGCTACAGGCTGGTGAACCACCGATTGATATCTCGCTGGCCGAGTAGCTAGTTTCCGATCAGCTTCCATAGACGAATATTAGTAGATGGCTTGCTGCCCTCTCACTTCAGATTGCAATGGTGTCATGATAGAATATTTCCAATGAGACATCTAAAACATAAATCGTTCCCGCTATCATCGCAATACGACGAAGAATGGTTGCTATCTCTCGACATGGGACCCAACCCTTTGTGGCTACTTGAAGACTTGCTGAGCGACACGCAGATCGATGCAGGGATGAGGGTATTGGATCTTGGTTGCGGGAAGGGGGCAACTTCTGTATTCCTCGCAAAGGAGACCAATGCAGAGGTCTGGGCAGCTGATTTGTGGATTGACGCTGAGAGGAACGAAACAACGTTTCGCGAGCTTGGAGTCGGTGATCATGTTCATGCGGTCCACGCCGACGCTCGATCGCTCCCATTCGATGAAGGTTTCTTTGACGTTGTTGTCTGTATAGATGCTTGGGAGTACTTTGGAACAGACGATCACTACCTCCCCTACCTACTTAAATATGTAAAGAAGGGCGGCCATATAGCATTCGCCACCCCAGCGATGCGAGAAGACCCACGAGACATTAACTACATACCCGACCACATTGAGAAGGTCGTCGGATGGGAAGCGCTCGGGTGGCACACCGCCGACTGGTGGCGCCAACAGTGGAGCCTCGGCGGGCTTGTCGAAGTGACGAGTGCTCGGCTTCAGGACGGGGGGTGGGAAGACTGGCTCAGGTGGGCGAAGGCAGTCGCCGAGACAAACCCGGCAGCCATAGAATCTGTTGAGATGCTTGAAGCCGATCACGGTAAACTCTTGACCTTCGCACTTGTGTCTGGGCGCAAGCTCTAGAAGGCGTCGTAGGCGCCTAACCTTAAAGCCAAAACAGACGAAGAGCCTTTTGCAAACCGCTTACAAATCAACTAACGAACTACTAAGGATGCGGCAAAGTTAAGAAGACCAGCATACCGGTACTGCACGGCGAAATGAATCCATTCCTCAAGGTATTTATTCCGATGCGTGATAATGATGATTCAGTACCAAAGTTCATTAGAGATTACGATTTCAAATTTGGAGATAAAGCCAGGATTCCAAAAGTCTAAAAAGATAGTCAAGGTCGTGAGATTCGCCGTATCTAAATAACAGATACCAAAGAAGTGGTTTTGTAAGCTATAATTCTAAGTATGAAAACCTATGATGCAATCTTAGTCCTTGGATCTCAACCAGATCTTCGAACTTGGAAGTTTCCGTCTCACACATATGTTAGCCTTGACCTGGCTATTGAATTACTCAATAAAGGTGTAGCGCCATACATTGCCCTGTCTGGTGATCATGCCCTTAAGTACGACAACACCGGTATCACTCAACCATTTCGTGAATGCGATCTTCAAGAAGAATATTTGCTATCCAAGGGAGTTGATCCGAAAGCAATTTTAAAAGAGGGTGAATCACGCGATACACTAGCCCAATTTTACTATCTTAAAAATATTGTATTCAAATCAAAAGAGATAAAGAATATTCTGATGATTACAGTAGATTTTCGGGTACAACGCCTAAAGTTTATGTGGCAAAAAGTTATGGGTCCAGATTATCACCTGAGCATCGAGACCGTTGAGTATGACAACAAAGATATTTACAAAAGTGAAGCTGCTACACTTGAGCGACAAAGAGAATGGCTTAAAGATGTTAAAGATGGCGATGATGGGTGGTTTAAAGATAAATTTTATGATGACCCGTACTACCAATATTATAAAAAACGAGATCAAGAGCGACTAAAAACCGAAACCGATCCTAGAAAGAGGCATTTAATCTAATGTCCACTGATCACTTTCAAAAGCACGACTATCAAGCAGGCAAAATTGATTGGAACTTTAATATTGTCTTTGATGACCAACCGCAAGTAGCAGCTATGGTGGAGAAATATGCTAAACTTCTCGATCATCCTGGCCTATACCCACCAATACCAAGTCAGTGGCTGCATTCTACTATTCTAAGGGTCGGCACGACAGAAGAATACACAGAAGAAGAGATGCGAGCAGTCGCTGAGGCGCTAAAACCGAAGCTCGCCGGGCTGCAACTACCTGAGCTCAAGCTTGGTCCATGGTGGATGTGGGGAAGCACACCAGTTTTGCACATGGCTCCTGAAGACCCGATTGATGAGCTATTTGAGTTAATAATGGCAGAGATAGAAAAAGTTGTTGGGAAGAACCGTATGCCGCAACCGACTCGGTTTATACCGCACGTAACGCTAGCTTATACCCGAACTACTGATAAAGCTATTGAGGTATACGAAAAACTACTTGCTAACCCAATTCCTCCGGTTACGTTTAAAGCCAGTCGTATGCCACTTATAAAGCAACAAGTAATCGACCATGTTTATCAGTGGGAAGTGGTTGAAGATTTACAGTTAGGAAGTATTGGGTAGTTTACATGCCTTTATTCTTAATCACTGCCTTACCAGGAACTGGCAAATCTACCGTTTGTAATGAGCTGCATGCTAGAGGCTTTGAAGCTTACGATGGAGATTATGACCATCTTGCAAAGTGGTACAACAATAGTACGGGCAAGCCAGTTGCGGACCATCATGAGCGAACCCCTGAATTTTTACAAACCCATTCTCGAAATATCCCTCGACATTTGATAGAAGATCTGGCGGCACAAGCGGCAGACAAGCCAATCTTTCTTTGTGCAGATCCTGAAAACGAGGACGAATTACAGGACTTGTTCGCGCAAACATTTGCACTGGTTGCTGACGAAAAAACTCGGTTATATCGCTTAGCCACAAGAACAAATAACGTATGGGGTAGATTGTCACACGAGCGTGCTCGTGATGCGGCCAACAAGCCAGTAGCTGAAGAACGGCGTAGAAAGTACGGCTACACTATAGTGGACGCAGATGTTCCGGTGGAACAGGCGGTTGACCAGATCGTAAAAGCTATTAAATCAGAAGTAGCGAGTACTGATCAATGAGTGTTCTGGGCCAAGGGCATTCCGGCGTAGTAGTGCTCCATACTAAAGACTCTGTTAAGAAATACTACAAAGCTGAACGAAGTTGGCAGGAAGAAAAAGATTTCCTGACATTTCTAGCCGACATACAGAAGCAGGGCTTTACTATCGGTTGTACGATTCCAAAGTTGCTTGATTCGAGCGAAGGCAGCTGGAAGGTTGAAGGTAAGACTTACCGCCATTGCAATACCATGGGATTTGTTCCTGGCGTACAGTCTAATGCGAACTTCACTGATGAGCAACTTGAAATTCTTGGTACGCACATAGGAAGTATTCTGTATGCTATGCACCATGGCTCTGAGCCATATGTTGAACAGTATGCCGACCAATTCGGTGACAAGGACGAACTAGTAGCCCATATCTTTGATGATAACGCCGCTAAGGTTATTAAAGTACTCCGTGAAGAGACAGACAAAGATGTATTAGGTAAGGTGAAAGAAGTCTTAGCATATTTACAGAGTAAGAAAAATCTACTGCTTGCTGATCGGACACTAACCCATACTGACTTGAATCAACCAAACATTCTGGTAAACGAAGATAGTCATGTACAAGGTCTGGTAGACTGGGGCAGTTTTGGCTACACCAACCCAAGTCTTACCATGTATCAGCTTGCCACGAAACCAAAGCTATGGCCACACATTAAGGAGCAGTACAAGAAGCTTGGCGGTGAAATTATGGAAGACATCGTTTTCGCAGCCGCAACCATTCACTTAGCTTGGTCACCGATTATTTGTGCTGAGCTTGATTTGCCACTGCCCAAGGATAGAACAAGAGAAGTGTTTGAGCAGATGTACAAAAACTTTCAGCAGGCAACTACAAGCACGTCATGAAAGAACGCTTCGCTTTCGACAAAACAAGTTAACAAAAAAGACCAGCTAGACTTACTGCGCCGAACGGTAGAGAATAGTTAAGTAATGAAGAAAACAAATAACTTCTGGCTGGGTGTATTACTTTTTGGCATTATCATCTCTGTTCCTGAAGGGACTTTGATTCGTGTTGTTGGTGATTCGCTGAGCGTTTCAATGATGACCACCCTACGTTATGGGGTTGCTGCACTATTTGCGGTTCCGTTTGTTCTAGCGGCTTTAAAGAAGGGTCAAGTAACTACAAAAAGGATAGTATACATGGCTCTCTTGGCTATTCCCTTATCTCTTGACCCGTTGATATCTCAATACGTCATTGCTACAACAAACGCCTCTTTTCAGGCAGTACTGAGCTTATTTACGCCAATTGTTTTTGTGATCATCTCGAGCATTCTTACCAGAGATAAAGTAACGCGGAATAAGATAGTAGGATTTCTTTTTGCTGTTCTTGGTGGCACGGTCATGGTAGCTTTGCCACACCTGGGTAGTGTGTCAGCTACGAACTACGGTTCTCTACCAGTGATACTCATGTTTATCCAGGCAATCTGCATCAGCTTCGAGATACTGGTGTGGCGAAAAGAGAACGAGCGCGGGACACCGCTCGTAGTTATACTTGGTGTGTTTTACTTTGTTTGGGCAGTTATTGCCGGCATTATGGCAGTGCTATTTGGAGAAATACACCAAGTACAAAACCTAACAACAACGAGCCTTCTGATCGTTATCTATCTTGGGCTGATAGCATCAATATTCTACAACGCTGTCTTTACTGACTTTTACCGCTATGTGGGTACGACTAGCGCGGCAACCATGAAATATTTCAAGAAAGCCCTCACAATAATTATGCCAATTATCGTGCTCGGCGAAGTTATGAGTTGGCAGATTGCGCTCGGTACCTTGTTGATTATTATGGGTACAGTAATCGTGCATGAACCAAAGCAGCTAAAAGGTAGAAATACTACTTCACAAAAGCGGCTATAGCAACTACAAGTGTTAGCATCAGACTTGATACAACCTCGCCTCGTCTGACTTTTTCATGCAAAATGAACTGACTTGAAAGATACCTTAGTGCTGGGCCTATCACATTCGCCAGGATGAGGGCAATTATCGGGAGTGCATATTTTTGTTTTCTTTTAACCATGAGAATTACAGGTTAATCATAGCATATGACACCAACTGAGCTCTATTTATGAGACATGCTCATAGCATGCCGTTTTGTGTCTCATTTGTCTCGTTTATACCTGTTAAAGAGTTCGTGACCTGTATGCGGAGCCAAGATTGATTTTTTGTTGCCGAAAGCAACCCATCAAAAAGCTTCAACAGATGTAGTTGAAGTTTTTTTCGTTCAAAGTCGAGTTAGCAAGTAGCATACGCAAAATCTTGTTCTTTTGCTCTGGTTGCGAATTTTCAAACATTTATTTAGCTTTGGAATTTAGCTGTAACAGATACAAAGATGCTACAGCTAAACCCTTACTGCTGTCAGTGCATTCAACTGGTTTTCATTCAAGTTAGGTCTTTTCTCTGCTATGCTTTTTAGTATATTTTGACAAATCTTGAAAAAAACCTTCTTGATGTAACCCCCCCTATTCTTATGTGATAAAATAAAAGATAGCATAAGTGTGATGTGTAAAAAACATGGTTAAGAAAAAGAAAATTATAGAAAATATCATTAAGAGATGGTTGGTAGTTGGTCGTCGACTTGGTTCTTTTATGCTTAAAGTTGGCCTCAAGGCGCTATTTTTACTGGAGTTGGGGTTCTTATTTTTACATCGACACACAACGGAGAAAATTCACCATAAATTGAAAGCTAAATGGCCTAGGTATAGCCACTTATTTGAAGGCAGGCAGCGCAAGCGGACTAAGATTACTGCTCTGGCATCAATCGGTATTTTTGCCCTAGTTTTTGGCTTGATTCAGTTCGGGAATGTGCTGGCTCTGTCTGATTTAATTAGTGATTGGGATTTTAGTAATCCGAGCGACTACACCAAATCAAGCGAGATTGACCTCGATGGCTCAACAGCCAGCTTGAAAGTCCAAGAGTATAGCTCAGATGCTAATACGATGGGACTTTATCATTTTAATGAAAGCAGTGGCTCAACAGCTGCAGATAATTCAAGCCACAACAACGATGCCACTTTGAAGAATAGTTCATTTGGACCGGGCAATTTGAACAATGCCCTGAACCTTAATGGGACAACTAGCTCTGGGACAGTGCCAAACTCAGCTTCACTGGAGATAACAAAAGACAATACAGTTGAGGGCTGGACAAAATTTAACGATAATTTTTCGGCTGGCAGCAATGATCGTCGACAGGCAGTGGTTGACAAGGGGGATTATCAGCTTTATTTTGACAATGAAACTGGCAAGGCAGTTTATGAGTTGGCGAATAAAGATGCCAACACTTGGACGCAAGAAGGCGGCAACAGCTTAAATGGCAGCTGGGACCAAACTGGCAAGAACTCGGTTCTGTCTCAGGTAAAGATTGGTTCAAATGTATATGTTGGCATCGGTTCTTATGCTGGTGATGCTGAGGTCTGGAGGTGGGACGGTAGTAGCTGGACGCAAATTGGTGGCGGCAACCCAGCGATAAATGGCAGCTGGGCGGCGAATGCCTATGCAGGCGTCTACTCAATGGAGACTGACGGCACCAATCTTTATGTTGGGCTAGGGGTTTCCGTTACTCAAGGAGAGGTCTGGAAGTGGGACGGTAGTAGCTGGACGCAAATTGGTGGGGATGGGCTGAATAACAGCTGGTCGCCCAGTATTGGATATGCCGTTTACTCACTTGAATATATTGGAGGAAAACTTTATGCCGGGCTTGGGGGCAGTACTGCTGAGGTATGGGAATATAGCGGCTCGTCTTGGACAAGGATTGGTGCTAGAAATTTTAATGGCGCTTGGGCGGTTAACGCTACTCAGGTTTTATCTATGACCAATGATGGCAGTAATCTTTACGTTGGCCTAAGTGGTGCAGCGGGCGTTGGCGAAGTTTGGCGGTGGAGCGGTTCAGCTTGGACGAAGCTTGGCGGCGGGACCGGTCTTAATGGCAGCTGGGGTAACACGATTGAATCGGTTCGGTCGTTGAAACATTTCGGGGGTAATCTTTACGCTGGAACAGGAGATACGGCCGGTGATGGCGATGTTTGGAAGTTTTCTGGCGGCAGCTGGTCGCAAATTGGTGGAGATGGACTGAACAATGGTTGGCCAGGTGGGGCGATTGAATATGTTGTATCAATGGCAAGCGATGGCACCAATCTTTATGCTGGCCTCGGTGGGAGCGACGGCGATGGCCAGGTTTGGAAGTTTGATGGCTCAAATTGGTCGAAGATTGGCGGCAATGGCGTCAATAGTGGCTGGACAACTGCTCAGGGTGATATGTCAAGAACATTAATGTTTGCTGACGGTAAGCTCTATTCTGGACTGGTTGATATATCTGCCGATGGACTATATTTTGAGTGGGATGGCTCTTCTTGGGAGAGGCTTGGCGGCGCAGGCGTTAATCAAAGTTGGGTTGGATATGGCATCATGACGATCAACGTCATGCAAGCTCAGGGCGGTTATCTTTATGCTGGAGCAGCATCTGGGGCAGATGGTGGAGCATTGGTCTATCAGTTCGACGGCAGTCGCTGGAGGGTGGTTGGCGGCGCAGGCGTTAATGGTAGCTGGCCAATCTCTGATTATCGCCAGATTATGAGCATGGCGAGCTATAAGGGCAAGCTATATGTTGGCACTGGCAATATTGCTTCTGGAGCAAGAGCCGATGGAGATATTTGGGAGTGGGATGGTTCGACTTGGACGAAAGTTGCAGGTGACGGTGCTAGAGATAGTTGGAATGTGCCGCCCGTCAGCCATTTTGGAGAAGTTGATTCCATGGCATCTTATGACGGCTATCTTTATGCTGGCCTAGGCGCTGCAGCTACTGATGGCCAGGTCTGGCGTTATGACGGCTCAACTTGGGAAAAAATTGCTAGTGGGGGGATAAACGGTAGTTGGACAAATTATGCAGAAAACGTTCATTCAATGGCAGTTTATGGCAACAACCTATATGTTGGGATAGGGCGTAGTACTGGTGATGCAGAAGTTTGGAAATGGGATGGAAGTTCGTGGAGCCGAGTTGGCGGCAAGGGGCTGAATAATAGTTGGGATGGGGGTCCTATTACGACGGAGTCTGTTGAGAGCTTAATGCCATATAACGGTAAACTTTATGCTGGGCTTGGCAACACTGTTGGTGACGGAACACTGTGGGAGTTTGACGGTACGGACTGGACAAAGGTTGCCGGTGACGGAGTTAACGGTAGTTGGGTGAGTGGGCAATATGAAAAAGTTAAGTCGATTGTTGTTTATAATGGTAATTTATATGTTGGACTGGGTAGCACGACTGGTGATGGTGAGGTTTGGCAGCTCAGCGCATCTGGCTGGACGAAGATTGGTGGTAATGGCACTAATAATAGCTGGCCGTATACGGTCGATGAGATTAGTTCATTTAGCCCGTACAAAGGTAAGCTTTATGCTGGCACGGGCATAGGTGCTGGAGTTGATGCAATGGTTTATTCTTGGGGGGATAACCTATATCTTGAGTCGGATAAAGCTTCTTTTGATACGGACTGGCATCATTTGGCAGCAACATATGACGGTTCAACGGCCAAACTTTATGTTGATGGAGTAGTTGATAAGTCAAAAAACAAAACTTTGACCATGCCAACCTCAGGACGAGACCTTATTATTGGCCAAACTTATGGTGGCCGAGAATCAGGAAAACCAGTTGGTGCTTTTGATGGCCAAATTGATGAGTTGAGAATCAGTAATACTGCTCGAAGCACGTTTAACTCAAAGTCATATCCAACCTCTCGTCAAACCGTTCAGCCAAATGATGCGGTGAGAAAGAGTGGTGTTTGGCATTGGGACTCATTTATTGCCGACGAGTCAGGTGGTGGAGAGGTTAAATATCGCTTATCGGATAATGATGGCACGGATTGGAAATATTGGGATGGCAGCGCCTGGGTGGCATCGGCTGATCTTGGACAGGCTAGTTCAGAGAGTGATGTCGATGGTCACATTAATGATTTTCCAGTAAATTCAAGAGGAATACTTTGGCAGGCGATTCTTAAAGGGGACGGTAGTCAGAAAGTTACTCTTGATAAGGTGACGATTGAAGCAACCTCGGATAATATTGCTCCATCATCTAGTTCGGTCTCTGTGACTGCTAAAAAATCCCATGGTGGATCAACCTTAGCTGAGAATAATTGGACTAACGGATTATCACCAGAATTTTCCTGGAGCGCAGGGTCTGATGGCGAATCAGGCATTAAGGGCTACTGCTTGTATCTTGGGGATGACCAATCAGCCAATCCATCTTCAGCCAAGGGTATACTAGGCACAAATGGAGTTGACCCTGGTGATAATTGTCAATTTTTGACAACCTCAACTTCGCTTGATACAGCTACTGCCGGATATTTGGCTTCAGCTCTGAACAGTAGCAACGATAAGTATTATCTGATTATCAAGACAGTGGATAAGGCGGGCAATATATCATCTGATGCGGCTTCATTTAGCTTTAAGTTTGACAATACCCCGCCAACTAACCCAAGCTTCATCAGCGCTCCTTCAGGGTTTGTGAGTGATAAAGCGGTAACACTTACTTGGCCAATAACTGGCGGAGCAGCTCCAGATGATGCAAACTCTGGGTTGGCAGGACTTCAATATCGCATTGGTAGTGGCGGTATTTGGTATGGCAGCAACCATACTGGCAATGGCGACCAAGATGATCTGCTGGTAAACAGCGGTAGCTATACAATGCAAAATACGCCTGATTTCGCCAACCTAAACGATGGTGTGAATACAGTTTATTTCCGAGCGTTTGATAATGCGGGTAATATTTCACAGGGCTATGCAACTGCAGCTATTAAACTGAACACCTCTGGAGCGCCGAGTGAGCCCCTTAATCTTTCGGCTAGTCCACCGTCCAGCTCATCTAACGCATTCGGCTTCTCGTGGGATCAACCAGCAACTTTTGTGGGTGATGCTGATAACCTTGTGTATTGCTATACCATTAATGTAGTTCCCGATAATACAAACTGCGCATTTACTGCCAGAGGCGTAACTGGGTTAGCGAGTGGGCCATATGCTACCAAGCCAGGAGAAAATAGGATTTATGTTGTAGCCAAGGATGAATCAAGCAATATCAACTATAGCAGCTATGCTTCGACCACTTTTGATGCAAATACGACAGCTCCGGGTATGCCTCTTGCCACGGATATTGCCGATGTTTCAATTAAGGCAACGAATAAGTGGCGCTTGGCTTTGACTTGGGAGGATCCAACCAATGTTGGCTCTGGAGTTGCCAAATATAATATCTTTCGCTCAACTGATGGCACTAACTATTCACAAGTGGGTTCTAGCTCAAGCACGACATATATCGATGCTGGCTTGCAACAAGACATCTATTATTACAAAGTGAAAGCCTGTGACAATACTAATAATTGTGGTGCATTCGGAACAGTAGTGAGCGCCAAGCCAACTGGAAAGTTCACTGAACCGGCAAATATCACATCCCCACCAACAGTCAGTGGGATTACGACCAAAAGAGCAACTATTTCTTGGGGAACCGATCGGGACAGTGACTCCAAGATAGCCATCGGAACAGCCAGTGGTCAATATGGGTCGTCTGAGATATACAGTTCTGCTCAAGCAAAAGATCACACCATCAAACTGAATAACTTGGCGGCTGGAACAACTTATTATTTCATTGCAAAATGGACTGATGAAGATGGCAATACTGGTAGGAGCCAGGAATATACCTTCAAAACTGCTTCACCGCCAATCCTAAAAGAAATTCAGGCTAAAAATGTTAGCCTTAGCGGTGCAACTATTGAGTTTACCTCTAAGAATGCCAATAAAGTAAACGTCTATTATGGCCCATCAGAATCTTTTGGTGGCGTGAAACCGGTCAACACATCACTGAAAGAATCAACATATACAGTGAATCTTGACAACCTTAGCGATGGTTCAAAGCAGTTCTTTAAGCTAGTCTCTTATGATAGCGAAGGCACGGCTTATAACAGCAGTGTTCAGTCGTTTACGACACCAGCTCGTCCACGCATCACTAATTTACGATTCCAGCCAATTTCAGGAAAGCCAACCAGCACTCAGCGCGTAACTTGGAACACTAATGTTCCAACAACAACAGGAGTGACATATGGCAAGCTTGGATCCTCTGGCGCAGAGGCTCGACAAAATGGTATGACGACTAATCACTCAATCACAATCAGTGATCTTGAAGATGACAGCGACTATTTCTTGGTTGCACAGTCGCGCGATGCCAGTGGTAACTTGGCAACTTCAGACCGTCAAGCATTCCGCACGGCGCTGGATACTAGACCACCAAAAGTTAGCAACATTACAGTTGAGCCAAGCATTCGTGGTACTGGTACAGCTGCTCGAGGTCAAGTTGTGGTTTCTTGGCGTACAGATGAGCCAGCCACCAGCCAGGTGGCCTATGGAGAGGGCGCTGGTCTGACCAGCTTTAGCACTAAGTCGGCCGAAGACACCGCCTTGGCGTTTGAGCATATTGTGATTGTTAGTGACCTACCAACGTCAAGAGTGTATAGCGTTCAGCCAGTGTCTTATGATAAAGCCCGAAATGAAGGAAGGGGTAAGGTGCAGCCATCAATCATTGGCCGAGCCTCCGACGATGTCTTAACGATAATTCTCAACAGTCTGAAAGTGATATTCGGGTTTTAGCAATGCCAGCAAAGCCACTAATTGTCGCTGATAAAGTTTGCCAAGACTTTTCAACTGGGGAGCAAACTGTTCACCCGCTTCATGACGTTAGCTTTTCTGTGGCAGAGAACAGTTTCAATATTATCTATGGTGCATCGGGAAGTGGTAAATCAACCTTATTAAATGTTTTGTCTGGCCTGCAAGCACCAACTAAGGGAACAGTGACAATTGAAGGTCAGAACATGTATAAGTTGAGTCGTGATGCACGAGCTAATTTTCGGGCTAAGCGACTTGGGTTTATCTATCAGACTAACTATTGGATTAAGAGTTTGAATGTACTTGATAATGTCGCCATGTCGCTATATTTTTCTGGGATGAGTCGACGAAAAGCTGCAAAATTTGCTCTGAAAGCTCTTTCGATGGTAAACATGGAAGATTATGCTAAAAAATATCCGATACTTCTGTCTGGAGGTGAGCAACAGCGAATCGCAACAGCTAGAGCTTTAGCTACAAACCCATCTTTTATTATTGCTGATGAACCAACTGGAAATCTTGATAGCAAAAATGGTGATATGATTATGGACTTATTGCGAAATTGCAGGACTGATCTTGGTAAAACTATTATCCTGGTGACACACAACATGGAATATTTGCCAATGGCTGATAAGTTAGTGCACATCGAAGATGGACGGGCGGAAGAATTACATAGTGGGTCAATTCAGAAAACTACAGACGTACTGTTTACTGATATTAAAAAGCGAATTAAGCGCTATTCAGGAATAAAGCGTCGTGGCAAATAGATATCCATCAGTTCAATCAAAAGTTTTGATTTTTATTGCTCTTCGCAACCTTGTTAGCAAAAAAATGCGCACATTCTTGACTGTTTTTGGAATTGTGATTGGTGTTGGCGCTATCTTTTTTCTAGTATCTCTTGGGGTTGGCTTACAGCAGCTAGTGACCAACCAAGTGATTGGCAACCAATCCATTAAATCGGTTGACATCTCGACCTCGAACTCTAAAGTTGCACCGCTGGATCAAGAAACCTATCAAAAGATAAAAAATCTACCGAACGTCTCACGCATTGGCACGCTATATTCTTATGCTGGCAAGATAGCATCTCGTGGTGGGGCGGTTGACTCGATTGTTTATGGCGTTGATAACGGATATTTGAAGATGTCAAAACTAAGTTTGGACGCTGGTCGTTTTATTAAAACTAGCGATGAAAGCGCTATCATGATTAACAAAGCGACTATGCGTGCCATTGGAGTGAAGGAGGGTGACGAAGCTATCGGAAAGATTATTAAGCTACAAATTCAGGAATTAGGAAAAAAGGATAAGACTTTTACACGAGATTTTAAGGTAGTAGGAGTGAGTAGCGACGAAGATGGTAATGAGGCGTATATACCGGGCGATATCATGGCGGCTACTGGTGCAAAATCATATACTCAAATTAAGCTAGAAACAGATGATGTTGAGGATATCAAGGGTCTACGCTCGCAAATTCAGACTTTGGGGTTGCAGACAGTTTCACCAATTGATACGGTCGATCAAATTGATGAAGTTTTTAAGTTTTTTAATGTAATATTGGCTGGATTTGGTGCAGTTGGCATGGTTGTGGCAGTGCTTGGCATGTTTAACACACTCACCATTTCACTACTTGAGCGAACCAAAGAAATTGGACTGATGGTGGCACTTGGTGGTCGTGACAAAGATATGCGCAAATTGTTTGTCTATGAAGCGGTGCTACTCTCCCTTATGGGGGCTATTATTGGCGTTATTGGCTCGGTGGCATTAGGGCAAATTGTGAACTTGGCAATGAACATCTTTGCACAACAGCGTGGTGTAACAGAGGGTTTTCAGATGTTCGCTACGCCTTGGTGGCTTGTTCTTGGGTCATTGATATTTATGGTTTTGATCGGACTGCTGGTGGTATTTATTCCGGCTCGTCGGGCTTCTCGCATCGATCCAATTGACGCTCTGCGTCGCGAATAGTTTTATCTGATTAGGTTATCAACAAAAGAGGCGTAGTGCCGATTGTGGGTGCTAATTTGCCAGTTACCAGTTGGCACATTATTGCCACGAATAAAGATATAGCTGCGGGTGGTACCTTTGAAGTTCCGTTTTGGTGAAAAGTTATAGATATTGCTATTATTTTCAACTGTGGCAGAACAGTCATCGGCTTGAAAAGTATGGCAGCCAACTAAGATTGATTCATCACTGGCAACATTGTCCGAACTTGAGCGCCAGATGTGTCCAACTGAAGGCTGGCGTGGCCCAAGTTCTTCGCTGCTGAGTAGTGAGTCTTCAACTTTGGCTTGCGCCATCAGGGTGGCTCGGTGAGCATTGAGTCGGCCCCAGCCATATTGGTTGTTGAAAATTTGCCCATTCATGCTCGGAACATTCTCAGCGCTTTCGGTTAAGATGTATTCTATTTCTGATGGAGCTAAGTCTGGTTTTTGGCTTTTGAGAAGTGCTGCTACGCCAGCGACAAGCGGTGAGGCAAATGAAGTTCCACTAGCTGAAGTATAGGCTGAGGTTTGGTTGTTGGGAGTAAAGGTTGGTAGGGGAGAGATACTACTACCTGGTGCGACCACATCAAGCTCGTCGCCATAACTAGAATATGAAGCTCGGTTATCTGCTGAGTTGGTGGCGCCAACTGCTAAGGCCTCCGGATAAAGTGCTGGATAGGTCATGCGGCCAGGTGCTGGCAGTGGATTGCAGAAATCTTCATCATTGAGCACACAGTTGCCACTAGCCACAACTACAAGAACATCCTTACTTTTGGCATAACGAAGAGCACTCAACAGGGGTCCTACCGTATCAAAGGGTTTGTGTATTGTGGTATGAAAGGTTTAGAGCAAAAGCTTGTGGTGCAAAAAGTGGGCAAGAGATTGCATCTTTACACAGAAAGTTGGAATGAAGAAGTTGAAACCAACCTTGTTTTTATTGGTGTTGATATAGATGAAAGTGAGCTAAAAGAACAGCTCAATGCATGTATAGACAAAACCCCAGACAATATTGCGCCTGGGGAAATGCTTGATGTTAGAGATTATATAAAAGACTAGTTTGTTTTAGGAGCTTGCCCAACTGCATTGGTGTTGAAGTCGACATAAGGGACGTACACTTGCCATGCTGCCTGCTCTTCGTCGGTTAGTTTTTCAGCTTTTTGCACCCATTCTTTAATGGTTGATTTTTCTAATGTTACATTTTGACCAACTTCTAGTACGGGTGAGCCAGCCTGCTGTGTAAGGTTAGTTTCAACAAAAATAATCTCAGCTGGTGTGAGTTTTATCTTTTCTTGAATGCCATATATTTGTACTGCCTTTCGTACAATCTGTGAGTATGTATCACCTTCTTGCGCGGTAAAGCTATATGAGGTTGCTTTCTCTTTCTTTTTGCTTGCTGCTGATGTTTCTGGCGCCGGAGCAACAATTGCTAGTGCTAAAGCAAATAGTGGCAAAAGCACGCTAAGCGTTAATAATTTTTTCATTTTAACCCTCTCTTCTCCCACCGCTTTTATTTAGTTCTATGTATAATAATAACATGGCACATCATAATCATACACATCATGAATCAACAGAGCTGTCGCCAGCTTTGGATCCACGAAATCACTCTATAAAAGATTATTTTCCGCTCATAGTTGTTGTTGGCTTTATTCTTTTAAGCTCTGCTATTTATGTGATGCTTGTTGGTAATACGCTCCTTGCATGGTTTAACGCAATTATGGGATTCTTCTTTCTTTATTTTGCTTTGTTTAAGCTTATTGATTTACCGGGCTTCGCTGAAGGTTACCATGAGTATGATCTTATCGCGAAAAAGGTAAAGATATGGGGTTGGCTATATCCGTTTATTGAAGTTGGGCTTGCGACACTTTATTTACTAGCAGTTACGAACCCGTGGCTCTATATTGCAACCATAGTAATTACTGCTGTCAATGTTTTAGGTGTTTCAATCAAGCTGGCAAAAAAAGAAAAATTCATGTGTGCATGTCTTGGAACTGTTTTAAAAGTTCCACTGACGACCATTACCCTGATTGAGTACGGACTTATGGGTGTAATGGCAGTTGTAATGCTGTTTTTGTGAAGTTAGCTACTTCCCAATTCCTATCCAGCGGGCAAGGAAGAAGCCGCCGATTGATACGACAGTGCTGAGCGCAATTCCCCATATAATATCAACAACACCCACAATAGTTGGCCAATGCTTTAGAGTTGCTTGATTGGTTAGATCATAAGTAGCATAGCAAGCAAGTCCAAAAATCGCTCCTAAAATAATAGCTTTCATTAGTGAATTTTGCTCTGCCGCTGGAATAATAACCAAGGCTAGTAAGCCAAAGATGTATATTGCATAAAAAACACTAGCAGCGAAAAGGTTCGGATTGGATGCAAGTAGCGGTCCAAGCTGTTTCTTATAAAACAAGTTTGTCATGGTACTAAGCCACATGAAATCTATCACTAGAAAAATAGCAAATGTTCCTAAGTATAATTTTATCAATTCAATCATAGTAATCATCCTTTCTTTGGCAACCAAGGAATAAACATGCTTGTTTGCTTCTTATACTTCTCATACTCTTTGTTTTCAATATATTTCTTCTCTAGCATCGGAATTCCTGAGATTTTTAAAATAAGAAAAGTAATTGTAACAGGGCCAATAATTGTCCAGTAAAAACTTGCTAAGCCGTAACCGATAAGCCAAACTCCCCACCATTGCGTAACCTCACCAAAATAGTTTGGGTGGCGAGTATAACGCCATAGCCCATAGCGCATGATCTCGCCACTATTAGTAGGTTTTTTGATGAATTTTTTTAATTGAAAATCTCCGACTGCTTCAAATATAAAACCAATGCACCATACAGCTGACCCAACCAGCGCCATAAAAGTAATTGAATTATTAGGGTGCTGTGCAAGTCCAATTAACGGTGTAGAAATTAAAAACAAAAACATTCCTTGTAGTAAAAAAATCTGAAAATACCCTCTTAGTAAGCTCAATTTGCCCCATTTTTTTCTCATTTCTATATAGCGATAGTCTTCAGTTTTTTTTCTATTTCGCATATAGATATGTAGGCTAAGTCTCAGCCCCCAAATACTAACAAGTAAAGAGGCGAGCAGCAGGAGTTGATTTTTAGTATCGAGTGAGAACAGGCTCCATGCAAGAACGGTAAAGCCCAAACCCCATGCAGTATCTGCGATATCGCTCCGTTTTTTTAAAGTAGAAACAATGAACCAAAGTGTCATGTATCCGAATATAATCAACAGCGAAATTAACACGATTTCCATAACTATAGAATATCATTTTCTCAATCAGTGTGCAGCTTATTTCTCTGCAGCTTCTACAGCTTCGCGAATTGTTTTAAAGAAGTGTGTTTTTTGGCCAATACCAGATTTATTTAACTGATCTTTTACTGGTCCTATGGTTCTTGCTATATAGATTTTTGCCCCTTTGTCAGATAATTTTACGAAGAGTCGCTTAAGGGTGTTCATCGCTGTGATATCAATGTTTGTGATACCGCTTGCGTCTATGACAACTACTTTTACTTTGGGTTTCGTTGACTGCACCATAGTAAGAATAGTTTGCTTAAAAAGGTTGGCGTTACCAAAAAAGAGCGGAGCGCTAAAACGATAAATCAGCACACCATCAATTGGCTTAGCGTTTTTATGCCTAGAAATATCAAAGTGTCCTTTTCGCCCCTCAATTTTTCCAAGTATGGCGTGGTGGGGTGTGCTTGCACGACGAATAAAATCAGCAAAAGAAAGGATAATGGCCATAACAACGCCAAACAAAACACTAATGAATAGCACGCCAAGCGCGGCAACAAGCCAGATAGTAAATTCTGCTTTAGAATGTTTTTTGAGTGTGCGCGAAGTTCGAATATCTATAAGGTGAATAAGTGCACAAATCACAATCGCTGCCAGCGATGGAATAGGCAGATAGTGAAGCACGCCACTAAAAAAGAGCAAAATAAGCCCAACAATAATTGCAGCGATTATCCCAACAAGTTGAGTTTTTCCGCCATATTGCTCGCTCATTGCAGTGCGAGAAACACTTGAGCTTGTGGGCGTGGTGCCAGAAAGTGACGCAAAGATATTTGAGAAACCAAAAGCAAAAAGTTCTTGGTTATCACGAATTTTGTAGCGGTTTTTATTTGCAAAACTGCGTACAGAAAGTAGCGAGTCAGCCGCAATAATAATCGCAATTGCAAAACCAATGCTCGCAATTTGTACAATGTCGGGGAGGAATAGGTTTGGAATTTCTAACTTCGGTAACCCACTCGGCACATCCCCAATAATGGCAACACCGTGTTGGTCGAGCTGAAAATAGTAGGTAATAAATGTAGCAACAACTAGCACGACTAAAGAGAGCGGCAAGCGCGGCGCAAATCTTTTTCCAACAAGCACGATGGCAATAATTGAAAAACCAATAATAAGAGATAGCGGATTAATGAGCGCTGCGTCATGAACAATGATAAGGATATTTTTTAAAAAGTTTGTGCCAGCAGATTCGAGCCCGGCAAGCTTTGGTAATTGACCAATAATAATCGCGACAGCCATGCCGGAAATAAATCCATTCATAACTGGCTCTGATAAATAATTGGCAAATTTACCAAATTTAAAAAATGCAAAAAGGAACAAAAAGAGCGCAACAAAAAGTGATAAAACAGGTGCAATTACAAGTGGATTTTCGCCAGTTGTTAATATCAAAATGCCAATTGCCGAGCCGGTTACTGCACTGGTTGCTGCGTCTATTCCAAAAATTAATTGTTTTGAAGAGCTAAAAAGTGCATAGGCGATGACCGGGAAGATTGATGAGTAAAGACCATAAATTGGCGGCAAGCCTGCAACTTCAGCATATCCCATGGCGATTGGGATAGTGACGGTGGCCACCATAATGCCGGCCAGCACGTCTTTAGCCAGCCATGCGGATTTATAATGACGCAAGGTTGTAAGGATATATTTAAACATTCTTTCTATTAGTGTAGCACTGATAGAAAGCTTGAGCCTAGCGAGCATAGACTCTGCTATACTTAATATAATGAATAAAAAGAAGCAGCCTGCACTTATTGTTAAGGGCTTAGAAAAAAAGTATGCATCTGGCACAGAGGCACTAAAAGGTATTGATTTAAATATCGAAGAGGGTGATTTTCTAGGACTACTTGGTCCTAATGGTGCTGGCAAATCAACACTAATTCACTGCATTATGGGTTTGGCTGTTCCAACAAAAGGTACGGCATCTGTTTTTGGCAACGATATTATTGATGATTATCAGGATGCTCGGCAACTATGTGGTCTTGCTCCACAAGACGTAAATCTTGATTGGTTTTTAAACGTTGAGGAGACGCTTGATTTTCATGGCGGATATTATGGAATGAAAAAAGCTGAGCGAAAGGCAAGAATTGACCAATTGCTTGAAGATTTTTCGCTAACAGAAAAGCGTAAAGCAAAAGTGATGATGCTCTCAGGTGGCATGAAGCGACGGGTGGTTATTGCCCGTGCTTTAATGCATCAGCCAAAGTTTCTTATTCTTGATGAGCCAACTGCCGGTGTCGACGTTGAGCTGCGGCTTGAGCTTTGGAAATATATTAAGAAAATTAATAAAGCTGGCACAACAGTGCTTCTAACAACTCATTATATTGAAGAAGCAGAAGAACTGTGCGACAAAATTGCTCTTATTAATCAAGGTAAAATTATTAAAGAAGGCACATCAAATGAGCTAAAAAAGAAATTTAAAAAGAAGAGCCTAGAAGATGTCTATCTTTCAATAGTAGGACGAGAAGAGCTCGCAAGAGGCGCTCAGCTATGAATAATTTCATTGGGTTTTATAGCGTTTTGCGCCGAGAAGTGCATCGTTTTTGGTCAATAAAACGACAAACCATTTTTGGACCGTTACTTGAAACATACCTATATATCAGTATTTTTGGCGCAGCACTTGGCAGTCGCATCCAAGAGCTTGACGGTCATTCTTATGTTGTTTTCATTATTCCCGGACTTTTATTAATGGCAATGACAATTAATGCATTTGCCAATAACGCTTCTTCATTAGCACAGCAAAAACTAATGCGTGCAATTGACGACCAACTTGCCTCGCCTGTTTCTCATGGTTCGCTGCTTGCTGCTTTTACGCTCGGTGGGTTTATTCGTGCCGGAATTATTACCGGCATTACATTTTTAACAGCACTTATTTTAATAGATATGCCAGTTGCTCACCCATTCTTACTTATTCTTAGCTTAACGCTTTGTGGCCTTTTCTTTGCTTCACTTGGCGTGCTTATTGGCTTGCGTGCAGAAAATTTTGACAACATCAGTTTTTACCAAACTTTCATTATTCAGCCACTTATTTTCTTGGGTGGAGTATTTTATTCTATTAGTTTACTGCCAGAACCTTTCAAAACCTTAACGCAATTCGATCCGCTATTTTATATGATTAATACAGTTCGCTATAGCATGCTTGGTGAAGCTGACGTTAATCCATTCTTGGCGCTTGCAGTCATCTTTATTTCGCTTGTCATTCTGGTTGCTGTTAATTTTCATTTATTCAAAAAAGGCTATCGGCTCAGAAGCTAATTTTGCTATAGTAAGACACACATGAATAGCCATCTTGAAATTTTGCTCACTCGCTACAAACCTAGCGAGGAAGCTGCCGAAATAGTTTCTAAAGTCAAAACACTTTTTTTGGTGGGGATTTCTGGCGCAGGGAAAGATACTATGCAAAGGATTCTTCTTGAATCAGAAAAATATCATCAGATTGTTTCGCATACTACTCGAAAACCGCGCAAAAACCACGGCATTCTAGAAGTAGATGGAACGGAATATCACTTTATCTCGCTTGAAAAGGCGGCTGCAATGTTAGAAAATCACGAATTTGTTGAAGCAAAATATTATAGCGGCAATCTCTACGGAACAAGTGTCGAAGAGTTTAAAAAGGCGCAAGGCAAAAACAAAATTGCTATTTGTGATATTGAAATTCAAGGAGTCGTTGAATATAAATCGATAGCGCCGGATGCGGTTCATCCGGTCTTTTTGTTGCCGCCCAGTTACGAAGTATGGCAGCAGCGGTGGCAAAAGCGCTGGGGCAAAGACGGTGATAATGAATCTAAAAAATTGCGCATGCGAACTGCCATTGCAGAAATAGAACATGTTCTTGCAACGGGCTATTACTCTATTGTGGTGAACGACGACATTAACGAGACGGCTGCGTTGATTGACACAATTGCTAGAACTGGTATTCAGAGCGATGAATCATATGAAGTTGGTCGGAGCGCTGCCAAAGAAATTCTTGAAGCAATGAAAATGCAGATTAGCACTCTTTGATTATGAGTGCTAAAAATGATAGTATTTAAGATATAGTTATGACAGAAAGACAAGCACACATCTTAGCTTCGATTATTGAGCAGTATGCAGAAATCGCTGCTCCTGTTGGCTCGGTTACATTAGCAAAATTATTTGGCGTTTCAAGCGCAACAATTCGGTCTGAAATGGTACGCCTTGAAGAGATGGGCCTAATTATGCAACCGCACACAAGCGCAGGTCGCATCCCAACCGACAAAGGCTATCGTCACTATGTAAACACCTTAACGGAAGCTGGGAATAATCAGCCGAAACTAGACCGTGGAGTAAAAGCAATTGAAGCTCGTGTTAACACAAATACAACCAGCGCAGACCGAGCAATCCGGAGCGCAGTAGACAGCTTGGTTGAGTTAACGCACAATCTTGGCATTGCTACAATTGGCGGTCAAATGTATATGAGCGGTATGAGTAATCTTTTTTCTCAGCCAGAGTTTAGCCAGGGAGCATCAGTGCAGTCGATCGCGCAACTACTTGATAACTTAGAGCCGTGGCTTCGCGAAGCTGCACCAAATGAACCGCTTAATGTATTCATTGGAAACGAAAATCCAATTGGGAAGACGAGTGGTGCAACACTTATTATTAGTCGCTTCAGATCTCCTTATTCTGATCGAAGCTATATTGGCGTACTTGGCCCAACTCGTCAAAGTTATGGAAAAGTTATGAATCTTGTTCGTCACGCCGGATCAATGTTAGAGGAGGTATTATAAATAAATGGCAAAACCAAAAAAACAGTTAGAACTTGAAGCGAAGATAGTTGATCTTACTGCCGATATGCAGCGTACTCGTGCAGATTTTGAAAATTATAGAAAAAGAACCGAGATCGAAAAGCAGCAAGCTCGAGAATCTGGCAAGAATAGTGCGGTCATAAAATTACTTCCTGTGATTGATAATATTGAACGTGCTATTGCCTATGTTCCTAAAGAGCTTGAAGAAAATGCTTGGGCGCAAGGTGTTGTTGGTTTGGTTAAAAATCTTGAAAAATCACTCGGAGGCTTAAATGTAAAACGAATTGACGCAAAACCAGGAACGGCGTTTAATCCAGATCTCCATGAAGCAATTCAAATGGAAGACGGCGATGGCGACAAAGAAGTAATTGCAGAAGAATTGCAAGCCGGCTACACGTTAGATGGTCAGGTAATTCGCCACAGCATGGTAAAAGTAAAAAAGCTCTAGCTTTTTTAAAAAATACGCTATACTAAAAACAGATAACAAGAAACAAAAATATGAGAAAAATCGAAGAAGTTATTCAAGGTGCAATTGACGTTTCTGAAGAAGCGCGTCGAACATATAGCCATGATGCGAGTATTTTTGAAGTAAAGCCAAAAGCGGTCATCCAACCTCAGGGTGTTGAAGATATAAAGCAGCTTGTTAAGCTAGTTTCTGAGCAAAAGCAGCACGGGGAAAATGTTTCTATTACGCCAAGAAATGGCGGAACATGTATGTCTGGCGGCTCATTAACCCAAGGCTATGTGGTTGATGTCAGTCGGCTTAATAAAATAGGCAAGATTAATAAAGAGAAAAAAACACTCACGGTGCAAGGTGGGGTTATGCATATTGAAGTTGAAAAAGCGACACATCCGCACCGGCTGCTATTTGCGCCGTATACATCGTCGCATGATATTTGTGGTATTGGCGGCATGATTGGTAACAACGCATCCGGAGAAAAGTCTGTAAAATATGGTGCAACCAGCAAAAACATAGATACGCTTAAAGTTGTGCTTTCAGATGGCAACGAATATCAATTTGGACCTTTAGCGCCAGATCAGCTAGAGCAAAAGAAAGCCCAACAAGATTTTGAAGGCGAAATCTATCGCAAAATAACAGGCTTAATTGAAAAGAACCAATCTGTTATCAATGCACATCATCCGCTAACTAAAAAAAATGCAGCTGGCTATGCTTTGTGGGAACTATGGAATGAAGGTCATTCAATTTTTAACCTTGCTCGGTTATTTATTGGGGCCCAAGGAACGCTTGGCTTTGTAACAGAAGCAGAACTGAATTTAATAGATATCGCGCCTGCATCGCGGATGATCGTAACGCCAATCAAAGATTTAAAAGATTTAACTCAAGTCGTTACAACGGCAATGAGCCATAATCCGGTTACATGCGAAACTTTTGATTACCACACATACAATCTGGCAAAACAGTTATATCCAGAAGATGCTGCTCGCGCTAAAGCTGCCGATGGCGAGCATATGGTTATCATGACGCTTTTTGAAGGCAATACCCAAGAAGAGGCTGACGCTTTGGCAAAAACTGCCCAAAACGCGCTTGAGGCAAAAAAATATAAAACGTCCTGGATTGAAGATGATGAAACTGTCGAGAGCTATCTTTTAATTCGCCGAAAGAGCTTTAAAATGCTACTTGAAAACCCTACTCCAGACTATCGCGCCATGGCCTTTTTAGAAGACACCATTGTGCCACTCGATAGATACGGTGATTTTCTAACTCGCCTAGAGGCAATCTTAGATGAATATGACATGACGTATACCTATGCCGGGCACATTGGCGACGGCAGCATTCGCTTAATTCCGCTAGTCAATATGGAGGCTAAAGGTGCCGCCGAAAGAGTAATGGAGCTAGAAACAAAAGTGAACGATCTGGTTATATCATTTGGCGGCTCAATTAGTGTTGATCATAACGACGGCATTATTCGCACACCATATCTTGAAAAGCAATTTGGCTCTGAAATGGTTGATTTGTTTAAAGAAGTAAAACAGATTTTTGACCCGCTTACCATCTTTAACCCTGGTAAAAAAGTTGGCGGCACAATGCAATACGCTTTAGAGCATGTTGTACGTCAAAACCAATAAATCTATCGCTTTTTTTGCCCGAGTAATCTAAAAGTTGCAATAACCATCGGCATGCCAAGTGCAAAAAGTGCAACAAGCCCCATGGCTTGGTGAAGGCTGGTTGCGCCTGGCGTGAAGCCGTTAACAATAATCGCCACAGCGTTTGCAAGCATCGCAACAATTACCTCTGCTAAAAATAGCTTCTTAGGGCTTTTTATGAAGTCAGATTTTTTGGTAAAAGTGTTGAGGTATAAAGAAATAAGGATAAAGAATGTGAATGTAGTGATGAACCAGCCAGTAAAGTTTTCAATTGGCACGCCAAAATAGGCTCCACCATTTTCCCATGTATAAAGGTGTTTTATGTAAGAAACAACAGGGTCAAACGCCATATCCCACACCGTCATAAAAGAGGCAGCCAGCATAGGAACCCCAAGGAGCATCCATCCTTGCAGCTTTTCATATTGACCGAAGATAATACGGGCGATTATGTAGCAGATGTAGCCCATAGAAACATAGCTAAATGTAACAAGCGGGGGCACGCCGGCAACTAAAAATCCGTTAACGCCATTGTTGTTATAGAAATAAGAACCAAACAGTTGCCCTGTGTGAACGCCTATAAATTCTGCAAAATAAGAAACAACCATAATAATACTGAAGATAACAAGGGTGTTCTTTTTGCCAAACATTATAAAGCTATGCAGCAGGGCGAAAGTAATTGGCAGCAGAAATATAATGAGCGCAGCTGCAGGGTTGGCAACAATATAGATATTAGTAATGGCAATAATTGCTAAAATGAGCCACCGCACCCAGGCGGTTTTTTGATAATTAGCGATTTTTTTCTTCATAAGACTTATGCTTATTATACTCGCTTAGGATGTAAAAGTAAGAGTTTTAAATATAATGATTAGCACTCTTGACATGAGAGTGCTAATTTATGTACACTAGAGATAGGTTTAGCACTTTACTGCGAGGAGTGCTAAAATATAACCAGATTTTAAACATTTTATTTTAAAAAGAAAAGGAGAAAAATAATGGGGAAAATTATCGGAATTGACCTTGGAACAACTAACAGTGCTATGGCCTATATGGTTGCTGGTAAGCCTGAGGTTATTGCAAACTCTGAAGGAAACCGCACAACGCCAAGCGTGGTTGCAATTAACAAAAATGGCGAACGACTTGTTGGTCAAGTTGCACAACGTCAGCGTGTAACAAACGCAAAGAATACAATTTATGGCGTGAAGCGACTTATTGGCCGAAAATATTCTGACAAAGAAGTGCAAAAAGATCATGATATTATGCCGTATGAGATTGTAAAAGCTGGCACTGGCGTGAAGGTAAAAATGGGTGATAAAGACTACAGCCCAGAGGAAGTTTCTGCAATGATTCTTTCAAAACTGAAGGCCGATGCTGAAAAGCATTTAGGTGAAAAGGTAACTGAAGCAGTTATTACCGTTCCTGCATATTTTGACGATTCTCAGCGCCAGGCAACCAAAGATGCTGGCAAGATTGCTGGGCTTGAAGTAAAGCGTATTATTAACGAGCCAACAGCAGCAGCACTTGCCTATGGCTTAGATAAAAAGAAGGAAGAAAAGATTGCTGTTTTTGACCTTGGTGGTGGTACGTTTGATGTTTCAATATTGGAACTTGGCGATGGCGTATTTGAAGTGAAATCAACCAATGGGGATACGCACCTTGGTGGTGAAGATTTTGATAACACAATCGTGAACCACTTCTTAGACGAGTTTAAAAAAGAACATGGCATTGATCTTAAAAAAGATAATGCGGCAATGCAACGCTTAAAAGACGAAGCAGAAAAAGCAAAGAAAGAACTTTCAACTACAACTGAAACAGAAGTCAATCTTCCGTTCTTAACAGCAGATGCTGATGGTCCAAAACATTTTGAATATAAACTTACTCGCGCAAAATTAGAAGAACTTGTTTCTGGTCTTATTGATAAGACAGCTATTCCGTGCGAAAAAGCTCTTAAAGACGCAAAGCTAAAAGCAAGTGATATTGATGAAATTGTGCTTGTTGGTGGTATGACACGAATGCCTGCAGTGGTTGAAAAAGTAAAGAAAATTTTTGGCAAAGATCCACTTCAGGGTGTGAATCCAGATGAAGTAGTAGCAGTTGGTGCTGCAATTCAGGGTGGTGTTTTGCAAGGCGATGTGAAAGATGTGCTTCTTCTTGACGTTACTCCCCTTTCACTTGGTATTGAAACAATGGGAAGTGTAACAACGAAACTCATTGAACGTAACACAACAGTGCCAACTTCAAAGAGCGAAACGTTTTCAACTGCAGCCGATAACCAGCCGCAAGTTGAAATTCACGTGCTTCAAGGTGAACGCGAAATGGCGGCAGACAACAAGTCGCTAGGTCGGTTTGTGCTTGATGGCATTGCGCCAGCGCCACGCGGTGTGCCGCAAATTGAAGTTACCTTTAATATTGACGCAAACGGCATTCTTAATGTTACTGCAAAAGATAAGGGAACTGGTAAAGAGCAGAGTATTACTATTTCAGACAGCGGAAACCTTTCTAAGGATGATATTGAAAAGGCACAAAAAGATGCTGAAGCTCATGCCGATGAAGATAAGAAAAAGCGTGAAGCAATTGAAGCTCGTAACACATTAGAAAATGCAATTTATCAGGCAGAAAAAATGCCAACCGAGTTTAAAGATAAAATTTCTGATGAAGACAAGAAAACAATTGAAGAAGCTGCTGAAACGGCAAAGAAAGTGAAAGACGACGAAAAGGCAGAGAAAGAAGCGCTTGAAGCTGCAGCAAAAGAGCTTAACGATAAGATTATGCCAATTGGCGCGAAGCTTTATGAAGCAGCGGCAAAAGAAGAGAAACCAAGCGAAGATGGTGAGAAAAAAGATGACGAACCCGTAGAAGGTGAAGTTGTTGGCGAAGAAAAGAAATAACAAAAATTTATGTAAAAAGTAGCAGGCTGTTAGTTTGCTACTTTTTTGTTATGATATAACTAATGGCAGAGCCACATATACAAAAACACGCACATCGCAAAAAACGCAAAAAAGCTTCTTCGCAAAATATCGATAAGCTAATGATGCTTGTTGCGTTTGTCTATCCTCTTACGGGCTTAGGGCAGGCAATCGAAATTTTCAACAGACAAGATGCAACGGGAGTTTCTTTAATAGCCTGGGGTGGCTTTATCTTTTTTGGTTTTGTCTATTTCTTTTACGCGCTGGCCCACAAACTTGTTCCGCTAATGATTGCTCAGATACTTTGGCTCGTCATCGAGATTGCTGTCATTATTGGCATTGTTTTATACGGATAAGAAGAGTTAGCACTCTAGATTTTTGAGTGCTAATTTTGTATCATATATAAAGATGTCAAAAAGAGATTACTATGAAGTTTTAGGAATAAAAAAAGACGCTTCTGCAGATGAAATTAAGAAGGCGTTTCGCAAGCTTGCGGTAAAATATCACCCAGATAAAGACAGCGGAGACGAAGCCAAGTTTAAAGAAGCAAACGAAGCGTACGAAGTGCTGAAAGACCCGAGTAAGCGGCAGCGCTACGATCAATTTGGGCATGCCGGAATTGGCGGTAATGGTGGTCCAGCTGGTGGTGGAAATCCATTTGAAGGATTCGAAAGTTTTGGCGGGCAAAATGTTCATTTCGATTTTGGCGGCGCAGATTTAGGCGATTTATTTAATAGCTTTTTTACCGGCGCAGGCGGATTCAATCGTGGGCCACGGCGTGGTCGTGATGTTGAAACATCAATCGCTATTAGTTTTGAAGACGCAGTTTTTGGAACTGAAAAAGAACTTCAGCTGAATATTAGCAATACAAAAGAAGCAATTAAAGTAAAAATTCCTGCCGGTATTGATGATGGCGCGACCATTCGGCTAAGTGGAAGGGGCGAAGCGCTATCTGGCGGTACAAGTGGCGATCTTTATATTCGAGTTCGCGTGCAGCCACATAAAAAATTCACACGAGAAGGCGAACTTATTTTAAGTGAAGAAAAAATTAGCATGATTGATGCGGCGCTTGGAACAGAGATTGATGTAGAGACAATTGACGGCAAAGTAAAAATGAAAGTTCCAGCTGGCACACAAAGTGGAACAGACTTTAAACTTTCTGGGCACGGTGCGCCAAGACTAAGAAGCAGCCGGCGCGGTCCGCACATTGTGCAAATAGTAGTTGAAACACCAACTAAACTTACCAAGAAGCAAAAAGAATTGCTTGAAGAGTTTAAGAAAAACAAAAAACGCGGCTTGTTTAGTTAAAACGAGCTGAGGATAGTACTATAGTTGCATGAAGCGAAACAAATCCGCGTATATCTTAGTGATTATTGGGTTGTTAGTTTTAACGTTTGCTTTTGCAAGTGTTTTTATGTCTTGGTTTCAAAAATACACCCGCATAATTTTAGGTGATTCTGTTATTTCGGCAAGAGTGATGAAAACTGATGCAGAGCGTAGTAAAGGTTTGAGCGGCGTAACAAAATTGGATAATGGTGAAGGCGCGCTGCTTGTATATAAAAATGACGATTTGCACGGCATCTGGATGAAAGATATGAAAATTAATATTGATATTATTTGGCTAAATAAAGACAAAAAGGTAGTGCATATTGTTAAGAATGCGACACCAGAAAGCTTTCCAAAGTCGTTCAAACCCAGCAAACTTGCGAGATATGTTTTAGAAGTTCCAGCCCATTACACAACAAGAGAAAAAATAAAAATTGGAACCCCGGCTAACTTTATTGTTAATGCTTTTTAAATGGTAAGATAGCTATATGAACGCCATTCTTTTTTTCTTGATTATTTTTGCAGCGCTATTTATTTTATGCTTTTTTATGCGCCGCCGCTTTGGAGTGTTGGGATTGGCGCTCGCTGCGGGTGTAATTATTAGTCAGAGTTGGGCAGAGAAATTAACGCCACTGATTCAGCAGCAAGGTATCGATTCAATGGCGCCACCACTTTTGGTAATTGTACAAGCCGCGCTTGTTGTTGCACCGGCAATCTTACTGTTATTTAGCGGCCCAACATATCACAAAAAAATAGCTAGAATTGTTGGGTCATTGCTATTTTCTTTACTTGCCTCAACATTTCTGCTCAGTATTTTGGGTGGCTTTATGCAGTTTGACGAAGTTAGCTTGCCTATTTATGAAGCGTTTACCGAGTTCCAGCAGGTTATAATTGTGACCTGTCTTGTTGTTGCTATCATTGATGTTTTGATGACACAGACTCCACACAAAAAACGTGGGCGAAAAGCTAACCATTGACAGGGGTGCGTTAAAAATGTTACTGTTTTCTGAGCGAACAGCAGCTATGGGACCATAGCTCAGCTGGTTAGAGCACCTGCCTTTTAAGCAGGGTGTCCTGGGTTCGAGTCCCAGTGGTCCCTCCATTTTAAGTGTAAAAGCCCCCTAAAAAGGGGCTTTTTAAATATAGTTGCCGAATAGAGGTAGAAATTGACAGTACTCTTTGTGCCATGGTAGGCTTCCTTTAAAGGATAAAATAAAAACATGAAACACAACATACGTAAACTACTTTTAAACCCAAAAGGCGTATGGTGCGGTTTGGCGATTTTTTCAGGGGTTGTTGCATACGGCTTAATTCATAGTGCAGAAACAAGTGCTGCACAAAACTTACCACAAAATAAGGCCGAATGTATTGCCAAGCAATCTAAAATAACAGATGCAAATAAACTTCGTAAATGGGGTAATCGCAGTGTTGAAAGACGCGTTACCCATATTAATAAAAACTTTAACAACCAAAGAATAAATAACTGGAATAAAAAGCTCAACGATTTTACCGAATCTGGAAATAGGGTCTTGGTGAAATATAAAGCAAACAATAGAGTAGAAAAACCAAAGTATCATATCGAAAAAATTAGGCTTGAGCGCAATAATATTTTAGGACAATTACAAGATAAAAAAAATGTATTGCAAAATGCTAATGCAACCACGCGACAACTGGCAGTAAATAACTGTGAAATTATTTGGGATTTACGAGCAATGAGCTATGTTGGGCGAAAATGGCGGGCTCAATTTTATAACGATGCCTTAAGTGCACGAATTGCAGTCGCTAAAGCATATTGGGTTGCAGCCAACAAACCGGCTGGTTTAAATCCTGCTCAGTTTGAACAAGCAGTCGCAAATATACAGGGCAAAATAGATAAACTTGTTATTCCGCGCAAAGGAATGGTAAGCGTTGCTGCATTTAACCCTGGCGATAGAGAGCCTTCAAAATTCTTTAAAGAAGCTATTTATGGTCCGCAAAATGCAGTACGAAATAAAATTGTTAATAACAAAGATAAACTGAGAAAAGCAGCCAACAGAGTTGCTCAACAAAAGGTCAAGCCAGAGAAAAATAAATATGGATACGTAAAGTTGCCAAGCTCACCAAATAATGAAAACTATTATTTTTACGGCGCAAAAGGTGTAAGAGCTGGTGATAATGGCAGTACACCATCTTATCAGCGCTATGGCAAGCCAGTGGTTATAAAAACCTTCCAACAAGTTGCAGAAAGATTTCACAAAAGATTTCCTGAGGCAAAATTAGTTGCGGGTGATTTAAATGCGGCTAGTCTTGCAGAACATTCGACTCATAAAAACGGTTTAGACATGGATGTTTATGCGCAGAATCATCTTGCAGCAGACATGCGAAAACCATATCGAAATGCAAAAAGTGTGCAGCGCAGCACTGCGCTTGGCATAATGCTTCTAGAAACCAGAAATGTTGAGAGGATTCTTTATAACGACGCAAAAGTAATTAGAAGTGTTAACGCCTATGCAAGAAAGCACAATCTTCCTGGCCGTATGGAATCAAATAATTCCACACATGAATTTCATTTCCATGTTGATTATCGAGGAAAGCCAGGTCCTTATGACAATTGCGCACAGGCTAAGTATGCTAACAGCAAAAGATGTTTTCCAGACGGATAGATCCAGTAGTAGCTAATACTCTTAGCAATTGAAATTGAATATAAATATATGCCATACTCTTGCCAATGAATATTAAAAATTGGCGATATAAGAAGCTGCACTCAGCATTTTTGATTGCATGGGTGTCGGCTGGCATTCTGTTTGGTGTTTGGTTTTCTTTATTTCTTCCTGTTTTTAACATAGGAATTGTTTTTATTTCGCTATGCTTATTGGTAATTATTTTTACTAAACAAAAAGCGTATATGTTTGTATTAGCGCTTGTTGCTGGGCTGATTTTTGGTTTGTGGCGTGGTGGCGCAGAGATATTGCAGCTGAGCACAGTTCAACAATTTTACAATCAAAAAGTTGTATTGACTGGCAAAATTATTGAAGATGTTTCTGTTGGTAAGAAAAAAGAAAAACAACTTCGTTTAAAAGAAGTGACGATAAATAGCAAGAAAGCCTACGGTCAGTTTTGGGTTACAACGCAATCGGGCGTTGATATAAAACGTAGTGATAAAGTAACGGTTGAGGGAAAACTAAAGGAAGGTTTTGGTAGCTTTAATGGCTCAGTTTCATTTGCAAAAATTATAAAAGTCGAGCGCATTAAAGGCGAAGATACAGCGCGCGATGTACGAGATTGGTTTGCGGCAAATGTGCGAGAAGTAGTAAAAGAACCTCAAGCAAGCTTGGGTATTGGATTTTTAACAGGGCAGCGTAGCACGCTGCCAGATAGTCTTGATGAGCAACTGCGCATTGTTGGCTTAACGCATATTGTGGTTGCGAGTGGTTACAACCTTACTATTTTGGTGCGTTTTGCTCGGCGGCTATTTGTTAGATATTCAAAATACTGGGCAACTGTTTCGGCAAGCGTAATGATCTGTGGGTTTGTTTTAGTGACTGGTTTTAGCCCCAGCATGTCGCGTGCGGCGCTAGTAACGGGGCTTAGTTTAGCAGCTTGGTATTACGGTCGAAAAATTCATCCACTCGTTTTACTTTTATTTGCAGCGGCTATTACGGTTTTAATTAATCCAAGTTTTTTATGGGGAGATATTGGTTGGGCGCTTTCGTTTACAGCTTTTGCTGGCGTAATGTTATTGGCCCCGCTACTCCTTCATTATTTTTGGGGATCACAAAAACCAAGAGGTTTAAGCCAGATTTTGGTAGAAACAACTTCTGCGCAAATCGCAACGCTACCAATTATTGCCCTGATGTTTGGAAAGTATTCGCTACTTGCGTTGCCAGCGAATCTTTTAGTTTTACCATTTGTTCCACTGGCGATGGTGCTAACGTTTGTTGCCGGTATCTTCTGGGTATTTATGCCGACCTTACACGTAACGGCTATTCCTGCTGAAATACTACTAAGTTACATGATATACGTCGTTAATTGGCTGGCCAGCTTGCCCGGTGCGCAGGGTGAAATTAACTTTACAGCGATAACTTTTATAGTCAGTTATATAGCAATTATTTTGCTCGGTCTTTTTTTATGGCGCAAAACAAAGCACAATTTTAGAGAAGATAACATTGTTGAATAAGGTATACTATTTATGAAGTTCTTATAAAAATACGGAGAAGGCAAATATGTCAGGACACAGTAAATGGGCAACAATTAAACGACAAAAAGGTGCGAACGATGCAAAACGGGGTGCAGTTTTTACAAAAATTGGAAATCAAATTGCAATTGCAGCTCGTTCTGGCACTGATCCAGACATGAACCCAGCACTTGCAATGATAATTGAGCGTGCAAGAGCTGCGAACATGCCAAATGCTAATATTCAGCGCTCTATAGACCGCGTAAAAGACAAAAATGCAGCGGCAGTTGAAGAGGTAACATATGAAGCATATGGTCCTGGCGGTATTGGCTTAATTGTTGAGTGTGCAACAGATAATCGCAATCGCACGTATCCAGAAGTTCGTACTGCACTTACAAAAAATGGCGGCACCATGGCAGAACAAGGCAGTGTTGCATTTCAGTTTACACGAAAGGGTGTTATTCATGTTGAAGAAACTGGCGAAGATGCGCTACTTACTATTTTAGATTCTGGCGCAGAAGATGCGGTAGAAGAAGAGGGTGAGATTATTGTATATACCGACCAAAAAGAACTTATGAAAGTTAAGAAAGCAATCAGTGATGCCGGCTTAAAAATAAAGGATGCAGAACTTGCTTATGTGCCAAATAATACAGTTGAAATAACTGACGATGTTATTGCTAAAAAAGTGATGAAAGTTATGAATGCAGTCGATGATCTTGATGATGTGGTAAATGTTCATAGCAACTTTGATATTAAAGAGTAATAGAATAATGATAAAAACAGCTATTTTTACTATCCTTTCTTTGCTTTTTATTTTTTTACCCGCTGCTGGGGCTGCAGAGGTAATCGATGCGCCACCGCCTACGACGACGCAATCTTCTCCGCTTATTATCACAGCGTATCAGTCTTCTCACTCAGTTCACTTTGTGCAGATATACAACAATTCTGATACGCCTTTCTTACTTGATAATTGGATGGTTGAAGCTTTGCTTCATGATGGTAGCCAAGAGGTAGAGCAATCACTTGCTTCGCTATCTGGGTGGATTGCGCCAAGAGATTATATATTAATTAGCGACGGATCTATTAATGGATCGGACATAGTTTTTACTAATCCCCTTCCAACTTCTGGCCAGAGTGTCTTAAAGATTATATTGAAGCACAATCAGTATGCTTTGCAGGAGGCTATTCCAGTTACGCATCTACAAAATGAGTTTATGCAGCGCAATAAAACGACGTCGGGTGCTTTTTCAACAGCGAGTCAGCCTTTTTCTAAGGCTGTATTTAACGACTCCTCTCAGCTTTATGGTCACGGATACTATGAACTACCAAACGAGACATCGCTACAGATTGTTGAAATTTTACCGAATTCACGTGACTGTTCGCCGGCTGAAGCAGATACCGCTTGCGGCGACTATATAAAAGTATATAATCCTACAAATCAGACCATTGTGCTTGATGATTTTAGCCTAAGAGCTGGCTATAAGGGTCAATCTAGCTCAGTTTCAAATAGCTTTTCTATGACTGGCGATCTTGCTCCGGGTGAATACGAAACGATTAATCTTCGAAATGATAACGCGCTAATAAGTCTCACGAATACAGGCGGCTTTGCATGGATAGAAGACGTATATGGTTTGAAAAGCTATGATAATACAATAGTCGAATATCCAGACGCAAGTTCAACAACAAAAAAAGGTGCAAGCTGGGCGTATAATAGCACGGAGAATATTTGGAAGTGGGGTGTGCCGTCGCCAGGTGGAGCGAATACTTTTCCAGAAGAAATAGAAGTTGGCGGCAGTGGATCAGGCGGCTCTGGCTCTTTAAAGCCTTGCCGTGCTGACCAATTCAGGAATCCAGAGACAAACAGGTGTAAGCTTATTTCTTCGACATCATCGGTGCTTAAACCCTGCAGAGATGACCAATATCGTAATCCGGAAACAAATCGCTGTAAGTCAATCGCTTCTGCAAGTAGCACATTAAAGCCGTGTGCCGCAGATCAATATAGAAACCCAGAAACGAATAGATGCAAGAAAATAAGTAGCTCAACATCATCGCTTAAGCCGTGTAAACCTAATCAAGAACGTAACCTAGGAACGAATAGGTGCAGAAAGGTCGTAAAAAATACGGCTGTGGCTGGTGCAGTTGATGAAATACCTCAAGACAGCGCTTCATCAAAGAATCTTGCGCCGTGGCTTATTGGACTTGCCGGGGGGGGTGTGGTGCTATACGGT
>CAZLCC010000007.1:0-77176 GCA_964558365.1 uncultured Candidatus Saccharibacteria bacterium | reverse complement strand
CCGCCAAGCTATATGAGTCGAGTTGTTGCTCGGCTTTTAAAATTTAGAGTAGAATCTTAGCTTTGCTTTCAGCAATAAAAATACCAACCATTATTGCAACAAACCCTATGCCAAAACTAAGGTCATGGAATAAAAACTGCACAAGCGCGGTAAGCGCAGCGGCAACAAATGCCATTGGGAAGATAAGTCCGCCTCTATAGCCCATAGCTTTTGACCACCCAATAGCAAGGATTTTCATAAGTACGACTCCTCCCAACCCCAAGATGCCAAGGGCAGAAGCTTGATGCAGCATTGGCAAAACAGAGTTATTGCCTGTAAATTGCACCAGTGGTCCACCAACAAGATAAATTGCGCTAAGTCCGAGACTTGCCAAAAGGGCTTGCTGCCACCATGTTTTAAGCTTTGCTTTCTTGCGTAATTTTAAGATGAAATTGTGGCTATACTTTAGCCCAAACGTTGCTAAAAAGCCGACGAATAAAAGCACAGCGCAAGCGATAATATCAATAAGGGCAATTTCCCACGTCATTTTTGGCAACTTAAAATAAGATTCTTTTGGTGCAATAAAACTAAGTGTATAGGCGGCGCTTGCCGAAGCAGCTACGGCGATGGCAACTAGCGGAGCGGTAATTTTAACGTTCGCCTCTTTTTTAACGAGCAGTATCGACAGTAAACCAACCCAAAACGAGTGAAAGAAAGAGGCCATTAGAGCGATCAATGCTGCAGCAGAAAGTATTTTAACAGCGGAGTCTTGCTTCAATAATTTTAAGCCAAGCAGTCCCCCAGCCGTCATGCAGGCTGGTACTAAAATAGCCTCTGGCCCCAAAGATGCGCCCGCAAGTAGTGAAAAATAACCTATAAACAAGACAAGAAAGAGCTTTTTAAACGTTGGTTTTGTGATGTTTCCCCCTAGCCCCTTCGTCTCGTGCTGCTCAGACTTCGGATCTAGATAATGTTGGGCGGCGAAGAAAATCAGCGCCCCAAAAAGAGTAATTGGAATAACAATCCAACGATGTGCTTCAGATTGTAATAGAGTATTCCACACAAAATCTATAGAATGCGCCACCCCTGTTTCAAAGCCATAATAAATCAGCGCAACAATTACACCCACAATTACACAGCTGAGTATTAATTTTATATTTCTCATCCTCTTTAGGTGTAGCACACTTCTCTAACTCAACAAAATAGAAGTGGTATACTGTCGTTACTCGGTGCGAGGAGATGTCGTGTAGCAGGCTGGTGAAAGAGGATCCCTTTCAAGAGACGCCCAGCTATCCATCGTATCGTGTCTATCGAACGAGGGCCCGATAATGAGACGACACATTTTATTCGGCAGAACAGGACGGCGTAACAGGCTTGATCAGTGTCTATCAAGTTTGTGTGAAGTAAAAAACTCATAACGTAGATTAGTCACAAAGCGATACGTCGTCCTGTTCATCTATCTCCTTTAATAATTACGGGCAAGACCTTTGCCTGTAGGTGTGCAAAAAGGAGATCTCATATCCCGCCGTGCTGTGAGCGCGACGGGACTTTCTTTGTTAGAGAGGAGCGGTTTATTGCTGTTGACTCTCAATTTTCTTTTCGGCATGCTAAAGGTATATGCAAGAAACACTTTTTACCAAAATTATTAACGGTGAGATTCCAACCCATAAAATTTATGAAGACGATAAAGTCTATGCATTTTTAGACATTCACCCTATTCAGTCTGGGCACACGCTTGTGGTGCCAAAAACACCGGTCAGTGAATTCCAAGATTTATCGGACGAAGAGCATGAAGCATTGTTTAGAGCAGTAAAAAAGATTGCTGTGAAAATAAAGCAAATAACTGGAGCGCAACGAGTATGTTCGCGTATTGAAGGCTTTGACATACCTCACGCACACATTCATCTCTACCCCTGCAATACGGCTCGTGAGTTTTATGGCGAGCGAGATCGTGAGCAAAAAGAGCCCGATCATCAGGCGTTAGCGGCGATGGCTCAAAAATTAAGCATTCATTAAATCTTACAACAACACACTTTTTAATAGCATATTGACAATATGTAAAACTTATGCTAAATTAGAAACATTGCTAAAGAAAAATAAAAAGCAAAAAATAAGAAAGAAACAAATACAATAAATATGTTACAAACACTTCTTTATTCCCCTGCTCGGCTATTAAGCGTCATGCTTGGTGTTAGCGTGCTGTTTGGTGCTACACACGCCAAGGACGTTTCGGCTTTTACGATGCCAACATATGCAAGCGTTTTTAGCGACAGTAAGCAAAAAGATACTGCTTCTGGCAACGGTGCTAATATGTATAAAATTCAAGTTGAACATCACAACCATATTGATAAGGTTAGTTTAAAGTCTATGGTTAATAAGATGAACAAGCAAACACCGCAGGCTGATGCCAAATCTCTTCATCGCAATCGTCACGGTGGCCCAAAGAAAGTTTCGAAGAAGCAAAAACATAGCGATGCGTGGCACGTGCTGCTTCGCCAGGCGGTATGAACTCTATTTTAATCTAAAGATTCTTAAGCTCTTGAGCCAATTGAGCTTCAAGAAGGGTATATTCCTTAAGTTGGTTTCGCGTCTCCTCTACAATCGCTGGAGGGGCATTTTTTATATAGTCTTCGTTTTCTATGCGTAGCGTCAGGGTGTGCATTTTTGTGCGTAGTTCGCTGAGTTTTCTTTCAACAGTATCGCGATATTTCTGAACAATCTGCTCATCAACGTCAAGATAAGCGTTGACGTACGGCACATTAAGCCGCAAGCCGCTTGGCGCATCCACTTGCTTGACAGCTTGTAGCTTTGCAAGGTGTTGGATGGTGCTAACGTTCTGACTAATGAGCGGGCTGTTATTAAAGATAAGTACCTGCGGACCAGCCTTTAGGTGTGCTGAAATATTGCGAGCTTCTGAAATAATTTGCTGCAGTTTGGTAAATTCTTCTGCCATTTGCTTGTCGCAACTAACTGCTTTTGGCCACTCAGAAGCTATGAGCGGGGTTTTTGACCAAGCAAGAATTTGCCAGATGGTCTCTGTTGCAAAAGGCGCAAATGGATGTGCTAGCTTTAGGCTTGATTCAAGTACCCATAAAAGCATACGCGGGTTGTCCTGATATTTGCTCGCCTCGATGTACCAATCGGCAACGCTGTCCCAAATAGTGTGATAGACCACTTCGGCAGCTTCGGCAAAACGATGGTTTTCAAGCAGGTTAATAATTGATCCATTGGCTTGATTTAGCTCATTGATAATCCAATGATCGGCCATAGATTGTGCATTTGGTTCACATGGTGTGTTTTGAATGTCTACTTTTCCTTCAATATAGCGAGCAATATTCCAGAGTTTGTTGCAGAAGTTACGTCCTGCAATTACCTTTGCCCTTGAAAAGGCTTGATTTTGCCCTGCGCTACGAGAAGATACAATACCAAGTCGCAAAGCGTCAGAGCCGTATTCTTCAATTATCGCCTGAGGATTGATAACATTTCCTTTACTTTTGCTCATCTTTTTGCCGTGTTCATCGAGCACCATGCCGTGCATATATACCTCTTTAAACGGCACCTTTTCTGTCATGTAAAGGCTGAGCATAATCATGCGTGCCACCCAGCGATCTAAGAGGTCGTGGCCAGTTTCCATCATGTTGGTTGGATAAAAGTTGCTTAAATCACCGTTGTTTAGATAATCTGTGGCAATAAATGGCCACTGACCAGAGCTAAACCACGTGTCAAACGTATCCTCTTCTCTTCGGTAACGCTTGCCATTAACCTCAATGTGTTCTTGGCTGAGGTTGGTGTTAAAGATCCAATCGTCGGGGTCGTGAACGTTCTGAAAGGCTGGAATTGGTATTCCCCAAGGAATTTGGCGGCTTAAGTTCCAGTCTTTTAGGTTATCGAGATATTGCAGCAAAACGCGCTTACTGCTGGCAGGAGTAAAAGATATTTCATCGTTTTGAATTGCCTGTTTCGCACGCTCGGCAAGTGGTTTGACTTTCAAAAACCACTGATCCTTTATAAGCGGCTGTATGATGGTTCCGCACTTATAGCAGTGTCCAACACTATGTTCGTGGTTTTTTTCGCCCTTGAGCGCCTCAGCAGCCTCTAGGGCGGCAATAATACGCACTCTTGCCTCTTCAACCGTAAGACCTTGGAATGATTGCGGTGCTTCTTCTGTCATCTTGCCATCAAAACCAATCACCTGCATTGGTTTTAGGTGATGTCGCTCCCCTATCTCAAAATCAAGCGGATCATGAGCTGGCGTTATTTTTACCGCACCAGTGCCAAATTTTGGATCGACTGCGCTATCGGCGATAATTGGAATTTCACGGTTTACTACAGGAATAAGTGCTTTTGTACCAACTAAATCTTTATATCTTGTATCGTCTGGATGAACAGCAATTGCCATATCTCCAAGCATGGTTTCTGGGCGGGTTGTTACCACTACTATGTCCCCCACTCTATCGATCAACGGATAGGCAATTTCCCAAAGCTTTCCTTTTTCATTGCGGTGCTCAACTTCAATATCAGCAAAGCTAGTATGGTGCTTGGTGCAATAATTAACAATTCTCTCACCTCTGTAAATGAGTTTATCATTCCACATTTTTTCAAACGTGTTATAAACAGCGTCAATCACCTTTTTATCAAGTGTGAACGTTAAATGTTGCCATGCTGCACTTGCGCCAAGTGCACGTAGCTGTAACTCCATACCACCACGCTGTTGTTCAACAAAATCCCAAACCTGGTTATAGAGCTGGTCTCGAGTAAAGTCAAACCGGCTCTTCCCCTGTTTTTCGAGCTGTTTTTCATACACAACCCATGTTTCAAATCCTGCATGATCGGCACCTGGGATATACACCGTTTTTCGCCCACGCATACGATGATGGCGAATTAAAATATCTTGAAGATTAAAGGTTAAGGCGTGACCAATATGCAAACTGCCATTGGCGTTTGGCGGCGGCATTAATATGCTATACGGCTCCCCTTCTCCATGGGGCTCAAAGATGCCGCTACTCTCCCACAAGCCGTAGATGGTTGGCTCGTAATGATTTGGCTCGTATGCTTTTGCCAAGTTCATATTCATAATTTCAAAGTCTCTTTTTCTATTTCACGTTAAAATTTTTCACGTAAAAACATCCAAACCAGAAAGCTTCCACCTCTAGTCAAAACCGTTTCCCACATAACTGGTTTTGGCTGTTTGTTTTACCCTTTAAGTATAGCACAAGCTCTCTGTTGTGCTAGAATAAAGGAAAGTTTTAAGGGTGGCGAAAGAAGAACTATGATAGATGGAGCTCCTAGAACACCTGAGAGAAAAAGACTCACAGAGCTTGAGCTGGCTGATTTGCAGGCACTATCTGCGGCATTTATTGGCCTAGACGAAGATGGGGGAGTATCGCGAACACCAGACCATGAAAGAAATGCTATAGATTTTGATATAACAAAATGGCTTGAAGAGCATAAACCCGCAAACGATAATCTAGACAGGCTCACTCTAGCCACTCTATCTGTACCAAAATTTTATTTTGATGCAGAGTATGTTGAGCGAATTCAGTGCACCGACTCAATCGATGACTTTCCAATTATTCATCAACAACTATTCGAAAAGGATAAAAAAACAGAGGTAGAGACCTATAGAGGTAATTGGCAAAAATCGTTTTTGAAGCTCCATATGTGCCTTCAGGCATTTAACCCAGAGTACAATACACAGCTATTTGTTCAGCCACGCAACAGAGGACTTGCTTTTACTCATGAGGGTAGCGTTAGACCCTACAGCACGCTGTACTTCGATGGAGGTCGCGGTACTGTAAGCAGCAGAGTGGTTGAAGCTGAAGAGGCAGTTGGAGCTTTGATAGATTACGGAAAAGAGCTTCAGGAAGCCTAGACTTTACATTGAAACACTTGGCATAGCCTCGACTTCACGAGGATTTGCTGGCTTATTGTACTGAGACTCAAAATAAGCAAGAGACGCAATCATCGCAGCGTTATCTGTGCAAAATTGAAAATCAGGATATATAGGGTTAATTGGTAAGCGTTCTTGGGCGACGCGCCGTAATTCTTTGTTTGCTGCAACACCACCAGCAATAATAACAGAGTCAGGAGAATAATTTTGATATGCCAAAACGAGTTTATCAATAAGTGTCTCCACTGCAGTTTTTTGAAAACTAGCCGCAAAATCATTGCGTTGAGATTCATTTAAACGCTCTGCTAGCTTAAAAGAAGGGAAGTTGTAGTCAACATTGCATTCAGCCTGAACACGCCGTAACACTGCTGTCTTAAGCCCAGAAAAGCTAAAATCATATGGGTTTTGCATCTTTGCCTTAGGAAATTGATACGCTGTTTCATCGCCATTTTCGGCGCTCTTGGCAATATTGGGGCCGCCAGGGTAGGGAAGTCCAATGATTTTTGCCACTTTATCGAACGCTTCGCCAACAGCGTCGTCTTGTGTTTTTCCTAAAATTTCATAGTTCTCATGCGAATGAAACAGGACGATTTGCGTGTGTCCACCACTTACAATAAGTGAAAGTAGCGGAAATTCTGGCTGCTTGCCACTTAAAAAGCTAGCATATACATGACTTTTCACGTGATGTATGGGGTAGAGCGGTTTATTTTTTAACACTGCCAATAGTCGTGCGGTTATGGTGCCAATAAGCAGACTTCCAATTAAGCCAGGTCCGTAGGTTACGGCGATTGCATCGATATCTTTCCAGGAAGACTTGGCTTGGCTTATAGCCTCTTCAATTACCGGCAACATTACTTCAATATGGCTTCTGGCGGCTACTTCAGGCACTACGCCGCCATATACTTTATGGATATCGATTTGGCTGTGCACAATACTACTGAGCACCTTTGTTCCGTCTTCAACAATCGCGGCTGCCGTCTCGTCACAACTTGTTTCAATACCTAGAATTCTCATCTTTCTTACTCTATCATAGAGGTATGAAGAAGATGTTAGTTAGTGGGGTAAGAAAAGCATTGCCAAGCGGTGTTGTGGGCTTGGTTGAAGAAGGCTACCGACGAAGTCGTGTAAAAGCGGTGTCGGCACGATATGGTAATCCAGCGCGTAACTTACGTGTTTTGGCAATTACCGGTACGAATGGCAAAACAACTACGGCAAATTATTTAAACGAAATTTTAAAAGCCGATGGCAAAAAAACGGCTATGTTTACAACGGCAGTGATTGAAATAGACGGCAAAAGAAAGCTTAATGACTTAAATGCAACTGTGGCAAGCACTGAAGAAATGCAAAAGTTCTTTCGTGATGCGAAGAAGGCGAAAGTTGATTTTGTGGTGTTAGAGATTACCAGTCACGCGCTTCATCAGCATAAATTGGCCACCGTACCAATCGAAGCGGCAATTATGACCAATCTAACGCAAGATCACCTTGATTATCATAAAACGATGGAAAATTATGCAGCTGCAAAAGCAAAGCTGTTTAAAAACGAGCCTCGTTATATTGTGCTGAATCAAGATGACGAGTGGTTTGGGTATTTTAATCAGTTTGTAGTGGGTGAACACAAGATTACGTATGGTGCTAATGAGGACGCTGAATGTCGTATTAAAAAGGTCAAGTTTTATAAACGTGGAACAGAGGTACAGCTTGAAATTGATCACCAAACAAGTGTACCGCTTGCAACCAACTTGCCAGGAAAGTTTAATGTTTATAATCTTTCGGCTGCCGCAGCAACGGCGTATGTTTTAGGAGTGAGTTTAGAATCTATTGTTGAGGGGGTTGCTAATCTAGAGGCGATTCCAGGTAGGTTTGAGCACATAGAAATAAAGAAGCCATATGAGGTGATTGTTGATTATGCGCATACGCCAGATGCACTAGAGCAGCTGCTGGAGGCTGTAAAGAATCTAACAAAACATCGTGTTATTTTAGTATTTGGCGCAACGGGTGATCGTGATAAAGCCAAGCGGCCAATTATGGGTGAAATTGCGGCTCGTGGTGCTGATCGCATTATTTTGACAGATGAAGAAAGTTATAACGAGGATCCAGAGCAGATCCGCAAAATGGTGTTTGAAGGCATCGAAAAAGCAAAGGGAGATGGAAAAACACTTGAAATTGCAGATAGAAAAGAGGCAATTAAAAAGGCGCTTTCTATTGCTAAAGCGGGCGATACGGTGCTTATCACCGGCATGGGGCACGAAGTGTATCGAATTGTAAATGGCGAAAGAATTCCATGGAACGACGGTGACGTTGTGCGTGAACTAGCAGCAGAAAAAGATTCAAAATAATCAGGAGAAAACACAGTGAATCCAGAGATTTTTAAAGCATATGATATTCGAGGAAAAGTTGGAACGGAGTTAACAAAGGAGGTGGCATGGAATGTTGGCCAAGCCATGGCAGACTGGCTACCAAATGATGGCGCAGTGGCGGTGGGGCGAGATATGCGACCCGATTCTGAAGAATTAGCACAGGCAGTAATTGAAGGCTTGCGCCTGCAGGGCAGGGAAGTGATTGATATTGGCTTGGTGAGTACAGATATGATTTATTTTGCCGTTGGCAAGTTTGGTCTTGCTGGCGGGGCTATGGTTACGGCTTCACACAATCCAGGTGAGTATAACGGAATAAAATTATGTCGTGAGGAAGCAAAGCCAATTGGTATAGAAACGGGGCTAGCTGATATCCGCGACGGAGTAATCGCGGGTAATTTTTCTCCTGCAAACAAAAAAGGTAGTTTAAAAACTCAAGATGTAAAAGAAGATTGGATCAAATATGTCCTTAGTTTTGTAGAGGCGGATAAATGGCCAGCGTATAAAGTCGCGATTGATGCGGGCAATGGCATGCTTGGTGCCATTGCGCCAGTGTTGTCCAAGCATGTTCCGCTACAAATCACCCCGATGTTTTATGAGCTTGATGGCACCTTTCCTAATCATCCGGCAGATGCAAGAACGGAGGAGGGAATGGCTGATTTACAAGCAAAAGTGCGCGAGGAAAGTCTAGATTTTGGCATTGCTTTTGATGGTGATGGCGATAGGGTCGCGCTTGTTGATGGGCAAGGAGAAGTGCTAACAGGGACTGTAATGACAGCAATATTAGCACATTATTATCTAGCAAAAGAGCCAGGTGCAGCTATTCTATATAATGCAACCATTGGTGATGTGGTGCCACAGTCTGTTAGGCGAGAAGGAGGCGTAGCCCACAGGGTGAAAGTGGGCAATAGCTATATGCGAGTAGGCATGCGTCAGCATAACGCTATTTTTGGTGGCGAGGCTGCTGGACATTATTTTTTCAGGGATAATTGGTTTGCAGATAGCGGCTTATTAGCGGCTATAATCGCGATACAAGTCTTAGTAGACAGCGATAAGAAATTAAGTGAGTTGGCTAACCAGTTTAGGATTTATCCTGCTATTCCAGAAACTGTTTTAAAAGTGCACGACAAGAAGGCTATGATTGAAAAAATAAAGCATAACTTTTCAGATGGTGCTCAGGATGAGCTCGATGGCATTACTGTGCGCTATAAAGATGCCTGGCTCAATGTGCGTCCAAGCAACACAGAACCGGTATTAAGGTTAAATGTTGAGGCTAAAGATGAAGTAGCTCTTAATGAACTAGTTGCACGTGTAAAACAAGTTATACAATAAAATTTGTCAAACCATCTATCTGTTAAATCTAATGTAGTAAATATTACTTCAAAAGTTTGACATAAGGTCAAGCAGCGTTATAATGGTTATGTATACCAGTTAATCGCTGGCGGGAGCACCGATTATCGGATGCTTCCTTTTTGATTATAAAATTTAAAACAAACAATTTGGAGATAGAATCATGATAACGCGAGAAACAGAAGAAATAAGTGACCTCATTCCGAAGGGTGAGGTGACAACTAATAATGCTATAGCTGCGAACAATGAGCTAAATGCTTTTATTAATGAATGGGCAGAGCAGGTTGATCGAGATGATGAATTTAGGGATGGGACAATCATTGGTGACTTGAAGAGGCTTGAGGGTTTTGGCGGGTTTACTGTAGAAGATCGGGCAAAACTGGTTTTAGCTGCTAATAAACTTGGACTTAAGTCTCGTCAGGATATAGTGACTTTTTCACAAAAAGTAAACGAGAGCTTGGTTAAAGAGGCTTCAATGCTACCTCCAAAAGCACGAGACGCCATTGAAAAGGCAACAGATATTATAAGAACTGCCCCAGAGGAAACAATGGAGCAGTTAAGGGCGGTAATTGCCGAAGAAGACACGCAAGAGTATGAAATTGTTTCCGATATTGCACAATACATTGCTGATCGTCAAAAAGACCACAACGAAGAGCTAGTAGCAGCCTAATTATTTTTCAAAAAATAAGGTAAAACCCCGCGTCATGATGACGCGGGGTTGTGTTATCCCTAGCCCTAAACGGGCGAGGTGACAGCGAACTCGACGGCAGTGCGGGGTATTCCCGCTTTCTCTAGAGCTGCATAGATTGCATCTTGCAGCTCCTTATTCCATCGAATATCGTCTTTGTCGCCAAAGAAGAGATCATCACCTTTAGCGATCTCGAGAGTAATGTCGCCATGTTCTTTGGCAAGACCGGCAATCTTCTCGGGAATCTTTCGGTCGAGAATGTTTTCTCGACGCAACATGGGTGTGAGCCCTTCGCTTTTCTCGACTAGCTTGCTGAACGAAACAACAACACTGCTCATTCTTTTCTCCTCTTAGTTGTGCCTGAGCATACCAAAAAGCTGAGATAACTATATACTAAAACAATTTATTATGCAATTCGATTTTATAAATTAGCACTCTAGGCTTGAAAGTGCTAATTATTTTGTCTACAATTGTAAATACTAAGAATAGAAAAAGTAATGTGAATAAAGGAGGAGCTTACATATTATGAGTACCCCAATTAAGCCGCTTGCTGATCGAGTGGTTGCTGTAAAAGAAGAAGCACAAAATAAGACTGCTTCTGGCTTGTATCTACCTGATAACGCAAAAGAAAAGCCAGTAGTAGCAAAGGTTGAAGCTGTTGGGCCGGATGTAAAGAATGTCAAAAAAGGCGATAAGATTGTTTACAAAGAATACGGCGCAAGCACAACTGAGCTAAAGATTGATGGCGCAGAGTATTTAATTGTTAAAGAAGAAGATATTTTAGCAACACTTTAAATGTAAGAGAGGAGTATTTATATATGGCAAAAAAAGTTTTTTATGATGATGATGCACGCGAACGCGTGCTTGGTGGAGCAAAAGCACTGTATGATGCAGTAAAGGTAACAATGGGGCCAAAAGGTCGCAACGTAGTGATTAGTAAAAGCTACGGCAATCCAACGGTTACTCATGATGGTGTGACAGTGGCAGAAGGTGTTGAGCTGCCGGAAAATGATGACGAAACACTAGGTTATAAAGTAGGTGCAGAGCTGATTAAACAGGCTGCCACTAAGATGAATAAAGATGCTGGAGATGGCACAACCACTGTAACGGTTCTTACATATAATATTTTAAATGAAGCAAATCGCTTGATTGCGGCAGGGCATAACCCAATGGAGCTTCGAAAAGGCGTTGAAGCTGCTGGTGCGGAAGTGCTGAAGAAGCTAGAAAAAATGTCTGAAAGCGTTGATGGCAAGCAAAATCGTGTAGCAGAAGTCGCAACAATTTCTGCAGGTGATAAAGCAATTGGTGAGTTGATTGCAAAGGTGATTGAAAAGGTAGGCAAAGACGGCGTGGTAACAGTGGAAGAAGGGCAAGGTCTTCATATGGAGTCTGAAGTGGTTGAAGGTTTCACGTTTGATCGAGGCTTTGTGAGTCCATATATGGTAACTGATACAAATCGTATGGAAGCGGTGTATGAAAAGCCAGCGATTATTATTACTGATAAAAAAGTTTCAAGCGTGCAGGAATTCTTACCTTTGCTTGAAAAGCTTGCGCAAGCTGGCAAAAAAGACGTAGTGCTTATTGCCGATGATGTGGAAGGCGAAGCGCTTGGTGTTTTGATTCTTAATAAGCTAAAAGGAAGTTTTAACACTGTTGCTGTGAAAGCCCCAGCATTTGGCGATCGACGCAAAGAGGTGCTGCAAGATATCGCAACGCTAACAGGTGCGGCGGTGATTAGTGAAGACCAAGGAATGACGTTTGAAAACATAGAACTTGATGTTGTGGGCACAGCTCGCAAGGTGATTATTAATAAAGATGACACCACAATTGTTGAAGGCGCAGGTAGCCCAAGTGATATGAAAGCACGAATTGGGCAAATCAAAACACAGGCCGAGAATGCAACTAGTGAATATGACAAAGAGCAGCTTGAAAAGCGTGCAGCGAGCCTTAGCGGCAAAGTTGCTGTCATTAAAGTCGGTGGTGCCACCGAAACCGAAATTGAAGAGAAGAAATATCGTGTTGATGATGCGGTTGCAGCAACCAAAGCAGCACTTGCTGAAGGTATTGTTCCTGGCGGCGGCGTAACGCTTGTTAATCTCGCGAAGACGATAAAAGTGAGCGGCGCAGATTCAGATGCAGCTGGCCGTGGAATTCTTAAAGCTGCACTTTATGAGCCGTTTCGTCAGATTACGCGAAATGCTGGCCTTAATGCAGATGCACTGCTTTCTCAAGTTGAAAATGCAAAAGATGGGCAGGGTGTTAACGTAAATACTCCTGAAAAAGGTTTAGTTGATGTGAAGTTTGCTGGTGTGGTTGACCCCGTGATGGTTACAAAAGAAGCGATTCAAAACGCTGTTTCAATTGCGGGAACAGCAATGACAATGGGTGCGTTGGTGGTTGAGATTCCTGAGAAGGAAGCTCCGGTTGCACCTGTTGCTCCAGGTGGCGGTATGCCTGGCATGGGAATGATGTAGGGAATACCTCGTTAAAAAGTAAAACTCCTCGTTTTTAGGCGAGGAGTTTTGTTATAAACTAGATTTATGAATTGGAAATTTTGCATGTTGTGCGGTGGGGAGCTGACTACAAAAGGTGATTTTGCTTGGCAGTGCCAAGCTTGCGGGCAGCGAATTTATAAAAATGCAGCTGCAACTGCCGATGCGGCAATTGTGAATGAAAAGAATGAACTACTTATTGCGATTCGTGCAATAGACCCTGGAAAGGGAAAGTGGGATCTTCCGGGCGGGTTTGTTGATATTGGCGAAACATCTGAACAGGCACTCGAAAGAGAGCTAAAAGAAGAGTTGGCGTTTTCGCTGAGTGACGCCGAGGAGGTGGAGTATATACGAAGTGGTGATGATGAATATCATTGGGGTAAAGATATTACCTATGTGTTAGCTGCGAGCTTTTTGGTGAAAGTCTCTTCTAGTGTGAAGTTTGAAGTTCACGATGATGTGTCAGAAATTATGTGGGTACATTTAAGTAAAATTAGTCCAGAAAAGTTATTTTTTGCGCCACATCAAAAAGTAATAGAAGAATTAAAAAGAAGATTACTTTAGACTAATGGTACTGTAGCTGCAGGTGCTACCTGCTGCTGGTTTTGGCCGTTAGAAAAGTATTCAACTTCTTTAATGATATCAAGCAAAGCTTGCGCACGGCGTGTTTCATCTGGGATGGCTTTTGCGGCTTCGTGTGCCGTGCCAATAAGTTCTTTGTCGTCTGTTGAGCGAATAATAAGAAGCAGCGTATCGAACTTTTCTTCTGGCGGAAGATTTAATTTATCTGCAAGAGGGCGTAGCTCCTCTAGTGCTGCTTTTTTAATAGTGTCTAGTTCGCCGCTTGCAAGTGTTGGGGCAGTTCCGATTGGTGGTGGAGCGAGATTTGGTGATTCTGCAACTGGCGGCGGAGTAGTGTTAAGCTGCGGAGAAGCATCTGCAGTAACGTCTGCGACAGGTGGTGTTGTAAGAGCGGCTGCATTTTGTGCATCATCTGTTGTGTTGGCTGCTGAATCATCGCTGCCACCTAGCACTTTTGCTAGCTCATTATCATCGCTCACTGGCTGTTGTTGAGTTGTCGGTTGAATATCCATATTGCCCACCTCTATGTCTATTATATTGTTTATGGTTGATTGCTTATACTGTATCATATAGAAATATACATGTGAAGACCGAAGGAGAAGAACTGAATGCTTGACGACTTGAATGTTATAAAACAAAAAGATTCTAAAAATGCACTTGGTGTTGCGGCGAGTGAGGTTGATCAGCTGCAATTTGATGCAGTGATTGAAAACAGAGAAGCTGTAAGTAGTGACGTTGAGACAATTGTTGTGGCTGGCATGGGCGGCTCTGCGTTGGCGGCTGGCATAGCAAAAAGCTGGCTGAATGTGGACGTTCCTTTTGAGATCGTAAAAAATTATGAAGTACCAAACTATGTGAATGAAAAAACACTTGTTATTGCGAGTAGCTATTCGGGAAATACAGAAGAGACGTTGGCAGCTTTAGAACGGGCGAAAGCAAAAAATGCGCGCATTGTGGTCATTGCTTCTGGCGGTAAACTTGTTGATATAGCTAGAGAGAATTCCTTTCCGTTAGTTGTGCTACCTGCAAATATCCAACCGCGCATGGCTGTGAATTATAATTTGCGCGGATTAGTGCAAATTTTAGAGAGCTATAATATTGTTCAAGGTAAGTATGAAGAAATTGCTCTCGCACATGATTGGCTAAAAAAAGAAGTAGAAAAGTGGCTTCCCGATGTAGGCGAGAATGAAAATTTAGCCAAGCAGTTAGCACTCAAAATAGCAGGTAAAACCCCTGTTATTTATGCTGGCGAGATAATGTCTCCAGTGGCGTATAAGTGGAAAATTAGCTTTAATGAAAACGCAAAGAATGTGGCTTTTTGTAATCAACTACCAGAGTTTAACCACAATGAATTTATTGGCTGGACGAGCCACCCTGTTGAAAAGCCATTTGCTGTTTTTGATCTAGTGTCTGGTTTTGAGCACGAAAGAACATTACAGAGATTCACCATCTCAGACAAACTACTCAGTGGCAAGCGGCCAAAGGCAACTACGATTGAGCTTTCTGGCGATAGTGTTATCAAGCAAATGCTTTGGGGAAGTATCTTGGCAGATTTTGTGAGTATTTATCTGGCGGTTTTAAACGGCGTTGACCCGACACCCGTGGCTTTAATAGAAAAACTTAAAGAAGAACTAGCAAAAGCGTAATTTTAATCGTGATGCCGCAGAGCATTAATTGGATCTTTTCTGGCTGCCCTGATGGCGGGGAAGATACCAAAAATGACGCCAACGCCAAGTGATAAGCCAAGCGCAATAATAAGAATTGTCCAGCTAAAAGCTGGCATCATGCCAATGAACAAGCCAATCAGTAGTGCCAATAAATAGGCAATAATTAAACCAATAACACCGCCGCTAAGGCTCATTGCTACGGCTTCAATCAAGAATTGCAAAAGGATTTGTTTATTGCTTGCGCCAAGTGATTTCCTAATACCAATCTCTCTGGTTCTTTCTGAAACACTAACAAGCATGATGTTCATAATGCCAATGCCACCAACGATGAGCGACACAGCAGCAACGGTACTGGTAAGAATAACGATGGCGCTATAAAATTCACTCGATATATTTCCCGCTTGCTCGCCAGTAAGGATGGTGAAATCTTGCTCGCCACTGTGATTAAGCTGGATCTTCTTTTCAAGATCTTGCACAATCTCGTTGACCTTTTCTTTATCTTTTACCTGAACATTAATTTGTTGAATTTGTGCAATGCCTTGATTAAAACTTTTGCCGCCTTCAAGACTGATAATTGCCGCATCGTTAATATTAACGCCATTAATACCAATTGGGTTTTGCACCTTTTTTAGCACGCCAATAACTGTGTGATCTTCACCACGGATAGTAAGAATTTTGCCAATTGCTTGGTCTGTGCCAAAAAGGTCAACAGCAAGCTGCTGGCCAATAACAACAGTGTTCCTTTCAGTGATACCATCAATAAATTGCCCTTCTGTAGCCGAGAGTTTTAAGATAGGCGCAAGTTCTGGGCTAGTGGCGATAACAGGTGCATTCTTAGCAAGCTGTTTACCATTCTTTACACTTGCATTAATAAGCATTAACGGAGCTGCGGCACTCACATCTTTGTCACTTTGTGCGCTTGCAACATCTGTCTCGGTAAGGGTAGAGGTTGCATAAGAATTGAGGGGGCTATAACTAATAACGCCGCTGTCTAATTTGTGAACTGTGCTACCAGGACGAATTAAGATAATTTTTTGGTCAAGATCTTTTACTTGCTGAGACATAGTTTGCTTGGCACCTTCGCCTATGGTAAGCACGAGTGTAATAGACACTACGCCAATAACTACGCCAAGAACAGTAAGGCCCGTTCGCGATTTGCTGCCACGAAGTGCTTCAAGCGCAATCCTAAAATTAACACCTATCACTACTTTTTAACCTTTCTTTTACCAAGGGGCTTTTTGGCAGACTTGTCTTCCTCTGGCTCTGGGTGTTTGCTATCTTTATCAATCTTGCCATCAAGCATATGAATAATTCTATCAGCATAGCTAGTGAGGCGGGGATTATGCGTTACCATAATGATAGTATTACCACGCTGATGAATCTCGCTCAGCTCTTCCATAATAATCTCACTTGATTTAGAGTCTAGGTTCCCAGTTGGTTCATCTGCCAAAATAATCGAAGGATTATTAACGAGTGCTCGTGCAATTGCTACGCGTTGTAATTGACCGCCAGAAAGCTGGTAGGGCATGTAATACTCACGTTCTTGTAAGTGAAAAAGAGAAAGCATTTTGCTTGCTTTTTGTAGTCGTTTTGTATAAGTCATACCACTGTAGGTGAGAGGGAGCGACACATTTTCGATAATGCTCATACGATTTAAGAGATTAAAGTGTTGAAAAACAAACCCAATATCGTTTCCTCGAATTTTTGCACGACGCTCTTGGCGTAAATGAGCAGCTTCTTTATCGTTCAATAAATATTCACCATCTGTGGGGCGATCAAGCAAGCCCAAAATATTAAGCAGCGTTGTTTTTCCGCAGCCGCTCGGACCCATAATTGCTACAAATTCACCTTTTTCAATCGTTAAGTCAACGCCATCAAGCGCCATTACAGCCGCTTCATTGCGGCCAAATTGCTTTTTTAAATTGGTCAAACGAATCACAGGTGGTGGCATGGGCATATTCTCGCAGGTTGTTTTGATATTTTGTTATATTTATTATACGTACTGTCAAGAGCTTAAAGCAACAGCAAAATAAGGTGTAAATAACAACTCTTTTCGCTATACTTTGAAGGCGTGGAGAGGTGCAGGAGTGGTTGAACTGGCACGCCTGGAAAGCGTGTAGGCGAGCAGTCGTCTCGAGGGTTCGAATCCCTCTCTCTCCGCCAAATAAGCCTATAATCCTTGTGTTTATACCCCTAAAAGCATATACTTTTAATGAAGAAAGTATAGGGTAATCAATATATTTATGCATAAATATAAAAAACTAATTCAGCGAGGTTTTGCACTCCCCACACTTATTATTGCTGGCACTATTTTAATGATTGTCGGCGCATCGACTCTTGTTGCCAGTACTTCTATTACTAAAACTCTTCAAGACCAGCGCTGGAATAGGTTAGCAGATGAAGCCGCGCAGGCAGGAGTAGCGTTTGCATCGAGTTGCTTAGAGAAAAATAAAACGAATTATTGGACCAGTAATTTAACACCAAGCTCAAATTGCAGCGGAGGTAGTGGAGGCTATGTGGCTCAGGAGTCTGGACAATGGTCATCTACATTTACAGTAGCCCCCCCAAATAGCTCTAGCGGTAATCCAGCCACCGCAGCAGTTACAGGAACTGTTCTTGTTGGCGCCAGCAAAACATATACCTCTAATAAAACGGTTATTATAAACGTTGACCAGTCATTGAGCGCAGTTGGCACCCAGAACAGCGCTGGTAATAATTTTTTAGGTGATGGCTATAGCTACTACCTCACTTCAGTAACGGGTTTTGGAGAGGGGATCTGTACAATAGCATCTGACCAACAGGCGTATTGCGCGGGGAGAAATAATACAGGGCAGCTTGGTATAGGTAACACAACCTCCCCACAAACTACACCTGTAAAATTTAATTTGCCCTCAGGGCTAACTGCAAAAGATGTCGTAGCGTATGGTCAAACTGCTGGTTTGCTTGACCATGTTTGTGCACATGGTTCCAATGATCAGGTCTACTGTTCTGGCTCAAATAGTTCCGGTCAATTAGGAGTCGGAAATACCACAAATCGAAGTACTCCGGGTCAGTTTATACTTCCATCAGGATGGGGCGTATATAAACTTGTTGCTTCAGAAGATACAAATACATGTGTAGTAATTCTTAATGCCTACTCTCTTTATTGTGCTGGAAATAATAGCTCTGGGCAGCTTGGCGATAATTCAACCACGAACCGGTCGACTCCTGTAAAGTTTGGTGGTGCGAATGCATTTTTTACCTCTGCCCCGATGATTGATGTTGTGGTAGGATCAGGTGTAACTTGTGCCACCTCCTCCCTAAGCGGAGCTTCTAAGCATATGATTTGTTCTGGTCAAAACAGCTATGGTCAGCTTGGAAATGGTAACACCACAAGTCCGCAATCCAACCTTACTGCATTTACTACACCCTCAAGTAATCCTCCCGAGACTGTAGTGCATGGTTCTGGGGGGTATAATGTTTGTGCCCTAACTACCTTTAATGCAATGTATTGCGCAGGGATGGGTACTTATGGAAGGCTTGGCAACGGAAGTACTTCTAATCAGTCAACTCCAGTGAGGTTTGGATCATCACTGGGAGCAATAAAGATGGGCTCCGTCGGTAATAGTCACATATGTGCTTTAGCCTATAACAGTATTCCGTATTGCGCGGGTCTGAACACTCATGGACAACTAGGCAATGGAAATACTACGCAGCAGAGTAACCCCGCCCAATTTGTTATGCCTGCCTATCAAGCTGCGGTATCGGTAATGACCAATGGCAATAAGACCTGCGCGTTATCTTCAGTAGGTAATTTATACTGTGCGGGTCAAAATAGCTATGGAGAGTTAGGTAATGGTACCTCTACGTCTGGCGCTACATCAAACCCTGTGGAATTCAATATTCCTGGTGATCCAAAAATCACGCAGTTTGCTGTACTTAAACAAAATGTATGTGCAATTGCCGATAATCAGCTATATTGTGCAGGACGCAATAATGCCGGTCAGCTGGGGGACGGAACAACGATTGATCGGTCTACTCCAGTTAGATTCCAATTGCCGTAAATACCTTGTCTCTAGTATAATTGTTCAAGCACGGAGGGGTACCCAAGTGGCTTAAGGGGACGGTTTGCTAAATCGTTAGGTCGGGGCAACCTGGCGCGAGGGTTCGAATCCCTCCTCCTCCGCCAAGAAAACAGTCGAGTTTTGCTCGGCTTTTTTCGTTTTTTGTTATTGCTTATGCTGTATACTAAAACTATGCAACCAGAGGATGAGCAAAAAAATTATTGGCAGCCAGAAGAAGGTGGGCAACAAGAGGGGCAAGCAGCTTCAAATGAAACACTTTCGCAGCAAGAAGAAGTTCCAGTAAAACCAAATCAGGCACAAAAATATGATGATCCAACCATTAGCTGGGAGGCTTCTGAATATATCTATCGTGAAAAAGACTTTTTATGGTTTATTGTCCTTGGTATCATCACCTTAGCTTTTCTAGCTTTTTCAATCCTTATTCTTGATTCGTGGACGTTTGCGGTGCTTATTGCTGTTATGGCAGCTGCACTAATTGTTTATTCACGCCGCCCCCCGCGAACATTGCAGTATACGTTGAGCCCAGAGGGCCTTAACACTGGCCAAAAGCTCCATTCTTTTAAAGAGTTTAAGGCGTTTGGTGTTGTGCAAGACGGTCCAATCTATTCTATTATGCTGGTGCCAACAAAGCGTTTTGCGCCAATGATGAACGTATATTTTGCTGAAGAAGACGGAGAAAAAATTGTAGATATCTTTGGTCATCACTTACCAATGGAGCAGCTTAAGCTCGATTTTGTTGATACATTTATGCGCAAATTACGACTTTAGCTTGTTTGCCACCCCTGAAGGTTTTTGATACAATACCATCTGTTCGTTTGCTTGATTTATTGGGCAAAAAAGAAAGCACCTTCTAGTTACAAGACGTGGCCAAACGTTATTTTTTGTAGCGAATGGCTACGATGCGCACCCGAAGCCTTAGCTGGCTCAGGCGAAGCCGTTTATTTTTAATATGCGACAACGTTCTATCCAGCTTGAAAAAGCGAGGGTGCAACACGCACCCGTAGCTCAGCTGGATAGAGCGTTGGCTTGCGGAGCCAAAGGTCATAGGTTCGAATCCTGTCGGGTGTACCACGTGATAACCCAATCCTTGTGATTGGGTTTTTACGTGGTAGATTTGCATCAGCGAATCCGAACCGTAAGGTTCGGCGTAGTGAAAAAGCGCGCAGAAATCTTGTTTCGAGCACTTTTGAATGAAGGAGCGACTGAGCGAAAAGCGAAGGAAAGCGATATCCTGCAATTCTTTGCTATAATCTCAATATGATTCATATTAAATACAAACTAAAATCATCAGACCTACATGGTGTTGGCCTCTTCGCAGATCAAGAAATTAAGAAGGGTGATTTAATCTATACTGCAAGCCCAATCTTAGATCTCAATATCACTCAAGAGCAATTCGATAATTTAGATCAAAAAGAAAAAGACGAAATTTTATGGTGGGGGTTTTTGATCGGCCAACTCAAATGTGGCATGTTGATTTTGATGTTTCAAAATTTATTAACCACGCAGTCGACGCAACAGTGTCGCAAGACGATACTCACGAAGATGCGTTTCTCGTAGCTACTCGTGATATTGCTACTGGTGAAGAGTTGACACAAAATTACCTTGAATTTGAAAGTAAAGAAGATCTACGTCGTAGGGGAATCGTAACTTAATTCTACTTCGTATTTTTTTCTAGAAAACTCACCATTTCGTTTAATGCTTTTTTTCCAGCTTTACCATCTAAATTAAATTGATATTCGTGCGGCAGAGGCGGGGAGTAGTTTTGTGGGTAAAACAGAATGGTGGTTGGAACGCCGAGTGATATAAGTTTTTTGGCAAAAGCTTTTGATTGCGGCAGTAGCGGATCGTTATTACCTGCGGTAATGAACGATGGCGGAAAGTCTGAATTGACGTAGTCTATTACAGAAGCCTGCATCAGCTCTTTATCTTTCATGAAATCTTTCTTTCCACTATATGACCACAAAAATGTTTTTAATAATTTTGTACCTTCGCTAGTATCTTTTGTGTTTACGATGTTGATATCGTATGCCCCGCAATTTAGCAGCATTCCAGTAAGCTGAGAGGGTCGCAGTGGCGCGGCAATACTAACAAGCTTTGTATAGGAAGGGTTGGTGATGATTGTGGCAACCTGCGCAGCAATTTGTGAGCCCGCAGAATCGCCCGCTAAAACAAATTGAGTTTTATCTATATGCAGATTATTAGCATTTTTATTAAGATATTCTAATGCTTCAGATGTTTGCAAAACAGGAGTCGGGTAGTGTGCTTCTGGCGCGATTGTGTAGTTTATGCCTACGGTTGTGTAGCCTTTGCTAGCTAGAATCTTTAAATAGTTTGCTATGTTATTTTTATTACCCGATATCCAGCCGCCGCCATGCACCCACACAATTGTTGGCAATTTTTTATTTGTATTTTTAATTGAGCTTGGATAAAAAACATCAAGATATGCATCTTTATCGTTATTTTTGTATTGTATATTTTTAATGGAACTTACGTCATGTGGCACATATTTTTCTAGTGCTTCAGATTGCTTTTTAGCATTTTCGTTAAAGGCAGAACGAATAAGTAGGGCGGATGGCCAAGGGCTTATTTGAAAAGCGACATAGATAATTCCAATAAGCAGAATAATGCTGCCTACAATCCAGGCGAGTATTTTTAATACTTTTTTATAGGTTGATTGTTTGGTTTGTTTTTTGCGAGACTTCTTCTTTTTAACCATAAGCACAGTATAGCAATATTAGTTTGATATCATAAGTAATGTGAAGAATGAGGTAAAAAATCAGACTTTCTTTAAAGCTGCTGCCAAAGTTGCAGAACAAGCAACGTGCTATAAAGCAAAATGCGGCGCGGTAATTGTTAAGAGTGGAGCAGTGATTGGCAAAGGTTATAATTCTCCGCCAAATAACGATGAAGATAATCGTATGTGCGAAAAAGAATATGATTATTCTAAGAAGCCAAAATACGATAAAACATGTTGCGTGCACGCCGAGTGGCGAGCAATTACTGATGCTTTAAAAAACCATTCAGACAAAATTAAAGGCTCTACACTTTATTTTATGCGGGTTGATGAAGGTGGCAATTTTACAGATGCGGGTGAGCCATTTTGCACGGTGTGTAGCCGATTGGCATTAGATTCTGGTATCAAATATTTTGTACTTTGGAATGCATCTGGTGAAAAAAATTATGACACAAAAGAATACAATAAACTTTCCTACGATTTTCATGCGCCAAAGAATTCGCTAAAATAAAACTATTGGAGAGGTGCAGGAGTGGTTGAACTGGCTTGTCTCGAAAACAAGTGTGCTTTTTACGAGTACCGTGGGTTCGAATCCCACCCTCTCCGCCATGTTACTTTAAGCTATAACATGCTATAATAAAGTCCCATGGAAGACATGGGAAAAAGCCGTAAATACATTTTTGTAACAGGCGGCGTATTATCAGGAGTTGGCAAAGGAATAACGGCGGCGTCTATCGGCGCCCTTTTAAAATCCCGCGGTTTTAAAATCTCGGTGCAAAAGTGTGAAGCATATTTAAACGTTGATGCAGGCACACTTAACCCGGCAGAGCACGGTGAATGTTTTGTTACAAAAGACGGTACAGAGATTGATTTAGACCTTGGGCACTATGAACGATTTTTAGATATTGAGCTCACCAAAGATAGCGTAACGCTAGCCGGAAGAGTGTATCAAGATTTGATTCAGGCAGAGCGTGATGGCAAATTTTTAGGAAAAACAGTGCAAATGATTCCGCATTTAACAGATGCGATTCAAAATGAAATTGAAAGATCAGGCAAAGGCAGCGATATTCACATTGTGGAACTTGGCGGAACGGTTGGAGATTATGAAGGCATTGCTTTTATTGAAGCGTTTCGTGAATTTGCCGCGCGAGCTGGGCGCGAAAACTGTCTTTTTGCCCATGTGGTTTACGTTCCGTATATTAAGGCGAGTAAAGAGCTGAAAACGAAGCCAGCGCAAAATGCGGTTCGCGATCTGCGCGGTTTTGGCATTATGCCAGATATCATTTGTGCAAGAGCAGACTATGAATTAACAGAAGCAGCTCTACATAAGATTAGTATGTTTGGCGGTGTTTCTAAAGAAGCAGTTATTGCGCTGCCAAATGCCCAAACGGTATATGAAGTGCCACTAACGCTAGAAGCACAAAATGTTGCTGAAACTATTTTGAAGAAATTTTCTATTCAGGCTAAAAAAGCAGATATGGCAGAGTGGAAGAAGCTAGTCGCAAGTGCTACAAAAAAATACGACAAAACAGTAACTGTTGGTATTGTTGCAAAATATCTTGATAACGAGGACACGTATTTTTCTGTTGTTGAAGCGTTAAAAGCAGCCGCCTGGAGCGAAAGTGTAGATTTAAAATATGAATGGATAAATGCAGAAGACGAAAGCAACTTAAGTAAGTATGATGCGATTTTGGTGCCAGGTGGTTTTGGGACTCGTGGTGTAGAAGGAAAAGTTGCTGCTGCAACATATGCGCTTGAAAATAACATCCCGTATCTTGGTTTGTGCTTGGGCTTGCAGGTTGCGGTAATTGCAGCTGCAAGAAAGGGTGGTTTAAGCGAGGCAATAACTGAAGAGATTAACCCTAAAGCTAAGCAAAACGTTGTTTACTTAATGGACGGGCAGTCTGGTAAACAAGAAACTGGCGGCACCATGCGGTTAGGTAATTATGAAGCCAAGCTAGAAAAAGGCTCAAAAGTTGCTGATGTGTACAGCGCCCAAAATATTATCGAGCGGCACAGGCATCGCTATGAAGTGAATCGAGCATTTGAAAAAGAGATAAACCAAGGCGGCGTTATAGTTTCTGGTGAATCACCCGATGGTAGGTTGGTTGAATTTATTGAAGCAAAAGATCACCCATATTTTGTGGCGACCCAAGCCCACCCAGAATTTAAATCGCGCCCCAACAAACCACACCCATTATTTGTTGGGTTGATAAAAACAGCAAAAGAGCGCGTGAACACGTAACCTCTGTTATAATTATCAGTAATGAAGTTTGAGTTATCTAAAATTATTTCTGAGGTTGCCGAGAATCTTTTTGACGAGCAAATTAAAGCAACCATTTCTTATCCTGATGAGAAATATGGTGATTATAGCTGTAACGTGGCGATGCAACTGGCTGGCAAGCTTGGCCAGAACCCACGCGTAGTTGCAGAGCAGATTGCAGATAAATTGGCAGAACATGAAGTGATTGCTTCTGCTGAAGTGGCAGGGCCTGGGTTTTTGAATTTGCGAATGGAATCTGAAGCGCTTCTTGCGTCGCTTGAAAGCCAAAAACAAGCAGCCGAAAAAAGAGGACAAACTTTTGGCGAAAATATTGATGGCAAAGACAAGACTGTGGTGGTTGAGTATCCAAGCCCAAATATGGCAAAGCCATATAGCGTGGGGCATTTGCGCCCAGGCAACCAAGGTTGGGCGGTGAAGCAGCTTATGGAAGCGAACGGCTGGAACACGATTACAGACAATCATTTAGGAGACTATGGCACGCCATTTGGTGTGTGGGTGGTTGGCTTTAAGAAGTTTAGTAGTGAAGAAAAGCTTGCAAGCGATGGCGTATATGAGCTTGGCAGGGTGTATATTGAAACAAAAGCAGCACTGAAAAAAGAAGAGCAAGAAGGTGGCGATAAGTTAGCGAATGAAGTGCAGCAATGGCTATTAAAGTTAGAGCAGGGCGATGCAGAAGCGACGGAGCTTTCAAAGCGATTTAATAGAATCTCACTGGAACACATCCATAACGTTATGCAGCGACTAAAGATCTCAACCGAGCACGAAATGGGCGAGAAGTTTTTTGTTGAAAAAGGTAAAACTGCGGTACAACGACTGGTTGATGAAGGTGTAGCGATGCAAAATGATGACGGCTCGGTGATTGTTGATTTAAAAGAATTTGGCATTGAAACACCTATTCTTTTGCAAAAAAGTAACGGTGCAGCGCTCTATGCCACGACTGACTTGGCTACAATTGAGTATCGCGAAAGCGAGTGGAAGCCAGATAGGGTAATTTATGCCGCCGGCAGCGAGCAGCAATTCCATTTTGCGCAGCTTTTTGCTTTAGCCAAAAAACTTGGGGTGAAAACAGAACTAATTCATCTGTGGTTTGGCACGATTGACCAAAAAAATGAAGATGGAACTAGAGAAAAGATGAGTTCTCGAAAAGGCGTTGTTTTAATGGAAGAGCTTCTTGATGAAGCCGAAAAGAGAGCTGGCGAAGTGGTGAAGGATCGTGAAGTTTCTGAAGAAGATGTGAAGAAGATTGCCCTGGGTGCAATTAAATTTACTGACTTTGCTGCAGATCGCCGCACTAATATTTTGTTCGACTGGAAAACGATGTTTAATCTCACTGGATATAGCGGGCCATATGTGCAATATGCAGCAGTGCGAATGAATAAAATTTTGCGCGATAATCCCGAAGAACTAAAAGATTTTGAGGCATATAACTATTCGTGGCAGGAAGAAAAGCCAGTGCTCATTAAGCTGCTTGAATATCCAGAAATTGTAAAATATGCAGCCGAAGCGTATGAGCCACACAGAGTTGCTGCGTATGTTTATGAGTTGGCGCGCATCATGAACCGTTATTATGAGAAAACGCCAATTGCGACGGGTGAGGTGAGCGAAGATGAAAAAGGCGCACGCTTGGCGCTGATTAAGCAAGTGAGTGCTGTGATGCAACATGGGTTGCATTTGCTTGGCATTGAAGTGCCAGAGAGGATGTAGATATGAGCAAAAAAGCAAAACTATTGTGGATTGATTTAGAAATGACAGGGCTTGATCCAGTTGAAGATAGAATTATGGAGGTTGCTGCAATTGCAACTGATTGGGATTTTAACGAAATTGCCACATACGAAGCAGTGGTAAAAGTTGGACCGCGCCTTGTTGAGCAGCGTATGGTACTTGGTAAAGACTTTTGGGATGCAAACCCCGAGGCTAGAGATGCATTAGTGAAACAGAATCTTGAAAAAGGTCGCTCGGCACGAACGATCGAAAATGAAATTTTAGCATTTGTTAATAAATATTTTAATGAAGACGAAAGAATTTTACTTGCGGGAAATTCAATTCATCAAGATAGGAAGTTTATTGATAATGAGTGGCCAAGGCTAAGTAAAAAACTGCACTATAGAATGCTTGATGTCAGCGCGTGGAAGGTAGTATTTGATGGCAAGTATAAAATGAAATTTACCAAAAGGGGTACTCACCGAGCACTTGATGACATCCGTGGTTCGATTGAAGAGTTAGAATATTACTTAAAGAAAGTGAATATCTAAAATGAGTCATAAAGAGCTTGAAGATTTTATCTATGCTTTAGATAAAAAAGTGTGGCTTGATTATCCATTTGGAAAAGAAGTTGCGGTGTATAAATTTGGTGAAAAAGGGTCGAAAGATTCAAAAATGTTTGCACTTATTGCAGAAGATAGAGAACCGCTGCGCGTAAGCCTAAAGTGCGATCCTAAGCTGGCTCAAAATTTGCGCGATAAATATGAAACAGTGCAGCCTGGATATCATTTAAATAAAAAACATTGGAACACGGTTATTTGTAGCGGTCAGCTAAGTGAACAAGAAATTTATGATCTTGTGCGGCACAGCTTTGAGCTAGTAAAAGTTTAAGAATCTAGATCGTCTAGTTGTTTACTGATATCTGTAAAGCTGCGGTATGTTTTACCAAGATACTCTTTTAATTCTTGGTCTTTTGTTTTGCCATAGATTTGTTTCATTAGCTTTGCAGAATTAAGCATTTTTTTGCTTAAAATTGGTGGGTATACGCGGCTAAATGTTCCGGCCACGGCTGCATCATCAAGTTCTTGCTTGGCGTCGGCGTCGGTCTCTTGGGTAACAAGTTCGCTGCTTGGTTTGCCAAGCTTCATGCCTGTGGTGAGTGTTGTGAGTTGCGCTGAAGCGGTGCTAGCAACAAGTAACGCGTCACTGTTTACCTTGCCAACTTCTTGATCTTTGATAATCTCTTTAGATTCTTCGGTGAGTGTTACGAGGTTGGTAAGCTGCAAAGAAAGACGCTGAACTTCTGACTTAATGTTTTCACCGCCACTGTTTAGAAGCAACACAAAAGCAATAATAATTGCTAACACTAAACCTCCACCAAGCGCTAACATCATTTTTGATGGGCCGGTTGATTGTGGGGCGACAGGTGTTGGGTTGCCAAAAGGATCCATAGTTATTTCATTTAAGCATAAACATCAACAGATATAAAGAGGTGATACAATAGCTATAGATATGCAAGATGTCAAAGAAGAGGTGCGCGATAAGCTCAATATTGAGGATGTGATTGGGGAGTATGTTCCTTTAAAGCGTGCTGGCCGAAGTTTTAAAGGTCTGAGTCCGTTTACGAGCGAAAGAACGCCAAGTTTTATGGTAACGCCAGACAAAAATATTTGGTATGACTTCTCAAGCGATCAAGGCGGCGATGTCTTTAGCTTTATTATGAAAGTTGAAGGGCTTGATTTTCGTGCTGCGTTAGAGCTTTTGGCCAGAAAAGCCGGAGTTGACCTTAGCCTATATGATACGAGTCAGCATAAAACAGTTGCTAAGAAAAAGCAGCGACTTTTAGCGGCATTAGATTTATCAGCAAATTATTATCAGCAAACACTTATAAAAAACAAGCACGCACTTGAATATATTTTAAAAAAACGTGGATTTGATAAGCAAACAATTCAAGACTTTCGACTCGGCTATGCGCCAGAAAGTGGCGATGCGTTAGTTACATTCTTAAAGAAAAAAGGCTATTCGCTTAGTGAACTAAAAGATGCAGGTCTTACTTCTTCTAGAGGTGGCGATATGTTTCGTGGGCGAATTATGGTGCCACTGTGCGATGGGCAAGGGCAGGTTATTGGTTTTACGGCGCGACTGTTGAGCGAAAATAAGAACGCACCAAAATATATCAATACGCCGCAAACGCTTCTTTATGATAAAAGCCGACACGTGTTTGGTCTTCATCAGGCGAAAGCAGCAATTCGTCAGTCGGATTATGCTGTGATTACCGAAGGAAATTTAGATGTGGTGAGCTCGCACCAGGCGGGTATTCTCCAAGTTGTGGCAACTGCTGGTACGGCAATTACTGAGTATCACTTTAAGGCACTAAATCGTTTAACAGAAAATATTAAATTGGCATTTGATGGCGACAGAGCAGGTATTGCGGCAACCGAGCGTGCTATTCCAATTGCACAAAAAGTTGGTGTGCAATTAAGCATTATTACACTGCCCGATGGAGCGAAAGATCCAGACGAACTTATTCAGGAAGATTCAGACAAATGGCAGCAAGCAATTGATGCAGCTGCGCCAGTGGTTGATTGGGTACTCAGCGCCTATGCAAAACGATGTGATCTTGAAACGGCAGAAGGCAAGCGGGTGTTTAGCACAAAAGCACTAACGGTGGTTAGTGAACTACAAGACAGCGTTGAAAAAGAACATTATATTGAGAAAATTGCAGAATATACAGGTGCCTCTTCTGTGGCATTAAAGGAAAAAATGCAAGCTGTGCAAAATAAAGATACAGCGCAAAGCACCCGGCTAAAGCCAGTAAAAGTAAAAAAAGATGCACCACGAAAAGAAGGATATGAAGACAATCTTTTAGCGCTAGCACTCATAGATAGTGACGCGCGCGAACTATTAAAAAAAATGAGTAAAGGCGACTTTGTGAATGATGAGCAGCGACACCTATTTTCATTCTTTTTAAAAAATCCACAACAAGCGGTAGGTGAAAATATGCCAGAGAGTTTGCGAGAAATTGATACGTATGTTAAAGTATTGTTATTAAAGGCCGATGCAAGATACGCAGCATGGAACGCTCAAGATCGTTACCTTGAAGCTGCAAAACTCATCAGGCAAATGCAAAACGAAAAAGTGAAAGCCAAAAAAAGAGAATTAACAAGAACGCTTCGTGAGGCAGAAGAAGCTGGCGATGAAAAGAAGTCAGCGGCCTTAAGGAGTGCGCTTAATAAGATAATTAAGGAGCTCGGTGGTGCCAAGTAAGAAGAAAAAAGACGACGATTCACTTATTAATAAAACAATAGCAATTCCTCAAAATGATCCAATTTTAAATGCGGCAGACGATGATGTTGAGCCGCCAGTGGATGAGCTTGAAGAAGAGGAAGAAAAGGATATTGAACCAGCGTATTTTGACGATGTTTCAGACGATTCAGTTCGTTTGTATCTTCGCGAAATAGGTAAAATTCCTTTGCTTAAGCCAGATGAAGAACTTGCTTTAGCGCAACGTGTTGTGGCTGGTGATAAAAAGGCAAAAGATGAAATGGCAGAGGCAAATATGCGCCTGGTTGTTTCAATTGCAAAGCGATATTCTGGGCGCGGTTTAGATTTTCTCGATTTAATTCAAGAAGGAAACACGGGCTTGCTTCGTGCGGTTGAAAAGTTTGATCCAGACAAAGGTTTTAAGTTTTCAACTTATGCAACGTGGTGGATCCGCCAAGCGATTACTCGTGCAATTGCTGATCAATCTCGAACAATTCGTATCCCGGTACACATGTTTGAAACAATTAATAAACTACTCCGCACACAGCGCCGCATGACGCAAGAATTAAATCGTGAACCAACAATTGATGAGCTTGCAAAAGAGCTTGAAATGGATCCTGAAAAAGTTGAATATGTAATGAAGATCAAACAAGATATTCGCAGTCTTGATGCTGGTGTTGGGCGTGATGGTGAAGAAGAAGATTCGATGCTTGCTGATTTTATTGAAGATGAAGATGCGGCAAGTCCGGTTGATAGTGCAACCGACCAGCTTTTAAAAGAGCAGGTACAAAGCATTCTAGGAACGCTTACAGAACGTGAACAAAAGATACTAAAAATGCGCTTTGGGCTTGAAGATGGGAAAAACCATACGCTCGAAGAAGTGGGGCAAGAATTTAGTGTGACTCGTGAGCGTATTCGACAAATTGAAGCAAAAGCTTTAGCTAAACTTCGCAAGCACAAAGATGCGAAAAAGCTTCATGACTATCTTCAATAAAACGAATATCATTGATTAAGAAAGAGCCAGTTTTATGAATATGCAAGAGGCGGCTAAGGAAAAGCTAGCAGAATATAAAGGTCTTATTGACCAAGATATTGCTGGTTACAGTAAGAAGCTTGAAAAGGATATTTTAGAAAAATATAACCAAACAACGCAAGATATTGCGGGGGCGTATATTTCTATTCTTGCTCGGGGCGGCAAGCGGCTACGAGGTGCGCTGACAATGCATGCATATTATATGGCTGGCGGAAAAGATGAGCAGCTTGCTATTCGGGCAGCTCGTGCAATTGAAATGATTCATGCGTATCTGCTGATTGTTGATGATATTGCTGATCGTTCAGAAATAAGGCGAGGTGGCTCGGCTGCGCACAAACTCCTAAAAGAATATCATCTCAGAAAGAAGTTATATGGCGGTGATGAGCATTTTGGCTCTAGCCAGGCAATGCATGCTGCGCTTTTTGGTTCACACCAAGCAATGGAAGAAATTGCGGATTTGCCCATCGCAGATAAACAGAAAATTAAAGCCTTAAAATATCTTAATAATACTCTGGAAACAACTATTGCTGGTCAAATTAGCGATATATATAACGAAGCCGTGCGAGAGGTGGGCGAAGAAGATGTTCGCCAAGTTCTTACCTGGAAAACGGCTTATTATTCCTTTTTAAATCCTTTGCAGTTTGGCATTTTGCTTGCAGGCAAAGACATGAAAGATTTCTCGTGGCTTAAAAAATATGCACTGCATATTGGTTTGGCCTTTCAAATTACCGATGATATTTTGGGTATTTTTGCCAATGAAGCAGAAAGTGGCAAAAGCACACTCGATGACTTAAGAGAAGGCAAGGTAACGTTACTTGTTGCAAATACTTTAAAAAAGGCGAGCGAGGAAGATAAGCAGCGGTTTTTATCTAGCTTCGGAAAAAATGACATTACAAGAAAAGAGCAGCAAGAAATAAAAGAAATAATGCAAAACTCAGGAGCGCTACAAGAAACAAAGGAGACAGCAGAAGATGAAGCTGCAATAGCGATTTTTAACCTTTCAGAAGCCCCAGAAAAATTACACGAATACGTGCGCTTTCTTGATGGAGTTGCGCTATATATAACTAACCGCAACTCTTAAATTGCCCATAAGTAGCATATACTAGTAATATGACGAAGCGTTTAGTGGTGATTGATGGGAAGTCGGTATTTTATCGTGGCTATTATGCGATGAGCCATTTAAGCATGAAAGACGGCACGCCAACTGGCGGTGTTTATGGCTTCACAGCGCTTGCGCTCGAGATAATGAAGAATTTGCAGCCAGATTATGTAGCAGTAGCATGGGATAAAGCCAAGACAAATATCAGAAAGCGCCGCGAGATTTATCCTGAATATAAAGCTGGTCGTAAGCCAGCACCACCAGATTTTTACGAACAGATTCCTATGCTACAAGAGCTTTTAGAGGCTTTTAGCTGGCCGCTTTACGAGCTTGATGATTATGAGGCAGACGACATTATGGGCTCACTTGCGCTGCAGGCTAACGATCAAGATATCGAAGCGTGCCTTATTACATCAGATCTTGATTTATTGCAGGCGATTAAGCCGTTGACGCATGTCTACGCACTCAAAAAAGGCTTTTCTAATATTGAGCTGTTTCATCCGGCTAGTTTTGCAAAAAAATACGGCATTGATGTTCATCAGTTTCTTGATTTAAAAGCCTTAAAAGGTGACAGCTCAGATAATCTTCCCGGCGTTCCTGGCGTGGGTGAAAAGACGGCGCTAAAATTGCTACAAGATTATCAAACACTTGACGGTGTTTACAATAATTTAGATGAGTTAAAGCCAGTTTTAAGAAAGAAGCTTGAAGATGGCAAAGAAAAAGCGTATCAAACAAAAGAAGTGGCAAGGCTCTGGGTAGACGCGCCAATTAAACTAGATTTAAACGCCACTAATGCGCATGATGTTGATACTCAAAAAGTGAAGCAACTACTTGAAAAATTTGAGTTTCATTCACTGCTAAAACAACTTCCACGCCATATGCAAGATCAGCAAGAAGCGCCAATGGAAGTGCAAAAAGAAATTGCCGCCTTAACAGAGAAAGACAAGAAATTATTTGAAGGAAAAGATAGCTTTGTGGTGGCCAAAAAAGAAGATACTTGGTTCGTATCTCCAGATGCTGAACACATATTTTACACAAGCAGTAATGAAGTGAGAAAGCTTGCTGGTAAAAAAGAAATTATTGCACACGATGCGCGGGTGATTTTACATGAATTAATTAAAGAAAATGATGACCTACCTGAGGTGAAGCATGATACACAAATAGGTGCTTTTATGCTCGATTCACTTATTCGATCGCAAGATTTGGGTGAATTGGCTGGCGTTAATCTTGCAAACGATAACGGTAGAAAAACAATACAGGCGATTTGGGAGCTGTATAGAAATCAAGTAGAGCAATTTAAAAAGTTGCCAAAGCTAGCTAATCTTGCAAAAAATGTTGATTTTAAACTGATTAAAACGCTAGTAATGATGGAGCATAAAGGCATTATTTTAGACGTTAAGTCACTACAGAAAATGAGTAAAGAATTTGATGTCAAGATTTCTCAAATTAGAGAAGACGCATATAGTATGGTTGGTTACGAATTTAATTTAAGCAGCCCAACCCAGCTGGCGGGTGTGCTTTTTGAAACATTAGCTCTACCAACGCAAGGCATTAAGAAAGGCAAAACTGGCTATTCAACAGGAGCAAAAGAACTCGCAAAACTAAAAGGTCAGCACCCGATTATTGAGCATATTGAAAAATATCGCGAGCTAACAAAACTGCAAAATACCTACATTGATGCGTTACCAAAATTGGTTGATAAAAATAATCGCCTGCACACCAGTTTTAAGCAAGATGTTGCAGCAACTGGTCGGTTAAGTAGCACTGATCCAAATTTACAGAATATTCCAATCCGTACTGAGATGGGTCGCAAAATCCGCGATGCATTTGTACCAGCCAAAGGTAATGTATTTGTTAGCGCAGATTATTCGCAATTTGAACTTCGTTTAGCGGCAGTCTTAGCGGACGACAAACAGATGATCGAAGATTTTAATAACGACATTGATATTCACACAAAAACCGCCAGCGAGGTTTATGGAACTGCACTTAACGAAGTGACAAAACATCAACGCCGCGATGCAAAGGTGATTAACTTTGGCGTTCTATATGGCATGAGCCCTCATGGGCTAGCGGCAGCAACTGGTATGACATTCAGCGACGCAAAACGATTTATAGATGAATATTTTCATGTTCGAGCCTCAATTCGAAAGTATATTGACGATACATTAAAAAAAGCTCGAGACGAAGGCTACGTTGAAACACTGTTTGGCCGCCGACGCCCAACTCCAGATGTAAAGTCGAGCAATTTTATGGTTCGGGAAGGTGCTAAACGGGCAGCTGCAAACATGCCAATTCAAGGAACAGAGGCGGACCTGATGAAAATGGCAATGCTTGAGGTTGATAAAAAACTCGGTAATTTAGGTTGGCAGGTGCTACAAATCCACGACAGCATTCTTATTGAGTGCCCAGAGAAAAATGCTAAAAAAGTAGGTAAAATATTACAAGAAACAATGGAAAATATTTATCCAAAATTAGGAATTAAATTAAAAGTCGATGTATCTATCGGTAAAAATTGGGGAGAGTTATGATCGAACAATTTAGAGGCGAACATTTCTTTTTAAGTAATATGAAGCCACTTAAAAACTGGATCGAAACAGATAGAGGGATTAGTGTTCCAACAACAGAACATGCCTATCAGGCGGCAAAATTTGAAGATTTAGATTTTCATCGTCGAGTTGCAGAAGCAAGAGCAGGCGAAGATGACTTAAGGGTTGTATATGCCGATGGCGTAGCTTCTAAAAATTTGGCGCATGAACTTGAAGATTTGTATAAAATTCCTATTCGCGCAGATTGGCAGGTTGCAAAAACGGGCGTGATGTATGTTGTTGTGATGCAGAAATTTGTAAGAAACCCAGACCTCGCTGAAAGACTACTGGCAACAGAAGATGAAGAATTGGTTGAAGGTAATAACTGGGGCGATAGGTTTTGGGGCGTTGATCCGGTAGGTAGTAATAATGGCGAGAATCATCTTGGGAGAATATTAATGAGAGTAAGGAGAAGACTCTTAGAAGAAAGAGGGGCAGATGAAGGTTAAAATTACAAAATTAAAAGAGAACGCTAGTATGCCTGAGTATCAGACTGATCACTCGGCTGGTATGGATCTTCATGCGGCAATTGATGAGCCGATTGTTTTGCAGCCAATGGAAAGAAAAGTTATTCCTGCTGGTATTGCTATCGCTCTTCCGGATGGCTATGAGGCGCAAGTTCGCGCTCGCAGTGGCTTGGCATTAAAGCATGGTATTACAACGGCGAATGGCGTAGGGACTATTGACGCAGATTATAGAGGTGAAGTTGGTGCAATAATGGTCAATTTAGGCTCAGACCCATTTACTTTTGAGCCGAATATGCGCATTGCGCAGCTTATTGTTACAAGATATGAAAAGATTCTATGGCAAGAAGTTGAACTGCTTGATGAGACTGAGCGCAATTCGGGCGGTTTTGGGAGTACGGGAAAGTGATAAAAGCGATTATTTTTGACTGCTTTGGGGTTTTGTATAGCGATGGAAAGAGCTATTTAAGGAATCTTTGTCCGGCAGATCAAATAACAAATTTAAACGATCTTTACTCGCAGGTTGATTATGGCTATATTTCAACAGAGAAATTTTTTGAGGAAGTAGCGCATATTTTAAAACTAGATACGCAAACGCTCCAGCAAACATATCTTCGCCAGCATGTGCGCAACCAGCAATTAGTTGAATATTTAAAAAGTTTGAAGCCTAGCTATAAAATTGGGCTTTTAAGTAATGTGGGCGACAGTCTTTTTGATGCACTTTTTTTAAAAGAAGAACAAGAAGAATTTTTTGACGCAACTGTGCTGTCTAGTTCTATTGGAGAAATAAAGCCGCACCCTGGAGCGTATGAAGCTATTGCAGAAAAGCTTGGAGTGCAGCCAGAAGAGTGCGTGATGATTGATGATATTGTGGCAAACTGCGAAGGAGCGCACCAAGTTGGTATGCAGGCGATTCATTTTGAAAATAATGACCAAACAAAACAGCAGCTTAAGCAGTTACTCGCGCTACAATAGAACTATGCCAGAACTACCAGAAGTTGAAACAGTACGCCGCGGGCTTGAAAAGCTGATTGTTAAAAAAATTATTCAGCACGCTTCAAGCAGTTCGCCAAAAAGTTTTCCGAATGCACCAGTTGATGTTGAAACTTTTTTATACGGTGCAAAAATCAGCACCGTTAGACGAAGGGCTAAAGTACTTTTAATTGAGCTTGATTCAAAATATTCTTTAGTTATTCATTTAAAGATGACAGGGCAACTTGTGTATCGTGGCAAACAAAGCTTTGGTGCGGGGCATCCAAACGATAGCTTGGTGGGCGAACTTCCAGATAAAAGCACGCGAGTCATCATTACGTTTACAGATGGTTCAAAGCTTTTCTTTAATGATCAGCGTAAGTTTGGTTGGGTAAAGCTTATTCCAACTGCGGAAGTGCCCAATATCGATTTTATGAAAAAGGTTGGGCCAGAGCCATTAAGCGACGCAACTCATTTTGAGGATTTTTTAACGAGAGTTCGTCGTCGCAGCGGCACAACAATAAAGGCTGCAATTTTAGACCAAAGTGTTATTGCTGGTGTTGGGAATATTTATGCAGATGAAAGTTTGTGGGGGGCGAAAATTCATCCGGCAACTCGAGTAAAATATCTTTCAGACAACCAGCTGCAAGAACTTTTTGAACAAATAAAATATATTCTTGCTTTGGCGATTGAAAAAGGTGGCTCAACAGACAAAAACTATGTAAATGCCGAAGGAAAGTCAGGTAGTTATCTTGGTTTAGCTCGTGTATTTCGACGGGAAGGTAAGCCGTGTGAACGCTGCGGTTCAATAATTGAAAAGATAAAAGTTGCAGGTCGCGGTACGCATGTTTGCCCTCATTGCCAGAAGGAAGTAACAAAATGATTACGTTGCTTGTTGGTTCAAATAGCTATGCTGCCCGCGAATTTTTAGATGGTTTAAGCAAGAAATATGACCAACACGGAATAACCCGAAAAGATGGTAGTGTTCTTGAAGTCGACAATTTACCAGAGCTTTTTCAGGGTGCGAGCTTATTTGCAGAAGAACGACTTGTTGTTTTAAAAGAGGTAAGCGCCAATAAGATAGTGTGGGCGGCGTTGACCGAGTGGCTGAATAAAATCCCCGAAGAAGTGCGCCTAGTGCTTATTGAAAGCTCGCCAGATAAACGAACAAAAACATATAAAGCTTTGCAAAAAGCTGCAGAAATTAAAGAGCTAAAAGAGCTAAGTGAGTTTGAAGCGACGAAGTGGGTAATTGCTTTTGCAAATAGACAGGGCAAAACAATAAGCCAAAATGAAGCAAGTTATTTAGTAGATAAGGTTGGATTTGATCAGTGGCAGCTGCGTCACGCTGTAGAAAAGCTGTTGCTAGTTGATGATACGTCAAAAAATCGTATAAATGAACTTATCGAGCCAACTCCGCAGGCAAATGTTTTTGTGCTTATTGATGCTGCTTTGCAGGGAAGAAAGGGGGTTATATCTGAGCAAATTAAGATTCTTGAAACACAAGAAGATCCGTATCGCTTATTTGGCCTGCTTTCAAGCCAAGTTTTTCAGCTTGCAGCGCTTTCGCAATCAAAAGATGTCTCGGTTGATCAAATTGCAAAAGATCTTAAAACACATCCATATCCATTGCAAAAACTAAAACCGCTTGCCAATAAACTCGGCAAGCGAGAAGTAAGCAATATTGTTAGCAGTGTTGCCGAGCTTGATCTTCAGCTTAAAACATCAGCAGGCGAGCCATGGCTCTTGCTTGAAAGAACGCTGATAAAGATAGCAAACTAAGCTTTTTTTGCAGACTTCTTAGCTGGGGTCTTTTTGGCAGCTGGCTTCTTTGCAGGAGCTTTTTTTGCTGTAGTTTTTGCGGCTGGTTTCTTCGCAGTTGTTTTCTTTGGCGCAGCTTTTGCCTTAGATTTTGTGCTTAACTTTACGCCAGCATCTTTAGCTACCTTAGAAAGTTGAGCTTTCTTTCGTGCAGCGGTATTTTTCTTTAGTAAATTCTTTTTAACAGCGGTGTCGATTGTACTTTGCACTTTGCTTAAACCTTCTGCTGTTGGCTTTGCTAAAAAGGTTTTTGTTGCGTTTTTAATATCGCGCTTAAGACCGATATTTCGCGCACGGCGCTTTGCATCTTGCTTCATTCGTTTTACAGCTGATTTAATAATTGGCATCTTTTCTCTCGTTTCCTTAACTACTCTTAAAGTTATTTTTGCTAATCAATGCTCAACTATAACGGAGAAGAGGAGTTTTGTAAAGAGGCGCACCCCTGAAAATTACTATTGACTTTTTTAAAAAGTTTATGCTATATTTTATCTATAAACGCTAGCAAAAATAAAAAGGAATAAAACGCTTCCATGAAAGACGATGGAAAAGCAAAGCAGCAGATAGTTGACCGCATTAAAGATGTGAGCAATATTCTTATTACGGTGAGCCAAGATCCTTCGGTGGATGAGCTTGCTGCTGCCCTGAGCCTAACTCTTATGCTCAACAAGATGGATAAATACGGCACAGCCGTGTTTAGTGGTACAATTCCGCCAGCGATTGATTTTTTAAAGCCAGATAAAACATTTCGAGATAACGTTGATAACTTGCGCGACTTTATTGTTGCGCTTGATAAAGAGAAGGCAGATCGCCTGCGGTATAAAGTTGAAGACGATCTAGTACGTATTTTCATTACGCCATACAAAGAACCAATTTCTGAAGATGATCTTGAATATAGCTATGGTGATTTTAATGTTGAACTTGTTATTGCGCTTGGTGTTGAAAAACGCGAAGATCTTGATAAAGCAATTACTGCGCACGGGCGAATCTTACATGATGCAACAGTGGTGACAGTAAACACTAAGGGCTCAAAGAGTGATCTTGGATCGGTTGATTGGCAGGATGAAGAAGCCAGTAGTTTGTGTGAAATGCTTATGAGTCTTAGTGAGGCACTAAAAAACAACCTGCTTGATGAGCAAATTGCAACGGCGCTTTTAACTGGTATTGTTTCAGCAACAGATCGCTTTTCAAATACGCACACATCACCGCGCGTTATGACAATGGCTGCGCAACTTATGGCGGCTGGCGCAAATCAGCAGTTAATTGCTGCTCGTCTTGAGGAGGCGGAAGAAATTTCACCAACGGAGGCAGATGAAACAAAAGAAGAAAAGCCAGAAAAAACAAAAGATGATGGATCATTAGAAATCAATCATAGCGAAGATGAAGAAGAAAAAAGCGATGAACTAGACAAAGCACTAAGCAAAAATGGGCCAAAATCTGGCGATAGTGGCAAGCTTTCGTTGGCTGAAATAAAGAAAGATCTTGAAGAGGCTTCAGAAGAAAAAGAAGTTGAAAGCGATATTAAACCAGAACATAAAGGTCGTTCAAGCTGGAAAGATAAAGATGTTCCACCGATGATTGGCGGAACGCTAAATGCAACTGCTGCTGAGGCAGAAGAGGCAAAGCGACGAGAAGAACAAGAAGCGCGTAATAAAGTTATTTTAAAGCATGGCGAAACAGTAAAGCCGCCGTCTGAAAAAGATGACGATAATGAAGTTAAAAAGTCAGAGGGAACGACGCTTGCTGATCTTGAAGCAGCTGTAAAGAAGCGTGATGGTAAAGATGCGCCAAAGGGTGGTAAATCTGAACTTAGTAAAGAAGACGAAAAGCCTAGCGATAAAGATGATAACCCTGAAGAAAAGAATGACGACCTTCCGCCATCGCCACCACTAAAAGAGGAGAAAGAAGAGATAAGCTCCTTGCCCCCAGAACTAAAAGAAGAAAAGCCTGAGACACCAAAAGATGAAGTTAAGCCATCTCTGCCAGATGTGCATGATGCAAGAAAAGATGTTGAAGACGCGCTAAACGCAATGCCATTTAATCCAGCTAACAACCCGGCGGCAAGCATTGGGGCTCAGCCTCTGCCATTACCTCCGCCACCACCAATGCCTGACTTTTCTCAGCTGCCTCCGCCACCACCAATTGCGCCGCCAGAGGCAGCGCCAGCTACTCCTGCGCCAACGCCAACATCAAAGCCAGTGGCGCCGCCTCCAATTCCATCGGCAAATTCTAATCCAGCAGCTCCTCCTAGCGGTGCCCCTACGCCAAGTGCGAGCGATCCAACTCAATTTCGCATTCCTGGTCAATAAATAGGTAAGTCTATGTTATGATGCCCCAAATGGACGGCATGATTTTGATTGATAAACCAGCGAATATGACTAGTTTTGGTGTGGTTGCGCGTGTGCGACGAAAACTGACTGAAAAAGCTGGCAAAAAAGTAAAAGTTGGTCACACTGGCACGCTTGATCCATTTGCAACAGGCTTGATGATATTACTCGTGGGCAAGGCCTGTAAGCAAGCAGGTAAGTTTAGCAAGCTTGATAAAACCTATGAAGCAACAATTGTGCTTGGCGAAACAAGCACAACGGGAGATCCAGAAGGAGAAATTAGTCACGCTTCTCGAGTTGTTCCAACGGAAGAAGATATCAAAAAAGCTCTCAAGCATTTTACTGGGTTCATTATGCAAACACCACCAGCTTTTTCGGCTATTAAAATTGATGGCCAGCGGGCATATAAGCTGGCGCGAGACGGCAAAAAAGTAGACATGCCGCAGCGTGAAGTAACGATTTATAAACTTGAGCTGGTTGATTACACTTATCCAAAGCTTAAAATTCGCACCCATGTTTCAAGCGGAACCTATATCCGTACACTTGCCGAAGATATTGGAAAAGTCCTAAAAACAGGGGCGTATTGCCAGGAGCTGAGACGCACAACAGTGGGCGAATGGCAGGTTAACGAAGCAGTAACCCTGGAGGATGAAGCAGCGACATCTATAAAACCCTTGCATTAGACCATCAGGGGTGCTAGAATGTGAAACAAGATATGATTACTCGTGAGGATAAAACAAAGGCTATTGCTTCTACGCAACGCCACAAAAACGATGTAGGATCGCCTGAAGCGCAGGTGTCTATTTTGACTGAGCGCATTAAAGAGGTGACAGAGCATCTTAAGGTGCATAAGCACGACAACAAAGCTCGTCGTGGTCTTTTGCAAATGGTGGGGCAACGAAAGCGTCTATTAAAATATCTAGAACGCAAAGATTTTGCTGGCTATCAAAAGCTTGTAGCAAAACTTGGCTTGCGCAAGTAGCTCGTATCGAAATTTTATAACTTAGACTTCTTTTATCTTTATATTTAGGTGGTGGATGCTAGCTTCATTTAGCGAATAAATGGAATAACACCCGTTACCTACTAAAAAGGTAGTCTAAAGAAAGGACATAGTACTTATATGTCAACAATCAATCCTTATGGAAAAGAAAAAGTATCAGTAGAGGCGGAGCTTTGCGGTAAGCCTTTAAAAATAGAGATAAACCGTATTGGTTTTCGTGCAAGCGCTTCAGTGCTAGTAAGTTATGGCGACACTGTCGTGATGGGCACCGGCATGGTGAGCGACAAACCAACAAGTGGTATGGATTATTTTCCACTTAGCATAGATTATGAAGAGAAATTTTATGCAAGCGGCAAAATCTCAGGTAGTCGATTTATAAAACGCGAAGGTCGTCCAAGTGACGAAGCAATTTTAATTGGACGTATTATTGATCGCCCAATTCGCCCACTGTTTCCAAAAGGCTATCGTCAACAGGTGCAGGGTGTGGCGACAGTGCTTTCAATGGATCCAAGCTTTCGTCCGGATATGATTGCCATGATTGCAACGAGTGCCGCATTGAGCCTTACTGGTGCGCCATTTAGTGGACCTGTGGCAGGTTTGCGTGTTGCACGGGTTAATGGTGAGTTTAAAGCTTTTGCAACGCCTGAAGAAATTGCAGCGAGTGATCTTGATCTTGTTGTTGCTGGAACAGAAGAAGCGATTATTATGGTTGAAGCTGGCGCAAAAGAAGTAAGCGAAGAAGTGATTGCCGATGCTTTAGCGTGGGCACATAAAGCAATGCAGCCAGCAATTAAGCTCCAAAAAGAATTAATTGCAAAAGTTGCTCCAGAAAAGCTTGAATATGAATTGGTTTTGCCAGATGAAGATATACAAAAAACTGTTGATGAGTGGGTAGCAGGTAAACTAGGCGAGAACCTACATAAGCCGTATCCAGAACGCAATGATCTTATCTCAACGCTCCGTAAGCAATTTCATGCAGACATGGAAGAAAAACACGAAGAAGAGTATGAAGGCGTGCACCGTGAATATGATGAAGCGTTTACTATGGCACTTCATAAAGATGTGCGTAAGCATATCGTGGCGAGCCAAACACGTCCAGATGGACGAAAGCTAGACGAAATTCGTCAGCTTAGCTCAGAAATTGGCATCTTGCCACGCACTCACGGCTCGAGCCTCTTCACTCGTGGTGTAACACAGGGAATGAATATTGTAACGCTTGCGCCGTTAAGTTATGCGCAAATGGTAGATACTATGGAGCAAAATGACTTCGAGCGTCGTTATATGCACCACTACAACGCACCAGGCTACACAGTAGGTGAAGTTAAGCGTCTTATGAGTGCTGGCCGTCGCGAGATTGGCCATGGCTATCTTGCAGAGCGTGCACTCAGTGCGGTGCTGCCTGAAGCTGAAGAATTTCCTTATACAATTCGCAGCGTTACGGAAATTATGAGCCAGAATGGTTCAACCTCAATGGCAGCGGTTTGTTCAAGTTGTTTGGCATTGATGGACGCAGGTGTGCCAATTAAGCGTCCAGTAAGCGGTATCGCGATGGGCTTAATGATGGATGGTGACACACCATATATCTTGAGTGATATTGCAGATGCGGAAGATTTTGCTGGTGATATGGACTTTAAAGTCGCAGGAACCGAAAACGGTATTACTGCGTTGCAAATGGATATGAAGGTGCACGGTCTTCCGGTTGAAGTGCTTCGCGAAGCAATTGAAAAAGGTAAAGTTGGGCGAGCAAAGATTTTAGAGCATATGCTAACAACAATTGCAGAACCGCGCACAAACTTAAGCCCACACGCACCACGTATCGAAAAGATTAAAATTAATCCAGATAAAATCGGTGCAATTATTGGTAAAGGCGGCGAAACAATCAATAAAATTACGTCAGAAACAGGCGCGGAAGTTGATATTAAAGAAGATGGCTTGGTAACAATCTCTGCCGTTAATGGTGAATCAATTGAAAAAGCTTTGGATTGGGTAAAAAGCTTGGTTGAAGAGCCAGAAGTTGGCAAGATTTATGAAGGCACCGTGGTGGGAATTAAAGACTTTGGTGCGTTTGTAAACATTATGCCGGGTATTGATGGCATGCTTCATATTTCTCAAATTTCAAACGAGCGAGTTGAAAAAGTAACAGACGTACTAAAAGAAGGTCAAAAAGTTCGTGTGAAATTAAACGCAATTGACGAACGCGGGCGACTTAGCCTCACAATGAAAGATGTCGAATAAGCAAACACTTCTCGATCAAATTAAGGCAGATATTTTAAAAAATAATGTCTGCCCAGATTTGGCTAAGAATGCCACGAACCTTGTAGTGGGTGATGGAAATCCGAATGCGGATATTGTGTTTATTGGCGAGGCGCCGGGTAAAAATGAGGATTTACAGGGGCTACCTTTTGTTGGCGCGGCGGGCAAGTTTTTAAATGAAATGCTTGAAGCTGCTGGCATGGAGCGCAGTGACGTATACATTACAAATATTGTGAAGTACCGACCACCAAATAATCGCGATCCATTACCGGAGGAAAAGAAAGCTTTTTGGCCGTATCTTATTCATCAGCTAGAGGCAATTAACCCCAAAATTGTTGTGACACTTGGCCGACACAGCATGGAGTATTTCTTGCCCGGCATGAAAATCAGTCAGATTCATGGTGAGCTAAAACGTATCACGTTTGGTGAAAAGAAATTAGTTATTGTGCCGCTGTTTCATCCAGCAGCAGCGCTATATAACGGAGGTATGCGCCAAACTTTGATTGATGATTTTACAAAGCTTCCAAAAATAATTGAAATTTTAGAAAAAGAAAGGAAATAAAATAATTATGGGACAACGCAGACTTGCGACTCCACAAGGAGACGACCAAAATAAACGTGGACAACGAAATCAACAGAATCGTCGTCCGCAGCAAAATAATAGCGTGCTAGCACGCACTAATACACGACGAGGTGAAGTGCAGCGAGCACAGCGCCGCAACAGCGAAAGCGTAAAGCAACGTGCTTCTCAGCATGTTATTAACATTCCGGTGAACAAGAGTATTTATAATGGCTATCAGGGCCAACAATTTAGTCTTGCGCAGCAGAAAAAAGAGCGCTTGCAGCAAATCAAAGATAAGAAACTGAAGATTATTCCAATCGGTGGCTTGGGCGAAATGGGCATCGGCAAAAACATGACTGCTATTGAGTATGGCGACGATATAGTCGTAATTGATATGGGACTTATTTTCCCTGGAAATGACTATCCGGGTGTGAACTATATTGTTCCTGATACGACATATCTAGAACAAAATAAGCATAAAATTCGTGCACATCTTTTCACACATGCTCACTTAGATCACATCGGTGCAGTAAAAAATATTATTCATAAAATTCCGGCACCAGTATATGGCACAAAGTTTACGCTTGGTATGATTGAGCGCCATATGGAAGAAGCACAGACTGATTATGAACCTAAATATCACACGCTCGATCCGTTTTCTCGTGAGCGAATTCAATTTGGCGATAACATTTCGGTTGAAGCAGTGCATGTGCTCCACTCAATTCCTGGCTGTGTGGCGTTTATTATTCGCACACCAGTTGGAGTGATTGTGCACACTGGTGACTGGCGCTTTGAAGACAAGCCGGTTGATGGCAAGAAGTTTGATTTAGAGCGGCTTACTGAGATAGCAGCTAAAGAAGGTATTCATATGTTGCTAAACGAAAGCACGAATATTGATCGCCCAGAACCACCTGCACACGGCGAGTTTGATGTAGCTGAAAATATTGGAGCAGTAATGGACGGATTCCCTAATTCGCGAGTTATTGCCAGCTGTTTTTCAAGCCAGATTCATCGATTGCAACTTATTTTGAATGAAGCGAAAGCACGCAATCGAAAAGTAGCGTTTGCTGGATTTAGTATGATCAACAACCTTGAAACGGCGCTAAGAACGCACGAAATCAACGTGCCAAAAGATACCATTGTGAAAATGGAAGATCTTATTAAGCTACCAGATGGTCGCGCAACAATTGTTTGTACTGGTAGCCAAGGCGAAATGAATGCGGTGCTTAACCGTATGGCAACAGGAGCGCACAGGCACATTAAAATAAAAAATACAGATGTAGTTGTGTTTAGTTCAAGTCCAATTCCTGGCAATGAGCCAAGCGTTATCCGCACGGTTGATGGCTTAATGCGTGAGGGAGCCGAAGTAATTCGTGACGGCAAAACACACATTCACGGTGTTGGCCCGCTGCATCTTTCTGGGCATGCTTCTTATGAAGAGCACGTGAAGTTAGTGAATGCACTGAATCCAACATGGTATATGCCAATTCATGGTGAATTCCATATGTTAGTGCACAATGCAGAAATGGCAGAACAAAAAGCAGCAATTCCACGCAAGAATATTATTGTGTGTGATTCTGGCGATGTCGTAGAGTTGGATCTTGAGGGTGGTGTGCGAAAAGCTGGACGCGTGCCTGTGGGTGGCATCATGTTTGACGATAGCGGTGCAGAGGTGAGCGAAGTGGTGGTAAAAGATCGTTTACATATGTCGAATGAGGGTATGTTTATTGCGGTACTTACCATTGGCCGCAGTGGACGATTACTAACGAGTCCAGATATTATCTCTCGTGGATTTATTTATCTTAGAGACAGTGAAGAGCTTATTGGTACAATCCGCCAATATCTAAAGCAAAAAATTGCCCGCAGTTTTAGCGGCCGCAAGCCGGATATAGAAGCGCTCAAGAAAGAATTAAAAGAAGACATTACACATATTCTTTATGATCAAACAAAGCGCATGCCGATTGTTATTCCAGTGATTAATGAAGTGGCAGACGGTGGATCACTCCAAGCGCAGCGCAATGCACCTCGCAAGATGGTTCGTCCGCAACCAAAGAAACCGCAAGAATCACGCAATCAACACATTCGCGAATACTAGTTGCTTTTTGTAGTAAAATATGCTACAATAAAAGTATAAAGGTTGCTCGACAGCTTAGAGGCGGGCGCCTATAATAAAAAGAAGTATTATGGCAAAAAAGAAAAAGACAACACGAAGAAAGAAAAAGGCTGAAGTTGCTGCTCCGCAGCACTTGCTTCCAGAAGGGTTTTGGTCGCAAGTTATAGCAGTGGTACTTGCCGCCACGGCACTACTCCTTATCGTTGCGATGTTTGGCGCTGGCGGGCCAGTGTTGGAATGGTTTTATATGGTTATCCGCTCAACCATTGGCTGGACAGTGTATGCGCTACCGTTCTTACTGGTTTTTATCACCGTTGAGATTTTTCGTGCAGAAGAAAACAAATTACCTATTGTTATGCCAATTGCATCTGTTTTATGGGTAGTTTGGTTGGCGGCATTTTTACAGCTTTTTGCACCGTCGCAGTTTATGAGTACAGCAACAGATGGTCAAGGTGGTGGTTTGGTTGGCTGGTTCTTAGACCAAATTCTGCTAAGCCTTGTTAGTAACACAGTTGCTGGCTTTATCTTAGGCATTCTCATTTTTATTACTACGCTATTTGTACTGCGCCTTTCGCCAAGTATCTTGTTTTCATATATCGCCGAAATGTTTAAGCGAGATGAAAGCGACATTAACGAGAAAAATGCTGAAACAATGCGCGCGGCTGAGGTTGAAAAGAAACCAGCAGCAATTGGTGAACTTAAATTAAATGAAGGTGTGCCAACGTTATCTTCAGAGGCAGAAGATAAAAAATCATCACGGCTTTCTAGTCTTAAAAGCAGCGTAAATAGGGATAAAGATGCAGAAGAACAGACGGCATTAACAACGGCTAACGATCCAGATTGGCAGGGACCAAGCTTGGATCTATTAGAGAAAAAACAATCGCCAGCAGATGCAGGCGATGTGAAACATAATGCCCAGACTATTAAAGACACGCTTTCGGAATTTAACATTAATGTTGATATGGAAGGGGCAAACATTGGCCCGAAAGTAACACAATATACGCTGAAACCACCAAGTGGAGTAAAGCTTACTCGCATTACGGCACTCGAAACGAACATAGCGTTAAACCTTGCGGCACAAAGCTTGCGTATTGAAGCGCCAATTCCTGGGCAGCGTGCAGTTGGTATTGAAGTACCAAACCGAAAAGCGGCAGACGTTCGACTTTATGGTGTGCTTTCTAGCAAGCAGTGGCAAAAAACCAAAGAGGCACTCAGTTTTGCAATTGGAAAAGATATTGCAGGTGATTCTGTGGTTGGTGAACTTAACAAGATGCCGCATCTTCTGATTGCTGGTCAAACTGGTTCTGGTAAATCGGTTATGATCAACACGCTTCTTACCAGTCTTTTATATCGCAACAGTCCGTCAGACATGAAACTTATTTTGGTTGATCCAAAGCAAGTTGAAATGGCGCCATACGAAGATATTCCGCACCTTCTTGCACCAATTATTACCAAGCCAGAAGAGTGCATCAGTGCCTTAAAGTGGGCAACTAACGAAATGGAGCGACGCTATAGCTTGCTTGCGGAAGAAAAAGTACGCGATATTAAAAGCTACAACCACCGCAAGAAAGATGAAACTATGCCGTATATTGTTATTGTTATCGACGAATTGTCTGATCTCATGATGTTGGCCGCAAGAGATGTCGAAGCACTGATTGTTCGTTTAGCGCAAAAAGCTCGTGCAGTGGGAATTCATCTTGTGCTTGCAACGCAGCGCCCAAGTGTTGATGTTATCACTGGGCTTATTAAAGCTAACGTTCCGGCTCGCATTGCCTTTACAGTTGCATCTCAAGTAGATTCACGTACCATCCTAGACCAAATTGGAGCTGAGAAGTTGCTTGGTCAGGGTGATATGTTACTCTTAACGCCAGCGATGAGCAAGCCAAAACGTATTCAAGGCGCATGGGTAATGGATGAAGAAGTCGTTAAGATTACTGACCATTTGCGAATGCAGCGAGCTCCTGAATATGATGAAGAAATTACAAAACAACCAGTTAATTTAAATGGTAAAGGTGGCGTAGTAATGGACTTTGATGGTGGCAATGATGACGACATGTATAAAGATGCGGTGCGAGTTGTTGTTGAAAGCGGTAAGGCGAGTGCGAGTTTATTGCAACGACGCTTAAGAGTAGGGTACGCACGCGCAGCACGCTTGATCGAATCTATGGAAGAACAAGGAATTATCGGCCCGGCAGACGGTGCTAGGCCGCGTGAAGTTCTGATTTCTAATGCCGACGAAGTTTTCTCAGAAGAATAAATTGACGTTTATCTCTATAAATAGTAGAATATAAGTATTATTAACTTCAGCTTAAACAGTGTGATTTAAGTATCCGCTAAAGGATTCCAAAGGAGGAAACATGCGAGAATATGAACTAACCGTTCTGTTGCACCCAGATCTTGAAATGGATCTTGATGCGCCACTAGAAAAAGTACGTAAAGTTGTTACGTCAAATGGTGGAGAAATAGTAAAAGAAGATAATTGGGGTAAGCGAAAGCTTGCATATCCAATTAAAAAAGAGAATTTTGCTGTTTATATTTGCTTTGCCGTAAAGCTACCATCAGAAGCAGTAGCAAAAATTTCTAACACACTTAACATTACAGATGAAGTACTGCGCTATCTTTTGGTCATGGTAGACGAAAAGACAAAAGCAAAATTGCAGGAAGCCGAAAGTAATAAAGACGAAGAGTCTAATAAGGAGTAGGTCTTATGGCAAAAAGTATTAACCAAGTAATCTTAATGGGTCGCCTTACTCGTGATCCAGAGCTTCGCACAACACCAAGTGGCAAAAGCGTTTGTAGCTTTTCGCTTGCGGTTGACCGTCAGTTTAGCCAAGATGACACAGCAGATTTCTTTGATGTTACTGCGTGGGATAAGCTTGGTGATCTTGTAAATCAATATCTAAGCAAGGGTCGTCGTTGCCTCGTGCAGGGTCGTCTTCGCCAAGATAGTTGGGACGACAAAGAGACAGGTAAAAAACGCTCACGCGTTGAAGTTGTTGCAACCGACGTTACGTTTCTTGATGGTCCAGCAGGTGATTCTGCAGGCGCAGCACCAAAAGCAGCAGATTCAGCTCCAGCAGCAAAAAAGAAGAGCGACGATGTTGTGATTGAAGATATAGATGACAAACCAATAGATCTTTCAGAGATCCCATTTTAATAAGTTTTAATTAGGAGTTTTATAGAATAATGGCAAAACCACGAAAGTTTAAAAAAGATACACCATCTTATTTTGACTATAAAGATACAAAAACATTGCAGCGTTACGTAAATGCATATGGGCAGATTGAGCCGATTACAAAAACTGGTCTTAGTGCAAAGCAGCAGCGCCAGCTCGCAACAGCAATCAAGCGCGCGCGGCATCTAGCGCTGCTTCCATTTGTTGCAAGCAACTAAGAGAGTACGCTATGTATCAACCAACGGATCTAAAAAAGGGTACGATTGTTCAACTGGACGGTAAGCCGTTTAAGGTGATCGACTATGCTCAAAAAGTAATGGGGCGTGGTGGAAGTATCGTAAATGTTCGTTTGAAGAACTTGGTTGATGGTAATGTTATCCCAAAAACATTTAAAGGTGCAGATAAAATTGAGCCAGCCGATGTTTCAACGCAAACGGTGCAATATCTCTATGTCGATGGTGATGAATTCCACTTTATGAATCCAGAAACGTTTGAGCAATTTCCACTTAATAAATCACTGGTTGAAGATGCAAAAGGCTATCTAAAAGAAGGTGACAGCGTAGGGCTACAATCTTTTAACGGAGCAGTTATCAATGTTGAGTTGCCAAAGAATTTATTTCTTGAAGTAACGTATGCAGAAAATGTCGTAAAAGGCGACACAACGAGTAGTGTGTTAAAAGATGCAAAACTTGAAACAGGCATAACGGTAAAAGTACCGGCGTTTATTAAGCAGGGCGATGTTATCAAAGTTGATACGCGAACTGGCGAATATTTAGAACGTAAAAAAGGCTAATATGAAACAGCGGCTTGACCAGGCGATGGTGCAGCAAATGCTTGTTTCTTCACGTTCGCAGGCAGAAAATTGGATAAAACTGGGCAAAGTAAAAGTTGATGGTAAGACGATAACCAAGCCTGGTTTTTTTGCGTCTGAACAGGTGAAGATTACGCTTGAAGCGCCTAATCAATATGTTTCTCGTGCTGGGCTTAAGCTGGCGAGTGTTGCGAGCTCTCTGAAGCTAAAGTTTAAAGAAAAGACAATGCTTGATGTTGGTTCAAGCACGGGTGGTTTTACTGATTTTGCTTTGCAGCATGGCGCAAAGCAGGTGATAGCGGTTGATGTTGGTACAGACCAAATGCATCCGAGTTTACGCGGTGATGAGCGCATTGATCTTCGCGAAAAAACAGATATCCGAGACGTTAATTTAAAAGAGAAACCAGATATTATTGTGATTGATGTCTCGTTCATCTCTCTGCGTGAAGTATTGCCACATATTGCAAGGAACTTAGCGAATGGCTCAACGCAAATTGTTGCGATGGTAAAGCCGCAGTTTGAGGCGGGAAGAAACCAGGCCAGTAAAGGCGTTATTAAGAATGATACAATTCGTCGTCAGATTCTAAAAGATTTTGAAGTATGGGCTAAGCACTATTTTGTTATTCAAGATAAAGCAGACAGTGAGGTCAGTGGCGCCAAAGGCAATCAAGAGAGATTTTATTTGTTAAAAGCTATACGTTAAAGCGAAACTCAACTACATCGTCAGGCTGCATAATATAGTCTTTGCCTTCGGTACGGATTTTTCCTGCGTCGCGCGCCTTACTTTCAGAGCCTGCGGCAACAAGATCGTTATAATCAACAATTTGTGCAGCAATAAAACCTTTTTCAAAATCAGAATGAATAACACCGGCTGCTTGTGGTGCAGTTGCACCTTTTTTCACTGTCCAGGCACGAATTTCCTTTTCGCCAGCAGTTAAATAACTCTGTAGTCCTAGTGTGTTGTAGGCAGCATGGATTAATTGCTTTAAACCTATTTCAGTAGAGCCGTAACTTTCAAGTAGCTCTTTGGCATCTGCTTCGTCCAAGCCTTGCAGTTCTTCCTCAAGCTTTGCGCAAATAAAGGTTGCTTCAGCAGGAGCTACAATATTTTTTAATGCTTCGCGCTTGGCCGTATCTGCAAGTGTCGCTTCATCTACATTAAAAAGGTAAATAGTTGGTTTTGCAGTAAGGAGGTGAAGCTCTCTAATATGTTCATGCTCAAGCTTATCTAAATGAGAGAGAGGCAAGCCTTTTTCAAGGTGAGCAAATAATGTGTTCAGATATTCTACTTGAGGTCGAAGTGCTGGTTTGGCGCGAGATTCTTTCTCTAGTTTTGGTAAGCGATTCTCGAGTGTTTGTAGGTCTGCCAAAATTAATTCAGTGTTGATAATCTCTATGTCACTCTTAGGCTCAACTTTATTATCAACATGAACTACGTCACTATCTTCAAAGGCACGCACAACATGCACAATTGCATCGCATTCACGAATGTTGGCTAAAAACTTATTACCCAAGCCTTCGCCTTTACTCGCGCCAGCAACAAGCCCAGCAATATCAACAAATTTCACTGATGCTGGAATTATTTTTTGCGCGTTATATATTTCACGTAATTTTTCTAGCCGTTCGTCTGGCACGGCCACAATGCCAGTATTTGGTTCAATAGTTGCAAAAGGGTAGTTAGCCGCTAGAATATTATTTTTTGTGAGTGCATTAAAAAGCGTCGACTTACCGACGTTTGGAAGACCAACGATCCCAATAGATAAACTCATAACTCAATCTATTTTAACAGAGAGAGCTTTGCTACTCCATAGTAAATACCTAAAAACAGATATGCGTTCGCTTGTAATCTTGGGTAATGCTTATGTATAATAGGCGTAATATGAAACTATTTAAAGCGGTGGGCGATTTCTTCGCGCTTGATATCGGGACAACGGCGGTGCGTCTGGTTCAATTAAAAAATCAGGGTGGTGATTCGTGGGCACTTTATAAGTACGGTTATGCCCCTGTGGACGCAAAAATTAGTGTTAGCGATTCACCTGAATCACAGCGTAAACTAGGCGAAGTTATTATGACGGCGCTTGGCCAAAGTGGCATTTCTACTAGAGATGTGGTGGTCGGTATTCCTTCAAATAAAACGTTTGCCACAGTGGTTGATGTGCCAAAAGTAACTGAAGAGGAACTAAAGGCGACAATTAAATATCAGGCAGAGCAATTTATTCCAATGCCAATTGATGAAGTGAAATTAGACTATGCATTACTAGGTCAATCTTTACATGACCCGGCAAAAGCAGAGGTGTTAATTACAAGTGTTGCAAATACTTACAATGAGGCACGACTCGATATGCTTGAAGGTTTGGGGTTGAACGTGGTGGCGGCAGAACCGGACCCAATTGCACTTGTGCGTTCGCTACTTCCGGCAACTGCGCAAAATGCAGAGCTCGTTCTTGATATTGGCGATGTGGCAACAGATCTTGTAATGACATATGGCACCATGCCACGGCTTGTTCGCTCAATGCCAATGGGGCTAAATTCGTTGGTTAAGTCTGCGGCACAAAATCTTAGCGTTGAAGAAGCACAGGCGCGCCAGTTTATTTTAAAGTTTGGGCTTGCGCCCGATAGGCTTGAAGGTCAGGTAGTTCGTGCGCTAGAAGGTAGTCTAGATCAGTTTGTTTCTGAGATTAATAAGTCCATTAAGTTTTTCCAAACTCGATATCCACATGCAGCGGTTGGCGAAATGTTACTTACTGGCTATGGCGGTTCAATTCCTAATTTTGCAAATTATCTTTCATCTAAAACATCACTCAAGAGCGTGATCGCTAACCCATGGCAAAAGGTTAAAGTTTCTAATACCGATAAAGATAAATTACAGCCTGTTGCAATGCAGTTTGGTGTTGCAATTGGTTTGGCACAAAGGACTAAATCACTATGATTGAACTCAATCTTTTGCCAGATGTAAAACAAGAATTTGTTCGTTCTCAGCGTTTGAGCCGCAAAATTACTATCATCATGATTATCACCAGCATTGCAGCAATTGGCGTTGTCATCTTCTTTGCCTTTACGGTTTATGTTGTTCAGGCTGCGACCAATGGGCTACTTGATGGCAGTATTAAAGACAGAGCAGAAAAACTACAAAAAACTGATAACCTGGCACGAAATTTAACAATCCAAAACCAGCTCAAAACATTGCCAGAATTACACGATCAAAAGCAAATTTACTCTCGTCTATTTACCTATCTTCCAATTCTTAATCCAGCGCAGCCAAACACAGTTAAAATTTCAAAGCTTGATATAAATAGTGAAGAAGGCACAATCACACTCGAAGGCTATGCAAAAGACTATAAAGCGGTTGCTGTTTTTAAAGATACACTAAGCAACGCAGAGCTCGTCTATACAGATGAAGCAAAGCAGTCCATCAAGACAAAGCTCTTTTCTAAAATTGCTATCTCTGACGTTGGCTTAGGGGAGGATGCAGATGGTAATCAGGTAACTGTTTTTAAAGCAACGCTTACCTATGACGAAAATGCCTTCAAACGTATGCCAGAGGGCACGCCAGCGCCAACTGTACGAGTTCCGAAAAAGAACACAACTCCATCTGCACAGCAGTCTTCATCGGTATTTGGTGCGTCGAACCGAGAAGGAGAGGAGCAATAGTTATGGCGAAGGCAAAGAAAGCAGTGCTTACGGGTAAACGGCAGCAAATTGCTCACTCTAATAAAATGATGTTTTTGTGGGTAGCTGGCGCTTCGGTCGTTGTTGCCTTTGCGTTGGTGGCGAGTATCTTTTTGATTAAACAAATGGTGTTTCAAACTAAGATTATCGCCGCAAAAGCGGAGACAAACAACATGCTGCAAGACAATATAGATACGGCTCCAGAATTAAAGAAAGAGGTTGAAAAACTAATAGCCAATCCAAACTTAACTGATGCACGCGCTAAGGCAGACCAAAACAACCTTTCAGTGATCTTTGATGCCTTGCCATATGTCGCAGATGATATTGGCTTTGGTTCCTCGCTGCAATCAGTGCTTCTTTCAGGACTTGGAACACCTGAAAATATCACTATTAATTCACTTTCAAGCAGTACTGCTGAAGAAGGTGAAGAGGTAGCTGGTACAGCTATACCAGAAGGCGCTCAGGAGCTAGCATTCAGCTTTACTATCACTGGTAGCGATAAAGATATTCAAGAAATACTAAAACGCTTCGACCGATCTATCCGCCCAATTCAAATCGATTCGTTATCTCTACAGGCAGGCGAGGGTGGCAAAGTTACGGCTTCAATTCAAGCACGTACTTTTTACCAACCAGCGAAATCATTAGAATTAACAAATAAGACGGTGGCACCATGAAAAAAACAGATATAGCAATGATTATTCTTATAGCCTCATTAAGCGCAATGTTTGCCTACTTTATTGCGCAAGCGGTAATTGGCGAGCCAAAGCAAGAAGCAACGCAGGTAAAAACTGTCGAAGCAATGACTTCAGAAATTGAAGAACCAAGTAGCGATATATTCAATAAAAATGCTATCAACCCAACCGTCGAAAGGGAGACTGGCCAGTCGGCAAATAATTTGCCGTTTTAGTGCCAGAAAAATATAAAGATGGCACTACTAACAAATGACATTCAAGAGAAGTTAAAAGAACTGCTTGTTGAAGAAGGGCTTGCAACTGCTCAGACGGTGCAAAAGCACGAGGAGCAAGCTGCAAAACTTGGCACACCTTTTATCTCTTCTTTACTAGAAGACGGCACAATCGATGACGAAACGCTAACGCACTGCATAGCCCATCTTTCTGGTGTGCCGTACGTCAATCTTATTGATTCAATAATTGACCAGCGCGTTCTAACACTACTTTCTGTCGATATTGCAGAGCGCTTTATGGCAGTGCCGCTTGGCGAAGTGCAAAATCGACTTGCTGTGGCTATGATTGATGCCAACAACGTTCAGGCAGTTGATTATCTATCAAACAGAATTGGTCGCCCCTTAAAAGTCTACATGGCTTCAGAGAATGGTATTCGAAGTGTTTTAGAGCAATATAAAACTGATTTTTCTAGTGTTGATGCAGCGGTGAGCGCTGTGCAAGCAGAGTCTGAACAGGCACTAAAGGCTGAAGGTGGCAACATTAAAACTATTGTTCAAGATTCGCCAATTAGCAGGGCGTTAAGCAAAATTTTAGAACACGCTGTCCGTAACCGTGCTTCAGATGTCCACATAGAGCCATTGGAAGATAAGCTCAAGATTCGCTGTCGAATCGACGGTGTTTTGCGCGAGGTGATGCAGCTGCCAAAATCAATTGAACCGGCGCTGGTTTCTCGTATAAAAATTTTAAGTAATCTTAAAATCGATGAACATCGCATTCCGCAAGATGGACAGTTTGATGTTCAACTAGCAGGTAAAGATGTTGACCTTCGTATTGCCATTAGCCCTGTGGTGTGGGGCGAGCAAGTGGTTATTCGTTTGCTTGATAAATCTGGTTCAAGCTTTAACATCGAGCAGATGGGTTTTGCTGGTAGAGCACTTCGCTCTATTCGTCAAGGTATTCAAAAGCCAAACGGTATGATTATTACCTCTGGTCCAACCGGTTCTGGTAAATCAACCACGCTTTATGCATTACTTCAGGAAGTAAAAAACGACACAGTTAATATCGTAACGCTAGAAGACCCAGTAGAATATAAAATGCCTGGTGTGAATCAAATTCAAGTAAATCCAGAAGTTGGCTTAACGTTTGCAACAGGACTTCGCTCTATTTTACGTCAAGATCCAGACATCGTGATGGTTGGGGAAATTCGTGATAAAGAGACTGCCGAACTTGCCGTGCAAGCAGCACTAACTGGTCACTTAGTATTTAGCACACTCCACACAAACTCAGCTGCAGGTGTGTTGCCTCGGCTTCTAGACATGGGCGTTGAGCCATTTCTTATTGCTTCAACAGTAAATACAATCATTGGTCAGCGTCTTGTACGCCGAATTGGAGCAGAGCGTGAACTCTATCAATCTTCAGAGATAGAAACTCAAAGTATTCGCGAAAATATTGGCACTATTCTGCCACCAACACCAGCACATGTTGCCGCGTATTCGGCCGATCTTGGCTATAAAGATTTGCCTCTAGCTAACCAAAGCGCTTATACTTTAGTGAAGGGGAAGGATACGCCAAAATCCCCAGGTGGCTATGCAGGTCGAGTTGGGCTGTATGAAGTGATGGATATTAACGAGAATATCCAAAGCCTCATTGTACAACGGGCGACCAGTAGTCAGCTTGAAAACTACGCAGTGCAGCAAGGCATGATTACAATGCGCCAAGACGGAATGTTAAAAGCGCTTCAAGGGCTAACAACGCTAGAAGAAGTAAATCGTGTATCGGCGGCAAATACATAAAAGGGAGTGGGAATGAATAACCAAGAATTAAGAATTGAAGTTTTGCTTGAAGAGGTGGTGCGAAAGCGCGCATCAGACCTTCACTTACAAATTTCTTTGCCACCAATGCTGCGTGTAGATGGCAGCCTTATACCAGTCGCTGGCTGCGAAAATCTTGATGAACCAACGGTTGAGCGTTTAGTGTTTTCAATTTTAGATGAAGATCAACAGCAAATTTTGGTTAAAGATAAAGAGTTTGATTTCAGCTTTGCTTTCGGTGATCTTGGGCGTTTTCGTGTAAATGCGTTTCATGAGCGTGGTAATTTAGCAGCAGCACTTCGTCTTATTCCAAACGAAATTAAAAGTATTAACGAGCTGGGTATGCCACCAGTGGTTAATAATTTTGCAAACTTTCCTCGCGGACTCGTTTTGGTAACAGGCCCAACCGGTTCTGGTAAATCAACCACACTGGCCGCACTCGTCGATAAAATCAACACCGAAAAATCTCATCACATCATCACAATTGAAGATCCAATTGAGTTTACGCATAAATCAAAAAAATCTGTCGTTGTGCAGCGTGAAGTGCATTACGACACCTATAGCTTTTCGGCAGCGCTTCGCTCTAGTCTCCGCCAAGATCCAGATGTTGTGTTGATTGGCGAAATGCGAGACCTTGAAACAATCTCTGCCGCTATAACCATCGCAGAAACAGGTCATTTGGTGTTTGCAACACTGCACACCAACAGTGCAGCGCAATCAATTGACCGTATGATCGACGTATTCCCGCCACACCAGCAGCCACAAGTTCGTGCACAACTTTCAAATATCCTCATGGCAATTTGTTCACAGCGACTCATTCCCGCAATTGGTGGTGGAAGAGTGGTGAGTGCAGAAATCTTAACCGCAACCCCTGCGGTGCGAAACATCATTCGCGAAGGCAAGAGCCACCAGCTCGATGCAGTGATTCAAACTGGTGCAGATCAAGGCATGCAGTCTATGGATAAAACGCTTGTTGGCCTCGTAAAAGCAGGCACTATTACATACGACGACGCACGTAACTTTGCAGTAGACATCGCAGAGCTAGACAGGATGATGCGAGGGTAAATGAATGCTCACGTTTAGTTACGAAGCAAAAGACCCTGCAACTGGCAAGCGCATTAAAGCGACAATTCAGGCTGAGTCCGAGTCTGCGGCTGCAAAAATTCTTACCAAGCAGGGCTATGTCCCTACGAAAATATCAAATCAAGACACAGGTGGACCCTTTGCGTTTTTAAAAAACCGCATTAGTGCAAAAGATAAGGTTGTCTTCTCCCGCCAACTTTCGACACTTATTGGTGCTGGTTTGCCACTTACACAAAGCTTGCAAACCACAATCGAGCAAACAGAAAATAAGCATCTAGCGAGTATCGCACAAGAAATTCTCACCTCAGTTGAAGGCGGTAACACCCTTGCCGATTCTTTTGCCAAGCACCCAGAAGCGTTTGACAGGGTATTCGTTTCTTTAGTAGAAGCAGGCGAATCCTCTGGAACCTTAGACAAGGCTCTGCTCCGACTTGCTGCTCAGCAGGAAAAAGATGCTGAAATGATGAGTAAGATTCGTGGTGCCATGGTGTATCCGTTGATTGTATTAGTAGTCATTTTTTTGGTGTTAGGTTTTATGCTCTTTACTGTTGTTCCGCAAATCGAAAAGCTATATGACGATTTAAAGCAAAATCTTCCATGGGTTACGGAAATCATGGTGGGAGCTGCAAATTTTGTTATTCACTTTTGGTGGCTAATTATTATATTGGCTGGCATAGGCGGGTACTTCTTAGCACAATATCTAAAGACCGAAGAAGGTATTCAGACCAAAGATTCTCTAAAGCTCAACATGCCATTATTCGGAGATTTATTTAAAAAACTCTACATGGCGCGCTTTATGCGTACTGGCCAAACATTGCTTGCCACAGGTGTTCCAATGCTTGATACGCTTAAGATTTGTTCTGAAGGTGTGAATAATGTGCACGTTGCTAAGTCTATCAACCATGCAGCGACTAAGGTAAAGGGAGGCAAAAGCCTAGCAGATTCTCTAAAGAACGAAGAATATATTTTAACTCTTGTGCCGCAAATGATTAGTATTGGTGAAAAATCTGGAAAAGTTGATGAAATGATGGGTAAGGTTGCCAGCGTCTATGAGAATGAGCTAGATAATGCCATTAAGTCAATTTCAACTGCTATTGAACCAGTTTTAATGGTTATTCTTGCTTTGGTGGCAGGGACAATGGTTGCCGCAATTCTCTTACCAATTTATAACCTCGTTAATACAACAGGAGCACTTTAAAGCTTGCGAAAAAACTTCAAGCAGAGTATTCTAAGCGTAAGCGTTTACAATGTAAACATTAAATTCTAAGAGATAAGGAGTGGAAATCTCTCATGAAACAGCAGAACAAAATAAATAAAGGATTTACTATCATTGAAGTGGTACTGGTACTTGCCATTGCAGGCCTTATTTTCTTGATGATATTCATTGCCCTGCCAGCACTGCAGCGCAATCAACGTGACACGCAGCGCAGGGATGACGTAGGAAGATTCATGAGTCAGCTTGAGCAATTTAGAACAAATAACAGAGGGGCCGCTCCGACTGTAGTACAGGCTGACACGAACCCCATGGGTGCGTTTATTGATCGATACCTAGATGGAGGTAGGGACTTTAGGGATCCTTCAACTGATGCGGTGTATGTGCAGAGGGATACCCAAGGCACAGTTAACAACGCCGGTGATTATTTTTATGCTACAGGAATGAGGTGTGATGGGGAAAATGCAGTTGCTGGTAATGCTCGACAAGCAGCGATTATTATGCGCTTAGAAGGTAGTGGTGTTTATTGTCAGTCAAACTGATTAGCATTAAATTTCTTAAAAACTCCCAAATTTTGGGAGTTTTTATTTTAAACTTAATCTGCTACCATAATGCTAATGGATAAAGTGTATATTATTATTGCTCTAACACTTATTGGGCTTTGTTTTGGTAGTTTTGTAAACGCAGCTGTGTGGCGTATTAAAAAGAAAAAGAACCTATGGAACGATCGCTCTCAGTGTGTGCATTGTCATCATAAACTTGCCGCCTATGATCTAATACCAGTTTTTAGCTGGCTTTCGCTAAAAGGGAAGTGTCGTTATTGCAAAAAGCCAATTAGCCGTCAATATCCGTTCGTAGAAGTCGCTGTTGCGCTATTCTTTGTTGGCTCATACCTTTTCTGGCCATACGTGCTTGTAGATACAGCGCCTTGGCTACTCTTTGGTTTATGGCTTGCTGCAGGCGTCATGCTAGCAATTCTCTTCATATACGACCTTAAGTGGCTTCTTTTGCCAGATAAAGTCACCTTTCCGCTTATAGGTGTTGGTGTGCTCACCGTTGCTGTGAAACTTATCGCTTCACAAGATATAGCCGCAACGCTCATTAGCACTGCACTTGCAGTCTTAATTCTTTCAGGAATCTACCTCGTAGTCTTTATTTGGTCTAAGGGTAAGTGGATTGGCTTTGGTGATGTAAAGCTTGGCTTAGCCTTGGCACTGCTTTTAGGTGATTGGCAGCTGGCGCTTCTCGCACTATTTCTCGCAAACCTCATTGGTTGTATCGTCGTTATTCCAGCTATGGCACAGAGCAAATTAAAGCGCACTTCACACATTCCATTTGGGCCATTTCTCATAGCAGGATTTCTCATAGCAGGATTATTCGGTCCAGCTATCATTGACTGGTATCTTGCTATCAGTATGGTCGGCATTCCTACTACTGATACAATCTAAGCGCTTATGCTATAATAATCACTAAATGAGTGGCGAAAATCAAAAAGGCTTTACAATCATCGAAGTCTCCATGTTTTTGGGGATTTCGGCCTTGCTCATGGTTGGGCTTATCAGTGGCATTACTCTTTCTATCCAAAGACAGAGATATACAGACAGTATTCAGTCAACACATAGTTTTTTGCAAAGACAATTTAACGAAACCCTCAATGTTATAAATAATCGTAACACAGAAACGCCTTGCCCTAGCGGAATAGATAACAGGGGTTCAAGCAACTGTTTTATACTAGGAAAATTGATCGTTTTTGATGTTGGCGGTAACCAAATAGCGGCACAGCCTATCATTAGTACAAGAAATGCAACTGATGTTGAAGTTGAAAATGCGGCAGATGAAGAGGAGGTTTTGAGCTTTTATCAGCCACAAGTGCAACAAGATGCAAATGAAGAAACTTATAGAATTCCATGGGATGCAAGAATAACCTCTGCAAATTTTATAGATAGCTTTGAGCTAGTTGGAGATCGGGTCGAGGGTGAACCGGGAGAGGCTATAGAAGCAATTGCTATAGTGCGCTCACCAAAAAGTGGTGCAGTGTTCGTGTATGGCGTGCCAGATCCGCAGAGTGGTCCACTCATAGACCAGCTTACTGCTGACCATCTAGACCCATCGCAAATTTGCATTGCTTCACAAGATATTATCGGTGTAGCGCCAGCAGCAATTACCTTCATGGGTATAGGCACCCAAGACGCTGTCTTGGCTCAGGTAGATGGCACAGAAGGACGATGTAGCTAATTATGAAGCGGTCTAAAGTACAATCAGGCGACACTATCGTAGAAGTCATGTTTGCTATTGCAGTAGCTGGCTTGGTTATAGTTCTGTCCCTTGCAGTTATGAATAGAGGCGTGGCAACTACGCAAATGGCGGTTGAGAATACGCTTGTTCGGCAGTCTCTTGATGGACAAGCTGAAGCTCTAAGGTACTTAAGGGATACAAATAGCCCTCAGTGGCAAGAAATCTTAGAGGATTGGACTAGCGCCAGCGCAACGCCTTTCAATGATGAGAACACTAGCTGCCAACCAACCGGTGGCGCTCCATTCTTTCTGCAAATTTTCGAGCCGACCGACGATATTCCTACAGGGTCAATAGCGGTTGAGCAATATGACAATAATGCGGATATATCTCAAGATGTTTTTGCGCAACCTGGTCAGGGGCTCTGGATCGAAGCGGTAAAAAATAGTGAAGATAATTTTATTGATTTTTATATCCAAGCTTGCTGGCCGCCACCTTTTGAAGGACCGAATGCACGAACAGGTACGATTGTGAGGCTATATGAATAAAAGAAACGGGTTTACTATCACCGAGCTAATGTTTGCTATGGCATTTGTTGCAGGTTTATTAATCGTACTATTGGTGAGTGTTATTCAAATTACACATACGTACAATAAGGGCATAACTTTAAAAAGAGTAAACCAAAGTGGTCGCACACTTGGTGCAGAGCTGCAGAGAGTGTTTCAACGCACTGATCCAAATTCTATCAATGATTCTCGGCAAGATGACGGCAGACTCTGTCTTGGTGGGTATAGCTTTATATGGAACATACCTGGCGAGACTAACAATGTTTATGATGATGCAAATAGCACGAGAGTGGGCTTTGCGCGTTACCGCGATCCGGGTGCAACAATGTGTCCACCAGGAAGCAACACTCCGGCTGTCCCTCGGGATGAAAACACGACAGTTGAGCTAATCGGAGACGGACTAGTTATGCGCCAGCCTACTGAATATACATACATAACCGGTGAGGGTAATAAGGCCATGATAGGGATGCGCTACACAATTTCAACTCCAACTGCTGATCTTATCGAAGATAACAGATGTACCGGTGAAAAAGGTGGTGATTTTTGCGCTCTAAACACATTTAATGTTACTGTATATGCAAAGGGGAATTAAGGGCATGAAAGTAAAAAAAGACACGAAAAAATTGCAAGGTGGAGTAGCCTCTATTTTTGTGGTTATATTCTTCACTCTTTTATTAGGGGTAGTAACCGTTAGCTTTGTGCAAATTACTAACCAAGATCAGCGCCAGGCACTAAATAATGATCTTTCGCAAAGCGCATACGATGCCGCACAGGCTGGTATTGAAGATGCTAAACGTACTATTAATGAGTGTAAGGACGATGCTGATTGTGATTTAGCAACAAAATTCCAACAAGACTGCAAAGACACGAATGCCACAAGAGGGAGCACGCCAGAAGTCCGTGTATCAACACAAGATGAGGAAGAAAACAATTTCAATCAAGCCTACACTTGTGTGAATGTCACATACAATCCGCCAGATTATAAAAACAGACTTAATGCAGAAACCACAGATTTTATTCCTCTAAAAACTTTAAGTAACTTTGACACAATTCGCTTAAGCTGGGGCAAGGCAGATGATGCGGGAATTTCTCCTCAAGACGCAGCATCAACAGACGTTCCGTATATTAGCAATAATACAAATGAAGCAAAGTTACCAAAATCAACAGCAGAGTGGGGTAACGGCAGAATCCCCGCGCTTCTAAGAGCACAACTTATTCAGGTTCCAAAAAATAACCCGACTCTAGCGCAGATTAATGATAATAACAAAGTGGTCTTTTTGTATCCACAAAGGACTGGTGGAGCAAACCTAATTTCATTAGGCTCTGTTTCGGCAAGATCTGGCACCGATAGCATATCGCCAACAAACAGCTCAACACCAAAGAAGATAAATTGTGCTCAAAAATATAACCAAGATTATATCTGTAAGGATATCCGACTTACGGGTCTAGACTCAGCTAACAATGACTACTATCTTCTCATTACGCCTTTATATGCCAACGAGACACAATATAAGGTTGAGCTTTTAGGCGGTGGAGTACCAGTTCCATTAGATGGCATCCAGCCCAAAATAGACGCAACAGGGCGGGCAGATGATGTATTTAGACGTGTTGAGACACGTGTTCGCTTTGATAATACCTCACACATTATGAATTATCCTTCGTTCGATACAGCAGATTCACTCTGCAAGGCTCTGAGTGTCGGCTCTCTAACCTCTCATTATAAGAATTTCTGTGAATAGATAAACTACATTAAGTAGCTTTATGAAACTTTTCGTGCACTTCTTTTAAGTGCTGATCGGTAACATGAGTGTAAACTTGCGTAGTGGCAATGTTGCTGTGGCCAAGCATACTCTGCACACTTCTTAGATCGGCTCCGTTCATTAAAAGATCAGTTGCAAAGCTGTGCCGCATTGTGTGCGGCGAAACGTGCTTCGTAATACCAGCGAGTTTGGCGTATTTTTGCACAATTCGCTGAATGCTACGCGAAGTTAAACGTTTAAAATCACCACTGTTATCTTGCGATCCGCTTCGCCCGCTATAGCTAATAAAGAGGGGGGGAAGTGAATCGGCTCTTCTTTCAAGGTAGTTTGCAACGTTTTGCGCTGCTTGTTCGCTAATAAATACCGGGCGGTCTTTTTGCCCTTTTCCGCGCACCATAAATTCACGACGCTTAGTATTCACATGATCTCGGTTTAAGCTGGCAAGTTCAGATACACGTAAGCCGCTAGAGAGGAGTAGCTCAATAATAGCCTTGTCTCGTAACCCAACTTCGTTTGAAGCATCAATTGCATCAACCAACCTTTTAATTTCATCTCTATCTAAAAAAGTAACTTGTTTGCGGTTAATTTTCGGCAGTTCAATTTTAGTTGGTTCAAGCGTTTCAATATTTCTTTTTGCGCAATAGGTTAAAAAACTACGCAGTGCTATAAGGTGATAACCCTGAGTAATCGTTGCTAAATCATCATCATTGTCGTTTTTATAACGATTAAGCCACAAACGCCACTTGCGCACCATTTCGGCATTTATTTTGTTTACTTCCACATCTCCTGCAAATTCAACCAAGCGTTGAAGGTAGAGGTGGTAGTTCTCAGCCGTTTTCTGAGATCTTCCACGCTCAACCTCTAGGTGTTCTAAAAAATCGATAATAAGTTCAGAAAGATACATAAGCTTTATTATAGCGTAATTTAACATTGTGCGACATAGGATAAAAAGTAGAATGACAGGTAGTGGGGCAGGGCTGCTTATGGTTGACAAATTATGATGTGTGTTATATAATGAAACTATTCAGTTAGCAATAGAGTTAGCTGGAGGTTTGCTCCTTTTATATCCTTAGAGCATAAAAGTTGAGCAGTTTAACAATCTACCACTTATCCTTTATTTAATGTTATCCAGGCTGGCGCTTTGGTTTTTTGTTTTTTTAAAAAATAGCAAAAATCTAACGCGCTGGTCTGGGAATACCCTCAGACGAGCTCTACTATATAGGAGGTGCATCATGCACACCAAGAATAATAACCGATTCATGGTCATGATGGCTGCCTTCTCGGTAGTGCTCATGATCTTTGCTGTTGCCATGTTGGTGACGGCAGCGCCAAATGCGAATGCGGCAAAGCAGTGCAACAATGCACATGCACAAATTCTGAAGATCGGGATCAAGAAAGCGCGAACTGCGTTTTATTGCCTCCTCAATGAGGAGCGTAAGGCGGCTGGGTTTGGAACGGTTGAGTCTGATCCCAGGATTGAACTAGCCGCCCAGCGGCACAGCAGCGACATGGTGGAGCGTGACTATTTTAGTCACTATGCGCCGTCGCCTGCGCCTTTTGGGCGTACGCCTGGCGAACGCCTTACCGCGGCGGGCTGGATCGGCGGACAACTATCGGAAGCTATTGGCGGTAGTGCGACTCCGTACCTGACGCTTAATGGCTGGTTGCTTAGTAAGCCACATTGCCAAATTGTCATGGGCTACGCCCAGGACTACGTTGGTTTTGGCTGGCAGCGCGGCACTGCGACACTTGATGTTGTAGGAAACATGAGCGACGACTACATAAAGCGCACTCCTCAGTGTCCGCGCAGAGTGAAGACAACCAAGCCGCCGTTTGTGAAGGTGAAAGCCATTCGCAACGGTAGTCGTTTGCTGATTCGCATGAAGTCGAATGTGACCGGAAAGGTCAGGATCGTTGTGCGACAGCCGTGGCGCAAGCCTTCGCTGTATCAGCCGGTGCGACGTTTCAGCGTCAAGCTCAGTGGCAAGCCAAAGTCGGTGAAGATCCGCCTGAAGCGAGCCATGAGGGGTGATGTCAAAGCCATGTTTGGTCAAGACTATACTCTCAGCGATTTCAGGTAAAAACAAAAGGTGGTGGTAGCTAAACTCCCTGGGGTTAAATGCCCCAGGGAGTAACACTTTTATAAAGTTGGTAAATATAATAGAAAGTATATTTATAGTAGTTTATAAAAATATCTAAAATCTGTGGCTTAAGCTTGCTTTCATACTCTCGTCGGGCTATCATATAGAGCATAAGCATATAGGGTGTAGGGGAAATTAAGAGAAAAACATATGGCAGAAGAGCAGCCAAAAAAACATTCTAAAAAGCAACGCCGCAAAAAATGGCTTGTTTCTTTGCCGATTGTGGCGGCAGTGCTCGTTATTGGTCTACTTGTTTTTTCAGTGGCGACTTATGTTAAATATAACGTAGTGCCAAGTGGTGCGGCATTTACGATTGATGGCAGGGCCTATAGCCAAGAAGAAGTAAAAGAAATTGTTTCTTACCCTGTAAAAACTGGCGAGATGACGCCGGAAAAAGCTACGAAACAGGCTTTTGAGATGCTAAAACGCAAGCGCACAGCTGAAAAGCTTCAGATTGATATTACAAATGAAGCAGTAAGCTATAACAAAAAAGAGCTATTTCCAGAAAACAGTGCCAAACAAAAGAGTCAGTGGGGCGGTTTGGTTGCATACAACGATTTGCTAGAGGCGCAACTAACGGAAAATAGCGACAGTAAGAAAATGAACGATCAAGTGGTTGGCTATGCCTTCATCTTTTTGTTTGGGCACTGCATTGAAAAAGGGCCAGATTTTGAACCAGATTGCTTAAACGACCAAAAACAAATTAAAAAAGACAGAGACTATGCTAAAGAACGAGCCGAGCATTATCGCGCTAAACTACAAAGTGGCAGCATTACCCCTAAAAAAGCGCTTGAAGAAATTCAAAAAGACCCTCGACTTGGCTTTATGCAAACAGCAGGCGCTAACCCAAGTGCTCAGTTTGAAAATTTTCAAACTGTTGGCACAGAAGGTGTTGATACAGATGTGACGGTTGGTTCAGGGCCGCTAGAAAAAAGTGTGGAAGATTATATTCGTTCAGGCAAGATTCAAGAAGGCTTAAGCCAAATTATGGAAGGCAAAACAGTGGCAGATGCTGTGGCAGACCAAAACGATGCCAAAAACTGGGTGCCAACCTATTACTTCTTTACAGATGTTTCAACTCTTTCAAAAGCAGTTACCAAGCAGCAGTTTAATGAAGAGCTAAAGAAACTCCCTGCTCGTTTTAAAGGTCTGAGCAAAGAGGTGAATTTTGAAGAAGATAAAGAAGGGCAAAACGAATGAAGACCAACATAATTATGCCTACTAACTATAGAAAAACATTACTGTTTTTGGCAGCATTCTTTTTAATTAGCACATGTATGTCACTCATTTTTTCGCACACAACAAATGCAATGACGGCTTCTAAGCGTAAAACTGATATTCAACGTACTGGTCGTTGCGGCGGTATTACCAGCGGCAATCGCCATGGCTACGCTGGCTTGGTTGTGGTGTTTGCTGTCCAGCCAGATGGCACCGAGCAACGTACGGCTTTAACGAGCAACAGCCAGCCGGTTCGTGCAGAAGTTTCAACCTATGGTGTTACCAGAACGCCTGCAGGAAATATCTATAACACAGGAACAGGGGCGCGGCAGACGAGTAAGTGGTTTGATCCAAATGGTAGCGGTGCTTGTAGCGGCGCGGCGGTTTTGCCTGGGCATGGCGGTGGCTGGGCAGTTGATTGTGATACGTCCTTAAGAGGAGCTGGTAACTATCAGCCAGTGAAAATTGAGGGAGCAGGAGTGCCAACTGGTTATCGCTCTGGCGGTGAGTGGTCTTCAGAAATCGTGCGTCCGTCTAATGGAAATACATTCGTGGTTGTAATCACTTATGAAGAGCCCCCAGAGGAGCCAAGCAGTACGACATGGAAACTTAATGGGCATTCGAATTTACAAACATCGAATACAATCTATGCAGCTGAAAATAATAGCGTGAACATTCGACATAAAGTATATCGATTTGGTAGTGCAACAGGATCTATAAATACTTGGGTAACTGGTCGGGCAGTGCTTTATGATAAAAACGATGATGTAAAACGCGGGAGTGAATATCCAGACGGTGCTGTGTATAAGAAATATGAGTCGTGGAATATTCCTCGCTCTGCTTCGGGCACTGACCCTCCTGGTCTTGAATTCGATAGTCAAAGTTCAAATGATAATACGGGTTATGATGGTAGATATGTCAGCCAGCAATCGCCGATTAAGCAGTGGGCTTCGGCTTTGGAGCCTGGCGATCTTTATTGCGAATGGCTAAGAGTAAAGCCGCGCAATTCAAATAATCCTAATTCGGTTCAAAATACCAAGAAACAGTGTGTTAGAATTATCGGCGAATGGACATCTGATTCTAAACAGCAAATTAAACGAACGAAAACAAGCGGCATTGACTCACGTTCAAACACTACAGTTGTAAGTGACACATCTGGCAATGCAGAATATAACGAAGCGCGTGTTGGTGAAAAATATAGTTTAAGTCATGACCTTCGTAATAATGGTCCTAGCGCAACGCAAGACCCTGTGTATGTAGAAACGACTTGGAATGGATTTTGGACTAAAGTCGATGAAGGCGTTTCTAGCGGTGCGCGTATAGGCGGACCATATACCAGAGAAACTAATCAACTAGTTCCTTCTGACGCTTCCGACACGGCAAGCACTTGTTCGCGCATTCACTGGAGACCTGGTGGCTCTAACTATGACAGATATCAAAGTGTAACGGTTTATGATACAGAAAAATACTCAAACAATAGCTGTGTTAGAGTTCCTTATTATTACGAAGTTAATCCATCTGTTACAACAACTGGTTCTGACACTTTAGAACAGGGTAAAAAAGTTGATTTTAGCGGCTATGGGAACATTCCTATAAAAACTGGCGATAGATATAACACTAATTCTAGGAACGCGACGTGGACTTTTGCGAAAAGAGTGCTAGATAAGGACGGCAATCTTATAGATTCTGGTAACGTAGCTTCTGGATCTAAAGTATTTTCACCGCAAAATGGCGAAAGCGATAGCAATAAACTCTCAGATCATTCCATAGATACAGCTGCGTACCCTGTTGGAACGAAGGTTTGTATTGGGCTAACTATTACACAGGCAAATCATGGTGGAGCGACAAAGTCTGCTCCAGAAAAGTGTGTCGATATCGTCAAATCTCCAAAAGTTCAGTTCCAGAATGCAGATGTGCGGGTAGGGCGCAATTTCAGAAACAATAACGACTGCACAACGAACCCTGATGCAAAGATAGAGGCTACTGGGGTTACTGCATGGGCTCCAAATAATGCAACGCGTAATATGTACGGTTCTTGGGTGGAATATGGTGCATTTGCCGCCAGCACTATTACTGGGTTTGGGTCTGCCGCAACACCAACTGGCGTGAGTTGGACAAGTGACCCGCCTAATAAACTGACGTTTGCTAACACGACTGCTGCGAACCTTGTTTCTGGCGGAGGATTCCAGTTTAACAGCCAATGTCAGCCAGATTATTTTGGGAGAGTTGACGGTGATGAAGACAAGAAAGATGCAATAAAAGATTCTACACCAGGTGGAGATGTAGATGTAAATCTTGCCGATGGAGATATTCAAAATGGCAAATATGTAATTAATGGCAAAAATATTAATATTTCAGGTAATATACCTGCGGGTAAAGACATTACCGTCTATGCCAAGAAAGATGGATCAAACGGTGGGAAAGTAACCATTACTGGCAATATTGAATATCCAGATGATGCGTCAGCCCAGAATATTCCACGACTTATCATTCTTGCAGACGATGGAATAACTATAAATGAGAATGTTCAACGTGTTGATGCATGGTTGATCACAAAGACAACCCTTAACACTTGTAATAAGACAAATAATCTAGTTGAAGGAGATTGTGCGGAAAGGCTAATTATCAATGGCCCAGTATCTGTTGGAAAGCTTGGCCTATATCGAACATATGGTTCTGATTCAACAAAGCCGGAAACACATGGTAAAGCTGCTGAGGTGTTTAACTTACGACCAGATCAAATACTAACACAGTATTTTAAAGAAAACGGACCAGGTGCGAAGCAAAAAGCAACTTCTGTGTATGAGGTAGAACTGCCACCTCGCTACTAGCTGTTAAATCTGTTTAAAGGTAGAATAGAACTAAGATGAATGTGTTTGAGGCGGCTCTGTTGGGAATTGTGCAGGGATTAACTGAGTTTATTCCTATTTCAAGCTCTGGGCATTTGGTAATTGGACAGTATTTGTTTAATGGCGGTTCTGACCATTTGTTTTTAGAATTTATAAACATTGGCACCGTGGTTGCGCTTCTTATCTATTTTCGCAAGAAAATTATCGATATTTTGCAAGATATTTTTGTGAACAAAAAATATGACCTAGCGCGAAATATTATTATTACCGCGCTGCCGGCTGGCTTGATCGGTTTTTTGTTTGCAGATTTTATTGCTGGCACGGCGTTTTTTAATAACATTTGGGTGGTGGTGGTGACATTGGCGCTGGTTGGCATTTTGATGATTGTTTTAGAAAAGCTGCCAAAAGAATCATATGTTAAGAATGGTGAAAAACTAACGCCATGGCGAGCGTTGATTATTGGCTCCGCACAAGTGTGTGCGCTTGTACCCGGTGTATCACGCTCTGGCTCAACTATCATCGCTGGACGCTTTATGGGTTTAAAGCCAGCTGAAGCAGCAGAATATAGTTTCTTGGTTTCAATCCCCATCATGCTGGGTGTAACGGCAAAAGTTTTCTTAAAAGCGAGCGATCGTGCCTATTTTGCAGCTAATTGGGAAATGTTGATTGTTGGTAACATTATGGCGCTGATTTCTGGCTTAATTGCGATTGGCTTTTTAATGAAATATCTTTCGCGACATAATCTTGCAGCTTTTGGGTGGTATCGGGTTGGTTTGGCGGCGTTGGTTTTAACTGTTCTTCTGCTACAATAGTTTGAGAAGAAAAATTATTCAGTAGTAAAAAGGAGCAAATATATTTATGGAAAAAACTCTCGTTATTTTAAAACCAGACACAATTCAGCGCGGACTTGTTGGAGAGATTATTACTCGGTTTGAACGATCTGGTATCTCGATCATTGCCATGAAGATGGTCGCACCAGACGAAGCACATTTTCATGAACATTACGAAGGTATTAGTGGGCTGATTAGTCGTTGGGGCGAAGACATTTTTAACGTCACCCTTAGTGCAATGACAGAAAGCCCAGTGATTGCGATGGTGCTTGAGGGTGTGGAAGTAGTAGAGCACGTGCGCAAAATGGTTGGTACAACAGACCCTAAAGACTCAGCTCCTGGCACAATTCGCGGAGATTATACGCACGTAACACGGGCATATACAAACCCACTTGGTGCAACACTACCAAACATTCTTCATGCGTCTGGCAATGCCGAAGAAGCCGAGCAAGAAATTAAACTTTGGTTTAACGACGATGAGGTATATGCATACGAAAACGTACACACTCCAGTTGTAAAAGGTCGTGTTCCAAAGAAAAAGAGCAAGAAATAGTTCTTAGGCTTTGTTGTCTTGCATGTGCTAAATGGCGTATACTAGAAATACTATGACTGACGATCAATTTACTAAACTATTTAAATACATTGAAGAGTTTCGCGCAGAAGTTAATGAACGGTTCGAGAAAACAAACGACAGTATTGATAGGCTAGCAACTACTCTGGACGCTTTTGCAAAAAAGGCTTGATTCATATGAAATTGAGCAGGCTGCGCACAAAAGTCAAATGGACAAGCTTATTATTTGGGCGCATAAAGTTTCTGAAAAAACTGGTATCCCACTAGAAAATCTATAATCTTTACAGGGATAAACTGCTATAATAGCTTTATGCTTAGGCAACATTATAATGTGCCTCGGTAGCTCAATGGATAGAGCAGCTCCGTCCTAAGGAGAAGGTTGTAGGTTCGACTCCTACCCGGGGTACCACGTGTTAAAATAGAGGGTAATAATTATGAATAAGCAATTTGAAGGGCAGAGAGATGACGAAAAGGTTCTTTTTGTATTTCGACGGCACATTATTGCGCTGCGAAAAGGCTTTTATGGTCTTTTAATTCCGTTCGCTTTAGCTTCCATCCCATCTCTTATTTGGCCTGGCTATCTTGAGCTTCTAGCTGTTGCGCTTGCTGGCTTTGTGGTTGGCTTGGGCATCTTCTTTTATTTTTGGATTGGGTGGCACTTTACGGTTTTTATTGTGACAGATCAGCGTATTCGCCAGATTACACAAAAAAGTTTTTTTGGCACAAGTGTGATTGATTTAAGCATATCCAAGATACAGAATGTAAGCTATAATATTCCTGGATTTACGGGTGAAGTATTTGGATTTGGCACGATTGTAATCCAAACGTATGTTGGCGATCTTGTGTTAGATCGTGTACCACACCCCAGTAAGATATATAACAAACTGCAAGACGCAGTAAAACTAGCAACAGAAGACAAAGGGCATCATGAAGAGGTTGAAGAATAAAGTTATAAAAAAGACAACAACTACAGAAGTAGCAAAACCCTCAACGCGTATTACAAATGATACGGTGAGAGAGCATAGAGAAAGAGTATTGGCTGAAGGCCGTAAGTTTAAATATCCAGTGCAATATTCTAAGCACAAACTTGTCATTAACTCGATTCTAATTACACTTGTTACGTTAATTTTACTTATTATTTTTGTGTGGTGGCAACTGTATCCGATGCAAAATACCAGTCAGTTTTTTTATAGGATAACGCAACTTGTACCAGTGCCAGTTGCGTCTGTTGATGGTCAGTGGGTGCGCTATAGCGATTATCTTGTTCGTTTCCGCAGCTCAGAACATTATCTACAGCAAGAAGAGCCAGATAGCTTAACCGCAAAAGGTGCTGAAAGGCAAAGAGATCATTTAAAGCGCGAATCTATGAATCGTGCTCAGGCAGATGCATATGCGCAAAAACTTGCTAAGCAATATGATGTTAGTGTTTCAGTCGAAGAAGTGGATAATTTAATTACGCAAGAACGAGAGTCTCAGCAGCAAGAACTTTCTGAAAGAGCGTATGAATCCGCAGTTTTACAAGGTTTTTATGGCTGGTCACTCGATGAATATAAAGGTATTGTAAAGAATACTCTTTTGAAACGAAAAGTAGCTTTTGAAATTGATAAAAAAGCAAAAGAAAAAATAGAGGAGGTTAGCAAGCGCTTGCAGGCAAGGGGTGCAGACTTTGGTAAGGTTGCTGCTGAATTTTCAGATGATGAAATGGCAGAAACAAATAAGGGTGATGTTGGCTTTGTACTAGCCGACAGTCAGGATCCAAATGGGCTAGTTGAAGCTGCTGCAAAACTTAAAAAAGGGCAGACCTCGGAAATTATAAAAGGTACAGATGCCTACTATATTATTAAGGTAACAGATACAAAAGATGACCAAATTCGCTATTCGCGAATTAAAATAGGTTTAACACAGTTTGATAAAAATCTTGAAAAGCTTCGCAAAGAAGGCAAGATAGACGTGTTTATTAATATTCCCGAATCAAAAATAGATAACTAGTTTTTTATAGCTTAGACATGACGAAGCCCCACAAACGATGGGTTAATGCAGTAAACTTTTATAGCCTACTGCAACGCAACGTCGTGGGGCTTTATGCTGGTGAAGCATGAAGGGTTTCAGCTTTCGCTTCGCCAAGAAGCTTCTTAGCGAACCAGCTTCTCCTTCGCTTCTTTCTAGCCAGTCCCTGGTCGTTGATGATGACACACCGTCTCTGATGTTCATCAATAGCTTCCACAGAATCGCCATCAGCCAATAGGCAGAAGGTGATGCAATCTTTTGCCTGAGGTATGTCATCGCCGTTATAATATACCTCCACGGAGTGTCCGTAGGGGTCGACACATAGTCCCGCTGCGGCTGCTATTTCCATCTGCTGCTGCAGAAGTCTCTTCTCTTGGATCACGAGGATCTCAAGTCCAAAGGGTTTAGGTAAAGACTTTCCGCCTTTAAACCTCTTCTCCATATTTCCTTCCAACAGGTTGGAGATATTCCTACTCATCTTTATGAGCGACCTATCGTCGATAGGAATTAAAATAAATTATATACTATTATTTTTCTAAGACAAGATAAAAACTTCCGTGATTACGGAATGAATCTTGAGCGCCATTAAATGACTCTTCCATCATATCCCACTCGGCAGAGCCAGGCTCTATGTAGGCAACTTCTTTTAAGCTCGACTCTCTTAACGCTCGGTCGAGGCTATAGCAATGCTCCGGGGTAATTGTTTCGCGAATAATAATTTTTCCGCCACGACTTACTATTCTAGAAACTTCATCCAACAATCGTTCAGTGTGCTTTTTGTAGTGTGACACATGTGGATCACCAAAAACGTTACCTAAAAAAACTTCATCTGCTCCGCCATCGGGCATAATAGTAGTTGGCTGATAATCTCCATGAAATGCAGTAGATGATCTTCCTTCTTCCCAATCTCTTTCTGGGCGATATGCTTCGCCATCAAGTCTCTGGTCAACAAAAATAACATTTTGATCCGCCATTTTTTTTCGCAGCTGAGCTATTTTTGGACGAACTGTGTTGAGGGGATCTCTTAGATTTGCTTCTATTCCAATATATGCCTTTTGTCCTGTTAAATTAGCTTGAAGTGGGGCAATTGGCTGTTCTCTGTGGCCAATTTCAACAATGATAAATTTTTGAGCTTTATTTCTATGTTCTAAATAACCGGCAACATTTAACTTAGCTTCTTCAGCTTCATATCTAATGGGTGATGAAGGAGGTATTTCTAGAGGCATATTAAAATTTTTTTAGTATATCATTTCCAAGATTTTTTATGCGTCGATTTAATGACCCAAGCGCTCCTTCTCTCGCTAGAGGAACGCTCCAATTATCTTGATTTTTTCTCTGATATTTTGGTCGTGGATCAGCAAAAGCATAGGCAATTAATCTATATAAGTCTGGCTGCTCTATAGAGTCGGCGGCTGTTGTGCTAATTTTTTGCACTAAATCATAGGGTGTAGTTGGCCATTCATATTTTTCAAGCAAATGTAGATTATCGTCAATAAGTAGCTGCAGCGCCCTGTCATCGTATACGTAAAGAGCCTCCTGAACGATACGCGGTTGTTCTGGCTCCTCAAACAGCAGCGTCTTTAGACCGTTTTTTCTGCACAACTCAGAAAGTTCCTCTGGCGAAATATCGGAATATTCTTTTATGGTACTAATTGGTAAATAGCCCAGAGGTTTTTCCTCATGAACTCCAAAAATATCATCCAAGATAGGATCGTGTGGTGGCCATTCGCGTAGAGTTATTTTTTTGTCAGCAGGATTTGTTTCAGTGGTCATTATATTAAAATAATACCATAAAAATGGTATTAAATCAACTTGGCGGGCCCGACCGGATTTGAACCGGCGATCTCCTCCGTGACAGGGAGGCGTGTTAGGCCAGCTACACCACGAGCCCGTATCTGGCTTTAGACTAAATTATGGTAGCAGCTTTAGAGATAATATGCAACGCTTGGTGATTTTTAAGAACAGAGATAAACTGCTATAATTGCCAAAGTAACATGCCGCTGTAGCTCAGTTGGTAGAGCGGCGCTTTCGTAAAGCGTAGGTCAGCGGTTCAAATCCGCTCAGCGGCTCCATTGTATAGACACTGCATAAAAGGATATAATAAAGAATAATGAAGACACATATACGGGCAGCATTTAAGCACGCAATCAGGGATCGTAACTGGGTAATTAGCGCTATAGTACTAATTGCGCTCTCTCTTTTACTAGCACTTATTTTATTACTCCAAATTCGTCCTTCTGATTTGCAGCTTCCTGTGCACTACACCTCATACGGATCGACTAATTTTTACAGAGACAAGTGGTATTACTTGCTTGGATTTGTTCTTTTTGCCATCTTCGTAATGCTGATGAATATTGCAATTAGCCTAAAGCTGTATGAGCAAAAAGGGCGTGAACTATCAATTCTTTTCTTGGGGTTGAGCACTGCAATTATTATCATTGCATTTCTCACAACATCTTCATTATTTAGAATTGCTTTACTATCACAATGACCAATATCGAAATTCCTGTTGGCAAACGAACAAAAGAATATCGCTTCTTTGAGATGCTCCCGGCTATTTTGAGCTATGGTGCAATTTTTCTTCTTATTGCCCTTAGTTTAATTAATCCTCTTTGGGCGGCAATATACCTTCTTTTGTTTATTTTAACGCAATTTATTAAAGCGCTTGGTATTGCATTTAGAACTATTCACGGAAGAAACTTACTAGACAGAGCGCAAAAAGTTGATTGGGCAGTGCGGCTAAGCGATTTAGAAGATCCAGCAAAGAGTGCACTAAAGCGCCAAAACGATTTAAAGCATAATGAAAGTTGGCGTTTTAAGGTGCATGTTGATAATCTGCAGCGACTTGCAGCGGCAGATGAATCATATCCGAAGCCTTCTGAAATTTATAATGCAGTTATTATTGCTGCATATAACGAAGATATAGCAGTAATTGAGCCAACGGTTAAAGCGGTTATTGAATCAGACTATGACATGAAAAGAACTATTCTCGTTTTTGCCTACGAAGGCAGAGATGGAGCGCAATCTGAACAAGCTTGCTTAGAGCTTGTAAAAAAATATGGCGATAAGTTTAGATATGCCTACGCCGTAAAACATCCTCTGACAGAGGGTGAGGTAAGAGGGAAGGGCGGTAATATTACATATGCCGGTAAGTATCTAGCAAAGTGGCTTAAAGAGCAGTCGATTGATGCAGATAAAGTAATTGTAACGACGCTCGATAGTGATAATCGGCCACATAAGACCTACTTTTCTTACGTAACATATGAATATATTATGCATCCAGATAGGCTTAGAGTGGCGTTTCAGCCAATTTCGTTATTCTTAAATAACATTTGGGATGCTCCGGCGCCAATGCGTGTTGTGGCAACCGGTAACTCGTTTTGGAATATTATTAGTTCAACTCGACCATATTCTTTACGTAATTTTGCGTCTCACTCGCAGGGTATGAAAGCGCTTGAAATGATGAACTTTTGGAGTGTTCGTACGATCGTTGAAGACGGTCATCAATATTGGCGCAGTTATTTCTTTTTTGAAGGTCGTTATTCCGTTATTCCTATCTATGTGCCAATTTATCAAGATGCAGTATTAACAGAGTCTTACAAAAAAACATTAAAAGCTCAATTTATCCAGCTGCGTCGCTGGGCATATGGGGCTTCAGATATTGCTTATGTGGCAACAAATATATTCACTAAAGATAGAAAAGTGCCATTATTTCCAGCGTTAGCACGACTTTTCCGGCTTATTGATGGTCATGTTTCTCTTGCCGCTATGCCGCTTATTATTGCTTTTGGGGCTTGGGTACCATTATTTCTTAACAATGCTGCTTCGCGCAGCATCATCGCCCATGAGCTACCAGTTACAGTGAGCCGCATTCAGCAAGTTGCTCTCATTGGCATTATTATTACTGTATTTCTAGCATTTAAGATGTTACCACCACGACCAGAGCGCTATAAAAAGCATAGAAGCGTATTTATGATTTTGCAGTGGTTTCTTATGCCAGTTACGGCAATTTGCTACACTTCTTTTTCTGCGTTTTATTCGCAAACAAGACTTTTAATCGGTAAATATCTTGATAAGTTTGATGTAACTCAAAAATCTGTTAAGAAATAAATAAACTTTTTTATAGGCTTCTTCTTCGATGACGTACCGCGTACTGTTCGCCTGCTAGCTTATCAAAAGAGGTAAGTGTTTTATGGGTGATAGAAGCGATATCTTCTTTTGTTACGAGTAGATCGGCTTTTTTGAGTAATTGATTCTCGATTGTTTCAATAAGCCAGAAAGCTTGGGCGGCCTTTTCTTCTGAGTAGTTAAGGCAGTTAAGGACGCTTAGTATAAGCTTGCCGGGCTTAAAAGCGGTCCTTTTGCCTGCAGCATCCTGCACTGAAAGCTCGTCAGCACTCGACACTCTTTCATAAGTAGTAAAGGTGCACTGGCATATCGGGCATCTCCGGCGCCGCCAGACCTGAGCAGATGACTTATGTGTTCGAGAATTAACAACGTTGGTTTTTTGATTAGAACAATTGATACATAGCATATCTATATATTGACATATAGCTATTAAAAAATCGAGTGGAAAACTTATATAAAAGTAATAAAAAAAGAGGATAACCTATTACTTAATTTAGCCATAGGCCATCCTCATACAGAGGTGGGAGAGTTTAACTTTACTTTACAGTGCGCTGCTTTAAGTCCTTGTGGATTTCACGAGGAGTTCTGTCAAATTCAAAGTAAAGGTTGAATTGATCTAGTTTTGATTTTTGAGTTTTTGCTTGTTTAGAATTACTCATGCTTTAAATATTAGCATAAACGAAATAAAAAGTCAATACACGTTATAGTGTTCAATAATATCACCATATGCATAAAATAAATGTTCAACGCTGTAAAATAAAAAAATCGCCTCTTAAAGGCGAAATTTTGATTGGTGGAAGTAATCAGCGCACTTTCCAACCAGAACATCGAGAAGCGCCTTCATCAAGTTACCACGCTGAAGAAGTGGTTATTGGAGGAGCTAAACCCTGGGAAGCCTCCGGCTCGTCAGCAGCTCAAGCGGAAGCAAGGCT
>CAZLCC010000006.1:0-15323 GCA_964558365.1 uncultured Candidatus Saccharibacteria bacterium | reverse complement strand
TTGGCTGGGGATGAGGGATTCGAACCCCCGATCATGGGACCAGAACCCACTGCCTTACCACTTGGCTAATCCCCATTAACTAGGGTGATTATAACGAAAAAAACAACTTATCTCAATAACCTGCCGCTACTTATCCCCAACTTAGCTAGTAATAATTTGACAAATCCCCCAACCAGGAGCATTATAAAGTTATTATCAACCAATTTAAGGAGGGAAGAATGGCTAAGAAAGATAGTCAATTCGCATCAAACTTCTGGTGGGCATTAACATTAAGGGGAATCGCCGCAATTATCTTTGGTATTGTGGCAGTATTCTGGCCAGGGCTAACATTAGTAGCGCTTGTGTACCTATTTGGTGCATTTATTTTAGTAAGCGGTATTATTAGCGTTATCCAAGGTGTTGCAGCAGTTCGCAAGGCACACTCATCTTGGGTATTAACCCTAATTATTGGATTAGTAGAACTTGGTATCGGTGTATACCTACTTCGTCATCCAACCGTAACATTTGCAGCACTTGTTCTGCTTATCGGTCTTGTACTGATTGTTCGCGGTGTTATTGAGGGCGTTGGCGTATTAATAGATAAAGGCGCAGACGCAACCGAAAAAACACTTGTTTCAATTGCTTCTATTGCAGCAGTAATTGTTGGTGTGGTTGTATTACTACAACCAGCAGCAGCTGGCGTTACATTCGTTTGGATTATCGGACTTTACGCTTTGATTACGGGACCAATCATGGTAGCTCTTTCGATCGACGGAAGAAAGCTCAGCTAACAAGCTAAGTTACCTATTCACAAATAACACACTCTTTTGATGCGGGAGTGTGTTATTTTTTGGCAAAATAATAGTAAGTGCGCTATTGTTAAACAGATGACAGATTATTTCTACGTTATTTTGTTCTCCCTCATTGGTGGGCTTTTTTCTTTAATTGGTGGCGTTATTTTGCTTGCAAACAAACGAGTTGCGCAAAAAGTTGGCTATCTTGCGACGCCCTTTGCTGCCGGGGCACTGCTTGGTGCTGCATTTTTTGATCTATTACCAGAAGCTCTTGAAATTAATGATGGGAAAATCACATTTTATTGGGTTGTTACAGGTATTATTTTGTTCTTTCTGCTCGAACACTATCTTCACTGGTTTCACCATCATCACGAGCACAGCGGAGAGAATAAACAAAAAAAGACGACCGCGCCACTCATTATTATTGGCGACACAGTCCATAATTTTATTGACGGTATTATTATTGGCGCTGCTTTCTTAATTAGTATTCCCGCTGGTATCGCCACAACTCTTGCCATTGCTGCACACGAAATTCCACAAGAGATTGGAGATTTTGGCGTACTTTTAAAAAGAGGTATGCGCCGACTCCACGTGCTTTTATGGAACGCTGTTAGTGCACTTGCAACATTAGTTGCTGCTTTATTAACATTCTGGCTAGGGGATAGTAGCGCGCTGCCGCTTGGTCCAATTTTTGCACTGGCCGCAGGGTTATTCATTTACATTGCTGCAAGTGATCTTATTCCTACAATTCACGACGATGCAAAAGGGCGCTTTGCCCACTTCTCTGCAATTCTTCTCATCCTTGGTGTTCTTGTCGTCGCTGGCGTAAGCTATGTTGCGCATGAGCAACTACACGATATTGAGCACTCTCATCATGAAGAGCATTGAGATTATAGTCTTCTCATTTTTTCTTGATAACAGCTTTACTATCACTACGAAGTAAATAGCTAACATAGCCAGTTAAAACTGCTAAAAGAACGCCGACCCAAATAAACTCTTGCAAAAAAATGACGCTAATCCATAACCACAGAAGTGCAACAAACCATCCGCACACCATGCTCGTAACTCGCATTAGCGGGCTAAGTCTCATGCGAAGCAAAAAGGGGAGTGCAAATACTTCTGCCGTCACTATTATTGCTGCAATCGCCTTCTCCGCTCCTCCCCCATCAAAAATTGTTTCTATGAATGGAGTAAACTTTTCAAACTTTACAAGCTGCATAAGCGCCATTAGCAAAAATAATAGTCCTAAAAACCAGGCAAAAAGTTGTGCGTGTTTGTTTTTTAATTTAGGAGGTAGCGTGGCTATTATTTGTTTCATCAATATATCCCATTATACTCTTTTATGTTTTTGTTTTGTTGTATTTTTGTGTCAAAACGCTTGCGTTTTATATAGTAAATCGCTAAAGTTGTTTTAAGCGAATACTTAAAAAATAAAAACACCATAAAAAATTAGGTAGATCGCTCTACGACATCCACCACAACAAAAAAACACCTCTTTTTGAGGTGTTTTGCTTTATTCTGCTTCTTGCGAATTATCTTCTCGCCACTTTGCAATTGCAGCGTGATTACCGCTTAGCAGAACTTCTGGTACTTTCATGCCGTCAAATTCTTCTGGACGTGTGTATTGCGGAAATTCGAGCGTTTTGCCATCACTAAAACTTTCAATCTCTGCGCTGGATTCTCCGCCCAAAACACCAGGTAGCAAGCGCACAACGCTATCAACCACTGTCATGGCTGGGAGTTCCCCGCCCGTCAAAACGTAGTCACCTACACTCACCTGTTCATCAACAATGCTTATAATCCGTTCATCATAGCCTTCATAGCGCGCGCAAATAAAAATAAGGTCGTCTCCACTGCTCGCCCACTGTTGCGCCGTCGCTTGCTTCCATCGCTTTCCACGCGGCGTTAAAAGCACCACTTTGGCATCTTTATTTGTTTCTTTAGCTTTATTTACCGCCGTAAATAGTGGCTCTGGCTTTAAAAGCATGCCGTCACCACCGCCATATGGCGTATCATCAACCTGCCTACGCGGACCAATACCAAAATCCCTTAGGTTAATTAGTTCAAATTCAACCGCGCCTTGTTCTTGCGCCTTACGCATCATTGAAGTATTCAACACGCCTTCAAGCATCTCAGGAAATAGCGTTATAATCTGTATTTTCATCTGATTTAGTATAACATTATTGCTTTATATATAATAATATTTTAAAATATTATTAGTTCTTGTGTACGCAAGGATGTAAAGTCATGGCTAGTTCATGATAAAAATTAGGACAGAGAGGCTTGTATGTCGCAACTTCGAGGTAATGACATTACAGATGTCGAGAAAAAAATTCAACCTGGTGTTGAGTTCACTGTCGTTCTAAACTTCACCGAAGGAAGAAAAGAAAAAGGTGTCTTCCGATCCAGGCCCGTAAAAGGTCGAGGGAGGGACTACATGGTCCAAGCTGAAATCGACGGAGAAGAGAAGAATCTTTCGCTGATTGATATGGGTATTTTGCCCAATAACAGCAAGGGGATATTCTCCGACGCAAGGATGACCCTGATTCATTAAGAGCTTTCTCGCGAGGAGCTTCTCTGTCCTCGCAACCAGACTAGTAAATTCATGTTACTCGTCTGGTTGCGTCATAAGTCTAAAACCTAAATAACCCGCCACTAAGGACGGATTATTTAAACACATAAAGCTCTCAACTTTAGTTAAGCTCGCAGAAGCTTTTGTTCTCGCAATATTTTGTGCTTTGAACTGTTAATGATTATATATCGAGGTCGTCGAGTTCTGCAAGCTCTTTTCGCGTATTTTTTGTTAAGTCTGACTCGTTTTCCACATCTTCGGTGGTAGAGTTTTGCACAGACTGGTCTTCCTCTGTTGCTGCTGGTGTAATATCTTCTTCCTGTGCTGGCTTTTCTTGTCGCGCAGGGCGATGGTCATCACCATCGTTATTTACAATTTTAAGGTTATAACGAGCATCATTTTTTGTGCCAAGTGCCCTTAAAAGCGTTCGCAAACTTTGTGCTGTAATTCCTCGCTTACCAATAACACGGCCAAGGTCTTCAGCATTTACCGTCAGCTCTAAAAGAACACCTTTTTCGTCGATGCGTCGTTCTATAACTACATCGTCAGGATTGCTAACAAGTGATTTTACGATATATTCTATAAATTGCTGATCAATTGTGGTCATGCTGCCTCCTTAGGAATTACTCCAATTACTGCTTCTAGCTTTATTGTAGCTGAAGCGTAAGCAGCTTGCAAAGATTTTTTAACTTTAGGCGCCTTCGCCGTCGGTTTCTTTGGTTTCTTCGGTAGGAGCTTGTTCGGCTTCTTCTTTTACTGTTTCTTCAACCGCCTCTTCGGGGGTAGATTCAGCTTCTAGCTCTTCAGCAACCTCTTCTTTTGGCTGGTTTTTACGTAGTTTTTCTGGGTTGCGAATTGCTTTTTCCTTCTTAGACGCCTTTTTTACCCAATCTGGCAAGGCAATCTTTTCAGCTTCAAGCAGCTTCACCACTCGTGGAGATGGCTGGGCACCATTCTTTAGATAAAAGCCTACTTTTTCTTTGTCAAACTTTACTTCTTTTGTGTGGGGGTTGTAGTTACCAACATATGCGACCACTCGACCGCTTGATGGATGACGCTGCGCCTCTTGAACAGCCACACGGTAAACTGGGTAGCCCTTTCGGCCAAGACGTTGCAAACGAATTGCGAGCATAATATTCTTTACTTCCTTTTCTTACTTTAGTTTTATTATCAACTTTTGCCTATTTTACGCTACTATCCACCTCTAGTCAATCTGTTTAGGACTTCTGGCGCGTTTCATACTTCTTTAAAGCCTCTTTTGCGGCTATTTGTTGTGCTACTTGCTTAGAGGGTCCGCTCCCCTTGCCCATTAATTTTGGACCAACATATACGCCAAGTGTAAAGGTTTTATCATGATCCGGGCCTTCTTCTTCAAGCACTTTATAAACAGGGGTGTGCCCGTCTACTCGCTGCGCGGCTTCTTGAAGGTAAGACTTTGGATCTCGCCAACTGCCACTCTTTAGAATCTGATCGAGCTTGCTTAGAATATTAACTGCGATAAACTTCTGCGCTGCGTCATATCCTTGATCAAGATAGATCGCCCCTGTTATTGCCTCAAATGCGTTAGCCATAATTTGCTGCCTAGCGCGCGGACTGCCTTGCTTTTCCCCCCGAGAAAGGCGCAAGAGTTCTTCGTAGCCAAGTTTTTCGCCAGCTTCGCCAATGCTTTCTGTACGTACAAGTGCAGCTCGCCAACTTGTTAAAATACCCTCTGGCTCTTCATAATTACTAAACAAATAATCTGTTACCACAAGCTCCAAAACCGCATCACCCAAAAATTCTAGGCGCTCATTATGCTCTTTTGTGCTTCGTTTATGCTCATTCACATAACTTCGGTGAGTGAGCGCTGTGACTAACAGTTCAATGTTATTAAAAGTAACCCCAAGCTTTTCTTCTGCAAACTCTTTATATGGCGTAATGTCCACTATTTTACAGCCCTGCCTTTCGGATCCTTTGCATAGCAAGCAAAATCAGTTTTCCTATATCTTCATACTCAATCTTTTCAAGTGCCTCTTGGAAGGGAAACCACTTGATGCCGTTCATCCATTCTTCTTTTTTAATTTTATCTGTATCTCCTTGCGCTTGCACAAGATAAATCTGCGTTGTCATTAAAACAAGCGTGTTCACTCGTCGATAACGAAAATTAATTTTTCCAAGCCAGTTTATAACCTTTACTTTCTCTAAACCAGCCTCTTCGCCAATCTCGCGCACCGCTGTTTCTTTTGCTGTTTCGCCCTCTTCAATATGTCCTTTTGGAATTGTCCAACGATCTTTCGCATCTTGAATAAGCAGAATCTCAACTTCATTCTTTTTATTTCGACGAAACACAACTCCACCAGAGGTTGGTTCACGCACAATCTCTTGAATAGATGATTTTTTATTACGATTAAAATATTTCTTAAAACGATTAAACTTTGGTGTCTGCATTCGGGCCCTCCTCTGTTAACGTGCGATACGCTGTTCCCAGCACGCCATTAACAAATTTAGATGAGTTATCAGAACCAAACGCTTTAGCAAGCTCAACAGCTTCATTAATTGCTACCTTAGGCGGAACAATATCTTGCATTTCTTTGAGCTCATAGACCGCCATTCTTAAAATCGTCAGATCAATTCGGGCAATTTGGGCAAGCGGCCACTCTGGAGCAATCGGCTGAATAATTGCGTCTAGCTCAGTTTTAGAGCCACTTACGCCCTCTGTTAGACGCTTCACAAACTCTTTATCTTCGACTGTTTTATCATATCGTTCTAGATTTCGCTTTAACACTTCGTCAAGACTGACAGATTTATCGTTCGCTGCCGAGCGAAACTCTGCTTCGTAAAGTGTTTGCAGTGCAATGATGCGACCGAGATGACGATTTGATGCCATAGTTTGGTTCCTTTTGTTATATTTGAAATGTGCTTAAATTCTGCCCTCTTAACAGAGGTGAGTTAGATTACTTATCTTTTTTTCCACTTTCACGCTTTGTGGTGAATACCTTTACAGGAGACTTAGCATTAACTGCTCGTGCCAGCTTTAGAGCGTGGTGGCTGCGACGCATACCTGTCTTGCGTGATGTGGTTTGCTTTTTCGGTTTTCCCATATGAGCAAACTCCTTTTCATCTTGATATTAAATTTATTAAAACTTGTAATATATTATAGCTGAAAATACCTTTCTTCTCAAGAAGATTAGTAAAATATTAATCTTTATTGTATAAAGTATTGACACGCTTATGGTTATATGCTATTATGAATAGCGTTATGAAAGAACGTAATAACCCACACACAACACGCTACGAAGAATCAACAGAAAGTATTGGACGAGAGGCTCAGCATAGCCAAAATGAGTCTAATGAACGCCGCGCAAAAGGACACAATGGCACATATAGCAAAACCGAGAAGGCTCTAGCATTTGTTGCGCTACCGCTCGTTATTACAGGTATTGGACTGGGTATTAAGACTACAGCAGATACACTCAACCAGCCTACTCCCAAAGAAAGGCAACTAGATGACTTTTACGCAGGTCAGCCAGCCTATGAAAACTGGAAACATGATCACGAATCTAAATAACTAGATTAACTACTCTCCCTTTAATATAAATCGCTCTTTTTAGCTCTGTCGTGCTGAGCAAAGGGGCGATTTTTTCATGTGCTTTTGCGGCAGCAATTACTTCTTCTTCACTTGCTTCTGGTGAAAGTTCTAATTTTGCACGTAATTTACCATTTACCTGTATAACCACTGTTACTACGTCTTCAACTAGGTATTTTTCATCCCACTCTGGCCAGTTATCGATATGGATTGTTTTTTTATTGCCAAGCTGATGCCATAGCTCTTCTGTAATATGTGGCGCAAATGGCGCCAGCACCTGCAGTAAGCTCTCAAGGCAGGTTTTCCATTCATCATTCTTGCCAATGCCAATTTCTTCTTTTAGCTTAAAATAGCTATTCACAGCCTCCATCATGGCTGAAACAGCGGTGTTAAATTTATCATTTTCAATATCTTCAGTTACTTTTCTAATCGTCTTATGCGCAATGGTAAGAATTTTTGCTTCATCTTCTTTACTTAATGAAACCTCTTCGCCCTCAAGATATTCTTGGACTAAATTCCAGGTACGGTTTAAGAAACGGTATGCCCCAGGCACGCCACGCGTATCCCACGGTGCCTCCATGTCATACGGCGCAATAAACATTTCATACACGCGCAAACTATCCGCACCATAGCCACTATCCATCACCTCAAGCGGATCGATCACATTACCTTTTGATTTACTCATTTTTAGACCGTCTGGTGCCAAAATATAAGCATTGTACATCATCTTTTTAAACGGTTCTGGGTCATCTACAAGCCCAAGTTTATAGAAGAATCGTGTCCAAAATCGTGCATAAAGAAGATGCGCTGTAGCATGATCTGCGCCATTATAAAAATCAACTGGCATCCAATGGTTCGCCACCTCAGGGTTCCATGCCTGTTTATCATTAAACGGGTCAAGGTATCGCAAGAAATACCAACTTGAGCAAGCGTAGCCATCCATTGTGTCGGTTTCGCGCTTTGCAGGGCCACCGCACTTTGGGCAGGTTGTATTTACCCAATCGCTTACCTCTGCTAACACCGAAGTATTACCGCCAGTTGGTTTAAAATCTTCAACCTCTGGCAAAATAACTGGTAAATCTTTGTCTGGAATTGGCACAGCCCCGTCTTTTTCACAATGAACAATAGGGATTGGCGCCCCCCAGTAGCGTTGTCTGCTAATAAGCCAGTCGTGCATTTTGTAGTTTGTTTTTTCTTTTCCAACACCTTGCTGATTTAGCCACGCAACAATTTCCTCTCGGGCTTCATCGCTTGGCATGCCATCAAATGCTCCCGAATTAACCAAATTCCCTTCACCCGTATAGCAACCTGTATCTTTACTTTCTTCAGGTTTTTCGATCACCTGAATAATTGGAATATCAAATTTTTTAGCAAATTCATTATCGCGCTCATCATGAGCCGGTACTGCCATGATTGCACCTGTGCCATAGCCAGTAAGCACATAATCTGCAATCCATATTGGCACTTTTTTGCCATTAACTGGATTGACCGCATAAGAGCCAGTGAAGACACCCGTTTTTTCACGGCTCATATCCATTCGATCAATATCAGACTTAACTGCCGCTTGTTGTATATACTTTTCAACTTCTTCTTTTTGAGTTTCTTTTGTGAGGGTTTTTACCAGCGCATGCTCTGGCGCAAGCACTATAAAAGTTGCACCAAAAAGTGTGTCTGGGCGAGTGGTAAAAACTTTGATAATTTCATTTTCTTCACTGTCAACTTTAAAATCTACTTCCGCGCCAACAGAGCGACCAATCCAGTTTTTTTGCATGGTTTTTACCATTTCGGTCCAGTTCAGATCATCTGTTGCTTCAAGCATTTCATCAGCATATTCAGTAATTTTAAAGAACCATTGTTTTAAGTTCTTTTTTGTGACTGGATTGCCGCAACGCCAACACTTTCCACCTTCAACTTGCTCGTTTGCAAGCACCGTTTTATCTGTTTCGCACCACCACTGCGGACTTTCTTTTTGATACGCCAAGCCATGTTCATAAAGCTTATTAAAAATCCACTGCGTCCATTTGTAATATTCTGGATCTGCTGTGCTGATTTCTTTTGACCAATCATAGCTGTAGCCCAAGCGCTTGAGCTGTTTTTTAAAATTAACCAAAGCTTCGTCATGAGCTTCACGAGGTTTTTTACCAATTTTGATTGCATAGTTTTCAACTGGTAAACCAAAAGAGTCCCAGCCAATTGGATTATAGGCGTTAAAACCTTGCTGACGTTTTGCCCGAACTTTTATATCACTAAACTGAAATGTTCGGCCATGCCCCGTGTGAATTCCAGCACCCGTAATGCCAGGAAGCATGCTTAAACCGTAATATTTTGGCTTGCTGTCGTCTAAAAGGTCTGTTTTATATGTACCTTCTTTTTCCCAAACTTTTTGCCATTTTGCTTCTATGTCTATTGGATTATATCTCTGCATAACTGATAGCTATTATAACAGAGAGTGGTGAGAATGTTACTGCGATTGAGTTTCTGAATTTTGGATTGATTGAGCTATTGCTTGCGCCGTAACTGCTTCAAGTTCTTTTTGCAATGATTCCAGAGATATTGATTTACTTGGCGCTTCAATTTTAGGATGAGCGTTAAAGTCTGTTTTAATTTTTAGAGTATGCTCGCCTTCTTCTGCATCATAACGAATAGTTGCATCGGTAAGATCGTGTGTCCAGCGAGAAATCCAAAGTTTAATATCTACTTTATTCATCTCTTCTTGCGCTTCTTCTAGTTGCGATTCGTCTGTTTCAACAGAATCGGCAACCGAGCTGTCCGCCTCGCTGCATTTTTCTAGAGCTTTTGCCACGTCGCTCTTACTTACCTTTTTACCAAAATTATTTATCTTTGCAAGATCGAATCGTACATCATAAACTGCATTGCCGAAACCGCCTAGAACACTGTCGTTTTTAACGATAACAAACTTATTATCACCATATATATCTGTTATTTGTTGTTGCTGGTCTTTGTCTTCATAAAACGTCGCAACAGCTTTTTGGTAACACTTGCGCTCTTTTATCTGGCCATTTGTTGCACCTTGCGCAAGCTCTTGCCAATCGAGTTTTATCCATTCGCCATCAACCTTTTTAACAAGTGCAACAATCGCCTTCTTTAATTCAGTACTATTTAAATAACTCTCGCCATATTCTGACTTAACAGCGTCCAGATATAGCTGTCTGAGATTGTTAATTTTTATATAAATATCACCATCTTTTGTGGCCATCCAGGCACCATTAATTTCAAGGTCAAGATCGTTAAGTTCTAGCTTTATTTTGGCATCAAGCTGACCAGCTAAGCTTGGATTGTCGTTCTTTGTTTGAAGCTCAACCGTCACCTCTTCTCCGTCAGGAGTGACGCCTTTATATTCAAGTTCTGCAATTGAAGAAGGGCTCTTAATAATCTTCTCTATCGCATTTTTCACTACTCTTTCAGGGTTTGTGTACCAAAGATAAAACGCAACTCCACTGCCAAGCAGCAAGAAAACCGCCACAACTGCAAGAATGATTTTTTTCTTACTTTTTCTTGGTTGGTCTTCTGGTGGCGGTGGAAGGTCTGGAGCAGAAGTTGGTATTGGCGGTTGAGGCTGTGGGCTACTGCTTGGGGGATTTGGCGATTGCGATGGCTGACGCGACTGCGGAGGTCGTGGTGGTGGCAACGGAGAGTGATAAGGGTTCATATCCATAAGCCAAAGAATAGCATGAGTTATTTTATCTTAGCAAACTGCTCTTGCTTAATTTTCAGCCAATGAGGCTCTTGGCGAACAAGTTCTTTCTCTTCTTCTGTGCTATGCAACAAAATTTTTAACGCCTCTTCTGCAAACACACCATTTTGTGAACCTTTGGCAAGCACTATTGCGTTTTTTTCGAGCACTTTATGGGCAAAGCTACCAGCGTCTATTGGGCTTTTAAAACTTTTGACTTGGCAGCCCTGAGATTTTGCAGCGGGTGCTAAATATTTCTCGGCTTCATCGCCAATAGTCACAACCCACGCGAGCTCAGCGCCGCTACACATTTTTCCAACTTGCTCGTGGGCTTGTGGTGATGTTGCACCAAGTTCGTTCATACTGCCTAAGATGGCAATTTTTTGTGGTGCTTGCATCTGATAAAGTGTTCTCAGTGCTGCTTCAACCGCAAGTGGGCTAGAGTTATATGTATCGTCAATTAACGTGGCGCCCTCTACTCCACGCAAAAGATTCATCCTTCCGGCAACAGGGCGGATCTTCTTCATACCCTCCTTAATCTGCTCAGAAGACATACCGAGTTTCGTGGCAACTAAGCCTGCCGCTACCGCCGCTTTTACACTGTGTTCGCTTGCAAGTTTTAGATCGACTGGTGTTTCGCCAAATTCTGGAGATATAAAAGTACCGCTATAACCTTCTTTGCTATAATCAATAATTTCAAATTTATATTCTGCAGCTGCACTTGTACCGTACGTATCAATATTTGTTGTTTCTGCATATTGAGCAAATTCGCTGGCAATATCATCTCTGTTAATGACGGTTAGTTTGCTAAAGCTCGCAACCGAAAGCTCCTCTTTTGCCACCGCATCAATTGTTTTAAAAAATTCCATATGCTCTGGACTTACTGCCGTTACGACTGCAACGTCTGGGTTTAAATAAGCACCAAAGTGCGGAATGTCGCCAGGAGTATCTGTTCCTAGTTCCTGCACAATCACATCAGTATCTTTTGGCTGTTTAATTCGCAATTTTGCAGCCTTATACACTCTGTGCCATTCTGTTAATGATCGGATGTTATCTGGGTAATCAATCCCCAAAATACCAAGTGGCACGCTCATGTGGGTATTATGGTTACCTTTATGCACTCGCACACGATACTGCCCAGAAAGCACCGTCGCAATCGCAATTTTTGTGCTTGTTTTGCCAACGCTACCTGTAACCACAACAAGTGTTGGTTGGTGTTTTTTTAGATATTTCTTTGCTAACTTTTCTAAACGTTTTTGTATAAAATTTTTAAACATATAAACTACTTCTTTATTAAAGTATATCTGCTCGCTTATTTAATATCCAGCTTGCGTGTAAAGATTACTGATATCGGTCGCACTGAGTGTTGTTTTATAAAAAACAAACTCATCAATGTAGCCATTTAAATATCCTCCGGATGTCCAGCCACTATTTATATAACCCGGCCTAAAGTTGCCATTACCACTTTGACCATTTGGAACACCAGTAGCTGTACCGACAAGCTGTCCATTAACATATAGCCGCAATGTTCCGCTCTGATAAGTGCACACAACGTGGTACCACTGGCCAGCAACAGAAGATGGCCCGCCCGAAACAGTTGATACATTCCAGGGACTGCCCGTCCTCATGGCGCAAGTAAATCCTGATCCTCCATTAAATCGCAATGCCCAGTTATCGTCTGCGGATACAATTGCTTGTGAACTTGCTGATTGGTTTGGCTTCACCCATACGCCAACACTCCAGTTTGCTCCTTGGTTGTTTAAAGATGTTCCCGGGTTACCATATGAATAATGAGAATTGCCATTAAATCCGATCGCTGTGTTTGATGGGTTTGAAAGAATGGCACCAGGTTGTTGCGTTACAAACGTTGGAGCATTTGGTTGCAATTGGCCATTTAAACCGCCATTGCAAGAAAAGTTAACATATGCGCTACCACTTTCATTGAACAGGCAATTAGAACTCGGGCCGGCGCTTCCCCCTGAACCTGCATCTCCACCAGCCGCCGCAACGGCTTCGCTATAGCTGGTTGGGCCAGGTGGTGTTGGACCAGGCTCTTCCTCACCGCCCCCGCCACCAGAACCACTACCGCATGACTCAGCTTGCGGTTCTAAAGATGAATCACTAATATAAAATACTTTCCCTCTCGATGACGCCTGTAGGCAAAATGTCTCACCGCCGCTAAGCAACGCAAGCTCAACACCAGACAACGGAGAGATATTAGAAGGTAAGCTCACTGGATATGCCCCTTGTCGATTGTAAATTTTTTTCATCTCTCGCGCCGCTTCAATAAGGCTGTTTTTTGTATTTGATTCAGCAGCCCGATCTAAATAGCTACCGCCCCCTACTATAGTTACGCTCGCCATAACACCAACAACAGCAACTACTACGATAATCTCAATTATGGTAAAACCGCGCATATTCACAGTAACTTTCTTCTTTTAGCCACAACCTTAATTATTTTGGCATGATAGCGTAAAAGGTATTTCAACCACACCATCATCACTATCATTCACTCTTAGTTTTAGTTGAGCTAATACATCCTTCATAATCCAGTCCTCACAAATATATTCAAATTGGCTACCTCCATGAGGTTCATTGGTGCTAATAGATATCCCACTGCTAATATACAGTTCAAAATTCCAACCAGAGGTTGACGCATCCGCAATAATCTCATAAGTGTCTGTGCTTACTTCGGCCACTGATGTCCCCGACCCGTTCGACAGCAACTGAAGCGAGTACGGCGGCGTCCCACCACTAATTGTCAGCGGAACATCCATCGGATCTGTCGTATCTGGCCAAATCACAATACTATCACCGCCACCATCAAGCTCCGCTGAAAATTCATCACCAGAGCCTTCTCAGCCAGGACACATTCCTTGTTGAGTTTTTCGATCACTCTCGACCATATGAAATGCTATATCAGCGTACTTTTCGGATACCGCTTGTACACAAAATGTTTCCGCATCATGTTGATGAACGTTGACAACAATCCCAGACAATGCAACATCCTGCGAGAGTGAGGATGGGTATTCTCCCGTTTTGTTATGTACTTTTTTCATTTCAGCGCTTGCAGCTATGAGACTATTCTTCGCGCTGTGCTCTGCAGCTCTTTGCAAATAATTATTACTAGCACTAATCACCATACCTGCAAAAATACCTATTGTCACTACGGCAATAATAAGCTCAACAATTGTAAAGCCATTTTGTTTTCTTACAAGAAAATTTTTCAACATTTCTATTTTTCCTTTAGTGTCAGTGTACGTTAATAACACCGTAAGCACAAGCTTTTACGTTAGCAGCATACCGCCATCAACCACGACCTGGCTTCCGGTCATATATGACGAAAGGCCTGATGCTAAAAAGAGTGTTGCGCGGCCAATTTCGTCGGCATCGCCCATCCTGTGCATTGGGATCTTCTGCATAAAAACTTCCATCTGTTCTTTTGGAATTGCTTTGGCATTATCTTTTGGCTGCGTGCCCGGCGTTGCAATTCCACCAGGCGCAATCGCATTTACCCAAATGTTATGCTGCGCAAGCTCAAGCGCAGTGTTTTTTGTAAAGCCCCAAACACCATGCTTCGATGCATCATAATGCGCCAAGCCAATCATAGAAGGGTGTAGTGCATCAATAGAAGTAATGTTAATAATCCTTCCGCCACCGCCCTGGGCAATCATCTGCTTCGCCACTGCTTGCGTTGCCATAAACACACTGCGCACATTTATTGCCATCACCTTATCAAACTCTTCAGGCTCTAAATCCATTACCGAAATATTCGGATAAATTCCCGCGTTATTCACTAAAATATCAATACCGCCAAATTCTTGCACCGCCTTGGTGCACATTTTTTCAATGTCTTCTTGTTTCGATACATCAATCCGTGCATAAGAAATGTGCCAATTTTTATCAGCAAATTTATTTTTTGCTTCATCTAAGTTATCTTCGTTTATATCTGCAATTAATACGCTCGCACCGGCTTCCGCTAGGCGATAGCTAATCCCATAACCAATGCCCACTGCACCACCGGTGACAATCGCTCGCTTCCCGCTCAAATTAGTAAGTTCACTTAGCGGCTGCTGGTTCATTTTTATTTCTCCTTATTCTTATTTTTCTTTAAATATATCTGGGTCACCTGCGCGAGCCCCCTTGAAATTAGCAAGCCGCAGAACGCTTAGGTTAATTTCAACTACTTCATATACTCCCGCTCGAATCTTGGCAATTGGTGGTAAATAATCTGCACTCTTGCCATAGATTCTTGCCATGTCAGCCATTACCGCACTAATTATCTCGCCGTCATCAATTGTTTTTGCCGCACCACCAGCCTGTAACGTACTGTTTTCATCAGTGTTTACAATCGTCACACTCACACTATTGTTCTTTTGAATATTCCTATATTTCAGTGTTTCGTTCTTTGTCACAAAATAAAGTTTTTCGGTGTTAATACACGTCACATACACAATTGTGCCAAGCGGCGTTCCATTTTCATTAATCGTTCCTAAAGTCGCCACCGGATTAGCAGTAATATATTCAACAAAATCTTCTTTGGTAACTATGTCGCTCATGTTTTTATTATACACTAAATGGTGGAAGTAATCAGCGCACTTTCCAACCAGAACATCGAGAAGCGCCTTCATCAAGTTACCACGCTGAAGAAGTGGTTATTGGAGGAGCTAAACCCTGGGAAGCCTCCGGCTCGTCAGCAGCTCAAGCGGAAGCAAGGCT
>CAZLCC010000005.1:0-10057 GCA_964558365.1 uncultured Candidatus Saccharibacteria bacterium | reverse complement strand
CCTCTACCACATACACCATAAGGTGCAGTCCATATCTTCGGTAATATGCTTTAGCCCCGTTACATTTTCCACGCAAGATCTCTTGACGAGTGAGCTGTTACGCACTCTTTAAATGAATGGCTGCTTCTAAGCCAACATCCTCGCTGTTTAAGAAATCTCACCTTGTTTCCCACTGAGCATATATTTAGGGACCTTAGATGATGGTCTGGGCTGTTTCCCTTTCGAGCGCCGAGCTTAGCCCCGACGTTCTAACTGCCATGGTTCCACAAACGGTATTCGTAGTTTGTTAAGGGTGGGTACAGTTGCCCGCCCCAGTCCTTTACAGAGCTCTACCCCCGTTTGCTAATAACATGACGCTAGCCCTAAAGCTATTTCGAGGAGAACCAGCTATCTCCGAGTTCGATTGGCATTTCACCGCTAACCACAGGTCATCCAAACACTTTGCAGCGTGTCCTGGTTCGGTCCTTCACGACGTGTTACCGTCGCTTCAACCTGCCCATGGTTAGGTCACCCGGTTTCGGGTCTAATCCTATGTACTTATTCGCCCTATTCAGGCTCGCTTTCACTGTGGCTCCGTCAATTGACTTAACCTCGCACATAAAATTAACTCGCTGGATCGTTCTACAAAAAGCACGCCGTCACAGAATAAATCTGCTCCGACTCCTTGTAGGCACACAATTTCAGGATCTATTTCACTCCCCTCCCGGGGTTCTTTTCACCTTTCCATCACTGTACTAGTTCACTATCGATCGTATATTATATTTAGCCTTGGCTGGTGGTCCAGCCGGATTCAAACAGGGTTTCTCGTGCCCCGTCCTACTTGAGAAAACTTAATATAAGGTCAACGTCGCTTTCGCGTACCTGGCTATCACAGTCTTTGGCTCATCTTTCCAAATGATTCTGCTAACAACGCCGATTTCTTACCTTACCACCGAATGACAGTTCGATGTCGCAAGTCAGAATGTTTGATAAATCAAACGCTCTGACCTGGTCTTTAAATTCCTCGCAACCCCTTATACGCATTCGCCTGTCAGCTTATTTGTCTATTCGTAAACGAACAGACAAAAACGTAAAAGGTTTGGGCTCATCCCGTTTCGCTCGCCACTACTCCGAGAATCGTTATTTACTTTCTCTTCCTCGAGGTACTAAGATGTTTCAGTTCCCCCGGTTCCCTTTCAATTACCCTATATATTCAGGTAACGATACACATGACATGACTCATGGTGGGTTTCCCCATTCGGATATCTCCGGATCAAAGCTTGTTGACAGCTCCCCGAAGCTTTTCGCAGTCTTCCACGTCCTTCATCGGTAATATACGTCTAGGCATCCATTGTGCGCCCTTGAGTACCTTTTTATGCATTGACTTAACTAGTAATTGCTAAATAGCACTTACTGGCCGTCAATCCTTTACAAAAGTTATAAACATCTCATCAATGTTTATAACCACCAAATTGTTAAACTACCGTGACTCACCTCTTGAGTGCACACAAAACTCTCTTCTATTTTAGAGACTCATGTCTGAACTCAACTCGCACCAGTGTAGCAACTCTTACATTACGATGTAAAGATAAAAATGCTGTTATTTTTGCAATAAAATAACCTCTGTAGATTGGTTATTCAATCGCCAGAGGTTTCTTTAGAAACATTCGCAGTCTTTTTATTGTAGCCCAAAACTCTTTCTTTAGCAACCTGATTTGAAAATAATTTTCATATGTTTAGTTTACGCTAAACAAAATAATATGCACTCAAGGTGCATATTATTAAGCTAATCCTATCCTAAAAACTTAGTTTTTTGACTCGTTTTGCTTGATAGCTTTTGCTACCGTACCGTCATTCTTTAGGTTTTCCCAAAAAAGTACTTGGTCACGTGCAATATACATTTTGTCTTCAGGACCATGAAGCTCTTTTCCAAGCTTCGTTAACGCAACTTGCGACTGTTGGTTTTCTGATGAAGGTTGTACCGCAGGTCGCTCAGATGAAGGCTGTTCTGTTGACTGCTGCACCTGAAGATAGTAGATATTTTCTAGGTTTACGTAGTCACTACTTGGCTTAGAAAGATTGCCAAAATAGACTTGCCCGTTAGTAAGAAAAACCGCTTGATACTGGTCTTTATTAACCTCACCGCCACCTGTTGCTACTGGTGAATCTTTAGATTGATATAGCCAAACTCCCAAAACTACCAAAACGATAGCCACTAGAGCCACAATAACGGCAATAAGGATGCCCTTATGGCCACTTGGCTTTTGTTGATATACAGCTTGTTGCGAAACACCTGCATTTCTATGTGTTTGATTTGGTTTTACTTTTACATTCATAATATTATGTATTAAAACTCCCCCACTCGTTCTTAATATTCCACCCTATTGTATTTGATGAAGCCACGATAAGCAAGAGCGTTTTTCATCTTTTTACAGAGAAATACCACCTATGCGGCGTTGATGTCCACATAAAGTGTCACGACGTTATCGTGCACCTTCATAAGCCCATGAGCAATAGGAAAAGTAAGTTGCTTTTCACCAGTATTCACTTCAACTCCAGACGGAGTCAATATAGAGAAAAAATTAGTATGCCCAGCCAAAACATCGAAGTGACCAACTTTATTATTAGCGCTGACAGAAAGAGCCTTACCTTCGTAAAGGTGTTGGGTTGGAGAAAGTATTTTTACTGATAGGTATTTTTTTTCTTGCTTACTCATGAGTTTAGAATCTTCTCAACGCCTTCTAAGGTTTTCTTGCGCGAAATATATTCACCAGGATTTCCGGTAAGATCTTCCGTGACAAAAAAAGATTGAGAAAAGAATTCAATAAGCCGAAGTGCTCTGTCATAGTCTTGTCTTTCACTTGCTGAGAGCTCGCTTTCGCCAATAATGGCAATGATATTTTTGAGTGAATCATACTTTTGTAAAATAGCCTGGGCCTCTGTTGCTAAACCGTAATGATAGTCGCCCACGATTTCTGGAGATAGCAGAGACGAAGTTGTGCGAATAAGGTCCACAGCAGGACGTATGCCGCTTTCCGCTACTGTACGCGAAAGAACCACTGTTGAATCGAGTTGCTGAGCCACCTCTTGCACAGCCGGATCACTAAGGTCATCTGCCGGCACATATACTGCCTGAACAGAAGTAATTGAGCCATTCTCGCTTGAAGTTAATCTATCCTCTAAACGTTGTAAATCTGAGAACATAGTTGCTTGATATCCACCTTCGCTAGGTAGCGTTCCAATCGAGGTCGCTAGCTCGTTTGATGCCTGTATATGCCTGTATATGTTATCGACAAAAACAAGTACATCTCTTTTTTCTTCATCTCTAAAATACTCAGCAATTCTTGCTGCAGACATACCAACCAGGGAACGCATAGCTGCTGTCTCATTCATTTGTGCCATAAGCACAACCGCGCGCCCAAGCACTTTGTGCTCTTTAAGCGTCTCGCGCAGTTCGTGCCCCTCGCGGATACGCTCCCCAATACCAACGAACATAGCAAGCTTGCTATCATCTCGAGCAATGTTATGGATAAGTTCCATGGTCAGCACGGTTTTACCAACGCCGGCACCACCAATAATACCTATCTTCCTACCTTTAACAAACGGGGCGAAAAAATCAATCACCTTAATGCCCGTTTCAAGCATCTCGGGTTTAGTTATTTTACCGTCAAATGCTTTTTGAGAATCATAAACGCTTTGTTTTTTAGCAGTAATTGCTTTGCCCCCATCAATTGGATCGCCTAACGCATTTAACACTCTGCCGAGCACTTGCTTGCCTACGGGCACGCTAATATAAGAGCCTGTGGATGCAACTGCACTACCATAGCAAACTCCCGAACTACCAAAAATATTTAAACAGCGCACCGTATGGGCGCTTGGATAACCAATAACCTCAACTTGTGCCACCGTCTTTTTCTTATCTTCGCTTTTTACCTCAAGCAACTCTCTAAGACCTGGTCGTTCGCCTACCAGTTCAACATCACAAACCAATCCCTTTATAGAAACAACGTGGCCAATCGTCTTACTCATGCTCTTCTCCCTATTACTATCTTCATGGTCTCTTTCAATCTCTCGTCACTTTCGTTGCGCTTTGCTCTATAAAACTGCCGACTATATTCTTTTGTCAGTTCATGAGCTCGATGTTTTGCGGCATTCATTGCGTTAAATCGGCTTGCGTACTGGGCTAGCTTCGACTCCATAATAATCTGTGTTAACGCCACTTCCATCATCATAGATTCTAAATAGTCGGCAATCTCCGCAATACTTGGCTCGAATACGTAGGATCGGCTACTAACGATTTCTGCCCCTTCTTCCTTTTGAGCAACATCAGCCTCATCACCAAGTTCTCGTATAGTTGATATCAACTCAATACGAGCAATTTTTTGCACTCGAAGAGACTCATATGTTTCATAAAATACAGAGATCTGATCATATTCTTGCAATAGCTCAACCACTTCACTAACACTAAATTGGGTATCCGCTTCTGGAAGATGATATGCTTGTAGCATTTCAATTCCTTGTTGAGAAAATTGTATAGCTCCTTGGTATCCAAGCACGACAACATCAGTTGTTTTTGGAGTATTCAGCGCACTTAATACTGCTTCTCGCATCTGCCCAATAGTATCGCCACTAAGCCTTCCTTCGCTGGTAATAACCACAAAAACACTACGGTCTTTTTGCGCGCGATGTGGACGTTTTAGCTGCTCCTCAGGATCAATGCGAAGCTCTCTATATGTTTGCCAAAGATCAGCAAAAAAGTCTTTACTGGCAACAACTCTGTCGCGAATTTTAGATATCTTAATGCTTGCGATACTCTCAAACACTTCAGTGATATCTTCAACTGTGTGAATTTGCACCAAATCTTTTTTAATATTTATTGCTCGTTTCACACTTCTACCTCAGCCGAGTATTTCTTTAGTAGGCTTTCTATCACATGTTGAAAATCTTTATCGTTAGAAACTTTCGATGGAGCAATTTTTTTCACTTCTTTTTTAAGCTTAGCTACATCAATGCTGCGCGTTCCATCACCTATAATAATCGCCCCCAAGATAAGTTCTTGTTGGTAAGGAGCATAGAGTTCAGTAGGGAATTGGCGAAATGCCTCTTGAAGTTGCTGCCCCATAATGAGCACCTGACGGGATTCACTTGATAACTCGGAGCCAAAATGAGAAAATTCCTGCGCCTGACGAAAATCAGCCAATATCTTAAAAACTGCCTGTGTTATCTCTTTTTGACGAGATGTTTGTGCCCTACCGCCAACACGAGAAACAGAAAGTCCGGCGTTCAAGGCTGGTCGCACATTCTGACGAAACGTCGCTAGATCAAATATTAATTGACCATCTGTAATTGACATCACATTTGTAGGTAAATAAGCCGTAATATCATCACTAGGGGTAAGCACGACTGGGAGAGCAGTGAGCGTTTTACCGTTACTCGATAGTTTGCCTGCTCTTTCAAGAAGCGAAGAGTGAGCGTAAAACATATCGCCCGGATATGAATCCCTTCCTGGATTTGCCTCAGAAAGTAAAGAAATTTCTCGATAGATTTTTGCATGAGCAGAAAGATCATCATACACAATGACAGCATCATATCCATTGTGCCAAAGGTGTTCAGCCATAGCGCAACCTGCATATGGGGCGATGTATGACTGGGCTAATGAGCTAAATATATCCGCTACAACAACAATGCTCTGTTTCAGCATGCCCGCCCGGGTTAATGTCTCAATAACTTGATCTACCTCAGCACGACGCTTGCCAATTAACACATAGATAAATATTTTTTTATTTCCAGCCTGATTAGCTCCTAGCTGAAGTAAAAATGTACTCTTACCTGACTTCGTGTCTCCCAGAACAGCAATCCTCTGCCCCAGTACAACGGGAAACATCATATCAACCATTGTAACGCCAGAATAAAGTTGATCCTTCAGCAGAGATCTTTCAGAAATACCTGGAGCTGTATTGAAAATAGGCCAAGTTTTGTTAAGAGTGAGAGCTCCTTGCTTATCAAGAGGACGACCAAAAGCATCAACCACCCTGCCAATAAGTTCTTTGCCAACCCCAACACTAAAAATAGAATCCTTTAAAACTACGAGACTACCTATTCCAGTCGCTTCACTGTCGCAGTTAAGAACCAAGGCTTTACCGTCTGACATTTCACGAATAATACCTCGATTACCGTTCTCAAACAGCACCAAAGCACCCACCGGACATCCGTCTAGCCCCTTCACCGTAACAAGATATCTATTCACACTGACAGTTTCACCCGTTGGGTGACCATCAGCAACTAGTTTATTGAATTGTTTATTATCGTACATCAGCGAATAACTCTCCGATTCGATGTCTATTATCGATTAGTTTTGATTTGAACGAAAAATCAAACTGTTTAGAATTAGTACGGATAATTGCCCCTCCGCCAATATCACTACGAACAGAAAAAGCGCAAAGAACCTGGGGGCTTACTTCTCTTCGCAGCCACTCAACTATTTGTGCTTTAATTGAAGTAACTGGAAAAGCAGCAAGAATGATATGCACACTTGGAGCATTATCTCGTAAACTTTTTATCTCTTCGTACAGTTTTTCTAACTTAGGCTGATCACCTTGCGCAATGTTAGAAGCCTTTAATAAATCTGTCAGAAGCGGTGAGATTTCTATTATTTCTGCACCTTTTAATTTGGACTTCGTAACTGAATTTCGAATCGCTTCTTTGCGCAAAATACTAATTAACTTATCAAGCTCCCAGGCGATGGAGCTAAGCTGATCAGGCGAATAGATGCTTGGAGGAAGCTTCGTAATCACGAGAGAATATCCTTTTTAATCTCGTTTTTATTCGCTTCAAGTGAAGCAATAATGTATTTCATCTGAGAACCAAGATCGACACTCTTATCTAACGATTCGATAATATAACTAGAAACTATATCGCTTAGTCGTTGCTCAAACGCATCAAGCTGTACTTGTCGATCACGCTCAATAGCAATCTTTAAATCACTTTTGAGTTGTTTTTCTTGTGCAGCAATACTGCCTTGAAGTCGCTTAGCATCATCTAGCATCTGGGACCGAACCGACTCCAAATCATTTTTGTAAGCTGTTGTTTCTTTTTCTATAAGATTAGTAACCGTGTCATTTGTTTTTGCGCTTATCTCATTAGCTGTGTTAAGTAATGAAGCATGAAGTTCTTTCGTAGATTTTTTTACAACTCTTTCTAGTTGAGCTTCGATCTTCTCTTTAATAGCTTCTCTTTCTTCTTTTGAAAAAACTTTTGCAATGTCGGCATCAACTTCATATTTTTTTGGCATCGCAGCTTGATGCAACTTGGCATGTAAGCTAAAAATCCAAAACAAGCATAGCGCTAACATAAGCACAACAATAGCCAACAGTATTTGTAAAAATTCCACCTCTAAAGCCCTCCTAAATTGCTAATATTAAGTATACCCCAGCCAACATCATCAACAAAATACCGATAGCAAACAGTGCCACCTCAAACAAGCTCTTGTGCACCGCAGAAGCTGCTAGCGGATTTCGGCCTATAGAAATAATACTAGAGCGTACCGAAGAAAAGAGTAGAGCCGCAATAGCTCCAACTCCAGCTAATAACACCACCAGGGCTGCAATAACTCGAACTGGCGAAACATCTTTGCCTGCAATAGTGCTTGCCATATCAAGTAAGAACGCTGGTAAAACAGACTTGTTTACGTTTTCCGATGGTTCATAATACGATACATTAATTTGCACAGGAAGTAATCCGATTTTAACTTTTCTTTCATGTCCATTTTTATCAGATATTACCTGTTCTGTAACACTAGATGCATCTGTAAAAGCTGCCTGTGCAGTACCAACCACATAGCCGTTTTTTACCGCCTTCATGCCAACTCCATTTACAGGAGAAATAGTAACTTTATCACCAACGTTCACTAGACCATTAACATCGCTAACCAAAACTTCCGTTACTCCAGAGGTAACAACTTGGACTTGCTTATCTTGAATGCCATCGCGAGATAACTCTACTAAAGAGCCCTCTCCGGCAACCCCCAAGAGCTCGTCTAAAGTTTTGAGCGATGCTTGCTTAACCATATTCTTCTCGTTAGATTCCAGGCTAAGAATGGCTCCAGGAACAACAGAGTCTTTAATAGTGAAGCTTTGAGATATTGCAGCCTGAGCACCAGCTATCGTAGGAAGAAAAAATAGTATAGCAAAAGTCGCCACTAAAAGCCTTTGCCATACACCTGCTACCCTCCTCTGTTTTGCCATATTGGTTATGATTGTAGCACATCTGTTGCCAACACGGATAGTGCAAAAACTATTCAGCTATAAAGTAATCAAATTTATAGGTCGTATTCGCAGCTGGCGCATCTAGGCTATTAAGCTCAAAAATATTTTTAGTCGTGTTACCTTTATAATGTCTTAGCTTTGCCGCACTAGCACTAGACGGACTAACTACTACATGGGGTGCTTTTTTATATTTCTGACTAAATATAATCTTGGAAAGGGCGCCGGCTGATGGGTTGTCGCCCGTCTTCACGGTTATAGTGCCCGTGGTATCCGTACCCTCAACCCTTATGTCTGTCCCTGCTCCAGCGGATGGCTGCGCCTTAGCCGTTGGCTTACCGCTTTTAGTAACAATATGCCCATTAACTACTATGCTTTCTACCGTGGTCGTTCCTTTAACTGTTAAATCACCTTCCACTTTTGCCGTTTTTACAGATAACTTTTTAAGCTTTGTTTCACCAGACACGTTTAGACCATTAAACTCGCCGTTATCAGCATTTATAGAGCTGGCTTTCGTATTAACAATTGACTCTATTTTATCCGTTTTATCAGCTAAGCTGCGAGTACCCGCCCATAAATAACCATATACGCTCATCCAGTCTGGTATAGGGTGTCCGTTTTGATCGGTCATTGTAAGCTCAGAAGGCATATATTCAGATATAACGCCGGTCCTCTTGAAGTCTGGTGAATCAGAGTTGTGATAATAGGTATAGATATTTGTACCCTGAATTTTATCTAAAATCTTGCCATATTGATCACTGGCCAGTGGTGTTACGTGGTTTTTATAGGCTTTGGACGAACTACAGCCGCCAATCTCTATAACATTTGAGCCGTTAGGAGTGCTACCAAAGCAAGCTTGTGTACCGCCGATACTTCCCCTAAATGCGCCCATGATGCCGTTGCCCGTGGTCACTTTAAACAGCTGGCTATTACTATTATTTGTTACAACAAATGGCTCACCGCCACCAGAACCGCCCTTGATAGTCACCTGGCCACTACTGTTTGATCCAGCAATTGTTATCTGGCCATATGTACCACCACCTGTATTTGTTTTTAGAACTAAGTCTTGAGAATCAGTTGTGCCAATAAAGTTTGTGCCAGCGCTTGTTCCAGCATTACCCGTTAAGCTCCAGCCACTTCCACCGCCGCCACAACTTCCCCACTGAATGTTGCTGCCTGTAGAGGTAAGACACTGACCGTTAGTACCTCTGGCAAGTCGTGTACTATTAGTACCGTTATGATATAGCAAATCACCTGCTGTCGTTAATTGAGAAATACTATTAATTGCAGCTTGCGATGTACTGCCCCCTGTACCACCACGAGCAACCGCCAAAGTGCCACTAGTAACCTGGGAAGCACCAATACCTATGCTAGTGCTGCCAGCGGTAGTCAAGCGTCCCTGACTATCAACAGTAAAAGTAGCTACACTGCTGCTGCTACCGTAGCTACCAGAGCTAACAGTAGTGTTGCCAAGTGAAATACCGGCGCTACCGCCAAGACTAATTGATCCACCACCCGAGAGGCCAGTGCCTGCCGTAACAGTTATACTGCTATTTTGAAGTTTTGCATTTGTAATTGAAGTATTCGCAATGCGTGCAATATCAAGTGTGCCAGTTGCATTGCCAAGATTTAAATAATAACTACCACTTTGTCCTTGCAGCAAAGCAGCATTAACGCTCGTAAGTAAAGAGCCGTCAAGGGCTGGAAGCTGACCAGTATTGTTGAGCTGCACTAACTGGTTTGCACCATTAAAGGTATTGCCAGCAAGCGTGACATTTGCACTGAGTCGTGCGTCAGCAAGTGTGCCTGTATTAATG
>CAZLCC010000004.1:0-23219 GCA_964558365.1 uncultured Candidatus Saccharibacteria bacterium | reverse complement strand
TGGATGCGTGGTGAAGGCAACCCAATCCCACTACAACTTAGAGGCTATACAGAATCTAAAAGATATCTCGTCATTTACTAACAAAGGGAATCCAGTAGCACTCACACTACTGGATTCCCTAAAATATAATTTTGGCTCCGGCGGCTGGATAAATCCATTAATCTATGCGCCGCATAAATTCGGGCATTAGACTAATGAACGAACCGCGACCCAGCGCGAAGCAAGTTCGCACGGTCGCCGGCTCCAGTCGCAGCAACAAAAAAACAAAAGAAATAACGCAAACCAAATGGCTTGCGTTATTTCTTTGGCTCAGCAACATGGTCACGCACGAGTTATCGGTACAAAAAATTTACTTTCCCGAAAAAGGGAGTGCAGCGCTGGACCCCGAAACCTACCCAGGTCTTCAGCAGTATGCCGGCCAACTTGTTGATACTCCAGACAAAGCAAAAGCCTACGCGAACGAATACATTGGAAAGCACCTCGAGCAGATTGCCGGGGGCAAAACCTACTCAGAAGTAAGTGCCGCCGCAAAAGCAGACCCTACAAACGCCACACTTCAGCAACAAAAAGCAGTACTCTTTCAGGGTGAAACACTACGAGGCCTCCTGCTGACAAGCGGCTACGGATTTGGAACAATTGGAGTCATCGCGGGCATCGCAGCATTTACCGCACTAGGTGCAGCGGCCCTCCTTGTCTGCGTGGGATACGCCCTGCGTCGCTAATATCACATACACTTCAACACAAAAGAGAGAGTCGCCGCTCTCTCTTTTGTGTTGTCACACCTAGGGCTATATCTGCCAACGCCACCCGCGAACCTCTGGCATATCCTCTCCATTGTCCACGATATACTGCGCATGCTCGATCAACTTTTTCTGCATATCCTGACGGAGCTGCTGTGCGCTTTCGCTCGTAAGCCCGGCCCTTTCAATGACGTCTAACACAAGGTGGAACCTGTCGAGTTCATTCTTCACTGTCATGTCGAAAGCTGTCGTAATCGTACCCTCTTCTTTGTATCCACGCACATGGAGACGTTGATTCTTCCTTCGATACACGAGTCGATGTACAAGCCAAGGATATCCGTGAAATGCAAAGATGATAGGCTTATCAGTGGTAAAAATTTGGTTGTAATCAATGTCACTCAATCCATGAGGATGTTCACTATCTGGCTGTAGCCTCATGAGGTCTACAACGTTCACTACGCGAATTTTTAACTCAGGAAGGCGCGCCCTTAATATAGAAACGGCCGCCATTACCTCGAGCGTTGGCACGTCACCCGCTGCGGCCATCACCACATCAGGCTCGCTGTTTTCATCATTTGAAGCCCAGCGCCACACATCGACACCCTTCGTACAGTGTTCGATTGCTTCCTCAATAGATAACCACTGCGGCGATGGGTGTTTGCCCGTTACCACGAGGTTAATATAGCCGCGTGTCTTAAGTACGTGACCCATCACACTTAGTGTGGTGTTTGCGTCCGGAGGCAAATAGACGCGCGCGACGTCCGGCTTTTTATTCACAATATGGTCAATGAACCCAGGGTCTTGGTGCGTGAAACCATTGTGGTCTTGGCGCCACACGTGACTTGTGAGCAGATAATTTAACGAAGCAATCGGCTCGCGCCAGGTAAGCTCGTCGCTCATTTTCATCCACTTTGCGTGCTGGCTCACCATCGAGTCGATAATTCGAATAAATGCCTCGTAGCTATGCAGGATTCCGTGGCGGCCTGTTAAAAGATACCCCTCAAGCCAACCCTGGGCCATGTGCTCGCTCAGCATCGAATCGATCACCATGCCTTCCTGTGCAAGATACTGGTCACCATCATACATTCGGCCATTCCACTGCCTATCGGTCGCTTCGAACACAGGCTCAAGCTTATTCGAGATCGTTTCATCAGGCGAGAATACCCTGAAGTTTCGCTTGCGCAGGTTGAGTGCGATGACATCACGTAGCCAGGGACCGAGTGCCTCTGTATTACCCGTTGAAGATTCACTCCTCACCGGCACATCTACGGCATATTCACGGAAATTAGGAAGTTCGAGTTCGCGCAGTAACTTACCCCCATTTGCATTGTCATTGGCGCTCATACGCAGTGCGCCACGAGGAGTCAACTTGGCAAGGTGCGGCAAGAGAGTTCCGTTTTCATCAAACAGCTCTTCTGGACGGTAGCTTTTTAGCCATTCGGCAAGCTTCTGTACATTGGCTTCGTGCTTCGCATCAACTGGAAATGGCACCTGATGCGAGCGGAAGTTATTCTCGCTCGGAAGACCATCAACCTCTTTTGGTCCAGTCCAGCCCTTTGGCGAGCGAAGCACAATCATAGGCCAACGAGGCCGCATTGTATTGCCGTGCTCGCGTGCTTCGGTTTGGATATGTTTAATGTCATTAAATACTGTATCGAGTACTTCAGCCATGCGCACATGCATTACCTCGGGGTCGTCACCTTCAACAAAATATGGATTCCACCCATACCCGCGAAACAGTTGCTCGAGCTCATCATGTTCAATACGCGCGAGCACAGTTGGGTTACTAATCTTATATCCATTAAGGTGCAGGATCGGTAGAACCGCTCCGTCGGTCTTGGCGTTCAAAAATTTGTTTGAATGCCAAGCGGTCGCGATTGGACCAGTCTCAGCCTCGCCATCACCGACCACGCAAGCGGCAATAAGATCTGGGTTGTCGAATACCGCACCGAACGCATGGCTCAATGAATAGCCAAGCTCACCACCCTCATGCATTGACCCGGGAACCTGTGGCGATACGTGACTACTAAGTCCACCAGGCCAAGAAAACTTTCGAAATAGCGTCGCCATACCTTGCTCATTCTGAGGCATATCTGGATACACTTCGCTCCAGGTACCATCAAGATACGCATTAGCCATGAGCGCCGGCCCTCCGTGCCCTGGACCAGAAATATATACGATGCTCGTGTTTCTTTCGTTAATCACACGGTTGAGGTGTGCATAGATGAAATTTTGTCCCGGCGTGGTCCCCCAGTGGCCAAGTAGCATGCGCTTAATGTCACCTAGCTCAAGGTCGCGCTTTAAAAGTGGATTGTCGCGTAAATACATTTGACCGACAGATAGATAATTCGCAGCTCGCCAGTACGCGTCAATATTTCGCAGTAGTTCAGATGATATCATTTATGCCCCCTTTTTTTATCTAATAATTCGTACGCCTGTGTTGCAATCGAGTAATCTTCTCGGGCTGGAATGACGTGTACACCTACGCGCGCTTCGTCGGCCGAAATAAGCCGAGCCGCCGCCTCGTTTCGCGACTCATTGATACTCACGCCAAGGTACTCAAGGCCGCTTAAAATTCTGGCCCGCACCTCAGCTGATCGCTCACCAATTCCCCCGGTGAAAATAATACTGTCCACACCGCCAAGCAATGCCGCATAGGCACCAACAGTCTTTTTTGCCGATCGACAAAAAAGCTCAATCGCGAGCGCAGCATCCTCATCATGATGCTGCACCTTAAGTAACTCGCGCATATCATCCGTGGTACCCGAAACTCCCAAGAGTCCAGACTGTTTCATGATAATACCACTCATCGCCTCTGCGTCCAAACCTTCTTGCTGCATGATATAGAGTAATGCGCCCGGGTCGATATCACCCGTTCGAGTCCCCATCACAATGCCCGACATTGGCGTAAACCCCATCGACATATCAACCGGAATACCTCCTCGCGTGGCGGTGATGCTTGCGCCACTTCCTAAGTGCAGCATGATCACGCGTCCCTGCGCAGCGCTCGCGCCTTCATGCTGCGAAAAGCTGCTCAACAAATAGCTATACGAGAGCCCGTGAAACCCGTAGCGCACCACACCCTTCTCTGCGTACCGCTTTGGCAGTGTGAAGCGCTTCGCCTCAACCGGAGCGTCTGCAAAAAAAGCAGTATCAAAACAAGCGACATGCGACACATCGGAAAGTTGTGTGCGGAAATAATCGATACACGCGAGCACTGGCGGCATGTGATTTGGCGCCAGTTTGGTAATAGATCGAAGATATTCGACAGCCTCGTCGTCAAGTTCAATCGTATGGTTAAAACGCGCACCTCCATGAACCACACGATATGCCACCGATCCTATACTAAATGCCCGCTGGGTTGCAAGCCAGTCAAGGCAAGCCTTGATAGCCTGTGTGTGGTCAGTCGCATCGATTACAGTCGCTTCGGTTCGGCTCTGAACTTTACCTGGAAGTAATTCAGCCGCACTGGACCCGATATTCTCAACCGACACCGAAGTTACCGCATCCAGCTCGGGCTGTGTGACATACACATCAATCTTTAAACTCGAAGAACCTGCATTCACCACGAGTAGTACTTTATTTTCCATTACCCACCCAACCTTTACTCATTATTACTAGTATACAGTGTGGGGTGAATATCCGCGCCCACCGCCTCTTCGATTGAACGAAAACCATCCCTTCTAAGAAGTTTTACGAGGCCTCGCTGCACCTGAGCGCCTAGCTGTGGCCCATTATAAATCAATCCCGTGACGAGGGCGACGACTTTTGCACCTCGTCGAATTTTTGCATACGCATCCTCAGCAGTAAAAACACCCCCTACGCCGATAATATCAAGCTTCTTGCCGTATTTTTTGTAGGTTTTTGCAATGAGGTCGTTGCTTACTTTTTGTGTCGGAAGTCCACTCATACCACCGCGAACTCCTTCGGCCCGCCCGTGCACCAGTAGCTTCGGGTCTTTGACCAGGTTTGAAATAGTCACCCCAGCAACAACGTGCCGTACAATGACCTCTAGCAATCCATCGAACTGTTCCCACTTCATATTCACGGGCATCTTCACGAATATTGGCTGCGTAAGCTCCAGTGCATCAACCCCGCGAAGCAATTTTTCAAGGAGCTCGGGGCTTGTAAAGGGCTCTCCTCCATACGTGTTAGGGCATGAAATATTAAGCTCTACCAGCTGCACAGCACTGCTTTTTTTGATGCGCCGCAGCGAAGTCAAATAATCTTCAACTGCCACTTCAGCACTCACCGTTTCGGGATTATTCGTTTTAGCAACAGAAAGAATTATCGGAAATTCATCACCCTCAAAATGAACTGCGTTGCGCTCAATCCTTCTCAGTACATCACTTGAGCCCACATTTGCGAGCCCTACATGTACCGACAAAGATTTATCTTCTGGGTGTCGATGAAACCAAGGTTTTGGATTGCCCGCACAGGGCTGCGCAGTAACCGAGCCGACTGTCATAAAGCCATACCCAAGCGAATGCATCACCCGCACCGTTTCGGCATTTTTATCAAACCCCGCCGACACTCCTACCGGAGATCGAAATCGAACTCCTGCAACAGTCTGCGCAAGCATCGAACGGCGAGTGGTAAACACCCTCGAAACCCCCCAGGTGAGGACATTCGAGCGCCCCACCGAGCTCGCCATTCGAAGCATCGCACTATGCACGTCATCTGGTGGAAATCGAAACAATACCGGTTTTACTATATTTTCATATATAAATGCTGTGCTCTGTTCCGCCATCATACGCATAGATGCTAGTCTATACCGGGTATTTGGCACTGTCTGTGACGCGCATCACATAACGTTACCGAGTTCGTCTTGCGCCAGTAAGCCTTAGCGCGTCTCGCTCGATTCGCTCGTCTCGGCCATCATCGCACAGTAGGAGGAACTTTGTAATCACCCACTCTCTGTGCAACTCGGGTGGGGCTTCACCGCCCCACCCGGGTAGATGATACTTCACGCACCCAAAGAGGTGTTTTTTAATACCCAAAATTCTTATTAGTAACTAATTCGTCGTCTGTCGCTGCGGCGTCACGGGCGTCGTCGTTCCCCCACCCGTCGTCACCACACAACCAGTCGCATCCACAGCGCTGCCCGCTGGTGTATTCGCACATTTATCAAGCGAGTCAATCACCCCGTCACCATCGGTATCAACCGGAGTTTCTTCTTCAACCTCACAGCCGTCTTTGTCTACTTTCGTACCAGCCGGTGTGTTTGCACATAAGTCCTTGTCGTCGGTCACGCCGTCTTTATCGGTGTCTTCTGGTGGTTTTGGTACGTCACAAGTTCCCGCAGGGATTGCACTCTTCTTGAAGTACTCTTGGTAAGTGCCGTCGGTACCCCCGCCCACTGCGCGCAGGCCGTTGCTCTTACAGACGGTGATCTTCTCAACGCCAGATGGGGCGACGAATGGCTCGTTCTTTTGCCCCTTTAGGCCAGCCAGCATCACTGAACGCCAAATTGGACCGGCCATACTTGAGCCGCCGTTCTTCATGGCGGCATTATCATTATTTCCAACCCATACACCGACCGCGAGTTGCTTTGAGTAGCCGATTGTCCAGGCATCGCGCGCATTATCAGTCGTACCAGTCTTTACTGCGACGTCGTAACCGTTGGTGTTCAGGCTACTACCAAAGATTGGTGCGCGGGCGCTTTCATCGTTAAGAATGTCAGAGATAAGGAAAGCGGCGTCCTCGTCGACAACTTCACGGCTGCTGCTTGTTTTCGCGGTATAAATATTCTTTTCAAACTTGTCGTCAATCTCGGAGATAGTCGTGAGATTATGATACTGACCGCCATCCGCAAGCGTTGCATAGGCATTTGTCATTTCAGTGAGTTTTGCTTCGGCTGAACCAAGCGCTAACGAAAGCCCGTAATCAGTTTTGTCGCTAATTGTACTGAGCCCAAAACGCTTGAGTGCCTCGACAGATTTATCAACACCAAGGTCTTGCATTACTTCAACTGAAGGAATATTAAGCGACTGCGAGATTGCACTTCGCACCGTTACGTCACCACGGAATTTTTTGTCAGCATTAAGTGGTGTGTAGCCCCCAAAGTCCGTCTTTACGTCATGCAAAATGGTCGCTGGTGTAATCACCCCACGGTACAACGCTTCCGTGTAATAGAGTGGCTTAATGCTTGAACCCGGCTGACGTGCAGTAGTTGCCATATTCACCTTACCGAAGTCTTCGTTGTAATAATCGGCGCTTCCCACTAGGGCACGAATCTCACCGGTCAGAGGGTCGATAGCGACAACCGAAGCATTCGAGCCACCGTTTCGTTGAATAAAGCCGATTTGCTTATCAACCGCTGCGTTGGCAGATTTTTGAAGCGATAGGTCAAGTGACGTGGTGACACGGAAGCCTGAACGAGTGACACGCTCTTCACCGTATTCCTTATAAAGGTCGTTGAGGACCATTTCCGCGAAGTGTGGCGCGCTACTATTGACACCCTCGTCCTGCGGTGCATACGCAAGGACTTCAGCCTTCGCCGCATCGGCTTCTGCTTGGGTGATCACCTTGTTATCGACCATACGACCAAGTACGGTTGCTTGCCGCTCTTTGGCATATTCTGGGTTACCTGAAATTGGTGAGTAGGCAGATGGTGCTGGAAGCAAACCAATTAGCATCGCGCTTTCCGCGAGGTTCAGGTCAGCGGCAGATTTACCAAAGTAGGTCTTCGCCGCATTGCCAATACCAAAGGCCCCCTCCCCGTAATAGACAGAGTTGAGGTATAGGTCGAGGATTTCATCTTTACTGTACTTTTGTTCAATCGCAATAGAAACGGTAAGTTCTTGATACTTACGGAAGATGGTCTGGTTATCTGAAAGGAGTGTATTTTTTGCAAGCTGCTGGGTCAGTGTTGAGCCGCCGTAGCCCGTTAAGTCACCGCTTGTTATGTTGGCAAACAGCGCGCCAAGAATACTAATTAGCGAGAAGCCACCGTGCTCATAAAAGTTTTTATCTTCGGAAGAAATAAGGGCCTTTTCGGTGTAGTCAGAAATTTGGTCAAGTGGAAGTCGTGCGCCGCGGTCTGCTGTACCAAAGCTATAAAAGACCTCGTTATTCTTATCGAGTAGCACCACGCCGGTGTTGTTATAGTTCATCAGACGGTCAGGGTCGGAGATGGCATTGGCATAGTAAATGTAGGTAATAATCGGCGTGATAATAAGAAATGCCAAGATTGGCGTCGCAATCACCAGGGCTTTCTTTGGCTTACTGAGCTTTTTAAACCAGCGCCAACGACCCACGAAGAAATTACCCACCTTACCGTAGTCTTTCGACGGTTTTACGGCTTTTGAGGGCTTGCTCGGCTTCTTTACTGCGGTCTTTTTAGTGGGACTGTAGTATTTGTTGCGGGTGTATTTTGACATAATAATCCTACTCTATTATAGGGTATTTACTGAGGAGCGGCTGAACGATTTTGGTTATGTTTTTATTTTAGCCTGTGAAGCACACCCCTGTTTCTCACGATATTCTTGTAATCCCATTGAATATCACGAGCTTTTTGGAGCCACTGCTGTATACGTTCGACGCTTACTTGGCCTACGACAGTGTAAGTAACTCCTGCAGCTTTGAATTTTTCGACGTCACCTACCGGTTCAAAAGTAGGCTCGTCAAACGACCAGCCACTCCAAAACATGAGTTGCACGCCAGCCTTCTTGATGCTGTAGCCGACGATTGGATTGCCTTCGAGAAACCAGACCGGCGCGCCGTGCCAAACTTTACTTTCGGCGTCTTGGAGGTTTTCATTGAGTGTTGTTTCGAGAAGTTCACAGATGGGCCGATACGCTTCTGATTGAGCTGAGTTATACGTGGCGATATCTTTGTTCATACGCTTATGATAGCAAAAGCGGACAACTATTCTCGAGTTTCGGTACGTATCTTTACGGAAGAGTCGCTATCTACTTTGATTGAAGAGCGAGTGCGAGTGTGACCAGAAGAGGTATTGGATTGCGAAGAGATATTGATACTAGCCGAGCCATCTTCAGTGGTCACTTCTTTTTGAACCGTGCCGTTTTGCGGTACTTCAATTGGGGTGCCATTTACTTCTACGTTTACTTTTGGTGCTGCTGCGGCTTGCTGATCGCCCGCAGGTGGCGTGGTTGAATCGAGATTTGTGACAGTTTCCGTTCCCATGAGCCCGTTCTCTACTTTCATATCAATATCCATGGCTGATGCTTCCAGCACTGCGGTACCTGTTACGGATTGATTCGCAGCCTTAATTAAGATAGCAGTTTATAGCGTGGAATGTCTAAGTGTCATATTTGCAATCCCCTCAAAAAATGTTAAAATATACCTAGTGTCAACCCTGGCACTCGTACCGAGAGGAAACAAATGACGCGTAAGCACAGCTTGACCGAGCTGATGGGGCAAGAAGGCCTCACCGTAGCTGGTCTCGCTGAGAAGAGTGGCCTGTCCACACCCACCGTACGACGTGCGGTGCGCGGTGAAGAGACGGCCCGGCTGAACACGACTTCAGCCACGGCGATTGCCGCCGCATTCGACGAACCCGTCGGACGTATCAATTGGCCTGGTGGCCTGTCCAACCGCGGCAGACCTGCCGGCACCCACGCTCGCTGAGCCCAGCGCCAGGGCTACCCGCACCGCCCCTCGGGGCCCCTCCATTCAACCGGAGGGGCCCCGAGGGGCCTATTTATTTTCCAAGTATTTCAACTATCGAGTGAGTCGCTTGCGAACAACGAATCCAACCACGCCTAAGGCGATCGCACTCGCTATAGCCACAATAAACTCAGGTCGTCCTAACACCCAAGGTGCGTTCGCCGTTTGTGATTGTGAGAAAGATAATGCATGTTTGAAAAAGGTTGCGTGTAGCTTCCTTCATAGGTCACTTGGCTCGGCGCACCACTTTGCAGTGCCCAGACCTTTGTATTTGGAGTAATCGAGTTCCACTGAATTCGGTACAAATAGGCTCCATCGGTTGCGATACCGTGCTCGTCTCGCGCCCAACCGTACGAGTCATTGTAGATTGTGCTGTCATCTTGCATGAGTATATCTTCAGAAAATGCCATGGTGACATTCTTTCCCGTACCCGTAAGAGTGTAAGTGCGAAGCGTCGATTCATGCATCGCTGGCCCTGTTTGGGTGTAGCCAGAAACTTTTCCAATACGACCGTCAGGGAAATCAATCAAGCTACTCATTACATAGTAGGTACCGTCTGGAAGTGGATACGCTGCAGGCACCGCGACTTCCGCAGCAGGATGGATGATAAGCTGCGAGAAAGGCCTCAAATCTTAATATCAACAAATTAAAAAGACCACCCAGGTGGGTGCTCGTTTTATTTTGGCTCCGGCGACTGGATTCGAACCAGTGACCCTTCGGTTAACAGCCGAATGCTCTACCGCTGAGCTACGCCGGAATATCCGCTCAAATTATTATAAAGTTACTTACCCTCTTCGTCAATCTGTTCTTTTAGTGTTTTGAGTTTTGGCTTAAAAGAATTAGCCGCTTCTTTAAACCCAAGAACGTGCAGAGCGCCTACTAGAACATAGAGATTATCGATTTCTTTTTGATTTATGCTATTTTTTTCGGCTTCGTTAAACTTTTTAGAGATTTGGTCGACGAGCCACTTTTCATCTGTTTTTGAAGCATGTGTTTTTAGCTTATAAGCTTCCTCGCTTGAGACAACTTCGAGCGAGCGCGCAGAATTATCTTTTTTAATAAGGTGACCTTTTTTAATTAAGCCGTCTATGTGCGTTGCGACTGTTGAAACTGATTTATAATCGAGCGCCCGCATTACTTCGCGATAGCTTGGCCCGTAGCCATGGCCTTTTATAAAACCATCTATAAAGCTAAGAAGCTCTCGTTGTTTTTTGCTTGGTCTATCTTCGCTTTGCATGCACACCTCCTGAAGCTAGAGCAATTCCTGCCAAGCCCCACCATATAATGCCTACCGTATCGTCTACCCAAACCGGAAGTAAAAAGCCAATTAACGCCAAGCCAATGCCGCTTGCGAACAAACCAAGCGCAAGCCAATCTGCCTTTTTTTTAAATAGCCTCCACAAAATAGTAAGAAAAATAAAGAGAAATAGCACCAAACCAAGCCAACCACTTTCATGCGCTACAAAAAGATATTGATTTTCAATAATTGTAGGTTCGCCGCCAAATAGCGATGCCGAGCCGGTTGAACCAATGCCTGCGCCAAGTGGCTGAGATAGTAAACGATTCGTGCCAGTTTCTAATGATGAAACATGCTCGTCGTTTGAATCGCGCGTACTACCGCCAGTTGGGTTATTGTGCAAAACTACATGCTGTACAAAATCTGAATCTTTTTGAGAATATAATAAGCCTGAGAAAATGACGCATACGGCTATTAACGCTAGCCAAACTGGTGTTTTTATCTTTTTTCCAAACGTTAGTACGAAAATAATAGCCAGGCTGAAAAGTGTGGCAATAAGAGCGCTGCGAGAATAGCTCGCCCATAAAATAATTGTGCTTAAAAAACCAAATAGCGCTACTAGAATAATCTTCTCTCGGTCTTTTACTGTTCGTTTTTTCGCTGCTAACCACGCAGCACTTAAGCTGATTATGGTCAGCGCAAATGCACCAAGCGGATTTGGTCCACGCATCGTTCCGTTAATACGAATAAAATCTGGGTTTTTATCAATTGTTAAATATGGCTCAATTGTATTTTTGCCATAGCCAATGGCGGAGAGAATATCTGCTGGCAAGATAAAGATCTGCAGTAGCGAAAAGAGAATTGAAATAGCAGCGCTAAAAGTTCCAACCAAAAGAGCTTTTTTTCTATATTCTGGTGCTATTTTTATAGCAATATACAACAGCGTGAAGAAAAGAATATAACGAAGATCAATTGCTAAACCTGCTAGAACTTGGCTAAAAGATGTGTCAAAAAGGCTGAATAGTAGCAAGTGGAGCGCTGCATAAAGAACGATTGCCAAGAAAAGATAGTCTTTTTTCATTTTTTTGGCTATGCCATTTTGTGTAGCTAAATATATGCCGACTGGCAGCACAATAATTAGTAATACTTCTTTCCAAGATTTTATTAGAAGATCAAACTGCGGCAATAACGTTCCGCCATATACACTTAGCGGCGCATGAAAAATAATGAGAGCAAATACAAAAAGCAAGGTGCCCATATAGAATTTAAAAAGCCAATTATTTTTCTTCATAAGCTTATATAGAGTGTACTCTTAGTGGTACAATAGCAGCAATGCTATGTAATACTGTAACAGATTAGAAAGAAAGTTCTTATGCTTGCTCGTAGTAATAAAAAATATAGCTTCCTACTTATCGTTGCTGACTTTATTGTTTTAACGCTTGGCTTTATGCTCGCCTATGTTATTCGTGTTCAAATTGATAACCGACCATTACTAAACGAAGTATATGCGCTTGAATATGTCACAACCTTTTTAACAGTCATTCCTTTATGGATTATTGTTTTTGCTAGTTTAGGGCTTTACAGCAACACCGTTCGCACAAAACGCGTTAGCGAAATTGGCAAACTATTTATTGGTTCAGTCATCGGTATTCTTATTGTCCTAGGCTATTCTTATGTTATTGATGAGCCAATCTTCCCCGCTCGGCTTGTTGCTGTTTATGCATTTGTTTTCTCTTTCGTCTTTTTAGTATTTTCACGAACACTCATTCACACAATATATGGCTGGCTACTGAGACACGGGCGGGGGGGCAGAAGAGTGCTTGTTATTGGTAATTCAAAAACAACCTGCGACATTATTATGCAGCTGCATAACGCAAAGCATTCTGGCTATGAGATTATTGCTACCGCTGGACCAAAAACAATTATTCCAAAAAATATTAATGTTAATCATTATTCACTCGTTGAAAAATCTCTTAGTGAAATTCGCATGCTTCAAATTGATACCATTATTCAAACTGATCTTTTTGAAAACTCTGAGCGTAATCAGAATATTCTTGCAGCTGCTCAAAGTAACCATATTGAATATTGTTTTATTCCGGGCGAAGCAGAGTTTTATTCTGGCAAGAATACTGTGGACGTCTTTTTAGGTTATCCAATGATTACTGTTTCTCAAACACCACTTGTTGGCTGGGGCGCAATTACAAAAAGCATTTTTGATGCCCTTCTTTCAACTTTATTTATTGCTATACTTTCTCCGCTACTACTACTTCTTATGATTTTTCAAAAGGTCTTCAACCCTGGTCCTATTTTTTATAAAAGTAAACGCCTTTCTCGATATTCAGAAGAGATTATGCTCTATAAATTTCGTAGCATGCGTCCAGAATTTGGTGCAAAAGATGCAGCCGATGAATTCCAAGCAATGGGTAGAGAAGATTTAGCAAAAGAATATGAAGTGAACAGGAAAGTAAAAAATGACCCGCGCATTACTTGGTTTGGCAAGTTCTTGAGAAATACTTCACTTGATGAGTTACCACAGTTTTTCAATGTTTTTAAAGGTGATTTAAGTCTTGTTGGACCGCGACCAATTTTGCCACAAGAAATGAAGTTTATAAAACATCGTGGCGCACTTCTTCATAGCGTTAAGTCTGGCGTAACTGGTTTATGGCAAGTTTCAGGACGTAACGATCTTTCGTTTGATAAACGCATTGAGCTCGAAATGTATTATGCGCAAAACTGGAGTTTTTGGCTCGACATTAAAATTCTTTTTAAAACAATTGGCGTAGTTTTAAAGCGTAAAGGCGCAAAATGAAACAACCAAAAATTGCTATCGTATGTGATTTTTTAACTATGATGGGTGGAGCGGAAAATGTAGTACTAGCCATGCACGAAGCGTTTCCATCAGCCCCTATTTATACTGCTATTTATAACAAAGATAAGGTTCCAGCTTTTCGCGAAATTGATGTAAGACCAAGCAGCTTGCAAAAGATTCCTAAAAAATTACGTAGGTATTACAAATTATTCCCGACGCTAGCCATTAAAGCAATGCGAGGGCTTGATCTTTCTGAATTCGACATCATTATAACTAGTAGCTATCTGCATGGGCATCAAATAACCAAGGCTCGTTCAGATCAAATTATCATCAACTATTGCCACACGCCGCCACGCTATTATTGGAGTCATTACAATCTTTACAGAAAAGACCCGGGCTATGGCAAGTTAAATTTTCTCATTCGGCCGCTTATGCCATTACTCGTCCCACACCAACGAAAGCTCGATTACGAAGCTGCTCAGAATGTTGATGTTTTTATTGCTAACTCAACTGAAACACAAAGACGCATAAAAAAATATTATGGCAAGCCATCTATGGTTATTCACCCTCCAGTTGATATCAATCGTTTCACACCCAAGCAAAAACGAAATGAACATTACGTAGCACTCGGCCGGCAGTTGCCAAACAAACGGTTCGACCTAGCCGTTGCAGCCTGCACAAAACTTGGCGTGCCGCTCAAGGTATTTGGCAATGGCCCGCTGCACAGCAAATTAATACAAAAAGCTGGGCCAACAATTGAGTTCTATTCTGAACGCTTTGGTAATGCGTCTGATGCTGAGGTTGAAAAAGCATTAAATTCTGCAAAAGGTTTTGTATTTCCATCTGATGAAGACTTCGGCATCGTCGCAGTTGAAGCGCTCGCTGCTGGCGCACCAGTTATTGCTTATAAAAAAAGTGGCACCCTAGACATTGTGCAAGATGGCGAAAGTGGCATTCTTTTTAAAGAACAGACGGTTGACGCAGTTGTTGAAGCCATTAAAAAAGCTGAGCAAACAACATTTCTAGCCGGCACATTACGCCGCAAAGCGCGGCGTTTTGATAAAAGTTTATTTATAAATAAAATAAAAAAAGTAGTTAACGACCAAGCTATTCAACCGTAACGCTCTTTGCTAAATTTCGCGGCTGATCAACATCATTACCCCTATAAACAGCAGTGTAGTAAGCAAGCAATTGCAAAATAATATTCAAAAGTAGTGGTGTTAAGGCATCTAGCTTTGTCTCAACACAAATAACTGCTTCGGCATCAATTTTTTCTTTGCTATTTGTAATAGCTAATACATCACCGCCTCTTGCGCGAACTTCGCTTAGATTACTTTTACTTTTTTCAAATAACCAATTATCAGCAAGTAAAAATACTTCAAAAAATCTATCGTCAATAAGCGCAATTGGCCCGTGTTTTAACTCACCCGCAGCATAGCCTTCCGCCTGAATGTAAGATATTTCTTTTAGCTTTAAGGCGCCCTCTAGGGCTACCGGGAAGAGCGTATCCCTGCCCATAAAAAGTGCGTGGTCTTTTTTGCTATATTTTTTTGCGATCTTTTTAACTTCGCCTTTGTGTTTTGTTAAAAGTTTTTCAATCTCATTTGGTAACATATCAAGTTCATCTACAAACTTACTTATCGTTTGCTGGCTTGCACCTTTGGCTTGTGCGATTGTTAATCCAAATAACAGCATCGCCGAAACCTGAGAGGTAAATGCCTTCGTTGAAGCAACCGATATTTCAGGTCCAACATGCACATATACGCCACCGTCAACCTCGCGCGCAATCGTAGAGCCAACTGAATTTACAATACCTAGAGTCCTGACTCCTCTATTCTTTAGTTCCCGCAGGCAAGCTAGCGTATCGGCTGTTTCTCCAGATTGAGAAACAATCAACGCAACAGTGTTCTTCGGCATAGAAAATGCCTTATAGCGAAGCTCTGAGGCAATCGCGACCTCAACACTCACACCCTCTGTAGCCTGGCTTATATAATACGATGCCAAAAGACCGGCATAATATGCTGTTCCACACCCAACAATAACAATATGTTCAATCTCTCTTAATTCTTCGTCGCTCATATTTGGCCCACCAAGCTTGGCTTTGCCCTCTTGAGGAATAAGTCGTCCAGCAAGAGTAGCGCGCAGTGTGTCGGGTTGCTCCATAATTTCTTTTAATAAAAAGTGGTCGTAGCCTTTCTTTTGAATAGCCTGAATATCTAGATCGAGCTCTTCAACGTCCTTGCTCACTGGCGCAGCGCTAAGATCAAAAATAGAAACATCGCCAGCTTTACATTCTGCAACTTCGCCATCATTTAGGTAAATAACATTATCAATTTGACCAACAAGTGTTGCCGCGTCACTTGAAATGTATGTTTCGTCTTCACTAAGTCCTAAAATTAATGGACTCCCTTTTCGCGCTGTTACCAATGTTGAGAGGTCATCGCTTGAAACAGCAACGATGCCATATGTACCAACCACAGAACTAATTGCCGAAATTACTGCGTCTTTTAAACTAACTTTCTTGCCATCAAAATAAGAGGCAATTAGCGCAGCTAGCACTTCACTATCTGTATCACTTTTAAATTTATAACCATCAGCCATCAATGTTTCTTTGATTTCTTGATAATTTTCAATGATGCCGTTGTGTGCTAAATAAATACTACCAACATTATGCGGATGAGCGTTTTTGACCGACGGCTCTCCGTGGGTTGCCCAACGAGTGTGCCCAATGCCCATCAAATCTTTCTTTTGGTTTGTTTGCACAATCTTATCAAGACCCGAAACTTTACCCTTTTCTTTAAGCAGCGTTGCTTTACCGCTAGCATCTAGCGTTGCTATCCCGGCAGAATCATAACCCCGATACTCCAAGCGTCTTAGTCCGCTCAAAAGTATTGGCTGAGCCTTTTTATTTCCAATGTATCCAACAATTCCGCACATTCTGGTTTACTTTTTATCTTGCTGAATTTTTTTAGCTATTTCACCAACTTTGTGACTAGAATCTCTCCTTGCCACAAGTATACCCTCTGGTGTGTTGACGACGACAATATTATCCAAGCCGATTACTGCGATCGGTTTATCTTCCTCATTGCGAATATAAGCATTTTCCACGCTTATATCGTGTACGCTCTTCCCATAAAAATGATTGCCTTGTTCATCTTGGCTTACTGTGGCATACAGGTCTTTAAAAGACCCAACATCAACCCAGTCAAAACTTGCCGCAACAACAGCTAGTCTCTTAGCTTTCTCAATCAATGCAACATCAATTACCTGATTATCAAATGAAAGATACGTATTTTTATATTCCTCGCTATTAAAATCTTTAATGGCTGAAAGTGTCTGGTAGCTATTATTAAGAGCGGGGGAGCTTTGCTGCATTTCATTCAAGAAAGTGCTTACCGAACCAACAAAATATCCACAATTCCAAAAGTAATGACCCGACTCAACATATTGCTGTGCTGTTTCGTAATCTGGTTTTTCTTTAAAGGTTTTTACCTCATAAACACCCGAGTCTGCATCAATCACTTTGCTTCTTTCTATATATCCAAAACCAGTTGCGGGAAAGGTTGGCTCAATGCCGATGAGCGTAATCTCTTTTCGTGTTTGCGATGTTTTAGCTGCAACGCTAAACGACCGCTCAAAACCCTCCGTATCACGAATATGATGGTCTGAGTGAATAAATGCAATTGGCTCTTCGCTGCTATGGTTTCGGGCTATAAAGTCAAGCGCAAACAAAATACAATGCGCCGTACCACGTCGCCCGGGTTCAATTAAAAAAGCGTCTTCAGGAAGTTCTGATAGTTGTTCTTTTACATAGTGTGCGTGCCCTGCTTCGGTTACTACATAAACCTTATCACTAATATGTTTTGCTCGATCATAGGCAGACTGCAATAATGTTCTTTCGCCAGTCAATTTCAATAAGTGCTTTGGATATTCAGGCGTTGAAAGTGGCCAAAGGCGTGTTCCTGATCCACCTGCATTAATAACTGTTATCATAATTTCCTTTCAGTCTTTTTACCACCTCATTATACCACTGTAATATATACGTATAATATGTTGTTATATTTACATATATTATGCTTTCTCTATTTCACAATAGACATGCATATTAGCAAAAAGCTATACTAACCTTATGAAGAATTTACTCATTACAGGTGGCGCAGGGTTCATTGGTGCAAACTTTGTTCACTACACTTTAAAAAATTATCCTGACTACAAAGTAACAGTAATTGATAAGCTAACATACGCTGGCAATCCAGATAATCTCACAAGTGTTTTAGAAAAAATTAATTTTGTTACTGGTGATATTTGTGATCGTGAACTGATGGATACGCTTGTTTCTGAAACAGATATAGTGGTTCATTTTGCAGCTGAAAGCCATAACGACAATTCATTACGCGACCCATGGCCTTTTATTCAAAGTAACTTAATTGGCACTGCTACAATCCTTGAGGCAGTGAGAAAGCATAAAAAGCGCCTTCACCATATTTCAACAGACGAAGTATATGGCGATCTTGAGCTTGATGATCCAGCAAAATTTACTCCGGAAACTCCATATAACGCAAGTAGTCCCTACTCTTCAACGAAAGCTGGCTCCGATTTATTAGTTAAAGCGTGGGTTCGCTCATTCGGCATTCATGCAACTATTTCAAATTGCTCAAATAATTACGGACCATACCAACACATTGAAAAGTTTATTCCTCGCCAAATCACCAATATTTTAAGCGGTATTTCTCCAAAACTGTATGGCACCGGAGAGCAGGTACGCGACTGGATTCATGTTGATGATCATAATGATGCCGTACATGCAATTATTGAAAAAGGTAAAAGCGGCGAGACATACCTCATTGGTGCAGATGGCGAAGAAAATAATAAATATATCATTGAAACTATTTTAGAGCTCATGGATAAAGACAAGAATGCATACGAGCATGTAAACGATCGTCCAGGTCATGACATGCGATATGCAATTGACGCCTCAAAACTAAAAAATGAACTTGGCTGGAAGCCAAAATATACCAACCTCCGTGAAGGCCTAAAGGCCACAATTGATTGGTATACAAAGAATGAAGCATGGTGGCAAGCTGAAAAAACAAAGGTTGAAGAAGCGTACGCAAAGCAAGGACAATAATTACTATGAGTAAAATTGAGTTTAGCAAAGAATTAAACGCTACAGAAACACCTATACCAGGGCTAGTTGTTTTTGACCTTCCTGTATTTGGAGATAGTCGTGGTTGGTTTAAAGAAAATTGGCAAAAGGAAAAAATGACCAAAATTGGTCTACCAGATTTTGGTCCAGTGCAAAACAATATTAGTTTTAATGCTGAAAAGGGTGTTACCCGGGGTATCCACGCAGAACCATGGGATAAATATATTTCTATTGGTGCAGGTAAGGTCTTTGGCGCATGGGTTGATCTTCGCGAGGGAGAAAGTTTTGGAAAGGTGTTTACCATTGAATTAGACCCATCAAAAGCCATCTTTGTACCACGTGGCGTTGGGAATGCTTTTCAAGCTTTAGAAGAAAATACCGTCTACACTTACCTAGTGAATGACCACTGGAGCCAGAATGCGCAAGAACAATATACTTTCTTAAACCTTGCCGATGAAACAGCTGCTATAAAGTGGCCAATTTCTCTCGAAAAGGCGGAGTTCTCCGAGAAAGATAAGATCCACCCTAGATTGCAAAATGTTACCCCAATGAAAGATCGCAAAATACTAGTCATCGGCTCAAACGGGCAGCTGGGCACAGCACTCAAAGGTGAGTTTCCGAGTGCAGAGTTTGTTGATCGAGACGAGTTTGATATGACCAACCCAGATGAATACAAAAAGAAGAACTGGAAAAACTATAAAACTATCATTAATGCAGCAGCCTACACCGCAGTTGATCAAGCAGAAACTCCTGAAGGCCGTGAGGCTGCCTGGAAGATTAATGCGCAAGCAGTTGCTATGCTCGCCCAAATATCAACAGAAAATAATATTACCTTGGTTCATATTTCAAGCGAATATGTTTTTGATGGCACAAAAGATAATCATACTGAAGACGAATCACTTACCCCACTTGGTGTCTATGCGCAAACAAAAGCCGCGGGTGATATCGCCGCTTCGCTAGCTCCTAAACACTATCTTGTGCGCACAAGTTGGGTTATAGGCGAAGGTAATAATTTCGTAAAAACAATGAAAAACTTGGCAGAAAAAGCCATAAAACCAAGCGTTGTAGATGATCAGGTCGGCCGACTTACCTTCACGACAGATCTTGCAAAAGGTATTAAACATTTATTAGAAAGTCAATCTCCTTTTGGTACGTATAATCTTACTAACGATGGCGATGCTGTATCTTGGGCTACAGTTGCAAAGGAAGTGTTTGCATTATCTGGAAAAAGTAAGAATGATGTAACACCAACCTCAACAGAAGAATATTTTAAAGGTAAAGAAGGAATCGCTCCCCGCCCCTTAAAAAGTACGCTCAATCTTGATAAGATAGAGACTACGGGCTTTATTCCAAGAAATTGGCACGAAGCTTTACAAGAATACTTGAAATAAATTTTTGCGAGGAGAAAAATGAAGGGAATTATTTTAGCGGGAGGCTCAGGAACAAGACTTTACCCTATTACAAAAGGTATTTCAAAACAGTTAATGCCGATCTATGACAAACCAATGGTTTACTACCCATTAAGTACACTAATGATGGCTGGGATTAAAGAAATACTGGTAATTACCACTCCTCATGATCAGGCTCAATTCAAAAACCTGCTTGGAGACGGCTCTGAGTGGGGTATATCTTTAGAGTATGCCGTTCAGGAGAAGCCGCGAGGGTTAGCTGATGCCTATATCGTTGGTGCGGACTTTATTGGCAAAGACAAGGTTGCAATGATCTTAGGAGATAATATTTTCCACGGAGCCAATATGGATGAAAGACTCAAAGAATATGCAGACGTTGACGGAGCTGTTGGTTTTGCAATTCAAGTGCATGATCCCCAAAGGTATGGCGTATATGAATTTGATAAAGATATGAATGTTCTTTCGATTGAAGAAAAGCCAGAAAAACCAAAGTCAAATTACGCAAATGCAGGTCTTTATTTCTGTGATAATGATGTAGTTGAAATTGCAAAAAACGTAAAGCCAAGTACTCGTGGCGAGATAGAAATAACTTCCGTACTCGACGCCTACCTCAAGAAGAAAAAATTAAAGGTTTCACTACTTGGCCAAGGAACAGCTTGGCTCGACACAGGAACTTTCGGCTCTATGAACGACGCCTCAGAATATGTTCGTGTTATTGAAAAGAGAACTGGCCTAAAAATTGGTAGCCCTGAAGAAATTGCCTACCGCGAAGGGTTTATTTCTAAGGAGCAACTTCTAGCGATTGCCGAACCACTGAAGAAAAGTGGTTACGGCAAATATCTAGCAGCTTTGGTCAAATAAATTATTTTTTAAACCTCAGCCTACGTATCTCTTCTTGGGTTTTTTCTTGGTTCCCTAAAATTCGTACGAGCATGTCTGCAACGATACCAAGTCCCCACACAAACAAACTGAGTGAGATAAGATACAGACCAGTAAAACCAACAAACTTATAAGGACTAAACTGTCCTGAGTTCCAATAGTGAACTCCTAAAAATCCAACACAAAGAATCCCAATAATAAAGGGAATCAAACCAATAACAAAAAAGAATCTTAACGGCGCAAAATCGCGATATGCCCTTAAGATATTCAGTGCACTTATGAATGTATACTTAAAAACACTCGTTACCACACGTGATTTTCTTCCGGGGTAGTACTTTACAACTACTGGGATCGTGACAATCCGAAGGTTCTTTACAGATAGCAGCTGGAAGGACTCTTGCGTGTAAGTGTGCTTTCCATGAGTGTTAAGCGCAAATAAAGCCTCTCTGTTGTATGCCCTAAATCCGCAAGTTACATCTTTAAAATTTCTTTTAGCTAGTTTGCTTGTAACGCGTGCTCCAAGCTTATTGCCAATATATTTTCCAAGTGGCATGTTTTTTGGCCGTCGTGCTTCACCTGTCTCTGGGTTCGTAAAACGATCTGCTGCAACAAAATCAGCTTCATCATTTAAAATTGGCTGCACCATTTTAGGAATATCTTCTGGGGCAAACTGCAGATCTCCGTCAATATTTACCATGATATCGGCACCTTTTTCCAAAGCAATATTAACAGCCTCGCGAAAACGAAAGGCAACGCCCTTGCTAATACTTCCTTGCACTACTTCTGCCCCAGCTTTTTTGGCTACCTCTGAAGTATTGTCTTCACTGCCGTCATCAATAACTACAGTTTCAATGGTTTGAATTTTATTAATCTTTTTTGGGATTCTTTTTACTACTTCGCTGATTGTTTCTGCTTCATTTTTACAGAATGAAATGACTACTAGTTTCACCTTAAATTTGCCTTTCTTTGTGCTCTGTTATCTTCTATAATAGAATAACATGCAATCTGTAAAATCCATCGCTGTTATTGGGCTGGGATATGTGGGTCTACCTTTAGCGTTACTCGCTGACAAAAAAGGTTTTGACGTAAAAGGAGTTGACATCAACACTACTATTATCGACTCTTTGTCACGCAGCGTCCCTACGGTCGATGATGTAAATGAGAAAGATCTTAATGAATCTAACATAGAATTCACCAGCGATATCTCAAAAATTAATTCCTGTGACGCTGTTATTGTTTGCGTACCCACTCCTGTTAATGGTGACAAAAGCCCAGATTTAACTCCTCTTAAAAAGGCAGTTGAAGGTGCAGTCCCCCATATTAAAAAGGGTGGATTATTGGTTATTGAATCAACAGTTAACCCTGGCGTATGCGATGATGTTGTGACTCCTATAATTCTTAAGGGCGGTAGAAGCATTGGTGATGATATTTACCTTGCACACTGTCCCGAGCGAATTAACCCGGGCGATATAAAGTGGAATGTTAGTAATATTAACCGTGTGCTTGGTGCAAACTCTCAAAAAGAGTTAGAGCTTGCACTCGATATGTACGAAAAAATTGTTGATGCCGAAATAAAACCAATGCAAACACTTAAAGAAGCTGAGGCTGTAAAGGTGGTTGAAAATTCATTTCGAGATATCAACATTGCGTTTGTTAACGAACTGGCTATGTCTTTTCATAAACTTGGCATCAATATTGAAAATGTCATAGACGGCGCAGCAACAAAACCCTTTGCTTTTATGCCCCATCACCCCGGCGCTGGTGTTGGTGGCCATTGTATTCCCGTTGACCCTTATTATCTTATTGAGTACGCCAACGGGTTTGGCTTTGAGCACGACTTTTTGCGGCTTGCTCGTTCAATAAATGAATCTATGCCACAATTCACAGTTGATTTATTAATTGAGTCTCTAAATACAAAAGAGAAATCGCTCAAAGGCACAAAAGTCACCCTTTTAGGCCTTTCTTACAAACCAAACGTTGGCGACGACAGAGAAAGCCCAGCGTATACAATTAAAAAATTGTTAGAAGAAGATGGGGCAGATATTACAGTGTATGATCCGTATATAAAAGAGGGTTCAACTGCTGATTCACTGCGTGAAGCAGTTGAAAGTGCTGAGGCAATTGTTATAGCCACTGGTCATAAAGAGTTTGAAGACTTACTTAAAGATAATTTTATCCCTTCTTCGGTTGTCGCTATTGTTGATGGAAGAAATATGTTCAAAAAAAATAAAAACAACTTTAAAGAAATGGGGATTAACTACGTTGGCATTGGAGTAAGCTAATGAAAGTATTTATCCAAATCCCCTGCCTTAACGAAGAAAAAACACTTCCACTTGTTTTTCAAACAATGCCAAAAAAGCTCCCTGGC
>CAZLCC010000003.1:0-20929 GCA_964558365.1 uncultured Candidatus Saccharibacteria bacterium | reverse complement strand
CGCTCGACGTGGAGTGGCTGCGTCAGCAGCTCGTGGACGATGGCGGCCAGCCCGTCGTGGCCGCGACCAATTCCGGTGCAAAAGCAAGAACCCCCACGGCGGTTTTCGCGCGTGGAGGTTCTAACTTTCACTCTATGGTGGGCTCTAGAGGACTCGAACCTCTGACCTCATCCACGTCAAGGATGCGCTCTAGCCAACTGAGCTAAGAGCCCGTAACTTAATAAAGCATAGCAAAAACAGAGGCGACAGGCAATAAAACGTGTTACAATAATTATCAGTTATGGAGAAGAAAGACAATTTATTTAAAATGCGACACAGTCTTGCGCATATCACCGCTGCTGCAGTGCAGCGTATTTGGCCTGAGGCAAAATTTGGCGTAGGACCAGTAGTAGAGAATGGCTTTTATTACGATATCGATATTCCTGGTGTCACTATTTCTACTGACGACTTTAAGCGTATTGAAAAAGAAATGCACAAAATTATTAATGAGGGACAGGAATTTAAAAAAACTGAGCAGCCAATTGATGAAGCCATAAAGTGGGCTAAAGAAAATAACCAACCATATAAAGAAGAACTTCTAAATGACCTTAAGCGTTCTGGAACAACTGCTGCTCAAGATATTGATAGTGAAGAATTGGGAGTAGAAAGCCAAGATGATAGCGCTGTTGAAGGTGTTTCTTTTTATCAAAATGGGGATTTTCTTGACCTTTGCCGTGGTCCTCATGTTGAAAATACTAATAAAATAGGTGCATTTAAGTTAATGCGTATTGCGGGTGCATATTGGCGTGGTAAAGAAGGAAATCCACAGATGCAGCGTATTTATGGTGTAGCTTTTGAAACAAAAGAAGAGTTAGCGAAATATTTACAGATACTTGAAGAAGCTAAGAAGCGCGACCACCGAAAGCTTGGTAAAGAACTTGATCTTTACACAACCTCACCGCTTGTTGGGGTTGGTCTTCCAATGTTTACCCCAAGGGGAACTGTTTTGCGCGAAGTAATGGCAAAATATTCTAACCAATTACGCCAAAAGTTTGGATTTGAAAGCGTATGGACACCACATATTACGAAAAGAGAACTTTACGAAAAGTCGGGGCATTGGGCAAAGTTTGGCGAGGAGCTTTTTCTTGTGAAGAGCCAAGAGACAAGTGACGAAATGGCACTTAAGCCAATGAACTGTCCACACCATACACAAATTTTTGCTTCTAAACCGCGCAGTTATCGTGACATGCCAGTTCGATTTATTGAAACTACAACTGATTATCGTGATGAAAAAACAGGTGAGTTAGGTGGCTTGAGTCGTGTGCGTGCGCTTACGCAAGATGATAGCCATGTTTTTTGTCGGCCGGATCAAATTGAACAAGAGATAAATAATCTTTTGGCAGCTGCAAGTGAACTCTACACTACCATTAATATGGGGCTTAAGGTTCGTCTGAGCTATCGCGATAGCTCAGACGCTTATTTGGGTGATGCAGCGCTATGGCAATCTGCTCAAGCACAACTTAAACAGGCGGTAGAAAAAAATAACCTAGAATATTTCGAAGAAGAAGGCGAAGCGGCGTTTTATGGTCCGAAGATTGATTTTATGGCTACGGATGCAATCGGTCGCGAGCATCAGGTCGCGACGGTGCAGTTAGATTTTGTTCAGCCAGAGCGATTTTCGCTAGAGTATACTGCCAAAGATGGCTCAAAACAGCAACCAGTGATGATACATTGTGCGTTGCTTGGGAGTATTGAAAGGTTCTTAAGTGTATTTATTGAGCATACTGGCGGCTGGTTTCCATTTTGGGCTGCCCCAGAGCAAGTACGAATCCTCACCATCAATGACAGCGTGGAAAAGTATGTTGAAGGAATAGCATCGATATTATCAGAGGTAATACTCATGAAACCGGTAAAGTATAACGAACTAAGGTTTTCAGTAGATAGTCGAAACGAAAGCTTAGGGAAGAAAATTCGTGAGGCTACAGCAATGAAGATTCCAGTGCAATTGATCGTAGGTCCGAAAGATAAAGAGGCTCAAGAGGTCAGTGTACGTACTCAAAAGGGTGAAGAAAAGATTGCGCTCGATAAGCTGAAAGAGTATTTAATAGCGTTATAATGCAAAGCAAAGCGCCACTTGATAAAAGCTTTAAAAGTAGAGTGTATAGCCTAGTCGCTCAGATTCCTTATGGAAAGGTGATGACGTATGGCGATATTGCATCTTTGTGCGGTCAAGCACATGCAGCAAGGATTGTTGGTGGTTTGGCGCACTTTGGTCCTACGGACCTTCCTTGGCACAGGGTTGTGAATAAGCAAGGTGGATTAGCCAGCGGTTATTATGGTGGCAAGCGAGGACATAAACGAGCGTTAGAAGAAGAAGGCTTTGAGATTAGTGATGACTTCTTAATTATGCGATTTGAGGAACGCCAATGGCACCCAGAAATACAAATGCCCAGCCACTAGCCGTTATCGTAGGCCCAACTGCTAGTGGCAAAACAGCTGCAGCAATTGAGCTAGCGAAAGAAGTAGAGGGTGAAATTATTTGTGCGGATTCTCGCACTGTATATAAAGGAATGGATATTGGTACGGCAAAGCCAACCCCAGAAGAGCAAAAAGAAATCCCGCACCATCTGCTAAATGTTGTATATCCAAACGAGACGTTTACTGCTGCTGATTTTCAAAAGCTAGCAGTAGAAGAAATAGCTAAGATTCGTGGTCGTGGCAAAGTACCAATAATGGTTGGGGGAACGGGTCTATATATTGATAGCGTACTTTTTAACTATACATTTGGTGCTCAATCTTCAGAAAAGTTGCGCAAAAAATTTGAAAAACTGTCAATTGAAGAGCTTTGGGAATATTGCTATAAAAACAACATAGAATTACCAGAAAATAAACACAATAAGCGATATGTTATTCGAGCAATTGAACAAAATGGTATCAACAAGCACAAGCATAATGAGATGATTGATAATTGTATTGTTGTAGGAATTATTACAGAAAAAACAACTCTTTTAAACAGAATTAATCATAGGGCTGAGTGTATGTTTTCAGAAGATTTGATGCAAGAGACACAACGATTAGTTAATTTATATGGATTTGGCCACGAAGCTATGACTGCTAGTGTATATTCTCTTTCACACCAAATCAATACAGGTGAAATAAGCAGAGAAGAGGCTTTGAAAAAATTTATTACTCTTGATTGGCGCCTAGCAAAACGCCAGCTAACTTGGTTTAAACGTAATAAATCTATTCATTGGTGCGAGAGGGGCGATGTAGTTTCACTTATAACTGAATTGCTTGCGCCTCGCCAAAAGTAGTAAAAACATGCTACTATAGAACACGTTAGTTATACGAGGGGAATGAATGGTTGACGCATTATTTGGTTCAAAAACGAGAGTGAAACTTCTGCATCTATTTTTTAATAATCCGGGGAAGGCGTTTTATGTTCGTGAAATTACGAGAAAGATCGATGAACAAATAAATTCAGTACGCCGTGAGCTTGCTAATATGTTGAGTGTTGGGGTTATAAAAAGCGATAGTGCGAATAATAAGCTGTACTATGAAGTCGATCAAGCATACGAACATTACAAGCCGCTTAGGCAGATATTCGCTGATAATCCAGTTGATGAAGAAGAGGCCATGGAGCCATCAGATCCAAGAGCTGATAAGGCGCGCCTGAAGCAGCTTGGTGATTTACGAGTTGCTATTTTAAGTGGAAGCTTAGTGCACCATTCCGCCAGCAAGGTTGATGTTCTATTGGTAGGCAGACTTAACAAAACACAGGTGAAGCGGTATATTAAGGAGCTAGAAGTAGATGAAGGTCGGGAGTTAAATTACTCGGTAATGTCCTACGACGATTTTTATTATCGCTTGAGTGTTAAGGATAAATTCATCACAGAGATAATAAGCGGTAAACATGTTTTATTACTTGATACTGAGAATATACTGAAAGGCTAAGGAGGAAGATAAGAATGGAAATTGAATATAAAGGTGCAAATTGCATAGAAATATCAGCGAATAAAGCAGTTGCAGTGATAGATCCGAAGCTATCACTTGTTGGGCTGAAAGATTATTTGCCAAAAGGAGCTATTCAAATAGCAACTTCAGAGGAGTTTGTTGTAGGAAATGGTGAGCCAAAGCTAACGATTGACGGTCCTGGTGAGTATGAAGTCTCCAGTATATCGGTAAAAGGTATTGCTGCTGGTCGTCATATCGATACAGACTTAGACGAGCATAAGGCAACAATTTACAGGGTGGAGGCGAACGGCATCAGGGTTGGTATTATAGGCCATGTAAATGCAAAGCTTAGTGATGCTCAACTCGAAGATCTAGGAGTTTTGGACGTCCTGTGTATTCCGGTTGGAGGTAGAGGGTATACGCTTGATGCTCATAACGCTGCGGCTATAACACGGCAAATTGGTCCAAAGGCTGTTATTCCTACTCATTATGCTGATAAAGGCATTAACTATGAGGTTCCTCAAGATGATCTAACCCTCTTTAGAAAAGAACTAGGTGCGTCGCTTAGCGATACGGTTGCGAAGTTTAAGATTAAAAGCAGTGGGACTCTCCCCGAAGCACTTTCGCTAGTTGAGGTAACTCGCACATCTTGATTTTGTTTCAAAGTAAATTAAAAATAGCGCCTATATGGCGCTATTTTTAACTCCTAAAGGCTTATTTTAGATAACACCCTTTTTCTTTAGTGTTCTAATAGCTTGAGTGCTGAGGTTCATCGTTACTTTTTTGCCATCAACAACAAATGTCTTCTTTTGAAGATTAGGTTTAAATACTCGTTTTGTTCGGCGAAGTGAAAAACTTACGTTATGTCCGTGTTGTTTTCCTTTGCCAGTTAGTTCACATCGTGCTGCCATAATTTCTCTCTCTTTCTACAACCATCAATACTACTGTTTTTTACGCTTTGAGTCAAGTACTTGCTATACTTGTTGGGTATGGATATTACTTACATTTTTGTTCTTATAGTTATTATTCTAATTTCTATGACGATCCATGAAGCAATGCATGCTTTTGCTAGCTATTGGCTGGGCGATCATACCGCCAAGCAAGAGGGCCGCTTAACGTTAAATCCAATTGCGCATATTGATCCTTTTTTAACACTACTACTTCCAGTAATGTTAGCTATTACAGGTGCGCCAATTTTTGGAGGAGCAAAGCCAGTTCCGTTTAATCCGATACATTTAAAATATGGTGACTTTGGACCGGCAATCGTAGCTATAGCGGGGCCTCTTACAAATCTTGTATTGGCTTTTTTAGGTTTTGTACTTTTTGTACTTTTTGTCATGACTGGAGACTCAGAGGGGGTCGTGGGGTTATTTTTGAGCCTTTTTGTGACTGTTAACTTAGGTTTTTTCCTGTTTAATATGCTTCCTATTCCTCCGTTAGATGGCTCTAGGGTTTTATATGCTTTTGCTCCTGATTCTGCAAGGCAAATTATGGAAATGATAGAGCGGTATGGAATTATATTTATTTTTATTCTTGTTATCTTCTTTAGTCAGTATATAGGTATGTTTATGAAGGCAGGGATTAATTTTTTCCTAGAGCTATTTAGTGCGCTCTTTGGCGTGAGAGTGCTATAATAAAAATATCCCAAGCATCCTTGCTAGGTGCATATGATTTTCCTGAATAATCATATGATCGGGAGCTTTACATGGTACATTTTCGTGGAAGTGTATTGCGAGCACCCACCTTGCAATTACGCGGGGAGATATCTCGCATTGATGCGGGGGTGCCTCTGGGATAGCTTTATGATTTTTACACCGGGGTGTGGCGCAGTTGGTAGCGCGTACGGCTGGGGGTCGTGAGGTCGCTGGTTCAAGTCCAGCCACCCCGACCATTTAATTTTTAAGTTTAAATAGAACGGAAAGCATGAAACAAAAAATATCTGTAAGAGCATTAGTAAAACATGACGGCAAGATTTTACTATTAAAGCGGTCTAGCGGCAGAGAGTCAATACTTGGTAAGTATGAGTTACCTGGTGGTAGCGTGAATTTCAAAGAACAGCCAGAAGATGCTTTGACAAGATATTTAGAAACGCATGCTGGCATAAGTCCTGAGTCTATGCAGCTTTTTGATGTGGTAAGTTTTATTGATCCCGATGACCCTTTAGTGCAATACGTTTTTATATTATATCTAGTAGGTCTAAAAGCAGCTGACAGGAGCGTTCATCTCAGCAGTCTCTATAGCAAGTATGTTTGGAATAAGTTGTCAGAAATACAACCTAATATCGTAACCGCATCAACCTTAACTCTGTTGGGTCTTGCAAAAAATGAAGTCACTCTACAACCCCTTAGCGAGAGAGATCGAAATACTGTTGATAAAAAAACATCGGATTCATTTATAGTTTACTCAGATGGTGGCTCGAGAGGCAACCCTGGTCCATCTGCGACAGGGTTTGTCATCATGAACTCTAAAGAAGAAGTAATCACGGAGGGCGGAGAGTATCTAGGAATTACGACGAACAACCAAGCGGAATATCGAGCCGTGTATGCTGCGCTGCAGAAAGCATTAGAATTGGGAATAGTAAATGCTGATTTTAGGCTCGATAGTAACCTAGTGGTAAGTCAGCTAAATGGGGTATATAAGATCAAGAATCGAGATCTATGGCCTATTTATGAAAAGATTAAAGAACTAGAAAAGCAATTTAGTCACATTACCTTTACACACGTAAGAAGAGAATTTAACAGGCTTGCTGATGGTATAGTAAATAAAGTACTTGATGAGCGTCAAAGATAGTTAAAGCGGCTATGTTGTATAATAGATAGCTGAGTAGATTGTTAGATGATCGCTTGCGCTTTGCGAGAGGAAAGTCCGGGCAGCATAGGGTATGACAGTTGCTAATGGCAACCAGAAGTGATTCTAGGGAAAGTGCCACAGAGACAATACCGCCTAAAAGGTAAGGGTGAAAAGAGTGAGGTAAGAGCTCACAGTTGAATATGGCGACATATTCAAGAGGTAAACCCTGTCTGCTGCAAGGAAGCTTGTTTTCGCTTTTATTAGGCGATGGTGACCCGCCAACAGGCTGCTGTAATCCGCTTGATCGCGTAGGCAACTACGCGACTAGATAGATGATCATCCAAGACAGAACCCGGCTTATCGATAGTCTGCTCAATTTAAAACACACCTCCATAGGTGTGTTTTATTATTTGTTAAATACTAGAGCTTTATTTTGAAGCGGTTTTTGCAATATCACTGAAAACTTTTGGTTCATTTACTGCAAGTTCGGCAAGAATCTTGCGGTCTATTTCAATTTTGTTCTTTTTTAGACCAGCGATAAGCTTACCATATGTCATATTATTTTCTCGCGCAGCTGCGTTGATACGAGTTATCCATAGAGAGCGAATATCTCGCTTTTTATTACGCCTATCTCTGTAAGAATATTGCAAAGCGCGTATAACAGCTTGCTTTGCTAGGCGATAAGAACTACGGCGAGATGCTTGCATCCCCTTAGCTGCTTTAATGATTTTTTTATGCTTGCGTCGTGTAGCAACGCCTCGTTTTACTCTCATCTATTTAGCTCCTAATGCTCGTTTTATATTCTTTTCAATAGATCCGCCAACAGAAGTTGGTGTATTGATGTTGCGCTTACGGCTTTTGCTTTTCTTGGCTAATAAGTGTTTGCCAAAAGCGCGACGACGCATAAGCTTTCCTGTTGAGGTTCGCTTGATACGCTTTGCTGTTCCTTTATGCGTTTTTAGCTTTGGCATTATTTACTCCTTATTACTATGCTTAGATTTCTTCCTGCTAACTGAGGTTTTTGTTCTACGATTGCCTCTTCTTCGAGTTCAGCGATAATTTTTTGGGCTAACTCAAAACCTAAATCCTTATGAGCCATCTCACGACCCCTGAAAAAGAGTACGATCTTTACTTTATGGCCCTCTTCAAGAAATTTTCTAATCTTGCGAAGTTTAATTTCAAGATCATGAGCACCAATCTTTAAACCGAGTCGCATTTGCTTTAGGTCGTTCGCTTTGCTGCGTTTTCGGTTTTGCTGCTGTTCTTTCATCTTCTGGTATTGATACTTACCCCAGTCGATGATTTTTGCTACGGGCGGATTAGCTTGAGGTGAAATCTCTACGATGTCGAGATTGGCCTTCTCAGCTTCTTTAAGTGCGTCTTCGCGCGACAAAATACCAAGCTGATTTCCATCTGGACCGATAACACGCAGCTCAGAGGCACGAATCGCCTCATTTATGCGAACTGACTTGCTAATTTTTTAGGACTCCTCTCGTAGCTATTTGCAGTTAACTTTTGCTCAACGACCATTCTATCAAATTTTTTATAAGATATCAACAGATTGGCAATCGCTATATTTGGCGGTATTGTAAAGCTTCAGCAATATGTGCTTTTGTAATGGCTTCAGATTGCTCAAGGTCGGCAATAGATCTAGCCACTTTAATAATTTTAAAATATGATCGAGCGGTTAGCTTCATCTGTTCGGATGCTTGAATAAGAAGCTTTTCTACCTCGGGCAAAAGCGTGATATTTTTTGAAATATCTTTATTGGCCAATGCTGCATTAGTGAGGGGTGTTTTGTATCGTGCTTGTTGTATCGTGCGGGCTTGTTGAATTTGTTTCCTTGCTTCGTCTGATTCTACAGAACTTGTTTTAGCATCTAATAAATCTTTATGTTCAACTCTTGAAACTGGTACGATGATGTCAATCCTATCCAGCAAGGGGCCGGAAATTCTTTTTTGATAGTTTAGGATCTGACTAGAGCTACAAGTACATTCACGACTTTTGTCGCCATAATAACCGCAAGGACATGGGTTTTTTGTTGCAACTAACATAAAATTGGCAGGAAAAGTTGCGCGCATGCTTGCGCGGGAAACGTGCACTTCTCTGTCTTCAAGGGGTTGTCGAAGTGACTCAAGACTTGAGCGGGGATATTCAGGTAACTCGTCTAGAAATAGTACACCAAGATGAGCTAGGCTGATTTCTCCTGGAGTGGGATAGCGGCCACCACCTATAAGCGATATGTGGCTTGAGGTATGATGGGGCGATCTAAAGGGTCTATCGAGCAGTGATTTTGCCTCAACTTGATCAGTGAGGCTATGCAGTTTAGTAACGGCAATTCTTTCTTCGGTAGAAAGAGGCGGGAGTAAACTTAGCAGTGCTTTCGCTAGCATTGTCTTTCCTGCACCCGGTGGGCCGGTGAACAAAACATTATGATGTCCAGCTGCCGCAATTTTCAGAGCACGCTTTGCTTGAGTCTGCCCCTTGATATCGTCTATAAGAATAGGAAAGCTTGACTGAGGAGCATTCTTAATTGAGGGTTTTGTTACTGAAGGTAGGCGCCGCTCTTTCTTCAAATGCAAAAAAAGCTCGCTCAAATTTGAAACGCCAACTACCTCAACACCTTTTACTAAAGCTGCCTGAGGCGCGTTATCCTTGGGCAAGAAAATGCTTTTGCAGCCTAATTTCTTTGCTGTTTCAGCGATGTGAATGGCCCCCTTAATTGGACGAAGAGTCCCGTCAAGGGCAAGCTCTCCTGCAAAAAGCGCATTAGAGGTTTCTTCTTGACGAAGCTGACCGCTGACTACGAGTATGGCTAGCGCGATTGGAAGGTCAAAGTGAGCACCATCCTTTGGTAGGTTTGCGGGCGCTAGATTAACTGTAATTCGCTTAGCAGGAAAGTCTAGGTGAGAGTTTTTAATTGCGCTACGTACACGTTCCTTTGCCTCGTCAATTGCTTTATTGCCAAGACCTACGATTTGTAGAGAAGGGAGGCCTTTAGAGATGTCGCACTCCACCTCTATTGGCTGTCCCTTAAACCCTATTGCCGTTGCAGAAAATATCTTACTCGTCATAATCAATAAAAATAGTAAACCACTAATGGTAATAACACACAACTTATGATATAATTACAGAGTACGTGTGGGGCTGAACTTAAGCTTTCGACGTTTGGAACTTAACAGATTATTCTGCAAATCGACTTTACGCCGTAAGCGTTTTTTAATTGCAAATTTTGTTGCAAAAGCAAAGTCAGCTGTAGCTACAATTGCTAACGCAGTTAAAGCTCCTGTCTTTGCGCCAGCTGTAGCTTAATTGCCCGCAGCCGCTTTCATGCAAATGCCTCATAGCCGCATGTTAAGTGCCATATTATTTGAGGCTCGTTTTATTATTAGGTAGCAATGATAATAAAATAAAATTGTATTGCGCGACGCATCAATGTTTTTGTTATTTTTTAAATTTGAGGTTGTCGTAAAATTTCAAAAATGACTATATTTGTAGACGAATAATTTGTTACCAATCGGACCGGGGGGCAGTTCCCCGCAGCTCCACCATAAATTTTTGGTTAATATACCTTTGTGTTAATAAAAAACAACCGCCTGCGAGTAGCGGTTGTTTTAGTTTTGGAGACTTTTTGTTTTTGAGCTCCTGAGTAAGTTTTTTATTCAGTTGCTACCCCTATAATATGCTGCCCAGTGAAGCATGTCAACTATATTTTTAACAATCTTTAAAATGCTTGTGGATAACTCAAAATAGAAAATAATTTTGCACCATAAAGATACTTAATTTGGTGGCGTGTAAAAGTTCTTCCGAAAAGGTCCTAGGGGCATTGGTTTGCATGAACTTATATTAACTATACGTAAGCTATGGGCATAGTGCTTAGGGGCAATAAAAACAAAGATGCAGGCACGAAACCTACATATTATTAGGCCAAGCAGTACGTTAATCCTTACTGTGCTAATTCTAAGCTTTATTTTTTAGATAATTATAATTATTTTTACATTGAATATTTTGGCACAAACTCTTGCCTAGACATTAAGCCAAGTTAGTAATCTAATTTAATTTAATAATTAAGTTTGTAAGCTTGAGTTTGAATATTGTGAGCTATAACAAAAAATAAAGGCCCCAGTCTTTTGAAAGCTCGTAGCTAAGTGTCAGTAGGTTTTCTTGCAAGACTTAACGGGCGGGTTAAGATTTTGGAGTAAGCGGAGTCTTATGAGCAGCAAATTTTGCCAGACAGAGAGTGCGATATAAGAAAAATGTATAAATTAACAACATCAAATAAAACAACACTTATGGCTATTATAAGAAGTTAAAAATTACAATAATATAAATTTACAACAAAATTTATTATAATAATATTGCAATTTTAAAATGCCTATGTTAAAAAAGTAAGTAAGCTTTTTATAAATAAAAACACAAAAATCTCTTAGATAAAAAGCCCGGGAGAGTTTGACGGAAACATGGCGATATTATTCGTCACCTTGACGATCATAATATTGCCACAGCTCCGCCAAATATGCGCGTTGAGCGTACGTTTGCTACCTAGGTTCTAGGCAGCATGCACATATGATGTGCTCCCTCTCTTTTCTTTTGAAAAGATATGAGGTGAGCGGTCAGTCGCCTTGGGCGACAAGCGCCCCAATAGTTTAATATAAGAGTGGCGGATTTGTTGCCCAGGCTTATTTTTTATTAATAAGCATAGCGAGGTGGTATTATGAGCGAAGGGGTACGGTAGCTTGATCGTAAAATTTAATCGTTTTTTCTATGTATTACCAGTAGCAAGTATATTGCTTTTGTTGTATATATGGAATTTTACTAACCCTAAAGACGTGGGGCCCTTTGGAGTGCTGGTTGTTTTTCTCGTGCTCTATGTCTTCTGCCTAAGTGTTATTTTCTTAGCACTTCGTAGTGGGCTGATTATTTTTAAAAGAATTTACGCTCGAAGCAAGCATCAGAGACACTTGAGCGAGAAAAGGGCGTATTATGTAGCGAGCATAGTTGCCTTTTTGCCGGTCCTCTTGCTTGGTCTGCACTCTGTTGGTCAGCTAGAACTCAGTGATGCCGCTCTGGCGGTCCTCTTTGTTGCATTGGCGGTTTTTTATACGCTAAAACGCTCCTAGGACATGCTTTATAACAGGGCATAAAGCTTTATTGTATATGCTATACTGGCTTAAGATATGGAACCAAAAATCTCTTCACCAAATACACCTCCAGAATCTGGGCCTTCAGAGCCTCAGCTTGAGCAGCAGGATATAGTTGTCGAGCAGCAAGAAATTGCTTCTCAAACTGCACATCCAGAAAAACAACCTGCCCGGCAGGAAAAAGTTGGTGAAAATACACCAAAAGCTGCACCCCCGCAGCAGGTAGCAACTACTGTGGCTGCACCCCCGCAGCCAGTTAATAATGCAGTTACCGCAGTGCAAGATGACAATAGTGCTCCAAGTGTGGCTGCGGATGATGACAACATAGAGAAAGAGTGGGTAGATAAAGCCAAGAGTATTATTGCGGAAACAAAAAGTGATCCTTACCTTCAGGAAGAGAAAGTTAGTAAATTGCAGGCAGATTATTTACAAAAACGCTACAATAAGAAGGTAAAACTAAACAGTGATTAATAATGTCAGGGGTGGCAGGAATCTATGGCAAGTATACTCATAGGGATTTTTATCATTGTATGCCTGGGCATCGTGACAGGTTTTTTTGGCTATTGGCTGTATAGAAGAACTCTTAGAGAAGCCAAAAACTACGAGAGAGGCCTTAAAATGGTTTCTTTGCGTATTCATTTGCCTCCGATGAGTGAGGACATTGATTCGGAGAGCAGAGATGAAAGAGATATAGCTGATGAAACGATATCTCAGGCTCAGGTGATGTATAACATTATTTCAAGCACGGCAACTAAAGGCTTTAAAAGTAAAATCTATGGGCAGCGCCATATAGCTTTTGAAATAGCAGTTGTTAGGGGCATGATTGAGTATTATGTTGCGGTACCGGTGGTTTTAGTCGATGTGGTAAAGCAGGCGGTTGCTGCAGCTTATCCGTCGGCTCATCTTGAAGAAGTTGAAGAACATAATATTTTTAGTAAAACCGGAAAGATTAGCGGGACAATTGGCGGAGAGCTTGAACTTCGCAAAGAGTTTGCATATCCAATCGCCACCTTCCAGGAAACAAAAAGAGATCCCATGCGTGCAATGTTAAACGCCCTCTCTGCAGCCAGTGAGGAAGATGGTGCTGCAGTGCAAATACTACTGCGCCCTGCTAACGAGAGTTGGTCTAAGACGGTTATTGCTGCTGCGAATAAGATAAAAAAGGATAAGGGAAGTGGCGGCTCGGTTAATGCGAAAGGGTTATTAGAAGCCTTATGGAAACCTCCAGAGACAGGCGAGTCCAAGCCAGAAGATAAACAACTTACTTCTTTAGAGCAGTCCACGGTGGAGGCTATGGAGGAAAAAACTCAACACCCAGGTTATGAAACGCTCATTCGCTTGGTTGTATCTTCAAACACCGCGAGTCGCTCGCAAGCTATGTTACAAAACTTAGTATCATCTTTTAAGCTCTTTGATTCGCCAAATAAGAATGGATTTCAATTTGCTGTTGCGAAAGATATTGAGCAGTTTGTTACCTCTTTTATATTTCGCTTCTTTCCACAAGAGACGACGAAGAACGTATTAAATAGTGTTGAACTTTCTACAATATTTCACTTACCAGATCAGAGAAATATACCGACGTCACAATTACAACGACAAGCGTCTAAGCAAGTAGATGGCCCGCATCAAACTTTTGACGAGGGGCTTTTGCTTGGCTACAACGTTTTTCGTGGAGTTAAAAAGCAGATTCGCTTAGCTATAAAAGATCGCCGTCGGCATACATATATTATTGGGCAGACGGGAACGGGTAAATCTGTTCTTATGGAAAATTTGGCAATTCAAGATATGTTGGATGGCAAGGGCTTTGCTTTTGTTGATCCCCATGGTGACGCTGTAGAGAAGCTGCTTGGCGTGGTACCGAAAGAACGTGCTGAAGATATAATTTACTTTAGCCCAGGTGATATGGATCATCCCATAGGACTTAATATGTTTGAGTTTGACCATCCTGATCAGAAAGATTTTCTCGTGCAAGAAGCAATTAATATGCTATATGGATTGTATGATCCTGGGCATACAGGTATCGTTGGTCCAAGGTTGGAGCATATTTTTAGGAATTGTGCGTTACTTCTCATGGCAGACCCCAACGGAGGAACCTTCATCGATATTCCTAAGCTACTAGTTGATAACGACTTTATGAAAGAAAAACTAAAGTATGTGACTGATCAGAATGTACTAGATTTCTGGACAAAAGAATGGCCGTCTTCGCAGCGTTCTAGTGAATCGGGAGAAGTAGTCAGTTGGGTGGTGAGCAAATTTGGACCGTTCCAATCTAATGCCATGATGCGTAATATCATTGGTCAAACTAAGAGCGGTTTTAATATTCGTGACATTATGGATAATAAAAAGATTTTGCTAGTAAACTTGAGTAAAGGTAAAACTGGTGAATATAATTCGCGATTGCTTGGCATGATCTTTATTATGAAATTTCAAGCTGCAGCAATGAGTCGAGCTGACATGGACGAAGAAGATCGAGAAGACTTTTGTCTCTATGTTGATGAGTTTCAAAACTTCGCAACAGAAAGCTTTGAAACAATTCTTTCTGAAGCACGAAAATACCGTCTTAACCTTATACTCGGCAATCAGTTTATTAGTCAGCTTACAGAGAAAATCAGAGAAGCAATTATTGGTAACGTAGGAACGGTTATTAGTGGACGTATTGGCCAAACAGATGCTGAGCTACTAGAAAAGAAATTTAACCCCCCGTTTGACGAACAAGATCTTACTAATTTACCTAACCACGAGTCGGTGGCGGTGGTGCAAATTGCTGGAGTGCCGTCAGCGCCGTTTAGTATGTCGTGGGTGCCGCCGATGGGGCATGTTAGCAAGCAGCTTGAAGGCGCGATGAAGCGTCTCTCTGCGGCAAAATATGGCAAGCCTAGGGCTGTTGTGGAGAAAGAAATTTTTGCTCGGATTAAGACTGAACCTAAGAAAACATTAGCACCGCAAGCTAACAGCTTTTCTGGTGGTGGTATGAAAAAGCCAGCAGCAAATTCCGGAGGCTCTTCGTTTTTAGACGAGTGGCTAGAAAAGCGTAAAAAAATTAATGCAACAAAGACACAATCTTCACTCGCTAAAAAGCCAGATCAAATATCGAAAGCTCCAGAAAATAAAATATTAAAGCCGCAAAAAGCTGCTACCAATGAGTCAAAAAAGATAGATACTGATAGCCAAAATACTCTTTCTGTTCCGCGCTCTGACGAAGATGAGACGACGGGCGAAGTCCATATTAAACTGTAATTTTGGTAGTCGAAATAACCCTAAACAGTTGCATTGAACACATTTTGCCCGTTATAATAGAAGAGTTGTAAATGGCTGAGAGACAGTCTGAAGATGGGGGAATATGACCAAACAGAAATCAAATAATGCGTATGACGCAGATCAAATTCAAGTACTAGAAGGGCTGGAGCCAGTTCGTAAGCGACCTGGCATGTATATCGGAAGCACTGGCTATGAAGGTGTTCACCACCTAATAAAAGAAATTGCAGATAACTGTATTGACGAAGCAATTGCTGGGCATGCGACAAAGCTCGAAGTTGTTCTTTTGGAAGACGGCGGTGTAACAGTCTCTGATGATGGGCGTGGTATTCCTGTCGATACCCATAAAAAGACGGGTAAGAGTACGCTGGAGACTGTGCTAACAGTCTTGCATGCAGGCGGTAAATTTGGCGGCGGTGGCTATAAAGTGTCTTCTGGTCTTCACGGTGTGGGCTCTAGCGTTGTGAACGCCCTTTCTACAAAGCTTATTGCAGAAGTTGGCAAAGACGGTAAGCTGTATCGGCAAGAATATTCTCGAGGGGCACCAGCAACAAAGCTAGAAGTTGTTGGCAAGAGCTCTCACAACGGAACAAGTATTACGTTTTATCCTGATGCGGATATCTTTGAAACAGTAACCCTTGATTATGAATGGGTAGTTAATTATTTACGTCATCAAGCATATCTTACGAAGGGTATTTATGTTTCGGTAAAAGATGAACGAAGCAAAAAACGATCAGCTTTCTATTTTGAAGGTGGTATTCAGTCGTATGTAAAGCACTTAAATATTGGCAAAGACATTGTTTCAGAGAATGTCTTTTATGTAGAGCGACAGGTTGAAGACTCAATGGTTGAGGTTGCTATTCAATACAATGAGGGATTTTCAGAGACGGTTAAATCTTTTGCTAACAACGTGCTCAACCCAGATGGAGGAACGCATCTAGTTGGTTTTCGCTCTGCGTTAACTCGTGTCATTAATGATTACGCTCGAAAGAGCGGTATTTTAAAAGACAAAGATGATAATCTCACTGGCGATGATATTAGAGAGGGCTTAACCGCCATTATTCTTGTTAAGCTTCCTGATCCACAGTTCGAAGGGCAGACAAAGAATAAGCTTGGCAATCCAGAAGTACGGCGCTATGTAGAGCAAGTAATGAATGAATATTTCTCTTATTATCTAGAAGAGAATCCAGCGGTTGCTAAAAAGATCGTTGGCAAAGCATTGCTAGCTGCAAGGGCGCGAAAAGCTGCTCGTGCAGCAAGAGATAATATTATTCGTAAAGGTGCACTAGATGGCCTAAACCTACCAGGCAAGTTAGCAGATTGCTCATCAAGAAGTCCAGCTGACTCTGAGCTCTATATTGTTGAGGGAGATTCTGCTGGTGGTTCGGCAAAATCTGGTCGTGATAGCAAAACGCAGGCGATTCTACCGCTAAGAGGTAAGGTGCTAAACGTTGAGCGTGCTCGTCTTGATAGGATGCTCAACAATAATGAAATAGTTAGCCTTATTAAGGGCATGGGTGTTGGTATTGGTGATCAGTTTAGCATAGATGGCTTGCGCTATCATCGCATTATTATCATGACTTATGCCGACGTTGATGGTAGCCATATTGCAACGCTGCTCATGACCTTTTTCTTCCGCTATATGCGAGAAGTTATTGATGGCGGCCACGTTTACCTGGCTAAGCCACCACTGTATAGCGTAAATTATGGAAAGAAAAAGACATATGCTTATGACGAAGATGAACGAAATAGGATTTTAGATCAGATTATTGAAGACAAGAAACAGCGAGGAACGACAATTGACGCGAGTGGCGATAAGGTAAAACAAGCTGGTGTTACAATTTCTCGATTTAAGGGTTTGGGTGAAATGGATGCGGATCAACTTTGGGAGACAACAATGAATCCAGAGAATCGAGTGCTTGTGCAAGTGAAAGTAGAAGATGCAGAACGAGCTGACGCTATCTTTACAAAGCTTATGGGAGATGAGGTGGCGCTTCGTAAGAGCTTTATTCAAAGTCGTGCAAAAGATGTTGATCTAGAGGAGTTGGATGTTTAGAATATGAGTAAAGAAGAAAAAATGCCAATTGAAGGTGAAGTTGTTGAAAAATCAACACACTCAAAACTAGTAGAAAATCGCACTGTTGAAGATGTGATGGAGGATAGCTTCCTTCGCTATTCAATGAGCGTTATTATTGACCGTGCTCTGCCTGATGTACGAGATGGCCTGAAGCCTGTGCATCGCCGTATTCTTTATACTATGAATCGTGATGGACTAAAGGCGGGAGCAAAACACCGGAAGAGTGCGACTGTTGTTGGTGCGGTGATGGGTGATTTTCACCCTCACGGTGATTCGGCAATCTATGACTCAATGGTGCGTCTTGCACAAGATTGGTCGCTACGCTATCCGCTGGTTGATGGCCAAGGAAACTTTGGTTCTATGGATGGTGATCCGCCAGCTGCGATGCGTTACACAGAAGCAAGGATGACCCGTCCTGCTGATGAAATGCTGGTTGATATTGAAAAAGAAACTATCGATTTTCGTGATAACTATGATGGTCGTATGCAGGAGCCAGTTGTGCTGCCTGCGAAGCTTCCAAACCTCCTTTTAAATGGTCAGATTGGTATTGCTGTTGGTATGGCAACGAACATTCCGCCACACAACCTTGGCGAGTTAGTAGATGCTAGCATTGAGCTCATAGACAACCCTGAGGCGACGGTTGATGATTTACTAAAACATGTAAAGGGTCCTGATTTTCCGACTGGAGCAACTGTATATGGTGGTACGCCAATGAAACAGGCCTATCAGACCGGACGTGGTAGTGTAACAATTCGAGCGGTTGCAGAGATTGAAGAAACGAAAAAAGGGCGACATCAAATTATTGTTTCGGAAATACCATACACTGTAAACAAAGCGAGCCTTATTGAAAAAATCGCAGAACTTGTAAAAGACAAAAAGTTAACTTCCATTAGCGATCTTCGCGATGAATCTGCAAGGGGCACCGTACGTGTTGTTATTGAGCTGAAAAAAGATGCGTATCCAAAGAAAGTGCTAAATCAGCTCTACAAATTAACTGCACTACAAACCAGCTTCCACTTCAATATGTTGGCACTTATTGATGGGATCCAACCTCGAATTCTTGGTTTGCAAGATATTTTGTCCGAGTTTGTGAAACATCGTCAAAAGGTAGTGCGCCGACGCACCGAGTTTGAGCTTCGAAAGGCTCGTGAACGAGCGCATATTCTTGAAGGGTATAAGATTGCACTCGATCATATTGATGAAGTAATTAAAACTATTCGTGCAAGCAAAACAACTGATGAAGCCGAAGCAGCTTTGGTGAAGAAATTTAAACTAAGCGTTATTCAGGCAAAAGCTATCCTTGCAATGCAGCTACGCCGCCTTACTGGGCTTGAGCGTGAAGCAGTCGAGAATGAGTTAAAAGAGCTTCTGCAGCTCATCAAAAAACTTGAATCTATTTTGGCAGATGAAAAAGAGATTTTAAAGATTATTAAAACCGAGCTTCTAGAGATAAAAGAGAAGTATGGCGACGAGCGACGTTCAAAGATTATTAATCAGGAACTCGGTAAATTTAGTGACGAAGAACTTATCCCTGATGAGAGTGTAGTTGTTGTTCTTACATCAGAAAACTATATAAAGAGAACTCTTGTGAGTGAATATCGACGCCAACACCGTGGCGGCAAGGGTAAGCGAGGCATGACGACCAAGGAGCAAGATATTATTGAGCAGCTTGTTCCAGCGAATACGCACGACTGGCTCCTCTTCTTCACCAATAAGGGTCGTGTCTTTAGGCTAAAGGCTTATGAAGTTCCAGCAGCAAGTCTTGCGGCGAAAGGAGTAGCTGTTGTCAACCTGCTACAGCTACAGCCTGAAGAGAGAATTACTTCAATTATTAAGATTGATAAAGACGATAAAGACCAAGACGGGTATCTATTTATGAGCACAATGAAAGGTACGGTGAAAAAGACGGCCTTGAAAGACTATGCCAATATTCGTACTAGCGGACTGATTGCTATTCGCCTTGATGATGGAGATGAGTTGCGCTGGATACAGCGAACTACTGGTGATAATGATGTGATAATATCAACGTCGTTTGGCCAAGCAATACGCTTTAAAGAAAGTGATGCGCGACCTATGGGGCGTGCAGCAAGGGGTGTGCGCGGCATTCGGTTGCGATCTGGCGATGTGGTCGTGGGTATGGACGTAGCACACGAAGATAAGAATATGCTTGTTGTCAGTAAAAACGGCTATGGCAAGATGACCAAGATTGATAATTTCCCTGCGCATAAGCGTGGTGGCGTGGGTATTAAAACTGCGGTAGTAAATGATAAAACTGGCAATGTTGTGACGGTAAAATCTTTAGAAGCTACTGCGCATGAAGTTTTGATGATTTCAAGCAAAGGCCAAGCAATTCGAGTTGGGCTGCAAGATATTCCATTACTGGGAAGAACAACTCAAGGAGTCCGTATTATGCGACTAAAAGATAGTGATGAAGTGGCTTCTCTGGGTATTATTCCAGATCAAGAGAATCCAACCTTAACAGCGGAAGAAGAGGAGAAGTAACGTGGAGCAAGCTAGCAGCTCATGGGTATACCTTATAGCAGCTGCTAGCGGTTGGCTAATCGCTCAATTGCTTAAGTATGTTTTTTATGCATATAAAACTAAGAATTTCAGAGATATTTCTTGGCTATATCAGTCTGGAGGTATGCCAAGTTCGCATGCTGCAATTACCGTAGCTCTTGCTACAATTATTGGGCTAAAAGACGGCATTGAATCAGGGATTTTTGCTGTTACGGTAGTTCTTGCTGCAATTGTTATGTATGATGCCATGCAAGTAAGGCGTAGTTCGGGTGAGCAAGGAGTCGCACTAAAACAGCTTCTAGAAAAGGCAAAAATTTCTCATACTCCACACCATGCTCTTGGCCATACCCCGCTAGAAGTTGCAGCTGGCGCTATAGTGGGATTTGTAATTAGCATTGTTGTTGCGTTTTTTATAACATAGTTCTCTTGACACTACATCTGTTAATGAGATACACTAGATTTCAGTCTGAGTGGATTTTTGATGGCAACAGATAGAATCAAATATTTTTCGTGACAGAACATTCACAATTTGGTAGTGCAAATCATCGTCAGTTAATTTATGAGCGTATCTTTAAATAGATACTATATATGGAGAGTTTGATCCTGGCTCAGGATGAACGCTGGCGGCGTGCCTAACACATGCAAGTCGAGCGGCAGCGCTAGTAGTTTACTACTTGGCGGCGAGCGGCGGACGGCTGAGTAACGCGTAGGAATGTACCCCAAAGTGAGGGATAAGCACCGGAAACGGTGTCTAATACCGCATATGGTCTTCGGATTAAAGCTTCGGCGCTTTGGGAACAGCCTGCGTCCGATTAGGTTGTTGGTGAGGTAATGGCTCACCAAGCCGACGATCGGTAGCTGGTCTGAGAGGATGATCAGCCAGACTGGAACTGAGACACGGTCCAGACTCCTACGGGAGGCAGCAGTGAGGAATCTTCCACAATGGGGGCAACCCTGATGGAGCAACGCCGCGTGCAGGATGAAGGCCTTCGGGTTGTAAACTGCTTTTATAAGTGAAGAATATGACGGTAACTTATGAATAAGCACCGGCTAACTACGTGCCAGCAGCCGCGGTCATACGTAGGGTGCAAGCATTATCCGGAGTGACTGGGCGTAAAGAGTTGCGTAGGTGGTTATGTAAGTGAATAGTGAAACCTGGTGGCTCAACCATACAGACTATTATTCAAACTGCAGATCTCGAGAGTGGTAGAGG
>CAZLCC010000002.1:0-32704 GCA_964558365.1 uncultured Candidatus Saccharibacteria bacterium | reverse complement strand
GGTCATTCTTTTGGTTCAATCATTGCTGCCGATATTGCCAAAGATAACCCCAAAAATATTAAAAAACTTATTCTTATTAACCCAATTGCAAAGCGACAAAGTGTTATTAATAAAGTTCTTGGCCACGCTTATTATCAACTCGGAACACTCCTTCCAGAAAGTGCCTCAAGAGCATATTTTGCAAACAAACCAAGCGTATTCGCTATTAGTGTTTATCTTACTAAAACAAAAGACAAAACACTACGCAAACAAATTCATTCAAAACACCTCACGCATTTTAGTTCATATGCCAACAAGCAAGTAATGAAAGAATCTTTTAAGGCGTCGGTTTCGGCGTCGGTTTCAGATTCAGCACAAGAAATAGCACTGCCAACGCTGCTTATTGCGGGAGCAAAAGATGGCATAGCAAAACTAAAAAATCAAAAAGAATTAAAAGAAAAAATTAAGAACGCGAAGTTAGAAATTGAACCTAATACCGGGCATCTTGTGCATTACGAAGCACCAGAGTTTGCTGCCAAAGCAATCAAAAATTTTATAAAAACCTAAGCGTCGTATTGATCAATAAGCTGCTGATAGATAGCTTCAAAACGCGCAAGCGTGTGCTGAATATCGTGAGTTTTTGCAATTTCAATACTGCGCTTACTCATAGACTGCTGCAATTTTTTATCTTTTAAGATCGTAGTAATTTTTTCTGCCATATCTGCATCATTATCCGTTTCACATACAAAACCATTCTTACCTTCATCGCAAAGTTCATGCACTGCACCGGCTTTTACCACAACAATTGGCGAACCAGATGCCATCGCCTCAAGACAGGCAATACACTGAAGCTCTGCTGGAGAAGGCATACAAAAAACAGAGCCGACTTTTTGCAGCTTCGTCACATCTTCATCGCTTACACGGCCAGCAAAAGTAACTTTCTTTTCAATGCCAAGTTGCTTGCTTAGCTCTTTTAAGTATTCAGCTTCATTGCCATGGCCAACAATAAGCACATGACCGTCAACTTCATCAAAAACTCGCCGTGCCGCATGCAACAATACTGGCAAATGCTTCTCGCTATCAAGTCGCCCAAGATATGTGATAATTGGCGTCTTTTCGCTTGGCAAACCATATTTTTTCCTTAGTTCGCTAGAAACCTCCCCAGGAGAAAATCGGCTCAAATCAATACCGTTCGACACCGCTTCAACCGGAATCGAAACATCTTTCATGTCGTCTTTATATAAGTTAATTGCAGATTGCGTTGGCGACGTAAGATAGTCTGCATTACTATGAAATCGCGCTCCATAATTTTTTAAAATATAGTTAATTGGTCGCGCAAAAGGCGCAAGCAGGCGCATGTTTTCAATCAAGTTCTCTGGCATAGCATGATTCGTTGCCACCACAGGAATATTGTGCTTTTTGCCCGTCATAAGCGCCGCACGCCCAATGCCCAGCATACTCTGAATATGAATCACGTCTGGGTCAAAATCTTCAATAATCTTTTTCACTTCACGTTGCGGCGTTACAGAAATTCGAAAGTTTTGATAAAACGGAAAGGGTAGCGCCATAGTCCGTTTCACAACGTGGTTTTTGTCATACTCTTCATAGCCTCTGCCAGTTTGGCTCGGTGCAATGACCACTACTTCATGGTCTTTCGCCGCCAGCCCTTGCGCCAAATTTCGGCTAAAAGAAGCCACACCATTAATGGTTGGCCAATGAAGGTCAGATGCAATTAAAATTTTCATGTTTGGACTATTATATCATTTCAGTGCTACAGTAATATCCATGAAAGTGTTTATAGATGCGCGGTGGGTTAGAACAGATTACTATGACGGCATTAGTCGTTATACCGCCAGCCTCACCGAAGCATTCGCAAAATTACAGCCCGTTACTATGATTATCCATGACGAAAGACAGCTTCGTTTGCTGCCAAAAAACGTCCCTTATGTAAAGCTCAACAATCCATTCTCGTTAAAAGAGTTCTTTATCGCTCGTAAGCTAAATAAACTTGGCGCAAGCGCTGTATTTAGTCCTCTGCAGACTATGGGCCCTCTAGGTAAGAAATATAAACTTATTTTAACCGTTCAAGACCTTATTTATTACAAAAACCCCAAACCACCTACGCATTTACCATGGCTTGTGCGTGGTATTTGGTGGCTCTATCATCAGGCATATTGGCCGCAAAAACTACTTTTAAAATCTGCCGATGCCGTTGCAACAGTAAGCGAAACGTCAAAAAAAGAGATTCTGCAACATAAGTTCACTAATAAGCCTGTGTTCGTGGTTTCAAATGCCCCAACTGGTGAAATAAAAAAGGCAAACCTCAAAAAAACCAAAAAAGATATCGTCTATATGGGATCATTCATGCCCTATAAAAATGTTGAGACGCTCATTAAAGGTATGGAATACTTGCCTGATTATACTCTTCATCTTCTTAGTAAAGTTTCATCAAGACGCAAAAATGAACTTGAAGAACTTATACCCAAAAACACAAAAGTAGTATTTCATAACGGCGTCAGTGAAAAAGAATATAACGAACTACTTAGCTCAGCCTCAGCCCTTGCCACCGCCTCAACTGCCGAGGGTTTTGGCTTGCCAATTATTGAAGCAATGGCAAAGGGCGTGCCAGCCGTCTGCGCTGATACAGAAATCTTTCACGAAGTTGGCGGCAACGCAGCACTCTATTTCTCGGCTACTTCTTCAGAAGTTTTCGCAAAACAGATTAAAAAACTTGAAAATAAACAGAATAGAGAAGAAATTATTAACAAAGGGTTAGCTCAGTCCAAAAAATTCAGCTGGCAAAAATCTGGCAAAAATCTCAAGAGAAATATAGATATAGTTTCTTATCAAGAAGATTGACTAAAAGTTATTTTTTTGTTATAATATAACTACTAGTCTTCTTTTTCTACAAACAACTTGAGAGGAGAGGCTATGAACGATGATGCGATAGTCAAAACATGGGGGAATTCCGCCCTCGGCATTGCCTCGGCCTGGGGGTTTTACCTTCCTCAGTTTGGCGAGCGCCCCAGGGGTTTCACCCACAAGATTTTTCGGCTCGCTCCCGGTGAGAGTATCAAGATATCAAGGGGTTTTGCAGGGTTTTTTGGCTTCTGGAAAAGAAGCTACCTGATTACTAATCTTGGCGCAGGACGCGTTAAGGTGACGCCTAGAAGTCGAATCGCCAGATTGCTCGAGAAAGAGAAGATTCTCTATCTCGAGCAATAACACAGGCACCCCAAGACGGGGTGCCTTTTTCTTTATTAACTAGTGTTACAATAAATAAGATTATGGCTAAAAAATCACCGCAACCAAAAGCAATCACCAACCGCCGCGCCAAATTCGACTACGAACTGGGCGATGAACTCACGGTTGGTATTGTTCTTAATGGTCGTGAAGTTCGTGCTGCGCGCGATAGCCATGTGCAATTAAAAGGCTCATACGCCACCATAAAAGATAACGAGCTTTGGCTTACAAATGCTAGTTTTAGCGTAAAGCCAAGCGAACAAAAGCAAAAAGGCGAGAGGAGTGTAGACACCAGCCCGCGCAAACTCCTTGCACACCGCAAGCAAATCGATGAGCTTATCGCGCGCAAAAAACAAGGGTTAACCATTATTCCATTAAGGTTATTAACTCAAGGAAGACATATCAAACTCGTTATCGCTCTTGGAAAAGGAAAAAAGCGCTACGACAAGCGCCAAACCATCAAACGCCGCGACCAAGACCGCGACACGCAAAGAACCCTTAAAAAATACTAGCTCACTTTCGTGCCTATTTTTTCGCCACTTGCAGCTTTTAGGATGTTGTCATCTTTCATTAAATCAAACACAATAACAGGCACATTTTGCTCCATAGCAAGCCCTAGCGCCGCTTTATCCATCACCTTAATTGCATCATTTTCAACCGCGTGCTGAAAGGTAAGTGTCTCAAATTTCTTCGCATCATCATGTTTGTTTGGATCTTTATCATAAATTCCATCAACTTTTGTGGCTTTTAAAATCACATCACAATCAAGCTCTAGTGCTATAGAGGTTGCCGCTGTATCGGTGGTGAGATATGGCTTTCCAATACCACCGCCAATAATCACCACACGACCTTTTTCAAGATGGCGCAACGCGCGACGCCGGATAAATGGCTCGGCAACTTGCTGAATGCGCAAGTTAGTTTGAAGACGTGTTGGTTGACCGTGACTTTCAATCATGTCCATCAGTGCCATTCCATTCATAATCGTCGCCAGCATTCCCATATAATCTGCCGTTGAGCGCTCAATGCCACCGCCAGCAAATGTTGCTCCACGAAGGAAGTTGCCACCACCAACCATAATCACCACCTGAATGTTAGCCTCTGTGACTTTTTTAATTTCACCCGCAAGCCAACCCACAAACTCTGGGTCAATGCCCGTTCCTTGTTTATTCGCCAACTGCTCACCCGAAAGCTTCAAAAGAACACGTTTGTGTGGATTCATATCTCAACTAGCATAGCAGATTAATAGATTCGCGCTATAATTAAAGTAATGAAAATTTATTCTTGGAATGTAAACGGAATTCGGGCGGTCATAAAAAAGGACGCTTTTGTGCCGTTTGTTCAGCAGCATCAGCCAGATATTTTGTGCTTGCAAGAAACCAAAGCGCAGCAAGGTCAGGCAGAAATTGACCTGCCAGATTATGAAGAATATTGGAATAGCGCCGAAAAAAAGGGCTACTCTGGCACAGCAATTTTTACTAAAACAAAGCCAATTAGCATTGCGAATAACCTCACTGATGATATTGCCAAAAAATATGGACTCGTTGCCGATAAATATGGCGACCCAGTGAAAGAAGGGCGGATTATTACGGCTGAATATGAAAATTTTTATGTTGTCACGGTGTATACGCCAAACAGCAAAGGAGATCTTTCGCGGGTTGGACTGCGCCACCGACAGTGGGATCCTGCCTTTCTAGAACACTGCAAAGAGCTAGAGAAAACAAAGCCAGTTGTTTTCTGCGGCGACTTAAACGTTGCGCACACCGAAGATGACCTTGCTAATCCAAAGCCAAATGTTGGCAAACACGGCTTTACAGATGAAGAGCGTGAAGGTTTTCAAAATTTTCTTGACGCAGGATTCATTGATACATTTCGCATATTTACCGAAGGAAACGGACATTACACCTGGTGGACGCATTGGGCAAACGCCCGAGCAAGAAATGTTGGGTGGAGAATTGATTATTTCTTAGTTTCTAGCGCATTAAAAGATAAAGTAAAAAACGCCAAAATTCACGCCGATGTCATGGGTTCAGACCATTGCCCAGTTAGTGTTGAACTAGAGGTTTAGATGAATATAAAAGTTTGCACTCTCTTATTTTTAAGAAAAGATGATCAGATTTTGCTTGCCATGAAAAAACGTGGCTTTGGGGCAAATCGTTTTAATGGTGTTGGCGGCAAGCTTGACCCAGGCGAGACGATTGAACAGGCTTTGGTTCGTGAATGCCAAGAAGAGATTGAAGTAACGCCAAAAAAATACCAAAAAGTCGCCGAGCACGATTTTATTGGCAAGAATGATGACAGCTCAAACTGGAATATGTACGTTCATGCCTATCTTTGCTATGAGTGGGAGGGCGAGCCAACCGAGACCGAAGAAATGAAACCTGAGTGGTTTAAGCTTTCTGAGATTCCTTATGAAAACATGTGGCAAGACGATGAATATTGGCTACCACAGGTGCTCGAGGGGAGAAAGGTGTTTTGCAAATTTACGTTTGATGAAAACGACAATATGCTCACCCATGATGTAAAAGAAGTTGAAACATTGCCGCATGAATAACGCTCAATTTAACTATTGGCATAAACAGACCCTAGAAAAGCCTCTGTTTACCGATATCGCCTGGAACAAGCCAGAGCAACGCTCTCGAGCTGGAAGAATGGCGATATTAGGTGGCAACAAGCTTGGTTTTGCCGCAATTGCCGAAAATTATAGCGAAGCACTAAAAATTGGCGCCGGAGAATGCCGCGTTATATTGCCCGATGTTTTAAAAAAATCAATTCCGACTACTATTACCGATACCGTTTTTATTCCCTCAAATCCTTCTGGCGGGATATCAAAAGAGGGAGGTGCTGATTTATTTGCTGCCGCAGAATGGGCAAATATGCTACTTTTAATTGGCGATTCTGGCAAAAATTCTGAAACCGCCATGGCATATGAAAATCTCCTTCAAAAAACCGACAGTCCAGTTGTCATTGCCCGAGACGTTATTGATTTACTTCGCCAAAACTCAAACGAAATTATCGCAAGAGAAAATACACTTTTGGTGCTTTCTTTCGCTCAACTTCAAAAGCTATTTCAGGCGGTTTACTATCCAAAATTGCTTACTTTTAGCATGCAGATTACCAGCTTGGTTGAAGCATTGCATAAATTTACTATCACATATCCTGCAAATATTATGGTGATGCATAATGATAACTTGCTGGTTGCAAGCGGCGGAGAAGTAAGCTCAACGCCCTGGAATAACCCGATGGCAATATGGCGCGGTTCTGTCGCCACAAAAGCCGCCTGCTATTGGCTATGGAATCCTAAAAACCCATTCGAAGCCATAACAGCGAGTATTATTGCAGAGTAAATTGTATTTATAGAATAATTATTATATAATAATAAAATGCTCTCATTACGAGAAAAAATTAGAAAGCGAAGTGCACGACAGAATGAAAATCGCGCCGATGAGCTAATGGCAGAAGGGCGCGGCGATGAGGCAAGAGCGCTTTACGAAAGAAGCGGCTCTCGTTATGCTCAGGCTAAAATTCCAGCATCGTACATAACTGAGATGAGACAGAAAGTCGAGGAGGGCACGGCATTTGATATTGATGTGCTAAACGACGCAAGAAAAGCTCACTACGCAATTGTTGATTTACTTACAAAAACTTTAAATGAGCTAAAAACATATGACGGCATATTGATGTCGAGTTTGGATAAGTCTGACCGCTTAAACCAAGAAAATCTTGTAGGGCAAGCGTCTGAGCTAACCATTCAGGCACTCTTTTCACGAAATTTTATAAAAAATGAAAATATTATTGCCGTTCCTGCAGATATAAAAGATGATTTTAAAAATGGCCGACAAGCACATGATTTAGCTGTTTTCTCAATTTATTCACCTTACGAGGCGATTCCTGTGCAAGTAAAAACGAAGGTTCGAGGCGACCATCGCAAATATTATCACGATCATATAGCACTTATTGGCGCAGAAAATGTTTGCGCGAGAGCGGGAGCCTCTTTAAGAGAGGTCCAAGAAAAGCTTACGGAAGAGCGACACGGCACTGCAAATAGAAATGACGAACTGATGAATACTATTTTCGAAAATATAATTGAAGAAATATCGCAAACCGAACAAGAATATAAACGAAAAATGCAGCTTGGAAAACTAAGCTGTTATAATCTGTAACAAATGAAGATACACTTTGCTGAATCTGCGTATAAAATCGATCCTGGCTTTAAGAAAAAGTACATTGCTGAAATTGAAACAGCGCACAAGGAGGTTAGTAAGCTATTGCCGTTTGGGTCAAAGCATATCAATTTCTTTGTGCAACCCCGTGAATATAGCTTAATCCCCGAGACTCAAGACAATGGGCGCGCATACAACAGTGAATTTGTTGAGCTTGCCTTCAATCCGACCCTTGATGATAAGGGTTTAAAAATCATCTTAGGTAATATCAAAGCAACCATTTTTCATGAAATGAATCATGCAGCTAGATTTAATATTCCGATTTTTCATGTTAAGTTTCTCGACCACTGTATATTGGAAGGTCTAGCAACAGTTTTTGAGCGAGACTACGGAGGCAGCAAGCCACCATACGGTGAATATCCTGATAACGTCGCTGACTGGGTACAAGAAATTATAGATAAAAATGATGCGATTGTATGGGAGAAATACACCTTTAGCCACCCAGATGGGCGTCGTTGGATTGCCTATAAAGCTGGTACATACATTATTGACGAAGCAATTAAGAACTCTGGAAAAACAGTAGTGGAGCTAACGCAAATGGAGTGTGCTGATATTTTAAAACTAGCTAAGATTGATACAGAAAATTACATGAGTTAAATCAGTAATCTGGTGGGCGAGGAGAGAATCGAACTCTCACTCCGGTGAAGGAACGGGATTTTGAGTCCCGCGCGTCTACCAATTCCGCCACTCGCCCTAAATTATAAGCAATCTAGCAATCACTTCTTAGAAATTGTACAATAAAAGCAAGTGGGAATCTATTTTTATGCCTAAAACACCATTTCAAAATTCTGCAAATGCTGATGATGCTCTAAATAATCAGCGAACAGATGACGTTGCAGGTCGCGATGCAGCGGCTAATCTTGCACGCCAAAAAATAGAAGAGGCGTATAAAAACGATCCGCCAAATAAAGAAGCGGCGCAGGCAGCAGCTATAGAGGCTGAGGATAGTAATGAGAGCGAAGATGAAGAGCAATCTCAAGACGGTGAACTGCGAATAGAACACGAAGAAGTATCAGAAGAAAATACATTTGATCAACCACAATCAGGCTGGAAAGACAAACAATTATCAAACAATCAGCCTGAGCAAAATGAAGCCCCTTTAAACAAAGAAGAGGCAAGTGAGAATAAAAATACTGATACTGATGAAAAATCATCAGTATATGACAGGTCTCACGATGACAGCGCCGCCTATGCGGCTGCAGCGAAGCAGTGGCAAAATTATCACAGTTCCTGGCAGCAGTATTATCAGCAGTATTACGAGCGTTACTATTTAACACAGATGAAAGACAAGCCAGCGGGCACAGCGACGCCTGGCGATGACGTATCGTCAATTATCTCTTCAGACAAACCAGCCGAGCAAGCGCCAACTAATGAGATCCGCAATCAGCTGCTTAGCAAGGCACAAGAGCGCGCTAAAGCAGTGCGAAAAAGCCGCCATTTTATGCCAATTTTAACCGCACTTTGCGTTGGCTTGGTATTTACATTCTTGCAATTTAACCGCCTGCTAATCGCCCAGGTGCAAGCATATATAAGCCCTGGCAACATCAATGCGCAAAATATTGTGGTTGACCCAAATGCAGATGTTAAAGTTGGGCCTGAGCCGCGCCTTATTATTCCAAAAATTAATGTTGATGCCCCACTTGTTTTTGGCGTTGACTCTTACAATGAGCCGGCCGTGCAAGAAGCACTAAAAAAAGGTGTGGTTGACTATCCAATTCCTGGCGCAGATGCTAAGCCAGGTCAAGTAGGCAACATGCCAATCTTGGGCCATTCAAGCAACGATGTGTTTGATGACGGTGCATATAAATTTGTTTTCGTGCAGTTGAGCCAACTTAACGAAGGTGATACTTTTTATATTCATTATAAAAGTATTCGTTACACCTATAGCGTGGCCTCTAAAGAGATCATCGATCCAAAAGAGGTGAGTAAGCTGGCTATTGATACAGACGTTCCGATGGTGACTCTTATTACCTGTGATCCACCAGGAACAGCCCTAAAGCGCTTGATTGTAATGGCAAAGCAAATTAGCCCAGACCCAGCAGCAGCAAGCAAGCCTGAGGCAACAGAAAAGCCGAAAGAGGAGCCGAAAGATATATCTGGCAACTCGCCGACAGTCTTGCAGCGTCTGTTTCAGTAACTAATACTATTCTTCAATAACCATTTGTGAACTTTGAAAGACAGGTTTTTTTGTAGCTTTATTTTGGCCAATACTAAAGAGTCTTTTTCCGTTTGAACTTAGCGTCACGTCATATCCAAGTAGCGCATCTGTAATGATTTGGCGATTTGTGCCATCAAAGTCGATCATAGAGATACGACCGCTATATGCATCCCAAAGGTGATAGCCATCAAGCCAACCGACCGGTTTTGTTGGTGTTTTATTTGCTTCAAGTGCGATATGTTGTGTTTGGTTATACTCTAAATCATATGTTGCTAGTTCATTGGCGTGCTGCGCAACAATAAAGCGCCCATTGTCTGAAAATTGTAGCCACTGAGCAGGCGATTTAAGTACAAAGCTTGCAAATATTTTTTTAGAATCTTGCGGATTTTTTATAATCTCTACCTCAGAACCGTTCGAGAAAGCAAGGTAATCATCACCAAAATAACTGCTGCTAACGATCTTCACCGCTGGCTGAGTATTTGGCAGCGTATGAACAATTCTTGATTTTTCATCGCCATTTTTATGAAGACCAATCACTCGTTTTGTACCGTTAAGCGCACCAAAAGCAATTGTGTCTGACTTATACATCTCAAAGTCAGTAGCTTGAGAAACAAGCGGCTCAGAAATCGTACCCGAACCTAAATCAATCTTGCGAATATCACCCTGGCTACGGACAAAAAAGATATTGCCACCATCCTCACCAAACTGCATATCGTCGATTTTAATGTTTAATTTTTTTGTTATATTAACTGCTTTTTTTGGATTCGTTCTGTCAATTAACACATATTCTGGCGCACTTGATTTGTTATATGCTACAAGAAAATACTTACTATCGTTACTCCAGTCTGTAATTTCTGATGATTGGATTTTTTCAGGCAAAATACCATCGGCAAGAGAAACTGTTTCTAATTTTGGCTTCTTTTCGTCTTCAAGATTATATATATCAAAAACCTTGGTTGAAGGAGTTTGTTGCAAAGCAAAATATTTTTTATTAGGTGAAGCAAGCGCATTATTAAGCGCATTAAATTCTTTTACCTCCTCTGTAACAACAGATTTTGGCACAAAGCGTGTGTAGTTGAGCCACATAAGCTCACCGGGGCGTAAATGAATCGCTTTTGACCATTCATTATAGCCTTCACGTTGCATAGAAATAGTATGATCGCCCACCGCAATATTCTTTTTATCTGGCGTCGTAAAATTTTGCATCTGACCATTAATTGAAATGTTAGCGCCACTTGGAAAACTGCGAAACTGCAAAAGACTGCCTTGTTCGAGCTTGCCACTCGACTGATTGAACTGATAACCAAGCACGATCAATAAGCAAAAAACTGCCGCGGCAAATACAGCTGCAGTCATTACGCCATAAGTAAAAGACCGTATAGCGATTTGACGCTTCGAATTAGAGTGGTGGTGCATGAAGTCTATTATAGCAATTTATAGTAAAAATCTTGCGTATTTTAACAAATACTTCTAGGATAGAAGTAACGCACTAAAAGCATGAGCAGAAAAAATAGCGGGGAATATGGGTAAAAAACACACAATTATCATCAACGGTCGCACATATGACGCGACGACTGGCTTAGCTGTCTCTGAAAAAGGCGCAAATCATGCGGCAAAAACAAAGTCTGTAAGTAGCATACAAAAAACAGTGGCGCAAGACATTGCTTCAGCTAAACCAAGAACAACTGCAAAAACCATGCACCGCAAAACACAGCGTTCCAAAACGCTCAAGCGCACCGCACTAAAAAAACCTGCTGCGGCAAAATCTCATAAAATTGCTGTTTCAAGTTCTAGCAAAAAATATGCCAGAAGCCCTCAAATTACGAAATTTGCTAAGCATCCTGAGGTTATACATAAAAAAGAAGTAGCAGCACCAGCAAAAAAAGAGGTGGTAAAAGTAACTAAACCAGCGCAAAAAAAGCCAGTGCAGGCTGTTTCATCGCGAGCAATTAAAGAGCAGCTCATTCGCGAACAAATGGAAAAAGCACCCGCTGCAAGAGTCACAATTGAAAAAGTGCGAAAAGCAAAAGCACAAGATGTCTCTCCAAGTAAATTGCGGACCGCCAGTGTTATTACTGTCTGTTTATCTTTGCTTGTGCTCGCAGGTTATTTGACATATCTCAGCATGCCTAATCTTTCAATGCGTATTGCTGCCATGCAAACTGGCGTTAACGCAAAACTACCAGAATATCAGCCACAAGGCTACGCGCTAAACGGTCCAGTTACCTACGACGATAATAAAGTAACGGCAGATTATAAAGCCCAGTTTGGAAACCAAGAATATACCATTACTCAAACATCAAGTGAATGGGATTCACGCGCAACACTCGATAATTTTGTTGCAAAAGAGTCAAGTGACGACTATCAAATCCGCAGCAAACAAGGACTTACGATTTATACATATGGCAATAAAGCTGTGTGGGTAAATGGCGGCGTATTACACGTTCTTAAAAGCAACAATGCGCCACTTACAAGCCAGCAAATCGAGCACATTGCTGTAAGCATGTAACTCTATCTGTTACTATAGAGGCATGACACGAACTCGTTTTGCCCCGAGCCCAACTGGGCTTTTGCACGTTGGTGCTGCACGCACAGCACTTTTTTCTTGGCTCATTGCCAAACAAAATAATGGTGCATTTATTTTAAGAATAGAAGATACCGACAAAGCCCGCGAGGTAGAAGGTAGCATTGATCATATTCAAGAAAGTTTACGCTGGCTTGGTATTTCTTGGGATGAGGGCCTAGACATTGGTGGTGAATTTGCACCATATCAGCAATCTAAACGGCTTGAAATATATCAAGAATGGGCGCAAAAACTAATTGATGCCGGGCGAGCCTATGCTGATCCTTATTCGCCAGAAGAGCTGCAAGCTTTTCGAGACCAAGCAAAGTCCGAAAAGAAGCCATTTTTATATCGAAATCACCGCCCCAAAAACCCACCAAAATGGGATGGTTCCCAGCCTTTACGTTTCAGGTCTGAGCCAAAAAGCTATACCTGGAAAGATGCTGTTATGGGCGAGCTTTCGAGCGGTGAAGAGGTAATTGATGATTTTATTATTATAAAAAGTGACGGTTATCCAACTTATAATTTTTGCCACATTGTTGACGATGCTTTAATGCAAATAACACATGTTATTCGCAGCCAAGAATTTATTAGCAGCGTGCCAAAATTCCTTAATCTTTATGAAGCATTAGAAATCAAGCCGCCAATTATGGCAACACTACCGTTTGTAATGGGTGCAAGTGGAAATAAAAAACTTTCAAAACGCGACGGCGCGAAAGATTTACTCGATTATAAGCGTGAAGGTTACCTGCCAGAAGCTTTAATGAACTTTCTTGCCACACTAGGCTGGAACGATGGTACTGAGCAAGAAGTATTTTCCGAAAGTGAACTAGTTGAGAAATTCAGCCTTGAGCGCGTACAGCATTCTGGTGCTCGCTTCGACGAACAACGCCTTCTTTGGCTCAACGGTCAATGGATTCGTAAAATTTCTTTAGATGAACTAGAAAAAAGAAGTGAAAGCTTTTGGCCAAATGAAGCACAAAACGCAAACCAAGAATACAAAAGAGATGTATTAGCTCTTGCGCAAGACCGTCTTAAAACACTCGCCGATCTTCCAGCGCTTACACGTTATTTCTTCACAGAACCAGAAGTTGATATGAGCCTAGTTGAAAACAGCAAACAACTTAAAAAGCTTTCTGCCGAAAGAAGAGAAGAACTGTTAAATCTCGCAAAAGAAGCTTTAGCGCAAACTGAATTTACTCCAAGTGCTATTCAAGAAACGCTAAACACGCTGCTTGAACAAACCGGCGAAAAGCCAGGCACGCTTTTTAGCCTGATTAGAATTTATACCACTTGGGCACAATTTAGCCCACAGCTTAACGAGACACTCGCACTACTTGGCAAAGAAAAAGTTATTGCTCGTCTTGCAAGTACGCTATAATTGCTTATGTAATGCAACTAAAACCAAAACGTTGGACAAAACTGCATCAGTTCCTTCACGACGACAGGGGACTCCGTTATTTTTTTGCTTCACTCGGTATTATCATCGCCACTGGCGTTGCACTACTTGCCATGATGGCTCAATTTCAACAGCCAAGCATTTCAGATACTGTTGCTAAAATTGTTGACACGAAAAAATATTACTCACCACTTACGGGGCTTGAGGCTTCAGACGAAGCAGCCACCAAGCAGCCCGTTACTGCAATCATGATTGAAAACAGCCCAGATGCAAGACCACAATCTGGCCTTAAAGAAGCTGGCGTTGTTTATGAAGCAATTGCCGAAGGTGGCATTACTCGTTTTCTAGCACTTTATCAAGAAAGCAAACCGCAACTAATCGGACCAGTTCGCAGTTTACGACCATACTTTCTTGAATGGGCAGCACCATATGACGCTAGCATTGCGCATATTGGTGGCAGCTACAAAGCGCTACAAGAAGTACGAAATGGCAGCTATCGCGATATCGACGAGTTTTTTAACTCCGGCACATATTGGCGATCAGACGACCGCTGGGCACCACACAATGTCTATACCAGTTTTAAAAATTTAGACGAGCTCAATGCCAAAAAAGGGTACAAATCATCTAGTTTTAAAGGGCTCCCAAGAGAAAAAGTAACTAAAAATCCAAAAACAAACATCAAAAAAGCACAAAAAAAATATCCAGCAGCTAAAGATATTAACATTACCGTTTCAAGCGCAACCTATAACGTAAATTATATTTACGATGCCGAGAATAATAACTACAAACGCTCGCAAGGCGGCGAGCCGCACACAGACCGTGAAAAAGGGCAAATTACGCCTAAAGTTGCTATTGCCATAAAAGTGCCAACCGAGCTTGGTTTTGAAGATGGCTGGCGAGAGCAAATGCAAACCACCGGCAGCGGCGAAGCGTTCATTTTCCAAAATGGAGTAGTTGTAAAAGGCACATGGAAAAAGACTGGCACCAAAGAGCAGATCCAATTCTTAAACGAAAAAGGCGAGCAAGTTCCGCTTGTGCGTGGACAAACCTGGATCACCGCCATTCCAACCAACCAAACCGTTACGTGGCAATAGCTAGACATACCTCTTTAAATTTGCTACATTAACATCTGTTATGGCCCTATCGTCTAGCGGTTAGGACGCCAGGTTCTCATCCTGGTAACCCGGGTTCGATTCCCGGTAGGGTCACCAAAAAGACTTCACAAGTGAGTCTTTTTTATTTTCAAAGCGGCTTTTTATCAAATGGAAATGGGCGAGTGCCGTGAGATTTGCTTAACTCTTCAAAGCGCTCTTCGTGCTGTCTTTTCGTGGCAACGCATTCAAGAACTTCTTGTCGTTTCTGCTCTCTAATTTTTCTATCTTCATCGGTGCACTTTGTTGCAAAAGCAAGTGTTGTAATATCAGACGGATTCTCAAGATATACCGTTAAAAGTTCTTTTTCTTCGTCAGAAATTTCTCTTTCAACTAAGAATCCTTCATGAGAAACCTCAGGCACAGAAGGCTCGCCCCAGCAATCAGGCATAACCGCCGAATATGGCTCGTAACTTGTGCTTGAGCCAAACGAAACCGTTCTTACAAACTGCCCATCAGCACCCAGGAAAAATGAAATCTTTTTGCCTTTGATGGCAATAATATCGTCGTCGCTACCATTATAAATTTCTTCCTTATATTCTGGTGAGTTGACGATAATTTGAGGGTTACCAATTCGTCCATCCCTCAGGAGGATCGCGCTCATTATGACTAGACAGTCTTTGGTTTTTGCAAGACTAAACTCAACCTCAGAACCATATGATTTTTTATCATAATGATTTAGATCGATGCCAATGCCGCTGCCATCACTCTGCAAACCTTCTTTCAGAAACCTACCTGCTGCATTAGTGAGCGGATGATCTTTAGAGCATGTTGCCTCAATATTCGGCTCAGCAGGTTTGTTATGGTTAACGATTTCTTCTAGTTTCGGTTGCTTCGTCATGATTACAGATCATTATACATTCATGAAAAATAACTACGCAAACTTGAGCATTTTTAAAAGAGTTCTATAATGGGTATATCTCATTGGCAGGGAATATCGTCTTTGTAAAAACAACCAGTCAAACAAAGAGGAGGAACCAGTGAGCGTTAATCGTAAAAGAGGTTGGAAGCAGCGACTTCGAGGGATGACAGGTGAGCGTCGCGGCGCACCCCCAAATCCCGATGAGTTCCAGCTCCACTTCAACATTCACCCTCGCGGTCCGCGTCGCCGCTCGAAGCCCGTAACTTCATGAGCTACGAGCAGAAACGACGCCTGCGTGGATGGTGGGGAAGGGTTCTCCGCGGAAAAGGTGCCGTAATCGGCAATCCCGCGTAGAACTAATCCCAACAGTAAGCACCGCAGAGCAAGAAATCAGTCTCTTGCTCTGCGGTGCGCAGTTCTTTTTAGCATCTATAAACCTTTACTCAAAACCAAAAATTCGGCATAATACAGATAAGAACAAAAGGGAGGGCACATCCTATAAAACCACCTATCACTGTATCGCCGTTCTGGTATCGCCGTATTTGCGAAGTCACCATGTTTGTTGGCGTGGCTATTGCATTGCTTTACGGCATTGGTTTTATTGCAAGCGACACATTGCAAAGTAATAATCTTTCTGTTCCGCTTTATGTTGCCATTTTGGCAGGAATTACCGCCATTTTAAGCTTTATTGGTCGGCAGTGGATTGCAAAAGAATATATCGTTCCCGTGGCAACGGGTGTTTATGGCTTGCTTGCCACCACCGTAGGATTGCTAGTTGTTAATACTGGGTTTACCACCTCGCCATTTATTGCACTTTGGATGTTAATTGGACTATTTGCCGGACTATTTGGCGTGTACATTCTTTCAATTGTTGGTGTTGTTATTAACGGCTACTTGCTAGCCGATCTTGTGTTTCTTCATACTATTAATAGTACTGAGCAATTTATTATTTTTCTTTTGGCATATGAACTGCCGCTTGTAGCAAGTTTCTTTTTGTGGCGTAAGAAAAACAGAGAAGAAAGCTCTGAAGAAAAAACCTACACCGCACTTGCGCAAGAACTAAGCCAGGTAGCAAATAAGTCTGAGATTGTAATTAACGCTATTGATGAAGGTGTTGTTGCTGTAGACGGCCAGGGCGTTATTCAACTTATTAACCCGGCAGCGCAGGGTACTATTGGCTGGGGTAAGCAAGATGCGTTGAAGCTTGATTATCGGTCAGTATTAAAGCTAAAAGATAAAAACGGCAAAGCACTTGAGCCATCTCAAGACGTCGTACAAAAAACGCTGGCAACGAATGAGCCATCGGCCAGTAACGACCTAACGCTTGAAACAAACTCCGGCAAAAGGCTCCTTGTTTCTGTTCACGTTTCACCGGTTGGGCAAATTGGCTCAGGGTGTATTATTGTGTTTCGCGATATTACTGAAGAGAAAAAAGAGGAGCGCGAACAGGCAGAATTTATTTCAACCGCCAGCCACGAAATGCGCACACCAATTGCAGCTATTGAAGGCTATCTTGGCTTAGCCTTAAATCCTCACACTGCCGTAATTGATGATAAGGCACGTGGCTATATTGGTAAAGCGCAAGAGTCTGTACAGCACCTTGGGCGGCTCTTTCAAGATTTGTTGGATGTTTCTCGGCTTGAAGACGGGCGAATTACTAATCATCCAAAAGTAATTGATGTTGGTGCATTTACGCAAGATGTTGTTAACGGTTTTATGATTAGTGCGAAAGAAAAAAATCTAGCCCTTATGTATAAACCAAATATCTCAACTACCAAAGAAAAGCAGCTCGCGCCCGTATTTTATTCTGAAGTAGATGCCGACCATATGCGAGAAGTGCTTTCAAACCTTGTTGAAAATGCCCTTAAATATACCAAAGAGGGAAGTATTACTGTTGATATTACCGGAGATAACGAACATGTAAAGGTAAGCGTTAAAGATAGTGGTATTGGCATCCCGCCAGAAGACGTCTCTCATTTGTTTCAAAAGTTTTATCGTATCGACAATTCATCTACGCGAGAAATCGGCGGCACAGGTCTGGGGCTTTATCTTTGCCGGCGTTTAGTTGAAGTAATGGGCGGAAGAATTTGGGTGGAAAGCGAATATGGCAAAGGTAGCACCTTCTTTGTTGAAGTTCCACGCCTTGATCACCAAACTGCTGTTGACCGCATCGAAAGAGAAAAGGAAGAAGGTCCGCAAATTACCACAATGCACGACACACCGCCACCAGCTGTGTAATTATTAAACATAAGGGCTATGGTAATTTTAAAAATAACAACGTACAATAGGAAGTAATATGATAAAAGTAATGTTAGTTGAAGACGATAAAAGTCTTCGAGAAATATACGGTGTACGATTACTAGCAGAAGGATATGACATCGTTACCGCAGGCGACGGCGAAGAAGCGCTTGCCATGGCAATTAAAGAGCGTCCAGCACTGATTATTAGCGACGTCATGATGCCAAAAATTAGTGGTTTTGATATGCTTGATATCTTGCGCTCAACAACCGAAACAAAAGACATAAAAGTGATTATGATGACCGCGCTCAGCTCGGAAGAGCAGCGTGCTCGCGGTGAAAAGCTTGGCGCTGATCGCTATCTTGTTAAATCTCAAGTAGGTATTGAGGACGTCATTCGCGCAGTACATGAAGTGCTTGGTGATGTTCCTGGAGCTGCACCGGCAGCTCCCGCAGCACAGCCAGCAAGCGCACCGGCGGCGGCAACGCCACCACAAACTGCATTCGGCTCGCAAACAACAGTTGCTGTACCACCAGCACCAGCTCCTCAACAGCCAACTCCACCACCCACCGGACCTACCATGCCCCCACCGCAATCAACAGTAGTTCCTCCGATCCCACCAGTGCCTCAAGCTCCAGAAAATCCTTCAGCACCGCAACCACCATCACTAGGCGGATCGGGCGAAAAAGTTATTCAGCCGTTAGAAAATAACCCAAACGTGCAAAAAGTTGATATCAACGAGCTCATCAATAAAGAAATTGCCAAAGAAGCCGATCTTCCGCCTTCACCAGCTGGCACTCCAGCACCTGGGTCGGAAAATGTACCAAAACCGCCTGCAGTAGGACACAGTGATTCAGTGGCACCACCGCCACGTCCACCAGTTCCTCCAACCCAGCGATAGTCTATACTAGAACGTATTGTGGCAGAAAAAACTCGCTTAAATAAACACCTTGCTTTGCAGCTTGGCATAAGTCGCCGAGAGGCTGACGGCCTCATCGATTCAGGTGAGGTTTTAGTGAATGGCAATTTTGCCAACTTAGGAGAAAGGGTAGGCGAGCAGGATGCAATCACCGTGAGTGGTAAGCAGATTACTAGCTCGCAAGAACTTCAATATATCGCTCTCAATAAACCGGTAGGCTACGTCTGCTCACGCAAAAGGCAAGGCGAAACACCAACAATTTATGAACTATTGCCAGGTAAACTCCACCATTTAAAGCCCGTTGGTCGGCTCGATAAAGATAGTTCTGGGCTTTTGCTACTCACCAATGATGGCGATTTCGCACATCAAATGACACACCCTAGCTTTCACAAAACTAAAACATATGAAATTATGCTCGATAAAGAGCTTGAGCCGCTCCATCAACAAATGATACACAACCATGGTATTGAGCTTGAGGACGGCAAAAGCCAACTCAATCTTTCGCGTCTTTCAGATGAAAATCGAGGAGAGTGGCAGGTTAGCATGCACGAAGGCCGTAATCGTCAAATCCGACGTACATTTGAAGCGCTAGGATATAAAGTGAAAAAGTTACACCGCACTACTTTCGGAAACTATTCTCTTGCTGCAAAAAGCCTGAAATCGGGCGAATACTCTACATTGCAAAAGTAATATATTCATTGTAAAATAAGCAATTATGTCAAAGGAAGTATTTACAGAATTTGAAAAAGTAGCCGAAGAAACTGCAGAAAATTGGCCACAAACTATTAAATATGAAACCCAACCTGGCACTCAAAATTGCTACGGAGAAGCCGCAGAGAGATTTTTTCACAGTATATCAAAGAAAAGCCCAGAAGAATTACGATTCGGTGGAGTAGAGCACGGTCTCAGGGTAATTAACAACTTTCTTTATGTCGTTGCAGTAAAATCTGCCGAAAATAATATGACAAAGCAGGGGCTAGAGATCGTTGCTAGACACCCTGAGACTATTCAAAATTTAGGAATGATTGCAGTTCATGGCAATGCGGTTGCATCAGCGGCAGAAAAAGAGTTAGGTCTCATGACCTATCCTAGTGGCATTTCGAAGGAACAGCTGGAGCACTATAGGCTGTTCGGCTATAAGCTCAAGATTATCAACTGGACTGCAGTGCGCGAGAAAGCAATACGGGAGGCGGCCGCTCGTGGATATCCCACCGAACTATCACTACAATCGGGCTGTCCAGCACACAAAAATGAGACTCTTGCAAAAGTATAGAAAGACCTTGTTAGGGTTTGCAGTAAAGACCCAAATCTTTTTGATGCAACACTCAACAACACACCAAGTTAAAAGTAACTGGAGCATTCAGCGAAATAGCATTCTTTCATAACAGGGGTGCTATTTTATTTCATATCTGTTAAAATGAATGCTGATGAGTAAAAAACTGCCAACAGTGGCGATTATTGGTCAAGCGAACGTTGGAAAAAGTTCGCTTTTTAACCGTTTAGTACGCTCTCAACAGGCAATCGTTGCCAGAGAAGCAGGCACAACCCGAGACAGCGTTTTAGGCAAAGTAAACTTTAACGACCATAACTTTTGGCTAGTTGATACCGCAGGCCTTAAAGATCCAAACGACGAGTTTGAAGCCACTATTCAAGAGCAAATCACCGAAGCCGCCGACGCCGCCGACGTTATTTTGGTAACAGTTGATAGCACAAACCATATTAGCGACAAAGATCGTTATGTTGCCAAAAAGGCGCTTAAAAGTAAAAAGCCAGTTATTCTTGCAGTGAATAAAACAGATTTAAAAGGCAGTCTTGAAAATGAAGAATTTAAGCGACTAGGCATAAAAACCATCGTGCGCACAAGCGCAGAACACAGCAAAGGCATCAAGCAATTGCTTGAAAAAATTACCGCGCACATTCCAGCACAAATAGAAAAAGAATCCGATGACGTTTTAAAAATTGCCCTTATTGGACGGCCGAACGTCGGCAAAAGTCGCTTATTTAACACACTAGCCGGCAAACAACAGGCGATTGTGGCTAACGTTGCAGGAACAACCAGAGATGTAAATCATGTCGCTGTCAAATACAAAAAGCAAGAAATCCAGCTACTTGATACGGCCGGTATGCGCCGTAGTGGCAAGATTGAAGTAGGGATAGAGAAATTTAGCGTTCTACGTACCCTGCAGGCTATTGAGAGCTCAGACGTGTGCTTTTTGCTTATGGATGTTAACGAGCTTAATACTCAGCTCGACCAAAAGCTTGCCGGCATGATCAAAGAAGCAGGCAAAGGCCTGGTTTTAGTAGTCAGCAAATGGGATAGCGTCGAAGGAAAAGATGCTTTTACGCGCGATGCTTTAGCGCCGCAAATTGCAGGCACCTTTACGTTCGTGCCGTGGGCTCCGCTCATTTTTACCAGCTCTGAAACTGGACAAAACGTCACAAAACTCTTTGATATTGCTTTGCAAATTTATGAAAGGCGCAAAACAAAACTGAAGACAAGTCAGCTGAATAAGGTGCTGCAGCGCTGTTTAATGAAGCATCCGCCAGCAGGGCTCAAAAATACCCACCCAAAGCTTCGCTATCTTGTGCAGACAGATGTTTCGCCGCCATGGTTTGTGTTATTTGGCTCAGATTTAAAATTTCTACATTGGAGTTATAAGCGTTATCTTGAGCGAAATCTGCGCGAAGAATACGATTTTAGCGGTACGCCAATTATGTTTAGTTTCAGAGACGACAAGCAGCTAAAACATAAAGATTAGAGGCTATGAATCCATATAGAGTTCTCGGGGTTGATATTGAAGCAAACAAAGCCGAAATTTTAAAGGCGTTTCGCAAAAAAGCAAGAGAAGTTCACCCAGATAGAAATAAATCACCAGAAGCCGCTAAAGAGTTTCAAAAGCTTTTAAAAGCGCGTGACATATTGCTAGAAGGAAGTAAAAAATCAAAATCATATAAAACAACACCAAAAACTCAAAAGTCAAGCAAACCACAAAAAACACCAGAGGAAATAAAAAGAGAGCAAGAGCTTGATAAAAAAGCGAGTAAAAAGAAAAGTTTCTTTAAAAAAGAACCTGAAATAGTAAAGAGGCATCGCCAAAAATTAAAAACCGCCAAGCAAAGACTCAGCGGAAAATATTAGAAGCTGAAGAGGCCGAGGGCGGATGATACATCATGCCAAAAAGCACGGAAATCATCCTCCTCGACCCCTGTTGTAGTATTACAAAATCCTCCAAAAAGACACGCCCGTCTGTCTGATGTGCTGTACATCTAAGTAGTACAGCTCAAGCCACATCAGCAAACTTACAAAGATTGCTATGGTGATACAGCTCAGCATTCCGAGTAAACTATCCGCAATAATGAGCGACACCAGATTGGCTAAAGCGAAGATGAGCATCTGTCCAGTCTTTGGAGCCTGTGGAGCAACGCCGGCCCAGCGACGCCTTGCCACCTTCCGAGTTATCCAACGCACAAAGGCCGTTTGCACTATAGCGACCCCCACGATAACAGCAAGTACATAAAAAAACGCCATAAGCCGCCTCGAGTTTAGAGTTTGAAAAGGTACTACTTATTTATTATATCATAATTATATTAATATTCAATAGTTTATACTGTTCTTAAGATGAAATTAGTTGTTGGACTTGGCAATGTTGGTGAGAATTATGAAAAAACACGTCATAATCTTGGCTTTTCAATGCTTAATGATTTTGCAGAAAAGCACAATCTAAAATGGCAAGAAAAAACTAAGTTTAAAGCTATATGCGCCGAATATAACGGTGAAGAAGAGAAGACTTTACTTGTTATGCCGCAAACGTTTTATAACAATAGTGGTGAAGCTGTTCATGCTGTAAAAGGTTTTTATAAAGCTAAAAACGAAGATATTTTGGTTATTCACGACGAACTTGCGTTGCCATTTGGCACGCTTCGAACGCGCAAAGGCGGCAGCGACGCAGGGAATAACGGTATAAAAAGCATTTCAGCGCACATTGGTACAGATTATTGGCGTATTCGTATTGGTATTTGGAATGAGCTGCAAGAAAAAATGGATGACGCTGATTTTGTACTCAGCAGGTTCAGTAAAAATGAAGTAAGTATTATTGAAAAAACTATTAACCCAGAGGTATTAAATTTGATTAGTAATTTTTTAAATAATAGTTTAGAAGCAACAAGCTTTAAGGTTTAAAAAGTTGAAAGGGGCCGGAGACGGATGATACATCGTGCTTAAAAGCACGGAAGTCATCGTCCCCAGACCCCTGTTGTTTTTTACTCGTCGCCTTCATCATCAGACGAGCCTGGTCGATCCCGGCGCCACCAGAGCATAATTCCGACAGCCAGAATAATTCCTAGCCACGAAACCCAGGCATCGGGAGTCGCAAGCGACTGAATTGCCGCATAGGCAAATCCGACGCTAACAATCCCGGCGAGAGCTCGACCCCAAAACGGAGTCTTCTTCTCAAGAGAAATACCCAGCGCCCCAGCGGCGATGACTGTTGGAACCATCCAGCTGAAGTCCATCAGGTATCCTTCCTTGCTCTTGCCAAGGCGACTGCACCACTGATTGCCATCAAGACGATGCCAGTAAGCAGTGGCGCCAAATAGGCAGCCTCGGGAAGGTTACCCCAAGACACCCCATCTTGTTTGGCAAGATAGTCAACGCTGTTTTCTTGGCGCAAAACATACACCAAGACTCCGGAAAACACGAAGCTCAGAGAAAGGTTCCTCAGTCCCATAACTGGAGAGGCGAACCTTCCCGATGTTGCGACAAAGCTGATCACCGCAGCAAGCAGCGTCACAACAACCAGAACAGCCAAGACAAAGCCGATAAACGACATAGTACTTCCTTTAGGTACAGCTTAAGCGTTATTACCTAAGCATAATTTAATTATATATTATAATTACTATTTTGTCAATATATAAAACAATCAAAAAAGCGCCTGAGCAAGGGTGGGCATCGCTCAGGCGCCATCTTACCCTTTAACCCACCCTATAAGGGTATTAGCGTGACCCACCTCACACAATTAAGAGGTCCGCCGGTTAAAGGGGTTAGTATGCGCGCAAGGCATAAAATAGTGAAGAGTGGAGGGTAGTAAACTCATACACAAGCATTGCACGCACTCTAACATAAGTTAGAATAGGGGGTATAAGGTGCGTTTGGTCATTACATAGTAACAACCAACCGTCAACCATACTAACACTCAATATACTTATTGTCAATACTTTTTGAAACAATTCCAATGAAAATCAATACAATACCACCAGAGAAACGAAATTACTTACAGATAGTAAGTTCTATTGCTAAACCACCTAAAAAGTTACATTTTATTGGCAGATTGCCAGAAAACAGAGTGGAGACAGTAGCAATTGTGGGTACACGAAAGCCAACGGCATATGGTAAAGAAGTCGCACATAAGCTAGCATATGATCTGGCGAAACACGGCATCATTATTATTAGCGGTCTTGCGCTTGGAATAGATAGTATCGCCCATAGAGCTGCTCTTGAAGCAAAAGGTATCACTCTCGCCGTGCTAGCAAACGGAGTAGATAAACCATATCCCACAAGCCATACCAATTTAGCACGAGAGATCCTACAAAGTGGTGGGGCATTAATCAGCGAATATGAACCCGGCACACCGCCGCTTCCTCATCAATTTTTAGCTAGAAATCGCATTGTAAGCGGGCTAGCCGACGCCGTTATTGTGGTTGAAGCTGCCGAGCGAAGTGGCACGCTAAGCACTGTTAATCATGCACTAGAGCAAGGAAAAGACGTCTTTGCCGTTCCCGGAAATATTACAAGCCCGCTAAGCGCTGGCTGCAACGCGCTTATTAAACAAGGTGCACAACCAATTACGAGCGCAGATGATGTGCTACAAATCTTAAAGCCGCAGCTTAAAAAAGAGCAAGTTCAGCTATTAGGCGACACTCCAACGGAACAGACTATTTTAGATTTACTAAAACAAGGTATTCGCGATGGCGATGAGCTACTTATAAAAAGCAACCTAAACGCCAGCGAGTTTAATCAAACGCTTTCTATGCTAGAGATAAAAGGCGTCATTCGAGCACTTGGCGCAAACCAGTGGGCAATAAAATAATTTACAAAACCATAAAAGTTGCGTAGTATTGGTGTTTGTGTTTAGCTAGAACGCGAAAGTAAAGCATGAGCAAAAAGAATTTAGTTATAGTAGAGAGCCCGGCAAAAGCCAAGACGATTGAAAAATATCTTGGCAGTGATTTTCATGTGCTTTCAAGTGTTGGGCACATTAGAAGCATTGCGAAGAAAACGAAAGATGGCACGCCACCAGTTGATGTAAAGAACGGCTTTAAAACAACGTATGAGATAGATTCTGATAAGAAAAAAACCATAGCCGAGCTTAGAAAAGCAGTAAAAGAAGCTGAGATCGTTTGGCTCGCAACTGATGAAGACCGAGAAGGAGAAGCTATCGCATGGCATTTGTGTGAAGTTTTGAAGCTTGATCCAAAAACGACAAATCGAATCGTATTTCATGAAATTACAAAAAGTGCTATTGAAAAAGCTATCGAAAATCCACGAAAAGTAGATATGAATTTAGTGCAAGCGCAGCAAGCACGGCAAATTTTAGACCGCTTGGTTGGATTTGAGCTTTCGCCCGTAGTGTGGCAAAAAGTTCCTGGCGGAAAATCTGCTGGACGCGTGCAATCACCAGCGGTGCGACTACTTGTTGAGCGCGAGCGCGAAATTGAAAATTTTGAAGGTTCATCTGAATTTAAAATTTCTGCCGAATTCTTGCTTGAAGGCGACACAATTATGAAAGCAGAATTACCAAAACGGCTTAAAACTGAAGAAGAAGCTCAATCATTCTTAGAAAGCTTAAAAGGTGCGGCGTTTACTGTTTCAGACATTTCAAAAAGCCCTGGTTCTCGCAGCCCAAGTGCACCGTTTATAACAAGTACCTTGCAGCAAGAGGCGAATGCGCGACTTGGCTTTAGTACAAAAGCCACTATGTCTGCGGCGCAAAAGCTTTATCAAGATGGAAAAATCACCTACATGCGAACCGACTCTGTGAACTTAGCAGATCAAGCACTTGGCGCAATGACTAACTATATTAAGGGTGAGTTTGGCGCAGAATATCATCAATTTAGAAAATATAAGAGTAAATCTGCCAACGCTCAAGAGGCGCACGAGGCAATTCGCCCAACAGATGTTAGGTTAGAAAAGGCGAGTAGCAATGAATACGACCAAAAATTGTATGATTTAATCCGCCGTCGCACATTAGCTAGTCAAATGGCGCCAGCTAAGCTGGAGAAAACAACTGTGACAATTACCATTTCTTCCCGAGACGAAACGCTAGAAGCAAAAGGCGAAGTTGTGCTTTTTGATGGTTTCTTAAAAGTATATGGTGCAAATAAAAAAGAAGATTCTTTACTGCCACCTTTACATTCTGGCGAAAATCTTGCCTTGCAAGAAGCAACGGCCAAGCAAGTATTCGCTCGTCCGCCAGCACGATACACCGAAGGAAGTTTAGTGAAAAAACTTGAAGATCTTGGCATTGGACGACCTTCAACCTATGCAACAATCATTAACACCGTTCAAGTGCGAGGCTACGTTGAAAAAGGCGAAGGCGAGGGCACACCGCGCGACGTGATCGTTCTGCGCCTGCAAAAAGACAATGTTAACCGTGATATTGAGCAAGAAAAAACAGGGGCAAACAAAGGAAAGCTCGTGCCAACTTCAAGCGGTCAAGTAGTAAGCGACTTCTTAACTGGGCATTTTGACCAGATTGTTGACTACGACTTTACGGCCAACGTTGAAGAAGAGTTTGATGACATCGCAAAAGGTGAGCAAAAACGCAATACAATGTTGCAAGATTTTTATACGCCGTTTCATGCGCTCATTGAAAAATCTGGCGATATTAAGCGCAGTGATGTTGCGCAGGCGCGAGAAATTGGCACCGACCCAAAGACGAATAAGCCAGTTCTTGCTCGATTTGGGCGATTTGGACCCATGTTACAGCTCGGCAGCACAGATGACGAAGATGAAAAACCTCGCTTTGCGCCACTGCCAGCTGGCAAAAAAATAGAGACTGTAACACTAGAAGAAGCGCTAGAGATGTTCAAGCTTCCTCGAGTTGTGGGGCAAACTGAAGATGGTAAAGATATTAAGGCGAACATTGGGCGATTTGGGCCATATATTCAAGTTGATAAGCTATTTGTTAGCATTAAACCACTTGACCCGCACACAATTACCCTAGATGAAGCAAAAGAACTATATGCAAAGAAGTTAAAAGCTGAAGCCGAGAAAAATATTGCTGATTTTGGCGATGGCATTAAGGTGTTAAAGGGTCGTTTTGGACCATATGTTACTGACGGCACTAAAAACGCAAAAATACCAAAAGATGTTGAGCCAAAAGATGTAACGCACGAACAGGCAAAGAAGATTCTTGCAGAAGCGCCAGCTAAAAAGGCTCGGGGCAAAAGAACAGTGAAGAAAAAGAAATAGTTCATTTTATTTCATAAAAAACACCGGTTAAAAAGCCTCAGGACAGACTTTACATAGTCTGTCTATTTTGTGCTATAATTAAGTATAGAAAGATATAGTTTGACATTATAAATTTTTTGTTTTATAGTGAATACATATTGAACGGATAAACGACTGGTGGGGACGTCTGAATCCTAGAAATAATAGTATGACTGAATAGAGAGGAAAATATATGAGCACCCCTGAAAACACCGAAAAAACTCTAGATATTAAAGAGTTGGTTGCTGATGTGCTAAAAACAATCGAGCGTGAACGTGAGCGTGAAATTATTGCACGCCGTTTTGGACTATATGACCGAAAAGAAACGCTGGAGCAAATTGGGGAATTGCTTGGTATCACCAGAGAGCGAGTACGCCAGCTAGAAAAAGCCGTGCTTATTCGTCTTAAAATTACTGCCGAAGAAGGCAATGAACAAGTTGCTCAGCTAGAAAAACATCTTATTCGTCACTTGCACGAGCTTGGGCGTACGGCTCGCACGCTTGATCTTGCAAAACATATTGATTCAAAAGCTGGACCTCGAGAACAAGCTCATATTGCATTCATTAGTGAGGTTGCGCCAAAACTCGCTCTTGTGAATGAAAACGACTTTTACTACCAGAGCGTTGGCATTAAAGAATATGGCGACGAGAAGCAAATTAAAGCTAAAGTAGACGAGCTTGTAAAAGCAGTAAAAGAGAATAAGAAACCTCTTACTATTGAAGAACTAGACGAAAAGCTATCATATGAACACCCGGATCACGTCAAAGCAATTGCTATGGTGAGTAAGCAAATTACACATCTTAAAGATATGTGGGGACTTGTAAAATGGCCAACTGTAAATCCAAAGAATATTCGCGATAAGATTTTTGCTGTTCTTTCAGAAGAAAATAAGCCAATGCACTTTTCAGCAATTGCAAATGCAATTAAAGAGTCTGACTTCAAACGAAAAGACGTAACTATGCAGGCTATCCACAACGAACTTATTAAAGACAAGCGATTTGTACTTATCGGTCGCGGCATTTACGCACTAAGCGACTGGGGTTATAGCCGAGGAACAGTTTCAGATATTATTGCCGATGTTCTAAAGAAAGAAGGCGAGCCGCTTCACAGAGACGAAATCGTTAAGCGAGTCTTGAAACACCGCAAAGTAAAAGAAACGACTATTCTTTTGAATCTTCAGAGTAAGCCGCAATTTAAGCGAACTGCTCGCGCAACTTATACGCTTGCTGAAGAAAAAGTAGCAGCTTAACTTAAGCTAAAAAGAAAGGGTGGTATTTGCGCTTATACGCCGTTTAGGCCACAATAGAAACTAGTAATGATTGGTTCATTTTTTTCCTGGTTTTTTGAATTTATTCTTCAATGGTATGTTTGGTTACCAGTCTTCGGTGTTATCTCTTTCTTCACCTGGAGAAATTACAAAAAAGTAGCTTCTCTAAAAGACACTGAGCATATTTTGCTCATTTTAGAGATTCCTCGAGCAAACGATAAAAAAGAATTAGCTGCCGAACAGCTTTTTGCTAGCCTACACGGTATTTTAAAAGATAAAAAAGAACTTCGCTCAAGTGGGGGATTGCAAGAGCATATTAGCTTTGAAATCGCTTCAATAGGGAAGTTGATTCGTTTTTATGTGTGGACGCCAAAACATCTTCAAAACTTTGTTGAAGGACAAATTTATGCACAATATCCAACCGTGCAAATTTATGAAGAAAGCGAAGATTACACAAAGCGACAGCTTGATCATAAAGTAGTATATACTGGCGAATTATCTCTTATAGATACTGATGTGCTGCCAATTAAAACTTTTCAAAGCTTTGAGGTAGATCCATTAGCAGGAATTACCGCCACGCTTTCAAAATTAGAAGACGACAATGAAGAAATGTGGATTCAAGTGCTTGCCCGCCCAATTGCTGATGATTGGCATAAGCGATCTTCAAGCTATGCAAGCCGCATTAAATCTGGCAAAGCAAATGTCGATTTCTTAGGGGGTTTCGGCAAATATCTCATTGGAATGCTTGGTGCTTTATGGCAACCACCCGAAATGGGCAAAGGCGGAGAAAAAGAACTTTCCGAAAGAGATAAAACACGCATTTCAGAGATAGAAAAGAAATCGCAAAAACTTGGGTATCAAATTAAAATTCGCGTTGCCTATCTCGGCAATGACCAGTCAACTGCGAAGCATAGGCTACAAGCAATTGTAGGCGCTTTTAAGCAGTTTAATAGCACCAACCTAAATGGCTTTAAGCTACATAAACCAAGCTTTAAAAGAGAAGACATCGCCCATTACACCACAAGATTTTTTATCGACCATGGTTTTATTTTAAATATTGAAGAGCTTGCCAGTGTGTATCACTTGCCGCACACGAATGTTGAAACACCAAGTATTGTGTGGGCAAATGCAAAAACCGCAGAGCCGCCTTCAAAACTACCGGTTATAACTGGTGATGCTGCAGGTGACGATGAGATCAGCGCTTTTGGTCTTACTAATTTTAGGGGCATGAACTATCAATTTGGCTTACACCGAGGCGACAGAAGCCGTCACGTCTATGTTATTGGGCAAACGGGTACTGGTAAGTCTGGTTTGCTAGAGTTATTTGCGCTCAGTGATGTCTTTCATAATTTTGGCTATGCCATTATCGACCCGCACGGCGATTTCGCGGTCGATAATATGCGCTTTATTCCAAATAACAGAGTGAACGATGTTGTTTACTTTAACCCAGCCGACACTGCACATCCGGTTGGATTTAACCCAATGGAGATGAGCGATCCAAGCCAAAAGAATAACATTAGCTCTGAAATCATTGGCGTGCTTAAGCGCATGTTTGGCGACAGCTGGGGGCCGCGTCTTGAATATATCTTGCGCTATACCATTCTCGCGCTCTTAGAATATCCAAACTCAACCATGCTTGATATTACTCGGATGCTAACAGATAAAAAATTCAGAAAAGAAGTGCTGAGTCATGTTACCGACACCGTTGTGCTTAATTTTTGGAACGTAGAATTTGCTAGCTGGAACGATAAATTTGCCTCGGAAGCCGTAGCGCCGGTATTAAACAAAGTGGGGGCATTTACCGCAAACCCAATTATTCGTAATATTATTGGTCAGCCAAAGAGCACATTTAATATCCGTCAAATTATGGACGAAGGTAAAATCCTCATCGTTAACCTATCAAAAGGCTTGATAGGGGAGGATAACGCTGCTATTCTGGGCTCATTCTTGGTCACAAAAGTGCAACTTGCTGCCATGAGCCGAAGCGACATCCCAAGAATAGAGGATAGACGACCATTTTATCTGTATGTAGATGAATTTCAAAATTTTGCGACAGACTCATTCGCAACCATCTTGAGCGAAGCACGTAAGTATGGGTTAAACCTTACTGTGGCCAACCAATATGTCTCACAGATGGAAGAGACGGTACGAGACGCCGTATTCGGTAACGTTGGTACTACTATTTCATTCAGAGTTAGTGCAGATGACGCGCCGATATTAGCAAAGCCATTTGCACCACAGTTTGAGCCAGATGATCTACTGCAAATGAACAATCGCCACTTCATTATCTCTATGGTTATTAATGGGGAGAAAACACCCGCCTTTAGTGCAACAACCTTGCAACTTCCACCACCTCAAGCAGACAATACTGAATCAATTATTGAAAGTAGTCGCAGACAGTTTAGCCGAACTAGAGAGGATGTTGAGGCTGAAATTAAAGAACTCTTAGGTTCTTCACCGCAAGATAATCAGCAGGCCAACAAAAAGAAATCCCCTAAAGAAGTTGCTATAGATCACCTTCATGACTCTAAAAAAGATAATAAATCATCAAATAAAGAAGGTGGAGAACAGGCAAAGAAAAAGCGTACCCGAACGCGCTCTCGCAAGCGAAAGTCAAACACAGGTACAGATGCCTCTCAAAGCAAGCAATCGCCAGAGAACACCTCAAAATCAGCCCAAAAGCCTAAAGAAAAAGACGACATCACAGAGATTAAACTACATCATTGATTAAATATATTTTCAGTGTTATAAATGTATTAACTTGTTGTATCTGTCAAGAAAGTAAACAAGAGAGGTTATATCGTTGGATATCGCCATTACAATATTGCTACTGTTCGTAGCTGCTGCACTCTGGTTAGCAGGCTTAGTTATGATGTATGCCCGCCCAACAGTGGCATTTTTGCTTGCAGTGTTTGGCGCAGCTCTCATAGTTATTGCACTGGACTAGGGGAAAAAGACATACAGAAAATGGAAAGTTTATCCTTGCAGGTAGCACAGTAGCTCGCCATGAAGAAAGTTCGCTGAGTCGAGACTTGATTAGTCTCCTCGGCTCGAGCTCCTTCATGCGGGCTTTCTTTATGTTAATTAAACAGAACAAAATTAGAACATTTAATATTACAGCTCAATTATCAAAATAAAGCCTTAATCATAATTGTTGTAAATAGTCACAGCTAGCTAAACAACGTAGCCATAAAGCCAGCACGCATAAAAATGGGTGAGTAGACGAAAAGAATGAAGCAATACTATAAATAATGAATGATAATGATTGAAAAGAAAGGTATGTGAAATGTAGGAACGATAGATAAATACTATGTCGCACAATATATCTTTTACGACATACATAATCATACACAAAGATGAACCAGCATACCTCTCGAAGTAGGGGCTTCTTGGGTTTTAACACTTATAAATACGTTCTTGATTACTTTGCGCAACGTTTTTAATGCATTGCTACTATTCACTAACACATTAAGGCTGCTTTGTGCGTGACATGACTGCATTGTTTGACAGTATGTAGTTTTCCACATTTGCTATATTTGCATTTTAGTATTTTCATATCGTAAATATATTTTTCACGCCCTACTCTCCCATTCGCCCCTATTTGCATTATTTGCTTTTTTGTATTTTTAATATATTAATATACTTTCTCTACTTTTTTATGATATCTAGCTTTATATAGAACAAAATTAGAACATTCTCTTTTGAAGAGGAGAGTGAGCTATAGATAGAATGCTCGGCCAGACACCCGCACATCAACATGCTGCGGAGTTATGCCACGCTGCTTTAGAAAGTCTAACACCTTCTTCATGTCCTCTACTTGCTGTGCAGGGTCACGGTCAACATTTGTTTTGATTGGGTATGCACTCCCCTTTAGATATACATCCACTTGCCTTGTTACTCCTGCAGGTATAACAATCTTCTCGACTTGCCCTACGCCAGATTCATTTACAAGAGAGACAATTCTCCCCAAGAAGCTTAAGAAGCGATTAGAGGCAATAACTCCCCCGTCTTCTATTTTTACCCCACTTTGATCTACTACGTTAACAGATGGCGCATTAAAGTAATTTTGATCAAACGGCACACCGTTCTTGTCTACAAGATATTGCCTGTCCCCTGCTTGCCACCCAACAAGCGGCTCTCTGAGCGTAATTGTATAGTCACCGTAGCCAATGCCGCCACCGCTACTTTTTGCAGCACTCACCTCTGGTAGTTTATCG
>CAZLCC010000001.1:0-14663 GCA_964558365.1 uncultured Candidatus Saccharibacteria bacterium | reverse complement strand
CGCTCGACGTGGAGTGGCTGCGTCAGCAGCTCGTGGACGATGGCGGCCAGCCCGTCGTGGCCGCGACCAATTCCGGTGCAAAAGCAAGAACCCCCACGGCGGTTTTCGCGCGTGGAGGTTCTAACTTTCACTCTATGGTGGAGCTATGCGGATTCGAACCGCAGGCCTCTTCGCTGCCAGCGAAGCGCTCTAGCCAGCTGAGCTATAGCCCCTCGAACCGTTATTGTAACAAAGATAAAACACCTCTTCAAAGGAGGTGTTTTATTCGTGAGCTGCTGCGCGCCCACCCGAGGCTTTTTGTTTTATCTGGTTTTTGTTTTCTAGCGCAAAGAGCCTCCGTGCGCATCAGCTAACCTCTTCATCATGTCATAATTTTTTTCTAAACACAAGTGCTTTGTCCTAGCTATTTTACTAAAAGTATGCTTAACTAGCAGTGTTCAGAAGCGTAATATAAAAGTATATGAAACTGGTCGGATCTGGCAATTTTGAAAAGGAAATAAGGAAATTTTGATGTCTAAGAAACTTTTTGTCGGTAGCCTTGCATGGGCAACTAACGACGATGGTCTAAATGCTCACTTTGCCACAATTGGCCCAGTGGAAAGCGCAAAAGTCATTACCGATCGCGATAGCGGTCGCTCTAAGGGCTTTGGTTTTGTTGAATTCGAGAACGAAGACGATGCAAAAAAGGCGATTGAACAGCTCAACAACAGCGAGCTTGACGGTCGTACCATCACAGTAAACGAGGCTCGCCCACGCGAAGATCGCCCACGACGCGATTTTAACGGTGGCGGCCAACGCAACAACAGCTGGTAATCTTACCCGCTTTATAAAAAAGACACCTTGCTTAGGTGTCTTTTTTAGCTTCGTCTAGCTCAATTTTTTCAAAACGTGCTCTTTTAATACCATCGATGTCCACCTCTTCAAAAAACATTTCATGCGGTCGCACCCAGACATCTGGCAAACCCTCGTGCTCGTAAAGTGGCTTATAGATTACAAGCGGCTCTAGCGTTTCACTATGGCACGCCACGCCTAACACTTCGTATTTCTTGCCAGATTTCGCATGCAAATACTCCCCTGTTTCAATTTCTGGAATATTAAATTGCTCTTCACTGTTTGTTATTTCTGGAAACAAATCAGGTTCTTGACGATAATACTGTACCCATTCATCACTTTCGTGAAGATTGAGAAATTCAACAAAGCTGCCATCCAAAAATCTCCCCTTTTCGGCTTTCTTTTCCTCTTTCGCCTTTTTAATCTCTTCTCTTGATAATCCGGTTATTTCAATCAGATCATCGAGCGCCTGCTCTAAGTCAGCAACTTCCACTACGGTAGTAGCTTCCTCTTTCAATAGCTCATTGGCCTCTTCTATAATCTTACGGAGCAATGCAGTTCTTAATTCTTCTCCTGTTAGCTTGCGTATCGTTGCCTGTTGGTTGAGCTGTTCATAGTTAGAAGGCAATTTATCTCTTACTAATTTATTAAGTTTAAATTTAATCATCTTCTAAAAACTTCCTTAGTTGTTTTTCATCGATAACTTCGACGTTATAGTTCTTGGCTTTTTTCAGTTTGCTCTCGCCGACGTTTTCGCCCGCAACAAGATAATCTGTGCTTTTGCCAACACTACTTTGAAACGTTCCGCCAAGTTCACGAATTTTATCAGCTGCCGCTTCTCGACTCATGGATTGCAATGTGCCAGTGATGACAAAGTTTTTATCACTTAGTTTGCCACTTTTTGGCTTTTCAAATGCTGGTCTAACACCAAAATTTTCAAACTTTTCTAAAATCTTTTGATTTTCCGGATCAGCAAACCACGCGACAATTGATTCTGCCACAACCTCCCCAACACCTTCGATCTGGTTCAGCTCATCGATCGTCATTCTTTTAATCGCTTCGAGTGATTTAAAATGATGTGTAATATCCAGCGCGGTTTTTGCCCCAACATGGCGAATACCAAGCCCAAATAAAAACTTAGCAAGTGAGGGCTGGCGCTTTGCGCTGATAGCATTAATTAAATTATCGGCGCTTAGTTCTGCAAAGCGATCGAGCTGCAGCAACTCTTCTTTTTTTAACTTATATAGATCTGCTGCATCACTAATGAGCCGCGCTCCTAAAAGCGCTTGCACATTCTTTTCTCCTAAACCATCAATATCGAGCGCACCTTTGCTTGCAAAATGTTGAATATGACGAAGCATACGAGCAGGACAAGCAAGATTTGGGCAACGCCACACGGCTTCTCCTTCTGGACGAACAAGCTTGGTCTCGCACTCCGGGCACTGCTTTGGCATAATAAATATTTCTTCATCACCACTTCGTAGTTTTACAAGTGGCTCTACAACTTCTGGAATAATGTCGCCCGCTTTTTGTACAATTACCGTATCGCCAATGCGCACATCTTTGCGCTTTATCTCGTCTTCATTGTGAAGCGTCGCCATTTGCACAGTCGACCCAGCAATAACTATCGGATCTAGCATCGCAACTGGCGTTGCCGCACCGGTTCTGCCAATACTCACAAAAATATCTTTAACCATCGTCGTCGCTTGTTCTGCGGGGTATTTATAAGCAATTGCACCTCGTGGATTTTTCCCCACAATACCAAGTTGCGCATAGACTTTTCTATCGTTTAATTTAATTGCCATGCCGTCTGTATTAAATGGCAAATCAAATCGTTTTTCCTCCCAAGCTTCTGCAAATGCAACAAGTTCATTAATTGAATGGATTACTTTTGCATCTTTATTAACAACAAAGCCAAGTTTTCTTAGATCGTTGTATGCTTGCTCATTTGTTGCCACTTCACTCGCTTCATTTCTTATCAAATCATACGCCCTAAATTGGAGCCTTCGCTGGGCAACAACTCTTGGGTCTAGCTGACGGATCGTACCCGCGGCAAGGTTTCGCGGATTTGCGTAGGTTTTTTTACCCTCTTTTTCAAGCTCAGCATTCAGTTTTTCAAAATCACTTTTAAACATCACAATTTCGCCGCGAACTTCTGTGCGGCCTTTTGAAAAATTTTCTTCTGCTTTTAATTTCAAAGGAATGCTTGGGATTGTTTTGATATTACTTGTCACGTCTTCACCAACGAGTCCATCGCCACGCGTTACGCCTCGCAGTAAAAGTCCATCTTCATAAACAAGCGAACACGCTAAGCCATCCATTTTTATATCCGCAAAAAATTCAACTTTGTTATCAATTTCTGGTGCTAGCTTTTGTGTTCTTTTAAACCACGCCTCAACTTCTTCGTGACTAAAGACATCATTTAAACTAAGCATCCTGGAAGCGTGTTCAACCTTCTGAAACTTTTTAACTGGCTTTCCGCCAACTCGTTGCGTTGGGCTGTCTAGAGTAATTGTTTCCGGGTATTCTTCTTCAATTTTTTTCAGTTCACTAAACAAACTATCATAGACAGCGTCATCTACCGACGGCGAATCAAGCACATAATACTCATGCGCGTATTCGTTTAGCTGTTTGCGTAATTTTTCTGCTCGTTTATGCGGGGGGAGCTTTGTCATCAATCAACTTCCTATATAGCAAATAGATGTAGCTACTCGCCCAAATAAGCGTAAACGAGCTAAGTAGTACGGTTGTAATTGGCACGAGTGGCAACCACGTAATATTAATTGCTCCTGCAAGCAGTATGATTGGTATGAGAATAATTGCCCAAACAAGCAGCACAATAAAGGCAAGCCACAAGAGACGCAGCATAATTCTTAAGCGTCTTCCAACCACTAGATCGCCAGCATTCTTTAAGGCGACAAATGGATACATGCCAGGAAGTGTTACAATGATGAGCGCAATGAATGAGCTTGTTATCCAATAGAGCGACATCAGCGCGAGCAAACTTGCAACAACCCAAAAAGCCATGTTTACAAATCCTTCTTCAAGAAGTCCTGTTTGCTGCGCTGCACCATAGGCAACAAGCGCAATGGCTAACGGTAAAAGTTGTATCAAAATAACCAATAGAATAATAAACGTTGAGACAATTGGCGCACCGGATGAATAAATCGCATCACGAAGCTTAACTTTATGTCCTGCCAGTAGCTGACGCAAGAGCCACACCGTCGTTAACCAACCAAGCAAGAAAAGTAGCCCACCATAAATTTGTTGCGACTCTGATGGTGTTTGATTAAGCGATCCAGTAATTGTTGCGCCAAACAATGCTGCAGTTTGCGCCACTGACCCAATACTGCCGCTAAACACCTCATCATTAATTATTGCTAGGTTTTCTGAAAATGTTGTGTATGTTTCCTGCGATATCATACCAACTAGCAACATGCTCAAAATTGCATAGACGCCAAGTAACTTTGCAAAAAGTGCCTTGTGCTGCCACAACGTTGCGCGAACTTCATTAGTAAAGCTCCAATAACCAGGTAGCGCGAGGCTTCTTTTATAGTCGCGTCTTCGAGTAAATTGAAAACTTCTGTGCGGGCGTCTGGATAAAAAATCTTTGTGGCGCTCTGAAAGAGATTTTTTCTTTTTCTCTGCCGTTTGTTTTTTTGTCGTCATAAGAATCCTACATCTTTCCTTCCATGCCACGAAGTCGTTTTATTCGATCATCTAGTGGCGGATGAGTGCTAAATAAGTTACCAAAAAAATCTTTCTTTAGTGGATTCGAAATAAATAAATGCGCCGTGGAACTGTGCGTTTTTTTCATTGGCTTTCCGTGATCGCGCAGTTTTTCTAGAGCACTTACAAGCCCTTCTGGATGGCGCGTTGTCATAGCACCGGTAGAATCTGCAAGATATTCCCTTTGTCTTGAAACTGCCATCTGTACCATCGCCGCAATAAGCGGCGCTAAAAGAATTGCGATAACACCAAAAAGCATAACTACCGGCGACGTATCTCTTCTGTCGCTGCCACCAAACCACAGCATATGAAGAAAGAGGTCGGCAAGCATACCAATCGCGCTTACAAGACCAAAAACAATCATTGAAACACGAATGTCGTAGTTTTGCACATGTCCCATTTCATGCGCCATCACTGCTTCAAGTTCGGTGTCGCTCATAATATCTAGCAAGCCAGTTGTTGCAGCCACAATTGCATGTTTTGGATCGCGCCCGGTGGCAAAAGCGTTCGGCGCAGGATCGTCAATAATATAGACTTTTGGTGTTGGTAGCCCGGTGGTAATTGCCAAATTCTCAACAATTCGATATAGACGTGGGTTATCTTTTTTCTGGATTTCCTTTGCACCACTCATTGCCGTTGCTAACTTTCCAGCCGCAAAATATTGAATAAGCGCATAAATAATTGCAACCCCAAGCACAATATAAACAATTGTCTGATCGTTATATATAACACTCGCAAGCCAACCCAGCCCACCAATAATTAATACGAAAAGCGCCATAATAATGACTGTGTTTCGTTTGTTAGCAGCAATCGAGCTATACATCTTTTTTAAAACCCCTAGATGAAATTTCTAAAACTTAACGTCAACTGGCTTTTCTGCCGCTGCGCGATCTTCTGTTTCAAAAAAATCACGTTCTTTAAATCCAAGCATGTTGGCAAAAATATTGGTCGGAAACATTTGAATTTTCGTGTTTAGGTCGCGAACGCCACCGTTATAAAATCGTCGAGATGCCTGAATTTTATCTTCTGTGTCAACAAGTTCATCTTGTAGCTTTTGAAAGTTTTCAGTAGCGCGAAGCTGCGGATAGTTTTCTGAAACTGCAAACAAACTTTTTAAAGCTTCTTCAAGTTGATTTTCAGCCTTTGCTGTCTCTTTTACGCCCTGCGCATTCATAGCTTCAGCGCGAGATTTTGTCACATTTTCAAGCACTTCTTTTTCATGCTTTGCATAGCCTTTAACCGCGCTCACCAAGTTTGGAATCAAATCAAGACGACGCTTTAATTGAACTGTTATATCGCTCCACGCCTCTTCAACGCGAACATTTAGTTTTACTAAAGCGTTATATGTTACCCACAAAAATAGCGCTACGATAACAACAATCACTCCAACAACAATTAGCCAAGTCATATCTTATCCCCTTCGTTTATTTGTACCTTTATTATAGCCTATAAGCTATATTTGAAAAAACTAAGGGCATGCACCCACTACTGGTATTATATTCGTATTCGTTACTTTAAACGTCGTACCGTTATTGGATCCATATAGACAAAATTGCGTGGTACTACTGCTTGAGTGGCGATTAACTCTATCACTATCAGCATTAGCTGGAATAGATGACGGATACTCGCCCTCTTCGTTATAGTAATTTTTCATTGCGCCAGCAGCAGCGGTAAGCTCTGCTTTTAAGGTTTGTTCATTCGTCCTATTTATATAGTTGCTACCGGCATAGATAACAATCGCTACAAGAATACTTATCACGGTAATAGTGATAAGTATTTCAACTATCGTAAAGCCAGAAATCTTTTTATAATGCATCTTCATTCATAAGCATTATAAAAGAAATCTTAATTAAAATATAGCGTAGAGATTAGTTGCTTCGTTTTGAGATGATCTCTTCAGCAACATTTGGTGGAACTTCTTCATACTGAGCAAGTTCCATTGTGCTTGCTGCGCGTCCCTGAGACATTGAACGAAGGTCGGTTGTATAACCAAACATACTGGCAAGTGGCACAAACCCTGTGACAACTTTCGCCCCCATACGATCATCCATGCTCTCAATTCGTCCGCGACGAGAGTTAAGGTCTCCAATCACATCACCCATAAATTCTTCTGGGGTAGTAACTTCAACTTTCATTACTGGCTCAAGTAGCACTGGGCTAGCCTGCTTTACGCCCTCTCGGGTCGCAAGACTACCTGCCATCTTGAAAGCCATTTCACTTGAGTCAACATCGTGATAGCTACCGTCATACAGTGTCGCTTTAATATCAACCACTGGATAGCCAGCAATCACACCGCCGTCAAGCGTTTCGCGAATACCATTCTGCACGGCTGCACGATATTCTTGTGGCACAACACCACCTTTAATCTCGTCAAAGAACTCAAAACCTTTGCCTGGCTCGTTTGGTTCAAGCCGTAGCCATACATCACCATATTGACCGCGACCACCAGACTGTTTGATGTATTTACCTTGCACTTCTGTGCTTTTCTTAATGGTTTCACGAAAGGCAACCTGTGGTTCGCCAATATTTGCTTCAACTTTAAATTCTCGCTTCATGCGATCAACGATGATATCGAGGTGAAGTTCACCCATGCCAGAAATAATCGTCTGGCCTGTCTCTTCATCGGTATGAACACGGAACGTTGGATCTTCTTCGGCAAGTCGCTGCAAAGCAATGCTCATTTTTTCTTGGTCGGCCTTTGTTTTTGGCTCAATCGCAATTGCCACTGGCGGCTCAGGAAAATCGATGCTTTCAAGCATGATTGGTTTTGCAGGATCAGCTAGCGTTGTTCCTGTTGTTGTATTCTTTAAACCTACCGCCGCAGCGATATCACCAGCGCCAATTTCTGCTACATCTTCACGCTTATCGGCGTGCATTCGAACAATTCGGCCAATGCGCTCTTTGTCGCCAGTGGTTGTGTTTAAAATATAACTACCAGCTGAAAGCTTACCACTATATACGCGGAAGAAAATAAGTTTTCCAACAAATGGATCGTTTGCAATCTTAAATGCAAGTGCTGCAAATGGCTCTTTGTCACTCGGCTTTCGCTCAATTTCTTCGCCAGTTTTTGGATGCGTTCCCCATACAGATTCAACATCGAGTGGAGATGGGAGATAGTCATTCACAAGGTCAAGCACTTTTTCAACAATTACGCCACGACCATCACCGCCAGTAACAATAAAGAATTCACCCGTTAGAACACTCTTACGAATAGCGCTCTTTAGCTCTTCTTCAGAAATCGCTTCTTCGCCTTCTTCGAGGTATTTTTCAAACAATGCATCATCTGCCTCAACCGCTGCCTCAACAAGCAGTGTTCGCGCATTCTTTGCTTTTTCCTTCATGTCTTCAGGAATTTCACCAACAATGAGCTCTTTGTCAGTAAATTCTTTATAGGTATATGACTTCATATCAATGAGGTCAACCACGCCGTTGATGTCTTTTTCAAACCCAATTGGCAGGTGGATTGGCAACGCGCGCTTGCTTAGGCGTTCATGAATCGTCTTTAAACTCATGTAAAAATCGCCGCCGGTTTGGTTAATTTTGTTTACAAAGCAAATTCGCGGCACACGATATTTGTTTGCTTGGCGCCACACAGTTTCAGTTTGCGCCTCAACGCCCATTTTGCCGTCAAACACTGTTACCGCGCCATCAAGCACACGGAGTGAACGCTCAACTTCTGCCGTAAAATCAATATGACCTGGCGTATCAATAATATTAATCTTGTGATCTTTCCAAAAACACGTTACAGCCGCGGAAGTAATAGTGATACCGCGCTCACGCTCTTGGTCCATCCAGTCGGTTGTTGTTTCACCTTCATGCACCGCACCAATTTTATGGCTGATGCCCGTGCGGTAAAGAATACCTTCTGTTGTAGTTGTTTTACCTGCGTCAATATGAGCAATAATGCCAATATTACGATATTTTTCTAGTGGTATATTTTTTGCTGCCATTTATTATCCCCTTGCAAAGTGTGCAAACGCACGGTTGGCTTCTGCCATCTTATGTGTATCTTCTTTTTTCTTGAATGCTGCGCCAGCTTGGTTGTGTGCGTCAACAATTTCCGCTGCGAGCCGCTGGTTATACGGCATGCCGCTACGTGCACGAGCAGACTGCACAAGCCAACTAAACGCAAAGTGATGCTGGCGATGGCCCTGAATTGGAAATGGAATTTGATAGTTTGCACCACCAACACGTCGGCTTTTCACCTCAAAATTTGGTGAAATATTCTTAAGCGCTGTTTCAAAAACTTCTAGTGGATCTTCACTTTTTAACTTTTTAGCCGCAATTTCAAGAGCGCTATAGACCTGTCGCTCTGAAAGCATCTTCTTGCCATCAAGCATACTTTTATTTATCAATCGTTGTACCAATACGCTGTTATATTTGCGGTCAGGATTTAGTTTTCGCTGTAGTTTTTTCGTTACTTTACGTGGCATTACTTGCTCTCCTTTTTGGTTCCATATTTAGAACGCCCACGCTTACGACCTTGCACACCCTGAAGATCCAAAGATCCACGCACAATATGATAACGTACACCAGGAAGATCCGGCACTCGACCACCGCGAACAAGCACAGCTGCGTGCTCTTGAAGGTTATGCCCTTCACCACCAATATATGCCCATACTTCATGACCATTTGAAAGTCGCACACGAGCAACTTTTCGAAGGGCAGAGTTTGGCTTCTTTGGTGTTTTGGTTGTTACTTTAATACAAACACCGCGCTTTAGTGGCGATTTTTGATCAAAATAGCGACTTTTTAGAGAGTTACTAATTCGCCCGAGTGCTGGGCTTTTACTCTTTTTCGCAGCTGTCTTTCGAGGCTTACGAACTAATTGATTAATTGTTGGCATGAGAAAAGAATTCTCCCTTTTCATTTATTAAATATTTCTTGACGCTGCTTTCAGCAATAAGCAGTCATCCTCGTCTTTGCATGTTGCTGCACACAAAGCGGAAACTCCCTGTTATTATAGCAAAAAATACTCATAGCAGCAACAGAATTGTCTTTAATTTGCTTTTTTATGTTTTAGTTGTATTATTATGGATAAGAATCGTACCTTACAATCAACTTCTCTGGGAGGAGAAAATGTCCTCTATTCGCAAGAATCTTGATGTGTTTCTCATTACAGGCTTCGCTTTGGGGATCGGTATTGGGTGTGGTTATATCATATACCTGCTCACCGGTCTCCAGGACTGGCTTTTCGTCGGCGCAATATACGCCAGCTGCGCAACAGCAGCTTTCATGGCAATCGCCTGGATAGTCGTCAACGACTTGTCGGACGATCCTTTCGAAGATGATTATCCGATAACTCTAAACGATGAGCAAGTAGAGCAATCAGTGGGCATTAAAGATGTACCTATGCTGTTTGTCGTGGCTCTCCTAGCAGTTTTTTGCCCGATAATCATCGGCTTTGTTGTATTCTTTGTCGCTGTAAATTATGCAAAGAATTTGCTTTTGAGAGCAGTGGCCCACTAAAAGATAGTTTCACCCCTCTCGGCATCGATGATCGAGAGGGATCATATAGAATACGATTCTTGAATAAGCTGGTTGAGTGAATTTTCACTCCCAGCTATTTTATTTGTTAGCAAAAAACCTCCGAATTAACTCGGAGGTTTTTCATCGCCTTAGCGCAAGCCGCTTAGATTACTCAGCGTCAAGCTCTTCGCTCTCAATATCACGCGCACCAGTTCCAACTGGAATCTTGCGACCGATGATAACGTTCTCTTTGAGCCCGTAGAGATTATCAACACGACCAGTTGTTGCAGCATTAATAAGCACGCGAGTTGTATCTTGGAATGATGCAGCTGAAAGGAAGCTGTCGCTCCAAATAGAAACTTTCGTGATACCAAGTAGCAATTGCGTATATTGTGCTGGCTCTTTGCCTTCTTTTACAAGATTGCTATTTGCTTCAACCACAGCAACTTTACTTACGATATCGCCTGTTACGAATGGAGAATCGCCTGGATCTTCAATCTGAACACGGCTAAACATCTGGCGCACAATGATCTCAAGGTGCTTATCTGCAATATTTTGACCTTGCGATGCATAAATGCGAAGTACTTCGTTGATCATATATCGCTGCGTTGCCTCAACACCCTTTAGATTCATTAGATCATGAAGGTTAATTGAGCCATTGCTCAAGCGATCACCTGCCTCAACTTTGTCGCCATCGGCGACTGTAAGCTGCTTGATGCCAGGAATTTCATAACGAACTGGCGTTTGGTTGTTTGTAGAAATAACGATCTGCTCTTTTGTTACCTCAACAACTCCGTCGAATGGCGCAGTTAGCGGACGTTCGTCCTTTTTATCTGCAGCAAGCACATCGCCTGCAAGCACTTCTGTGCCGCTTTTCACCTGAGCTTTGCGGCCATCGAGTTTCAGCTTCTTGCTTTGACCTTTTTCAGGAGTAACTTGAACAATATATTGATTGTTATCTTCCCAAACTTGCACTGTTCCGCTAATTTCGCTAATGAACGCCTGGCCTTTTGGCGTTCGCGCTTCAAACAACTCATCAACACGAGGAAGACCTTGCGTAATATCGTCGCCAGCAACACCAGAAAGGTGGAAGGTTCTAAGCGTTAGCTGCGTGCCAGGCTCACCAACAGATTGTGCTGCAATTACACCAACCGGCTCTGCGTTTGCAATAAGCTTGCCTGTTGCCATATCAAGCCCATAGCTTTCTCGTGGAATACCACGCAAGTTATTTGAGCTTAGAATGCTATAGATTTTAACGCTTTTTATTGAGTCGTCAGCTTCAATTGCATCTGCAATAGCGCGAGTAATGAGTTCGCCCTTTTTAACATGACCCTTTATATCTTCAGCTGCATAACGGCTATAAAGGCGGTTGCCAAATTCAATCATTGTTTCATCAGTCTCATCGCGATAGATAGCAAAGCCATCATCTTCTGCTGCTTCATCTACAGTAAAGACATCTTGACTCACGTCTACAAGACGACGAGTTAGATAACCGGAGTCGGCAGTTTTTAGAGCTGTATCGATCAAACCTTTTCGAGTACCACGAGTAGCAATGAACGCTTCAAGTTGGCTTAAGCCTTTTTTGTAGCTTGATCGAATTGGAAGCTCAATCTCTCGACCAGTTGCGTCAACCATGATTCCAATCATAGCTGTTGCAAGCTTCACGTTTGAAATATCACCACGAGCACCAGAGTTAACCATAACACTCACGCTAGTGTCAGACTTTTCTAGGCGTTTCTGCAAGAGGTCAGATACACTCTTGTCGACATTTCGCCACGCCTGAACGGTTAGGTTATAGCGTTCCTCATCGGTAATAAGACCTTGCTCATATTGATCTGAAATAGCTGCAGCTTGTTTTTCACCTTCGGAAATCATGTCTGCAACTTCATCAACATCAAAGTAATCTGCCATACCGGTTGAAACAGCTGCTGCTGTTGCATATTCAAGAGCAAGCTCTTTAATATCGTCTGCAACTTTTGCAGTCAGTTCTGAGCCGTAGGTATTAAATACCTGAGCCAATACCTTATTGAGTGCTTTTTTACCAATTACTTCTTCAACATATGGCAATTCTTTAGGAAGTGCCTCGTTAAAGAATACTCGCCCAAGTGTCGTGTTGCGCTCTTCGTCTTTCGCGAATACACGAATTGGAGTCTGCAGTTGAATAACACCTTTTTCATATGCCATTACCGCTTCAGCAACCGAGCTAAATGGTTTTACCTCTTTTGTTTGTGCTGATGGTTTTGGATATGTTAGGTAATAACAACCAAGCACAATGTCCTGGCTAATGTTTAGGATTGGCGTTCCGTCAGCTGGCTTAAGCAAGTTGTTTGTTGTGCTCATTAGCTCACGAGCTTCTTTTTGCGCTTCCGCAGAAAGCGGCAAGTGAACTGCCATTTGGTCACCGTCAAAGTCGGCGTTAAAGCCTTTACAAACAAGTGGGTGCAGCTGAATAGCTTTACCTTCAATGAGTTTTGGCTGGAATGACTGAATACTCAAACGGTGAAGACTCGGTGCACGGTTAAGAAGCACGTATTTACCTTTAATCACTTCGTCGAGTGCGTCCCACACAACTGTTGCGCCAGATTCGATAAGTCGAGTTGCTGAGCGAATGTTATGTGCATGTTCGTTGCGAAGTAGATAAGAAATAACGAATGGCTTAAACAATTCTAGAGCCATTTGCTTCGGCAAACCACACTGGTGAATCTTAAGCTCTGGACCAGCAACAATAACTGAACGACCAGAATAATCAACACGCTTACCAAGCAAGTTTTGGCGGAAACGACCTTGCTTACCTTTTAGCATGTCAGAAATTGACTTAAGTCGTCGGCGACCACCAGTTGCGCTTACTGCGCGACCACCACGAGCGGCAGCGTTATCAATAAGTGCATCAACTGACTCTTGTAGCATTCTCATTTCGTTTCGACGAATAACTTCAGGAGCGTTAAGATCAATTAATTTCTTTAATCGATTGTTTCGGTTGATCACCCGGCGATAGAGATCGTTAAGGTCTGATGTTGCAAAACGACCGCCAGTAAGCTGCACCATTGGACGTAGGTCTGGTGGAATAACTGGCAACACAGAAACACACATGCTTGATGGCTTAATGTCCGCACGGCTCATTCCTTCAAGTATCTTTAAGCGCTTTAGAATTTTCTTCTTACGTTGACCTTTTGCGCCTTCAGCTTCTTCTTCAAGCTCTTTAATAAGCTTTGTAAGATCAATCTCATCAAGAAGCTTCTTTAAAGATTCTCCGCCCATGCCGACTTTAATGATATCCGCATATTCGTCAGGCAAATCACGGTAGTCAGTCTCGCTTAAAAGCGCACACTTTGAGAGTCCTTCAAGTTGCGTTTTCTTTTGAATAAACGCTTCTTCAAGTTCTTCAATTTCTTTAGACTGCTCAGCTGCAAGTTTCTTAACGTCTGCTTTTTCTTCTTCTGCAGCTTTTTCATAGCGAATCTTAATTGCAGCTCGACCTGCGTCAAGTTCTGCCTCGGCATCTGCCAAGAATTGATCACGCTTTTCAGTGTCAACATCCAAGATAACGTAGCTTGCAAAATATGCAATGCGCTCTAAATTTCGCACAGTCATGCCAAGCAGCAATGCCATTGCACTTGGCGTACCGCGCATAAACCAAATATGCGCAACTGGCGCCGCAAGATTAATGTGCCCCATACGTTCGCGTCGAACAATGCTTCGAGTCACAAGCTCGCCGTTTTTATCAACAGCAGCTTCGCGACTACGAACACCTTTTAGTTTCGCATCGTGTGGGTTGATATCTTTTACCGGACCAAAAATTCGTTCACAGAACAAACCGTCTCGTTCTGGTTTTTGTGTTCGGTAGTTAATTGTTTCTGGTTTTGTAACTTCCCCATGACTCCACTTCATGATGTCATCTGGACTTGCCACAGCAAGTCGTACTGCATCAAAATCAGCAATGCTTGGGTTTGCGAGGAAACGATTCATTATTTTGCCTCCTTACTTGCTTCTTCAATATCTTCTGCGTCCTGAATAGTAACGCCATCGCCAAGATCAATATCTCCATATTCATCAACTTCATCCGCTACGGTTACATCGAGTGGCGTATCGTCACTTGGAGTTGGTGCGGGTGCATCTGCCGATTGTGCCACGCTTTCTTCAAGAATTTCTTCAGCATCAATTACTTCTTCTTCACCGTTGTCTAAAAGATCAACACGAAGTCCAAGTCCCTGTAGTTCCTTAATCAAAACGTTAAAGCTTTCTGGAACCTTTGGACCAGTGATTGCTTCATCTTTAATGATTGACTCATATGCTTTCGCGCGACCAAATACATCGTCAGACTTAATAGTAAGCATTTCTTGAAGCGTTGCTGCCGCGCCATATGCTTCGAGCGCCCATACTTCCATTTCTCCAAATCGCTGACCACCGTTTTGCGCTTTACCACCAAGCGGCTGTTGGGTAACCATCGTGTATGGTCCGATCGATCGCGCGTGAATCTTGTCTGAAACCATGTGGTGAAGCTTGATAATGTGCATCACACCTACAGTGGTTCGCTCTTCAAAGGCTTCACCAGTACGGCCATCAAACAGTTGGCTCTTGCCATCTGGGGCGTAGCCGGCTTTTTCAAGTTCGCTTGAAATAACGCTGTTTGGCAC